>CAXBCH010000019.1:0-86468 GCA_963974125.1 uncultured Haliea sp. | reverse complement strand
AGCGCTATCGTACATCGGCATGCTCTATGACGTTGAGCGACAGGCCAGCGGCCTGTCGCCAGACGAGAGGCAGCGGCTGCGCGACACCGAGGCGCGGCCCGTAATAACGCATTTGCGCGAGTGGCTGACGGGCCAGCGATCCCGGCTCACCAGCGGTACGCGGACCGCGAAGGCCATCGATTACACGCTGAAACGGTGGGCAGCCCTGATCCGCTACCTGGATGACGGCAATCTGCCAATCGATAACAACTGGGTGGAAAACCAGATCCGGCCCTGGGCCCTTGGGCGAAGCAATTGGCTGTTTGCAGGCTCCCTACGCAGTGGCCAGCGTGGTGCCAATGTCATGACCCTGATCCAGTCGGCAAAGATCAACGGTCTGGATCCGCAGGCTTACCTGCGTGACGTTCTGGAGCGCTTGCCGAGCGCCCGGCAGTCGGACCTTGATGATCTGCTGCCACATAACTGGGCACCTGGAATCAAGGTGTAATCACCGGACGCATACCCATGGCATCCAGCAGGCTCTGGTGATTGAACACGAAAATCGCCGGGCGCCGCTGCTGCAGGTATTCGGCACCCTCGATATCAAACTCCAGCCCGGCAAAGCCGCTGCCGAGATCGCCCAGCAACTGGGTGACGCGATTGGCATTGGCAAAGCGTGGCAGCCCCAGGCGCTTGCCGATCGCGCCGACCATCGCCGTCGCCGTTACCGCCTGTCCGGTCAGTGCCGTGCGCAGCAGGGATTCGACATCCGGCAGGCCCCGGCTGGCGAAACTGAGCTGGGGCCAGCGCTGGTTGCGGGCGTGGGCGCCGAGACTGTCGGAGGGGTTCACCGCCACCGGGTGCCCCACCAGTTTCAGCAGCGGCAGGTCGGCGCTGGAATCGGTATAGAACCAGCACTTGTCCAGCCCGGTGTGGTGGCGCCGGGCAACCCGTCGCGCCGCCAGGGCCTTGCCCTCGCCGTAGCACATGGGGCTGATCACCTTGCCGGTGAAACGTCCCTCGAGCACTTCCAGCCGGGTGCAGCAGATTTCCTCTATACCCAGCAGACGGGCGATGGGTTCCACCTGGTAGTGGCTGGCCGCGGTGACGATCACCAGTTTGTGGCCGGCGGCCCGGTGCGCCTCCACCAGGCTGATGGCTTCCCGGTACAGGCTCCTTGCGAGGTGCCGTTGGCAGGCCAGTTCACCCAGTTGCCGCAGGCTGTCCTCGGAGATGCCCGCCAGCGCCCGGCTCAGGCGCCGCACCAGCTTGTGGTAGTTGCCGCCACTTTCCCGCTGGCGCTGCCCCAGCGCATCCCGGAGCATTTTCAGTGACTGGCGCAGCTCGCCGCGGCCGAGTCCGGCGCGGGCGGTTTCCAGCGCCAGCGCAAGAATCGAGTAGCCTGCGATCAGGGTGCCATCGAGGTCGAAGAATGCCACGGCTCCCGCTTCACTCGCGTTGCCGATGGCCTCGAGGTGCTGTTCCAGTGCCTGCTCGCTCATGCTGTAACTCCTGGCGGGCTCAAGCCCGGCGGGTAGTGGCGGAAAAGTCGTGCGTGCTTGTGTTGGCGGCAGCAAGAACCTTGCCAGTTCACTCAATCATGCATTGCGCCTGTGACAGCAGCATTAAACCGGAGGCCGGGAGGACGCTGATACGGTCATCGCGGCTGCGCCGCACCAGAGTGGTGCGGAAGAACAAGTCGCTGCACCGCCATTGGCCTCAACCCCGGCCTCGGCTACCATGAAGCAATGATGCTCGCCGACTTGCCTCGCCTCCCCGTCACCGATGTGCTGCCCGCGCTGCGTACGGCTTTGGCGGCGGGCAGCGATGCTGTGCTGGAGGCGCCACCGGGCGCTGGCAAGACCACACTGGTACCGCTGGCATTGCTGGCGGAAGACTGGCTGGCGGGGCAGCTGATCCTGCTGGTGCAGCCGCGCCGGGTGGCGGCCCGCGCTGCGGCAGCGCGCATGGCCGAGCTGCTGGGGGAACAGCCCGGCGGCCGGGTCGGTTACCGCATCCGGCTGGAAAACAGGGTCGGCCCCGCAACCCGTATCGAGGTGATCACCGAGGGTATCCTGACCCGCCGCCTGCAACGGGATCCGGCCCTGGGCGGCGTTGGCCTGGTCATCTTCGACGAGTTTCACGAGCGCAACCTGGATTCCGAGCTGGGCCTGGCGCTGGTACTGCAGGGGCGGGCCCTGTTTCGGGAGGAGCCGCTGCGGCTGCTGGTGATGTCGGCCACCCTGCAGGGCGTACCGGTGGCGGATTTGTTGGCCGCGCCGGTGCTGCTGCACTCCGAGGGCCGCCAGTACCCTGTGAAAGTGCTGCATGGCGCGGGCCTGGCTGCCGGTG
The DNA here is from genome assembly GCA_963974125.1 of uncultured Haliea sp. Classification (GTDB taxonomy): domain Bacteria; phylum Pseudomonadota; class Gammaproteobacteria; order Pseudomonadales; family Halieaceae; genus Haliea. Next base: position 84,137 of record CAXBCH010000019.1, on the reverse strand, counting down.
CATCCGTAGTGGCCCCGGCAGTGGCAGCGATTCGCGAGGCGCTTGCGGAGCGCGCGGGCAGCGTACTGGTGTTCCTGCCCGGGCAGACTGAAATCCGCCGTGTTGCCCGGGAGTTGACGCCGCTGCTGCCCGCGGATGTGACCCTGGCGCCACTCTACGGTGGCCTGCCGCTGGCACGCCAGCAACAGGCGATTTCACCCTGCCCGGAGGGACGGCGCAAGGTGGTACTGGCGACCAACATTGCCGAGACCAGCCTGACTATCGAGGGCGTGACCACGGTGATCGACAGCGGCCTTGAGCGGCAGGCCCTGTTCGATACCGCAACCGGTACCACCCGTCTCGCCACCCGTCGCATCTCCCGCGCCTCCGCCGCCCAGCGCGCGGGCCGGGCCGGGCGCCTTGGGCCCGGCTTCTGCCTGCGCCTGTTCAGCGAGGAGCAGTTCCAGCGCCTGCAGCAACAGCGCACCCCGGAAATTCTGCAGTCGGACCTGGCGCCGCTGGCACTGCAGCTGCTCGCCTGGGGGGTGCAGGACCCCGCCGAGTTGGCCTGGCTGGATCCGCCGCCGGCGGCGAACTATCAACAGGGGCTGGACGTGCTGGTGCTGTGCGATGCTGCCTTCGGCCGCGAGGACGGCAGCTGGCAGCTTACCCCCCACGGTGTACGGCTGTCACAGATGCCGCTGCACCCGCGCCTGGGGCACATGCTGCTGGTGGGCTGCGACATCGATGCACGCGAGACGGCGGCCCTGCTGGCAGCGGTGCTGGCGGAGCGCAACCCGCTGGCCGACCAGGGTGCGGAGCTGGGGGCGACGCTGGCGGTGTTGCTGGGCGAGCGGCCCTGCCCGTCCAGCTTGCAGGGTTGGTACCGCCGGAGCTGGCAGCAGGCCCGCCGTTACGCACAGATTGTCTCGGAAATCTACCAGCCCCGCCGCGGGCTGCTACGGGTGCCGGCGACGGATGTCCTGGGCGTGCTGCTGGCCAGTGCCTGGCCCGATCGCATCGCCCGGGCCCGGGAGGGTGGCTGCGGCGGTGACTTCCAGCTGGCCAATGGCCGCAGCGCCCGTGTTGCCGCGGGCGATAGCCTGGGTACCGCCCGCTGGCTGGCTACTGCGGAAATCGGTGGCGCGCACGGCGATTCCGGAGACCGGATCTACAGTGCCACGGCGCTCGATCCGGCCCGCTTCGACGATATCCTGGCGCCGCTGGTGACGCTGGAGGAACGCGCCGAGTGGGATGAACGCGGCGAGCAGTTCGTAGCCCAGCGCCAGCGCCGGGTCGGGCGCCTGGTGCTGGAAAGCCGGCCCCTCGAGCAGCTGCCCGCGGAGGCGCTGGCCACCGCCCTGGCCAGCCTGGTGCGTCGCCGCGGACTGCAGTTGCTGCCCTGGACGCCAGCCCTGCAGCAGTGGCGCGCGCGGGTGCAGTTGTTGCACCGGCTACAGCAGGGCCAGCCGGACAACCCCTGGCCGGATCTGGCTGACCAGGCCCTGCTGGCGACTCTGGAGCAGTGGCTGCTGCCCTACCTGGGCCAGGTGCGGCGGTTGCAGGATTTTGCCCGCCTGGACCTGAAGCAGATCCTGCAGGGGCTGTTGCCCTGGCCGTTGCCGCTGGAACTGGAGCGGTTGGCACCAGAGCGTCTGGTGGTGCCCTCGGGCTCCAGTGTCGCCATCGACTACCATCCGGCAACGCCGGTGCTGGCGGTCAAGCTGCAGGAAATGTTTGGCTGCGCCGAGACCCCGCGCATCGCCGACGGCCGCCAGCCGCTGCAGATTCACCTGCTGTCGCCGGCGCAGCGCCCGCTGCAGGTAACCCAGGACCTCGCCACCTTCTGGCGCAACGTGTATCCGCAAGTGAAAAAGGAAATGAAGGGCCGCTATCCGAAACACCCGTGGCCGGATGACCCGCTGACGGCGCTGCCGACGCGCCTGACCAAGCGCGGGGCCGGGACGGCGGGGACGGTGGAGTCAGGTCTCGCATAGTAACATTCCGCGAAATGCTATAATGCGGGACTTGGCCCCACCCCCGGCGCCTGCAGCAGGAGCGCGCAACATGGCAGCATTGGCAAGCGTCATTATTGTCTCGGACTATGACAGTGGTGATGACAAGGGCTGGGATGACCTGCGCAATACCCTGCGGGCGTTGGCAAGCCAGGACTACACCGGCCCCGTGGAATACCTGCTGGCGGAGTCCTCGGCCTTTGCCGCCGCGCTGCCCGCTGATCTGCAGACCCTGCTGCCCGGACTGCGCGTGGTCTTTTTCGATGTGGCGTCTTCCTATGCCCTCAAAAATGAAGCTGCCAAACTGGCGAGCGGGGAGTTTTTGGGTGTGCTGGATGGCGACTGTGCTCCCGCTCCCGGCTGGTTGCGGCATCTGCTGGCGACTTTCGAGCGCTATCCGGATACTGCGGTGGTTAGCGGCCGCACGGTGTACGACAGTCCGGATTCGAAAGAGCGCATTCTCGGTTTGCTGAGTCGCGGCTATCTGGATGTCGGGCAGGCCGGCACCACGGATGGCGTGGCGAACAACAATGCAGGGTTCAACCGTGAGGCTCTGTTGGCACACCCCTTTCAGGATGACATCGGTCCCTTTGGTGGCAAGTTGCAGTCCGAATCCATGCGTCGCGCCGGACTGCAACTGCGCTTTGAACCCGCGATGCTGGCTGTGCACGCCTACGAAGGCTGGGACATGGAGCGGGACATCCGTCGCAACAGTGGCTACGCCAGCATAATGGTGCGCAAGATTGATCCCGAAATCGACTACGCCTGGCTGTGCCGTCTCGGCGCCATCAGCATTCCGGTTTTCTTCGGCGGCAGGTTGCTGAAGAGCTGGATGACGCTCCTGCGCCTGTGGCGGCACTACGATGTGCCGGTTGCCCGAATCCCCTATGGCCTTGGTCTGGCCGCCTACCTGCACTGGCTGGAGATTGCCGGGATGGGCCTGGCTTTCAGCAGGGGCAGGATCACAGCCACGGCCTATCGCTGATGGCGCTGTCCATGCAGTCACGGAGACCCGGTGCTCGCAAGGTTGTGCTGCGTATCCTGCGGGCTGTCACCCCGGCGCCATTGCGGGCGCTGCTCGCCGGGTGGTTGCCGTTGCCGAGCCGTCGCGCGAGTCCGGGCACCTCGGATGTGGAGAGCGCAGTGGTCCGGCCGGGTGTCTCCCTCGATGTGTACTGGCTCAGTACCCGGGGCCGGCAGGGGCCGGCAGCGTCCCTGTTGATCTTTGGCGATGAAGTGATGCGGTTCGACTGTCTGGGTCCGGGGGCGGGCCATATGCACCTGAATCTCAAGCAGGCGCGCGGGGTTCCCCATGGTACGGCGGCAAGACTGTACTTTCGTGAGCAGGACGTGATCGGGCAGATTGAACGGGCGTGTTTTGAGGTCGAGCACAATCTCCCCTATGTGCTGACACTGAATGTAGCGGCGCGAATCCGGCGCTTGCGCTTTACCAGCGCCGAGAGACAGCGCGCGGTCACCTTCCTGCGGCAGGCGATGCTGGCGCAGCAGGCTCGGCATGCGTTGCCGGCTGCTGCGGGGTCAGCGTCTGCGCAGCCAGTGCCGAAACCGCCGCCCAACCCGGGAGGCGTCGGCAAAGGCGCCCGGTAGCGCAGAGCGGGGGTGTTCCCCGGGCCCCGGCGGCGAACACACATCGTCAGGCGTCAGCAGGTTCAGCAGCGGCTGGTCGGCACGAAAGCGGCGCAGGTTTTCCAGCAGCAGTTCCAGGGCGCGGCGGTCGCGGTCCACCAGGCGCGGTGTGAAATGCGGTGTGATCAACAGGTTGGGTGCGTCCCACAGCGGGCTGCCAGACGGCAACGGCTCTTCTTCTGCAACGTCTATGGCCGCGCCGGCCAGGTGCTGGCTGCCCAGCGCCTGTAGCAGCGCGGCTTCGTCTACCAGGCCACCGCGGGCTATATTGATCAGGTATGAGCCGGGTCTCATCCGCGCCAGTTCCCGTGCCCCGATGAGGTGCCGGGTGGAATCCGAGAGCGGCAGGGCCAGCACCAGGAAGTCACTGCAGCCCAGCACCTTGTCCAGGCTGTCGCCCGCATCCTTGCTGTAGATTTCATCCACCCGGTCCGATGCAATGTTGCGGCGCCGATAGGCGACCACCCGCATGTCGAAGGCCCTGGCGCGTCGTGCCAGCTCGATGCCAGTGTGCCCCAGCCCGACGATGCCCAGGGTTTTACCGTGCAGCGGCTGCAAGCTTCCCTGTCCGCTGATGCCCCAGCGATGTTGACGCTGCGCCTCGTAAAAGCGGTCCAGACGAAAGGCCAGGGCAAGCATGAACAGCAGCGCATGCTCTGCCAGCGCAGGTGCGGAACGACCGGCCGCTGAAGTGACCTGCAGCCCGCTGGCCAGGATGTCCGGGGTGGCGGACCGGTCGAGGCCGGCGTGCCCACAGTGTACCCACTGCAACCTGGGCGCCTGGAGATAGCGGCCATCGACGTCACCGTCAATGAAAGCGACGTCGACCTGCTTCAGGGCTGCGGCGATCGCACGTCGATCGCGCCTGTTTACGAGATGAACGTCAGCCGGAGCCAACGCCTGCCGCAGCGCAGCCAGCAGCGGCTCTTCCCATGCCAGGGTGACCAGCGCCGAGTGGATGTCTGCCACGGTTTGCGGCTAGTGCACCGCGCTGGCGGTCAGATCCGCAGTCAGGGAATCGCGAATAGCGCTGTCGATGGCGAATTTCTCGATCGGATAGGCGGGGTGGTCGATGCCGGCATGGACCGGCTCGCCGTTTTTGGCCGCAGTGATCATGTCCGGCGTCAGCTCGAAGCGCATGAAGTGCACGGAGGAGGTCTTGCTGTCGTTGCTGCGCTCCAGATCTTCATCGGCGACCGGGTACACCTTTTCGCAGTTGCCGACCTGCAGCCAGACCTTGTCCTCAATACCAATCATCTGCGCCAGCTGCGTGGCCCGCTCGGCGGGATCGCTGTACTCGATCATGAAGGTCGCCTTCCAGTTGTGGCCATCCGGAATCAGCGGGTTGTAGGCATCCAGCTCTTCGGCAATGCCGGCGGCGTCGAAGACCTTTTCGATGCGCAGCATTTCCTGGATCTGGTACTTGATGGTGAGGGCATCCTCGAAATAGAGGCGGGCGTGCTCGCCCAGCGCCAACTGCCGGGTTTTCTTGTGCTCCATCACTTGTGCCCGGAAGCGGGGGCGTTCTTCCGCGTACTCTTCCAGTGACCAGAGGTCGGCGCGTGATAGCTGTGTCATCGTGGTCTCCTTGAACGTTACAGGCCGTAGGCCATGCGCAACAGGGTCATCGGATGTTCGGCCCTGTCGACCTTTTCTGACAGATTGGCGATGTGGGTGGCCGCCATCGGGCAGTCGCTCATGAAGTGATCCGGGGCCTGCTGGTCCACCTTGCGCACCACCGGCCGGGCAATTTTAACCGACTTGTCGCGGGTCTCCTGCTTGATGGCGTAGGTGCCATCGTGACCGGAACAGCGCTCTTGCGCGGTCACCGCGGTATCCGGCACCAGGTTGAGCACATCCCGGGTCTTGAGGCCGATGTTCTGCACCCGCTGGTGGCAGGCGACCTGGTAGGCGATATCGCCCATGGCATTGGGGAACTCGGTGTTGAGAGCGCCGCCCTTGTGGCGCAGCCACAGGTACTCGAAGGGGTCGAAGAAGGCGGCCTTCACTTTCAGTACATCGGCGTCGTCCGGGAACAGCAGCGGCAGTTCCTGCTTGTACATCAATACGCAGGAAGGGATGGGCGCGACCAGGTCGTAGCCCTCGTCCACCAGCCTGGCAAGCACCGGGATATTGGCTTCCTTGAGTTTCTGCACCGTTTCCAGGTCGCCCAGTTCCAGCTTGGGCATGCCACAGCATTTTTCCTTGGGCACAATGTCGATGTGGATGCCGTTGTGCTGGAACACCTTGACGAAGTCCTCGCCAATCTCGGGGCTGTTGTAGTTGCCGTAGCAGGTGGCGTAGAGGGCGACCTTGCCGGTGGTGTCGCCCACTGGTGTGGGCTCCAGATTCTTCACCATCGGCTTGACCCGCTTGCGCAGGGTATTGCTGTGGAACGCTGGCACCGGTGCCTCGTGGTGAATGCCGAAACCGGACTCCAGTACCTTGCGGAAGGTGCTGTTGCGGTTCAGGGCATTGACAGTCACATCCACCAGGGGAATGGTGGCGAGGCCGAAGGTGGTGTCGGTGCTGGTCAACACCCGGTCCCTGAGGCGCGCACCTTCCTTGCGGAAGTGCACCGCCTTGGCGCGCAGCATCAGGTGCGGGAAATCCACGTTCCACTCGTGCGGGGGCACGTAGGGGCACTTGGTCATGTAGCAGAGGTCGCAGAGATAACACTGCTCCACGACCTTGTGGTAATCGGCTTTGGCGACGCCATCCACTTCCATGGTCTCGGACTCGTCCACCAGGTCGAACAGGGTGGGGAAGCTGTCGCAGAGGCTGACGCAGCGGCGGCAGCCGTGGCAGATGTCGTAGACCCGCTCCAGTTCCGCGTCCAGCTTGTCCTGGTCCCAGAAATCGTCCGTGCGCCACTCGACGGCGTGTCGGGTAGGTGCTTCCAGGCTTCCTTCTCTCACGGCAAGTCCTCGTCCACTGGTATCAGGTATGAAAAACGGGCTCGCAGGGAGCTACGAACCCGTTCCGGGTACTGCGCTGTCCCGCGAACCGGGGGGCTCGCGGCACTGTTGCGGGCGCGGCAATCAGGCGTCCAGTTGGTCCAGGGCCTTCTGGAAGCGGTTGGCGTGGCTGCGCTCGGCCTTGGCCAGGGTTTCCATCCAGTCCGCGATCTCGTCGAAGCCTTCGTCGCGGGCGGTCTTGGCCATGCCCGGGTACATGTCCGTGTACTCGTGGGTTTCGCCGGCAATCGCCGCTTTCAGGTTGTCGGAAGTGCCGCCAATGGGCAGTCCGGTCGCCGGGTCACCGGTTTCTTCCAGATACTCCAGGTGGCCGTGGGCGTGGCCGGTCTCGCCTTCGGCGGTGGAGCGGAAAACAGCGGCTACATCGTTGTAGCCTTCCACGTCAGCCTTGGCAGCGAAGTACAGGTAGCGACGGTTGGCCTGGGACTCGCCCGCGAACGCGTCTTTCAGGTTCTGTTCAGTCTGGCTTCCTTTCAGGGACATGTTGGCTCTCCTCTTGGTATTGGATATCCGGCACACATGTGCGGTTGGGTAAAACTAGACGATCAGGTACTATTCGTCCAGTAGAAAAAATTAGCAACTTTAATCGACAAAAGCGATTGGGGTGCATGAGCCGACAACCGACCCTGAAACAGCTGCGCTACCTCTGTGCGGTGGCGGAACACGGGCATTTTGGACAGGCTGCCAGGGCCTGTCATGTATCCCAGTCCACCCTCAGCGCCGGCATCATCGAGCTGGAAGAAACCCTGGGTACGCCCCTGATTGAGCGCAACAACCGGCAGCTGCTGCTGACCACGCTGGGCGAGGATGTGGTGCGGCGGGGCGGCGAAATCCTGCGCGAGGTGGAGGATCTGGTGACCCTCTGCGAAGCCGCCTCCGAACCCTTTGCCGGCAAGATGCGCCTGGGGGTGATTCCCACTGTCGCGCCCTTTATCCTGCCGCGGCTGCTGAACCGCCTGCGCGAGGAGCATCCCGGTTTTCAATTGTTCATTCGCGAAGACCTGAGCCAGCACCTGGTGGATGCCCTCCACCACGGTGAGCTGGATGTGCTGCTGCTGGCCCTGCCGTTTCCCGCCGATGGCGTCGAGACCATGGACCTGTTGGGTGATGACTTCCTGCTGGCCAGCCCGCCGGGGCACGAACTCGCCGGTCACGGCAAGGTGAGTATCGCGCAGCTGAAAGGGGAGGGCCTGCTGCTGCTGGAGGACGGCCACTGCCTGCGCGAGCACGCCCTGGAGGCCTGCAAGCTGCGCGACTCGGATGTATCCGTGCCCTACCAGGCCACCAGCCTCAACACCATCGTGCAGATGGTGGCCAACGGCATCGGCATCACCCTGCTGCCACGGATGGCGGTAAATGCGCAGATCCTCTCCGGCACCAATGTCTGCGTCAGCGAATTCACCGAGCGCAACGTGGCGCGCATGATCGGCCTGATGTGGCGGCGGAAGACACCGCGACGGGCGGAGCTGCGCTTGTTGGGGGAGTTTGTGACGGCCTGTCAGCTGGGTTGATGGGTTTGACGGTGTCAGGAGCTTGCTGCCCTGGCTTGTGGCAGGCGGTAGCCCCGACTAGAACACACATCAGGAGGTGTATATCATGCGTACCAATATTGTTCTTGATGATCAATTGATTACCGAGGCCATGGCCCTCGCCAAGGTCAAAACCCGGCGCGAAATGGTGGACCGGGCGTTGCGGGAATACGTTATCCGCCATCGCCAGCGTGCCTTGCGCAATCTGGTGGGGCGCGATCTCATCGACCCCGATTACGACGTCCGCTCGGTTCGAGCCGGGATGGTCTGTGATCCTGGTTGATACCTCGGTCTGGATCGACTGGCTGCGCCAGGGCCAGCGACCCAAGACAAAAATTCTCGACAGCCTGATCGACGAAGAGGAGACATTGCTCGCGCCGGTTGTTCTACAGGAGTTGTTGCAGGGAGCACGCGGGGCGGCAGAGCTTGCCGAGTTGCGCGCCTGTTTCGAGGGTATTCACATGCTTTTGCCATCGGCGGGAACATATGCGGATGCCGGCAGCCTGTATGCGCGCTGCCGTTGGGCGGAGATCACCCCACGCAGCCCCCATGATTGCCTGATTGCCCAATTGGCAGTGGAACACGGTGTACCCCTGCTGCAGGATGAGCGGGATTTCACCCTGCTGGCCCAGATGGAGCCAAAGCTGGTGCTAATGTAGCGACCTTCCAGCAGGCCGCAAGCCTGCAAGGACCGAAGACCATGATCGCCAGGATTTCCAGTCACTTCCCCTGCAGCGAATCCGAGCTCTGGCAGCGGATTATCGAGCCGCGCTCGCTGCAGTTTGTAGCGGCCCCGTTGCTGACCTTCGTGCCGGTCGAGGCCGGTGCCCTGGAGGAAGAGTGGCAGGTCGGGCGGGACTATCCGCTGCAGCTGTACTTCCTGAATGTCATCCCGCTGGGGCGGCACAGCATCCGGCTGGTGACAATCGACAGGAGCACGAATACGATTTTGAGCGAGGAGCGCGGCAGCCTGGCGCGGGTGTGGAACCACAGGATTCATTTTCAACAGGTAGCGCCGGGCAAACTGGCGTATACAGATGAAATCGAGATCAAGGCGAGCTGGCTCACGCCGCTGATCTGGGCTTTCGCTCAGGTGTTCTATCGCCACCGGCAGCGGCGCTGGAAGGTTCTGCTCAAGAGGAAGGGTTGACCTCGAGTGTGAAGGTGGACCGGTTCCTGCTTACTCCAGCACCCGCACCCGAAAACTCCGCCCCTTCATCTTGCCCCTGCCCAGCTTCTCCAGCGCCGTGTCCACCACGCTGCGCCGCACTGCCACGCAGGACCAGTTGTCGTGGAGGGTGATCTTGCCGACCTGTTTGCCGTCGATGCCATTGTCGCCGGTGAGGGCGCCGAGGATGTCGCCTGGGCGAAGTTTCTGTTTCTTGCCGGCGCCGATTTCCAGGCTGACCATGGGCGGTTTATAGCCGGGAGTTTTCAACAGACTGTGCGGGGGCAGAGTTGCGGGTGTGATCGGCTGCTCCAGCATGGCCTCCAGTTGCGCCAGCTTGTGCCGTTCCTTGTCACTGAACAGGGTGCAGGCCAGGCCGCTGCTGCCGGCGCGGCCGGTGCGGCCGATACGGTGCACGTAGACGTCGAGGTCGCGGGGGATGTGGTAGTTGATCACCGCATCCAGGGCGTCGATGTCCAGGCCCCGGGCGGCGACGTCGGTGGCGACCAGTACGGAGATGCTCTTGTTGGCGAACTGTACCAGGGTGCGGTCGCGGTCCCGCTGCTCCAGATCGCCGTGCAGGGGCTGCACGCTGAAGCCGTGGCGGGCCAGGTCGCTCGCCACCTCGGCACAATCCACTTTGGTGTTGCAGAACACCACGGCGGAATCCGGCCGCTGCTGCAACAGCAGCAGGCGCAGGGCGGTGCTGCGCTCGCTGTCTTCCACCTGGTGAAACACCTGCGTGATGGTGCTGCTGTCGTGGGTGGACTCGACCTGTATCCGCTCCGGCGCCTGCATGACCCGCTGCGCGATCGCTTCAATGCCGGGCGGGAAGGTGGCGCTGAACAGCAGGGTCTGTCGTTGGGCGGGCAGATACTCGAGAATGGCGTCCAGTGAGGGCTGGAAGCCCATGTCCAGCATGCGGTCGGCCTCGTCCAGCACCAGGGTGGTGAGGTGTTCCAGTTGCAAACTGCCCTTGCCCAGATGTTCCTCAATGCGCCCGGGGGTACCGACGACGATGTGCGCACCGTGTTCGAGGGAACCGATCTGAGGCCCCAGGGGCATACCGCCGCACAGCGTCAGCACCTTGATGTTGTGGATGCCGCGCCCGAGGCGGCGTATCTCCTTCGCTACCTGGTCTGCCAGTTCCCGGGTCGGGCACAGCACCAGTGCCTGGATCGCGAAGCGTTTGACGTCGAGCTTCTGCAACAACCCCAGGCCGAAGGCGGCAGTCTTGCCGGAGCCGGTCTTGCCCTGGCCGATCACATCGCGCCCGGCCAGGATCGGCGGCAGGCTGCGGGCCTGGATCGGGGTCATGTTGTGGTAGTCCAGCGTGGCGAGGTTGGCCAGCAGGTCGGCGTTAAGGCCGAGCGAGTCGAAAGCAGTGGTCACGTGTTTGTCCTTGGGCCGTGGTTTGACGAATCGGCAACTTTGGTCTTGACTTGATGTCACAGCAGGAAGACAGCTCAGGGCAGCGATGGCCACCGAACCCTGGGAGGATGGTACCACTTTCGGGGCTGTTCCCGCTGGTTCGTGGTCATCAATGGTTATCTCCAGATGCGAAAAAAGCCGCAAGGAGGAACGTGATGGCAACCACGACACACTATCGGGACCCCCAGTCTCTGCAGGTCAATCGCCGCATTCCCCTGTTTCGCCCCTTTGGCTGGCTGGCCGATGCCGGCAGGGATTTGCTGGCCCACCCCCTGGCAAGTATGGCCTATGGCGTGCTGGTCGCCGTGTTGGGTGCGCTGGTATTGGCCTACCAGCGCCATCCGCTTTTCATCGCGTCTGCGGTCTTGGGGTTCTTGCTCATAGGCCCGGTGTTTACCGCCGGTCTCTGTGAACTGTCGCGCAGGCGATCCCGCGGGGAGCTTGTCAATTTCGACACCTCACTGCGGGTATTGGTGCGCTGCCGCCAGCCGCTGCTGCGGCTGTCCCTGATTCTGCTGGTTGTGGCCGCGGCCTGGTTTGCCATCTCGCTGGGCGTCCTGTACTGGATGCATGGCAGTATTGCGCCGCCTCTGGAGAGCACCGTGTGGGGCGATGTCTGGAGGCAGCTGACTCCCCCGCAATTGGCGGTCTACGGGACCAGTGCCCTGGTTCTGTCAGTGCTGGCTTTTCTGCTGACGGTCATCAGTGTGCCCAAGATTATTGATCGCGAGGCCAGTGCTGTCTCGGCGATGCGCTCCAGCGCCGCTGCGGTTCGGCAGCAGCCGCTGGTGATGCTGGTCTGGGCGCTGCTGGTGTGCGCACTGGTGATCGTCGGCTTCGCCACCTGGCTGCTGGGGCTGGTGGTCATCTTTCCCCTGCTGGGCCATGCCACCTGGCGAGTTTACGAGGAGTTCGGGCGCCAGGACCGGTAGGGCTTTGCCCGCCCGCGCTTGCTCAATACCAGCTGCCACAGCTGCCCCTTGCGGCTGCGGAAAAAGCCGGCACAACCGCAGAGGTAATAGCGCTACATGCGCCGGAAGCGCTCGTCGTAATGGGAGCCAAGCCGGGGCCAGGCGGCATCGAAATTGTGCAGCCAGGCCATCAGGGTGCGGTCGTAGTCCGGCCCGAAGTTGTGCCAGTCTTCCAGCAAAAACCGGTCCTCAAGCGCCGCGGTCATTTCCATGGCCGATGGCAGCTTGCCATTCGGAAAAATATATTTCTGGATCCAGGGCTCGGTTCGCGCCGTGGTGACATGGCTGCCGATGGTATGCAGCAGCACCAGGCCCCCTTCGCGAAGCAGCCGCGACAGGGTCTCGAAATAGGTGCGGTAGTTGCGCGGACCCACGTGCTCGAACATGCCCACGGAGGCGATCTTGTCGAAATTGCCCTGCAGTTCGCGGTAGTCCGCCAGCCGGATCTCTACCGGCAGGTCCCGGCAGCGGGTCTGCGCCAGCGCCTGCTGTTCCCTGGAAACGGTGATGCCGACAACTTCGGCGCCGTAGTGGCGCGCGGCCCAGGCAGCCAGGCTGCCCCAGCCGCAGCCGACATCCAGCAGGCGCTCGCCCGGCGCCAGTTCCAGCTTGCGGCAGATCATGTCGAGCTTGTGGGCCTGGGCCTGCTCCAGGTCACTGGCGTGCTCCCAGTAGCCGCAGGAGTAGGTCATCTGTGAATCCAGCATGGCGGTAAACACGTCGTTGCCGATGTCATAGTGTTGCTCCGCGACCTGGAAGGCGCGCTGCGGTGCCTGCAGGTTCACCAGCCGGGCCCTGAGGATGGCCAGCGCCAGGGCCCAGCGGGCGCGCCCCCGCACCTGACGTTCGAAATCCGCCCGCAGCAGGCGGTGGCAGAATTCGTCCGGGCGCGGGCAGTCCCACTGCGCGTCCATGTAGGCTTCGCCCAGCCCCAGCGACCAGTCCGAGAGCAGGCGCTGGTAGACGGCGGGATCGTGAATACGGATATCGTGGGGGGCGGTGCCGTTGACCCGGATGCCGGCCCCGGCCAGCAGGGCCTGAACCTGCGCTGCACCGGGTGCTTCACGGGTGGTAGCGGTCGCCATCTGATTCACTGTCGTACCCTCCTGCACGGCATTGCTGCCACGCTGCTGGTGCAAACTGGAACGGTGACAGTATAGACAATGCGGATGCGACAGGCATGCCACCGCGCAGCCAGGTGCGAATGGCTAGCGGCGCGCCCGGGACTTGCGCGCCGCGGGGTTGCGCGGCAGGCCGTTGTGCTGGGTCGCAAAGGTGCCGGTGCCCGGCGGCACCCGCTGGTGGCGCTTGGCGGGTTGCCGCGGCGGCACCAGGTGCATCTTGCCGTTGCCGATCAGGTCTGCGCGGCCCATCTTCTTCAACGCGGTGCGCAGCTCCGGCCAGTTGTCCGGGTCGTGATAGCGCAGAAAGGCCTTGTGCAGTCGACGCTGGGACAGCTTGTGCACGGTGGGCATGGTTTCGCTGCCCCGGGTCACTCGCTTGAGCGGGTTCTTGCCGCTGTGATACATCGCGGTCGCGGTGGCCATGGGGGAGGGGTAGAAGGTCTGCACCTGGTCGGCGCGGAACTTGTTGCGTTTCAGCCACAGCGCCAGGTTCATCATGTCCTCATCGCGGGTGCCGGGGTGGGCGGCGATGAAGTAGGGTATCAGGTACTGTTTTTTCCCGGCCTCCTTCGAGTACTTCTCGAACATGGCCTTGAAGCGGTCGTAGCTGCCCATGCCCGGTTTCATCATCTTCGACAGCGGGCCGTCCTCGGTATGTTCGGGGGCGATCTTGAGGTAGCCGCCGACGTGGTGCTTGACCAGTTCCTCCACGTATTCCGGGGTTTCCACCGCCAGGTCGTAGCGCAGGCCGGAGGCGATCAGCACCTTCTTGACCCCGTTTACCTCGCGGGCGCGGCGGTACAGGCTGATCAGCGGCGTCTGGTCAGTATTCAAGTTTTTGCATATGCCAGGGTAGACGCAGCTGAGCTTGCGGCAGGCCGCTTCAATGGTCCTGCTCTTGCACGCAACCCGCCACATGTTGGCGGTGGGGCCACCCAGGTCCGAGATCACGCCGGTAAAGGCGGGGGAGGTGTCGCGGATGCGCTCCACCTCGCGAATGATGGAGTCCTCGGAGCGGTTCTGGATGATGCGGCCTTCGTGCTCGGTAATCGAGCAGAAGGTGCAGCCGCCAAAGCAGCCGCGCATGATGTTGACCGAGTGGCGGATCATCTCATAGGCGGGAATCCCGGCATCGCCGTAGCTGGAGTGGGGCAGGCGGGTGTAGGGCAGCTCGAATACCATGTCCAGTTCATCGGTTTCCAGCGGAATGGGCGGCGGGTTCAGCCACACGTCCCGGTCGCCATGGGCCTGTACCAGCGGCCGCGCGTTGTGCGGGTTGGTTTCCTTGTGCAGGATGCGCGAGGCGTGGGCGTACAGGGCCGGGTCCTCCCGTACCTGCTCGTAGGCGGGCAGACGGATGACCGCGGGGCCATCTTCCGCGGGCCGATCCAGCAAGCGCACGCTGGTCACTTCGGCCTCGGCGGCCCCCTCTTCACTGCTGCCGGCGCAGGCCTCGGTGCGGGTGTCGACGTAGGGGTTGATCGGTGCTTCCACCGGGCCGATGACGTCCAGGTGGCTGGAATCGATGACCCGGTAGTGTTCCGGCAGCCGCTTGCAGACATAGGCGGTGCCGCGCAGGTCGCGGATCTGCTTTACCGGTTCCCCGGCAGCGAGGCGGTGGGCCACAGCGACCAGGGCACGTTCGGCGTTGCCGTACAGCAGCAGGTCGGCGCGGGCATCCAGCAGGATGGAGCGGCGCACCTTGTCGCTCCAGTAGTCATAGTGGGCGATGCGGCGCAGGCTGGCCTCGATGCTGCCGATGATCAGCGGCACATCCCGGTACGCCTCCCGCACCCGCTGGCTGTAGACGATCACCGCCCGGTCCGGGCGCTTGCCGCCGACATTGCCGGGGGTGTAGGCATCGTCGTTGCGGCGCTTCTTGTCCGCCGTGTAGCGGTTGATCATGGAGTCCATGTTGCCGGCGGCGACGCCGAAGAACAGGTTGGGCTTGCCCAGTACCTTGAAGGCGTCGGCGCTGGTCCAGTCGGGCTGGGCGATGATGCCCACCCGGAAGCCCTGTGCCTCGAGGGTCCTGCCGATCACTGCCATGCCGAAGCTGGGATGGTCCACGTAGGCATCGCCGGTGACGATGATGATGTCGCAGCTGTCCCAGCCCAGGGCATCCATTTCCGCGCGCGACATGGGCAGCTCGGGTGCCGGACCAAAGCATTCCGCCCAGTACTTGCGGTAGGAGAAGAGTGGCTGGTTCTGGACGGAGCTGGACATTGCGATGGCTGCGGGACGGGAATGTGGGCGCCATTATACGCGATTCCCCACCGGTCTGCTGCGCGGGTCAGTCTCCCCCGGCAGCGGCAACCGTAGCGACCATGGCTGTGGTCAGCAATTCGAGGTCGGCATCCTTCATGATGAAGGGCGGCATGCAGTACACCAGCTTGCCGAAGGGGCGCACCCAGACCCCGCGCTCCACGAACAGCGGCTGTATCTGCTGCATGTCCACGGGCTCTGTCAGCTCGATCACGCCGATGGCGCCCAGGGTGCGCACGTCCGCCACGCCCGGTAGCTCCCGGGCCGGAGCCAGGCCGGCTTCGAGGCCGCGGTTGATGCGCTGTACGCAGCGCTGCCAGGGCTGGGACAGCAACAGCTCGATACTGGCGACCGCGGTGGCGCAGGCCAGCGGATTGCCCATGAAAGTGGGGCCGTGCATGAAGGCGCCGGCTTCGCCCTCGCTGATGCCGTGGCTGATCCGGCGGTTGCAGAGCGTGGCCGCCAATGTCATGTAGCCGCCGGTCAGGGCCTTGCCCAGGCAGAGAATGTCCGGTTCCACCCCGGCGTGCTCCAGTGCAAACAGTTTGCCGGTGCGGCCGAAGCCGGTGGCGATTTCGTCGAAGATCAGCAGCACATCGAAGGCATCGCAGAGGCCGCGCAACTGCACCAGGTAGTCCGCCGAGTAGAAACGCATGCCGCCGGCACCCTGCACCACCGGCTCCACGATCACCGCCGCCAGCTCCTGGTGGTGACTGGCCAGCAGGTCCTCCATGGCGGCCAGTGACTGCTCGTCGCAGGGCTGGCCGAAGGGCACATCCGGTGCCGGTGCAAAATATTGCCTGGCCAGAGCGTCGCCGAACAGGTGGTGCATGCCGGTGACGGGATCGCACAGGGACATGGCTCCGAAGGTGTCACCGTGGTAGCCGTTGCGCAGGGCCACCAGTTTTTGCTTGCCCGGCTGGCCCACGGAATACCAGTACTGGATGGCCATTTTCATCGCCACTTCCACGGCCACCGACCCCGAGTCGCTGAAGAACACCCGCTCCAGGCTGGGCGGCGTGATCTCGGTCAGGAGCTGTGCCAGGCGCACCGCCGGCGCGTGGGTGAGACCGCCGAACATGACGTGGGACATGGCCTGCAACTGCTTGTGCACGGCCCGGTTCAGGACCGGGTGATTGTAGCCGTGGATGGCGCACCACCAGGAGGCCATGCCGTCGATCAGCTCGCGGCCGTCAGCCAGGGTCAGGCGCACGCCCTCGGCGCTGGCGACCGGGTAGACCTCGGGCGTGTCCGTTGCCGACGCGTAGGGGTGCCAGATGCTGGCCGCATCACCCGCCTGCAGCTGGGCCCAGCCGGGCTTGCGGGCGCTCACAGCAGCTCCAGCAGGCTGGGCAGCAGCCTGTCGAGGAGCAGGGGCTGCGCCTCGACGGTGGGGTGGATACCGTCATCCTGCATCAGGCTGGCGTCGGTGGCGATACCGTCGAGGATGAAAGGCAGTGCCCGGGCCCCGGTTTCCTCCGCCACAGCGGTAAAGCTGTCGCGAAATGCCGCGGTGTAGCGGGCGCCGTAGTTCGGCGGGATTTCCATCGCCAGCAGCAGCACCTCGGCGCCGGCGTCCTGGGCCAGCCGGGTCATGCTGGCAAGATTGTCGCGGATATTGGCCGGCGGGTAGCCGCGCAGGCCGTCATTGCCGCCGAGTTCGAGCAGCACAATCGCGGGCTCGTAGCGCGCCAGCAGGTCGGGCAGGCGGCGCAGACCACCGCCGGTGGTCTCGCCGCTGATGCTGGCATTGACCACCCGGTAATGGGGATGGCTGTCCTGCAGGTGTTCTTCCAGCAGTGCGACCCAGCCCTGTTCCAGAGACATGCCATAGGCTGCGCTGATACTATCCCCGAGCACCAGCAGGGTTCGCGATTGTCCGGCTGCCGCTGGCAGCGCCAGCAGGCCGCACAATCCGATAACGAGCGAGCTGCGTAACAGTGCGAAAAGGAATCGCTGCATGATCAAGGCTGAAAATCTCCAGAAACGTGTCCCCATGGCCGGGGGCGAGCTGGAGATACTGAAAGGGATCACACTGGAAATCAAGTCGGGGGAGTCGGTGGCGATCATCGGCGCCTCGGGTTCGGGCAAATCCACCCTGCTGGGCCTGCTGGCGGGGCTGGACGAGGCCAGTGGTGGCCGTGTGGTGATCAATGACACCAATATCAGCGCCCTCGATGAGGATCAGCGCGCACTGTTTCGTGGCCGGGAAGTGGGCTTTGTGTTCCAGTCCTTCCAGTTGCTGCCGGCCCTGACCGCGCTGGAGAATGTGATGCTGCCGCTGGAACTGCAGGGGCAGGCGGACGCCCGCAAGCAGGCCCGGCATTTCCTGGAGCGGGTCGGGCTGGGTCCGCGGATACACCACTACCCGCGGCAGATGTCCGGCGGCGAACAGCAGCGGGTCGCCATTGCCCGCGCCTTTGCCAACAGCCCGGCCATCCTCTTTGCCGACGAGCCGACAGGTAATCTGGATACCACGACCGGCAGCCATATCGTCGACCTGTTGTTCGAACTCAACCGGGAGCAGGGCACGACCCTGGTGCTGGTCACGCACGATCACGCCCTGGCGGCTCGCTGCCAGCACCGCTTCCGGCTCGATGCCGGTGCCCTGGTTGAAGGAGACTAGCCCGTGTCCATGACGGCGACCCGCATGCTGGCGCGGGACTGGCGCGGCGGCGAGCTGGGGGTGCTGATCGCGGCCCTGGTGCTGGCGGTGGCGGTGGTGGCGGGCATCAGCGCCTTCACTACCCGGCTGCAAACCGCGCTGGAGCAGGAGAGTCATCGCTTTCTGGCGGCAGACCGGGTGGTGCGCAGCGGCAGCGACATGCCTGCGGATTGGCTGGCAAAGGCGGACGAGCTGGGTCTGCAGACGGCACGGGTGCTGACCTTTCCCTCCATGGTCTACGCCGGTGACGAGGATATGGTGCTGGCTTCGGTCAAGGCGGTCACTGCCGCCTATCCGCTGCGCGGTGAGCTGCGTTACAGCGAACAGCCCTTCGGCACTGTGCTGAGCGCCAGCAGCGGCCCGGAGGCGGGCACGGTGTGGCTGGATTCACGGCTGTTCCCGCTGCTGGATGTGAGCATTGGCTCCCGGATCGCGGTTGGCGAGGCCGAGTTCACCGTGGCAGCGGCAGCCCGCACGGAGCCCGACCAGGGCGGGTCCTTTCTCGGCTTCGGTCCCAGGGTGCTGATGCACTACGACGATATCGCCGCTACCGGCGTGGTGCAGCCGGGCAGTCGGGTCGAGTATCGGCAACTGTACGCCAGTGACAATGCCGCAACGCTGGACCAATTGGTGGACTGGCTGCGGCCGCAGTTGCAGCCGGGGCAGCGCCTGCTGGACGTCAGCGATGGCCAGCCGGGGCTGGGGGAGGCGCTGCAGCGGGCAGAAAGCTTCCTGCTGCTGGCGGGTAGCCTCGGTGTCGTGCTGGCGGGCGTGGCGATTGCCCTGGCGGCGCGACGCTTCAGCGAACGTCACAACGATTATGTCGCCATCATGAAGAGCCTGGGCGCGACCTCCCGGGACATTACCCGGCTCTACGGCAGCAGCCTGTTGCTGCTGGGTCTCATTGCCACGGTGCTGGGTTGCGGCCTCGGCTGGGCCCTGCAACAGAGCTTTTTCAGCCTGTTTGGCGAGCAACTGCCGGTGCAGCCAGGTCCCGCCGGGCTGCGCCCCTACGGCATTGGTGCTGCGACCGCCCTGGTGTGCCTGCTGTGTTTTGCCTGGCCGCCCCTGCGGCGTCTGAGCCTGGCCAGTCCGCTGCGGGTTCTGCGCCGGGACATGCCGTCGGAGCAGCGCCGCACGCTGACCGACTACGCGGTCGGCCTGGCCGCGGTCAGCGGCCTGATGTGGTGGTACAGCGGCGACTGGATGCTGACCGCGGCGGTGCTGGCGGGACTGGCGGCGACGGTGGTGCTGGGACTGGTGCTGGCTCTGACCCTGTTGCGGGGCGGGCGCCTGGTGGGCATGAGCGCAGGCAGTGTCTGGCGCCTGGCCTTTGCCGGCCTGCAGCGGCGCGGCACCGCCAATGCCCTGCAGGTAGTTATTTTTGCCATGGCGATCATGCTGCTGCTGGTGCTGTTGCTGGTTCGAACCTCGCTGATTGACGCCTGGCAGACCCAGCTGCCCGAGGATACCCCCAACCACTTCGCGCTCAATATTGCGCCCGAGGAAGTGCAGGGAGTGGAGCAGATGCTGCGCGCCCGGGACTTGCCCGGGGCCACGCTCTCACCGATGATTCGCGGCCGCATTCTCAGTGTCAACGGCGCAGATCTGCCGCGGCGGGAAGAGGCGGAGGAGGAGGGGCGGCGCCAGCGCGAGGCCAACTTTACCTGGTCCGACCAGCTGCCCGCGAACAATACCTTGTTACAGGGGGAGTGGTGGGCATCCCGCAGCGACGCCAGGGAGGTCTCGCTGGAACGCGAGTTTGCCGAGCGTTTTGGCGTCACTCTCGGTGACCGCATCGGTTTCCAGGTAGGGTCCGAGCCCTTCGAGGCCACCGTGACCAGCATTCGCGAAATCGACTGGCAGTCCTTCAATCCCAATTTCTGGCTGGTGTTTCCGCCGCGATTGCTGGCGCCCTACCCGGCGACTTTCATGACCAGTTTTTACCTGGAGCCGGAGCAGAAGCCGTTCCTCAACCAGTTCATTCGCCGCTTCCCCACGGTGTCGGTGATCGAGATGGATGTAGTGGTGGCGCAGGTCCGGGGCATTGTCAGCCAGGTGTCGGCGGCGGTGGAGCTGGTGCTGGGCGTGATCATGGTGGCCGGTGCCCTGGTGCTGGTGGCCGGGGTCCAGGCCAGCGTCGATGCCCGCATGCACGAGAGCTCCATCCTGCGCGCCCTGGGCGCGCGCCGGCGCCTGGTGCTGGGCGGTCTGCTGATCGAGTTTGCTGCCATGGGGCTGTTCGCGGGCCTGCTGGCCACGGTCGCGGCGGAACTGTCTGTCTACATCCTGCAGGCGCAGGTCATGGGCATGCAGTACTCGCCCTCGCCCTGGGTGTGGCCGGTGGGAATTGTGGTGGGCACGGTGCTGATAGCCGCGCTCGGTGTATTCAGCTGCCGCAAGGTGGTGTCCAGCCCGCCGCTGGCGGTGCTGCGCGAACTCTGAGGGTGGCCTGGGCCAGCGGGCTCCTGCATGAAAACCTGCCCTCAGTCAGCAGGGCCCTGGCTGCTGATGCCGGTGATGAAGGTCTGCACCCCGAGCTCTACCTGCCGGGAAAGGTCGATATGGCGCTGGAACAGTTCCGGCGCATCCACCAGCAGGGTGGCCAGGCCGTGGATGCCGGCCCAGGCGGCGTTGGTGAGATAGGCCAGGTCCTGCTGCCGGAAAATACCCTGTTCGATACCACGGCGCAGGATGGACTGTACCTGCTGGAAGGTGTCGCGGCTCGCCTCGCGCAATTCCGGCTGGGAATCCGGGTGTACGGAAGGGCCAAACATGAGCTTGAACATCTGCGGATACCGGCCCGCGTAGGCGACATAGGCATGGGCCAGGGCCTGCAGTTGCTCCCGTGGAGATTCCCCGGTCGCGGCGGCGGCCTCGCGCAGGCTGGACAGGAGGCGACGATAGCCGACGGCGGCCATCGCGGCCAGCAGGTCGCCCTTGTCGCTGAAGTGGCGGTAGGGCGCGGTCTGGGACACGCCGATCCCTCGGGCCAGTGCCCGCAGGCTCAGCGCTTCCACCCCCCGGATCTCCAGTTCCTCTACCGCCGTGTCCAGCAGCTCCGCGCGCAGGTTGCCGTGGTGATAGCTTTTGTGTCCGGCCGCCTCCCTCACGCTGCGCTAGGGCAGCAGGTGCTGGACAGCATCCCGCTCCTCGGCCAGTTCCTGTTCCGTGGCCTGCATTTTCCCGCGACTGAACTCGCCGACCTCGACGTCCTGGACGATTTCCCAGTTACCGTTGTTGCAGCGGCAGGGGAAGGAATAAATAAGACCTTCGGCAATGCCGTAGGAGCCGTCCGAATAGACGCCCATGGACACCCAGTCGTCGCCCTCGGTGCCCAGCGCCCAGGAGCGCATGTGGTCGATGGCGGCATTCGCGGCTGAGGCGGCGGAGGAGGCGCCGCGGGCCTTGATGATCGCGGCGCCACGCTGCTGCACGGTGGGAATGAAATCGTTTTCATACCAGCTCTGGTCCACCAGGGAAATGGCCTTCTCGCCGCTGACTTCGGCGTTGAACAGGTCCGGGTACTGGGTGGCGGAGTGGTTGCCCCAGATCGTCATCCTGGTGACATCGTTGACCGACTTGCCGGTCTTCCGGGCGATCTGGCTCATGGCGCGATTGTGGTCCAGGCGCGTCATCGCGGTAAAATTGCGGGGGTTGATGTCCGGTGCGTTGCGCTGGGTGATCAGGGCATTGGTGTTGGCGGGGTTGCCCACCACCAGCACCTTGATGTTGCGGCTGGCGTGGGCGTCGATGGCCTTGCCCTGCACCGAGAAGATGGCGGCGTTGGCTTCCAGCAGGTCCTTGCGCTCCATGCCCGGCCCGCGTGGGCGCGCGCCCACCAGCAGGGCGTAGTCGGCGTCCTTGAAGGCAACGTTCGGGTCGTCGGTGCAGATAATGTCGGACAGCAGCGGGAACGCGCAGTCATCCAGCTCCATCCTGACGCCGTTGAGGGCTTCCATTGCCGGGGTGATGTCCAGCAGCTGCAGGATAACCGGCTGGTCTTCGCCCAGCATGTTGCCTGCGGCAATACGGAACAGCAGCGCATAGCCAATCTGGCCGGCAGCGCCGGTAACGGTCACTCGTACGGGTGCTTTCATCGGGAGAGAATCCTCAGCGGTCGGGTGGATAGGTATTGCGGGGTCGACATTGTCGAGTTAAACGGGTGAAAAAACAACCCGCTGCCTGTAAAATGCGCAGCCACACAGGTACCCGAAGCAGGCAGGTCGTGCGCGAACTTTCCCGGAAAGAAAGGCTGGAATTCAACAAGTTGCAGAAGCGCTTGCGGCGCAATGTGGGCAATGCCATCGCCGACTACAACATGATCGAGTCCGGTGACCGGATCATGGTTTGTTTGTCAGGGGGCAAGGATTCCTATGCCATGCTGGATGTGCTGATGGCGCTGCGGGTCAGCGCGCCTATCGACTTCGAGCTGGTGGCCGTGAACCTCGACCAGAAACAGCCCGGGTTCCCTGAAGACGTGTTGCCCGCCTACCTGGAGCAGCTGGATATTCCCTGGTACATCCTGGAAAAGGACACCTACAGCATCGTGCGCGAGGTGATCCCCGAGGGCAAGACCACCTGTGGCCTCTGCTCGCGCCTGCGCCGCGGCAGCCTGTATGGTTTCGCCCAGGATATCGGCGCCAGCAAGATCGCGC
The DNA here is from genome assembly GCA_963974125.1 of uncultured Haliea sp. Taxonomy (GTDB): domain Bacteria; phylum Pseudomonadota; class Gammaproteobacteria; order Pseudomonadales; family Halieaceae; genus Haliea. The sequence continues at coordinate 61,707 of CAXBCH010000019.1, read as the reverse complement.
TGGGCCACCACCGCGACGATATTGTCGAAACCCTGTTCCTGAACATGTTCTTCGGCGGCAGCCTGAAGGCGATGCCGCCGAAGCTGCTCTCCGACGACGGGCGCAACGTGGTGATCCGGCCGATGGCCTTCTGCAAGGAGAAGGATCTGGTGGCCTACGCTGATTACAAAGCCTTCCCCATCATCCCCTGCAACCTCTGCGGCTCCCAGGAGAACCTGCAGCGGGTGCAGATCAAGCAGATGCTCAGGGACTGGGAGCGCCAGTATCCGGGGCGCACGGAAACCATATTTCGCAGCATTTGCAATGTCGCCCCCTCGCAGCTGGCCGACACCGCGCTGTTCGACTTCAGCAAGCTGCGCGTCGAGGTCGATCGGGACCTGCATTTGCCCGCCATCCGCGTAGTCAATCTCTAGTGGGTCACGCGGCAAGTGCGGGCGAGACCCCTGGCGGGGCGCTGCTGGCAGCCGAGAGTCTGGGCCTGGAGCGAGGTGGACGCCAGCTGTTCAGTGACATCGACCTGCAGGTGGGCCCCGGTGAGCTGGTGCAAATCGAGGGTGCCAACGGCGCCGGCAAGACCAGCCTGCTGCGCATTCTGGCGGGGCTTTCCCGCTACGGTTACAGCGGCCGTGTCAGCCGCCATGCCCCACAGCTGTTCCTCGGTCACCACAGCGCGGTCAAGGGTCTGCTGACCCCGCGCGAGAACCTTGCCTGGCACATAGCTGGCGAGGCCGAATTCAGTGCCGGGGAAATTGACCAGGCGCTGGCGGCGGTGGGCCTTTACGGCTACGAGGATGTGCCCAGCCACGCCCTGTCGGCCGGGCAGCATCGGCGCGTCAACCTGGCCCGCCTCTATCTGTCCCGGGCCCCGCTGTGGCTGCTGGATGAACCCTTCACTGCAATAGACCGCGCTGGTGTCGCCGAACTGGAGGCGCGCCTGGCCCTGCATCTGGCCGCCGGTGGTTCAGTGTTGTTGACCTCCCATCAGCAGGTGGCGGTGCCTTATCCGCTGCTGCGGCTGGACCTGGCCACGGGCCTGTTGCAATGAAGGCCGCCGGCAGTGCCGCCTTCTGTGGCCGCCTGCTGCGGCGGCAGCTGGTCCTGGGCCTGCGCCGGCCGGTGGAGATCGGCAACCCGCTGCTGTTTTTTGCCATGGTTATTGTCCTGTTTCCGCTGGGCCTGGGACCGGCACCGGACACCCTGGCTGCCTTTGCCCCCGGCATTCTCTGGATCGTGGCCCTGTTGTCGAACCTGCTCACCTCCGAGGCCGTGTTTCGCGGCGACTTCGAGGATGGCAGTCTCGAGCAGCTGCTGTTGGCGCCGCAGCCCCTGTACCTGTCCGTGCTGGCCTATGTGCTGGCGCACTGGCTGTTGACCGGGTTCCTGCTGGGGCTGCTGTCGCCCCTGTTCGCGCTGATGCTGGGGCTGGACGTTGCCGCGATTCCGGCCCTGGCCGGCAGCCTGCTGTTGGGTACGGCGGTGCTCAGCCTGGTCGGCGGGATCGGCGGTGCGCTCACGGTCGGGCTGCAGCGCGGTGGCATGCTGATCTCCCTGCTGATCCTGCCGTTCTACATGCCGGTGCTGATCTTCGGCAGCGGGGCAGTGCAGGCGGCACTGACGGGAGCCCCGGCCGCACCCTACCTGGCCATTCTCGGGGCCATGCTCTGCATGGCGGTGGCGCTGGCGCCGCTGGCGATCGCCGCCGGTCTGCGTATCAGCGTCGACACCTGAGCGATTTCCGCCGATTCACATTGTTCGGCGCCCGGGTCGCTGTATAATTGCGCGCCTATGTGGTCACTCTTCCATAAGTTTGGTTCTCCTCCCTGGCTCTATCGCCTGTCCGGGTCCATTCTGCGTTGGCTGTTGCCCATCACCATCATCGCACTGGTGGTCGGGGCGGTGTGGGGCGTCCTGTTCACGCCACCCGATTTCCGCCAGGGCAACAGCTACCGCATTATCTACATCCACGTGCCGGCGGCGGTGGTCGCCCTGGCCGGCTACTATGTGATGGCCATTGCCGGTGCGGTCAGCCTGATCTGGCGGATGAAAATGGCGGACGTGGCTATGCGCGCCTGTGCCCCGATCGGTGCCGCCCTGACCTTTGTCGCCCTGGTGACCGGCAGCATCTGGGGCAAGCCGACCTGGGGGACCTGGTGGGTGTGGGACGCCCGCATCACATCCATGCTGATCCTGTTCTTTCTCTATCTCGGGGTTGTCGCCCTGTATGAGGCATACGAGAACAAGGAGCTGGCAGCCAAGGCCTGTGCGGTATTGAGTCTGGTCGGCACAGTGAACATTCCCATCATTTACAAGTCTGTAGACTGGTGGTACAGCCTGCACCAGCCGGCTTCGATCAAATTTACCGGGGGCACGACCATTGATCCGAGCATGCTCTACCCGCTGCTGTTCATGATCATTGCCTTCTATGCGCTGTTTACCTGTGCACTGCTGATGAACATGCGCGCGGAGATAGTGCAGCGCGAACAGCGGACGGCCTGGGTCAGACGCCTGGCGGGATCGGGAGAGCCGGACTGATGTATTTTGATTCCCTGGTCGCGGCCCTGCAGATGGATGGCCACGGCGCCTTTGTCTGGTCCGCGTATCTGATTACACTTGGGGTCATTGTATTTATTCTGTACGCACCGCGGCGCCGGGAACGGCGCTTCCTGCGACAGCTGGAAGGGCAAATAAGGCGCACCGGTGGCAACGCCCCCGGCGCCCGCAAGGAGGTTTGATGCACCCCGTTCGCAAGCAGCGCCTGTATCTCGTCCTGTTCCTGGTGTTCTTCTCCAGCGCCGCGGTGGCCCTGGTCACCTATGCCCTGCGCGGCAATATCAATCTGTTTTATCCACCCGTGGAGGTCGCCGCGGGACTCGCGCCCCAGGGCCAGAGCATCCGCGTGGGCGGCATGGTGGTGGACGGCAGTATCCAGCGCAGCAACGACAGCCTGGAAGTGCGGTTCGAAGTTACGGATTTCGAAGCCGTGGTACCCGTGGTCTACACCGGCATCCTGCCGGACCTGTTTGACGAAGGGCAGGGCGCGGTTGCCGCCGGCAAGCTGGATGAAAACGGCGTGCTACAGGCCACGGAGGTGCTGGCCAAGCACGACGAGAACTACATGCCACCGGAAGTGGCGGAGGCGCTGGAAGCATCAAAAGCGAGAATGGCTGAGCAGGCCGCGAAGCAGGAGTATGCGCGATGATTCCCGAGTTTGGTCACTTCGCCCTCATCCTCGCCTTTTGCCTCTCGGTGCTGCTGTGCACGGTGCCACTCTGGGGGGCATGGCGCGGCAATGCCACCGCCATGGCGCTGGCCCCCAACCTGGCGATCGGCATGCTGGTGTTTTCCGGTATCAGCTTTGCCTGTCTCACCTGGGCCTTCATGCAGGACGACTTCTCGGTTGAGGTTGTGGCCAACAACAGCAACAGCCTGCTGCCCTGGTATTACAAGTTCTCCGCGGTGTGGGGCAACCATGAGGGCTCGCTGCTGCTGTGGATCCTCACTCTCGCCCTCTGGACCTGCGCCGTCGCCGTCTTCAGCCCGCAGTTGCCGCTGCTGATGCTGTCGCGGGTACTGGCGGTGATGGGCTTCGTCGGGGTCGGCTTCATGGCCTTCTCACTGTTCACTTCCAATCCCTTTGCACGCCTGCTGCCCGGGACGCCGATGGACGGACAGGACCTCAATCCGCTGTTGCAGGACTTTGGCCTGATCATTCATCCGCCGCTGCTCTATATGGGCTATGTCGGTTTCTCGGTGGCTTTCGCCTTCGCCATCGCGGCCCTCCTGGGTGGGCGTCTGGACGCGGCCTGGGCGCGCTGGTCCCGGCCCTGGACCAATGTTGCCTGGGCCTTCCTGACCCTGGGGATCATGCTCGGCAGCTGGTGGGCCTACTACGAGCTCGGCTGGGGTGGCTGGTGGTTCTGGGATCCGGTGGAGAATGCCTCCTTCATGCCCTGGCTGGCGGGCACCGCGCTGATCCATTCCCTCGCAGCCACGGAAAAACGCGGCCTGTTCAAGAGCTGGACCGTCCTGCTGGCCATCTTCGCCTTCTCCCTCAGCCTGCTGGGCACCTTCCTGGTGCGCTCGGGGGTGCTGACGTCGGTGCATGCCTTCGCCACGGACCCCGCCCGCGGCCTGTTCATCCTGGTGTTCCTCGGCATCGTGGTGGGTGGTTCACTCGTTCTCTACGCCCTGCGGGCACCGGCGGTGAGCAGCCGGGTCGGCTTTGCCTGGCTGTCGCGGGAGTCCCTGCTGCTGGTCAACAACGTGGTGTTTCTGGTGGCGACCCTGACCGTGCTGTTTGGCACGCTGTTCCCGCTGTTGATGGATGCGCTGGGGCAGGGCAAGTACTCCGTGGGCCCACCGTATTTCAATGCCGTATTCGTGCCCCTGATGGCGCTGCTGATGCCGTTCATGGGGATCGGGCCGCTGTCCCGCTGGAAGCAGGACAGCGCCAATCGCTGGAAGGTCGAGTTGATGCTGCCGGCAATCGCGACCCTGGTCTGCGCCCTGACCCTGCCACTGCTGCACGATGGTGACTACAACCTCTGGGTGGCGCTGGCCATTCTGTTGGCGGGCTGGGTGACCTTCGGGATGCTGCGCGATCTCGCCAACCGGGTTCGCAATGCCAGTTCCATCGGTGCCGGCCTGCGGCGCCTGGCACCGAGCTATTGGGGCATGTTCGTGGCCCACATCGGCTTTGCCGTGACCGTGATCGGGGTGGTGGTCACCAGCCAGTTCAATATCGAACACGATCTGAAGATGAGCCCCGGCAGCAGCGATACCCTCGCCGGCTACGAGTTCCGTTTCCTCGATGTACGCGGGGTGCAGGGACCGAACTATGTTGCCGATGAGGCGCGCTTCATTGTCTATCGCGATGGCCGCGAGGTCGTGCGCCTGGCGCCACAGAAACGGCGCTATCTGGCCAGCGGCGACGTCATGACCGAGGCCGCGATCGATGACGGTTTCTTCCGCGACCTGTTCGTGGCCATGGGCGAACCGGTGGGAACAGATGGCGCCTGGGCCATTCGCCTGCACTACAAGCCTTTTGTCCGCTGGATGTGGGGAGGCTCGGTGTTGATGGCCCTGGGTGCATTCGTGACCGTCGCCGACAAGCGTTACCGGCGCCAGCGCAGCGCCGCGCGTGAGTCCCTGCGCCAGGGAGGAATCAGTGGTGCCCAGGCTTAAACTGTTCCTGCCGCTGATCCTGTTTCTGGTGCTGGCAGCGTTTCTGTTCCGCGGTTTGTCGCTGGACCCCATGGCGCTGCCATCGGCCCTGATCGACCGGCCGCTGCCGGAGTTTCAGCTCACCGAGCTGGCGGATGACCGGCCCCTGACCCGTGCCGATGTGATCGGCGAGGCGGCCCTGTTCAATGTCTGGGCCACCTGGTGCATTTCCTGCCGCGTCGAACACCCGTACCTGCAACAACTGGCTGACAGTGGAATACCCATTTTCGGGATCAACTACAAGGATGAGGACAGTGCGGCCCGGCGCTGGCTGCGGGATCTCGGCGATCCCTATCGCGCCAATATCGTTGACCGGGAGGGCACCCTGGGTGTGGATCTCGGCGTTTACGGTGCCCCGGAGACCTACCTGGTGGATGCCGACGGCGTGATCCGCTATCGCCATGTCGGCGTCATCAACGAGCGCGTCTGGCGTGACACCCTGGAACCCCTCTGGCGGGAAATTCTCGCCCTGGAGACACTGCCATGAACGCACTGCGCGCAATTGCCCTGGCCCTGTGGGTGCTGCTGCTGGCCCTGCCGGCGGCAGCGGTCATCGAAACCTACGAGTTCAGTGAACCGGAGCTGGAAAAGCGCTATCGCGAGCTCAGCCAGGAACTGCGCTGCCCCAAGTGCCAGAACCAGAATATCGCCGATTCCAATGCGCCGATATCCCAGGACCTGAGGCGGCTGCTGCATCAGCAGCTGGAAGCCGGCGCCAGCGATGGGGAGATTCTCGAGTACATGGTGGCACGCTATGGCGAGTTTGTGCGCTATCGGCCGGCATTCAACGCCGCCACGGCGATCCTGTGGCTGGCGCCAGTGCTGTTGCTGTTGGCTGGCGCCGCGGGTTTATTGCTGCTGCTGCGCGGCCGCAAGCAGTCCCCGGCCACGCTCGACAGTAACGACCAGGCCCGGCTCACGGCCCTCCTGCAAACGGCGGAGAAAGACGCTTGACCACATTCCTGCTTGCCTGCGCCGGCCTGGTGCTGCTCAGTGGCCTGTTCTACCTGTTTCCCGGCTGGGCCATGCGCCGGCCCCTGGACGATGGCGCCCAGGCCAATGTTGACTGGTACCGGCTGCGCCGCCGCGAACTGGCGGAAGAGGGTGACACCGGTCTGGAGACCGATGCCCAGCTGCGCTTGCTGGAAGACCAGCAGTCGCCGCTGGACACTCCGCAGGTAGACTCCCGGGCGCCGTTCCCGGTCTGGGTGTTGTTGCCTTTGGTGGCAGTGATGGCAGGTATTCTCTACTACCAGCTGGGTTCGGTCGCGGATGTCAGGATCGGTAGCCAGCTGGCGGAGCTGGACGAAAACGCCGGCGAGGATGAGATGCTGGCGCTGATGGCAGCGATCGAGAAGCGCTCCGGCCAGCGTCCGGACAATCTGCACTACCTGGCCCTGTTGGGGCGTTTCTATATGGGTCAGGGCGATTTCATCATGGCGGCGGAAACCTACAACAGGTTGGCGCTGGAGGCGCCGGAGGATGCCCAGGCCCTGGCCTACGCCGCCCAGGCGCGCTACCTCGCCAGCGGCCGCACCCTGGACCCCGAATCACAGGCCCGCGCCGAGCAGGCGCTGGCGATCAATCCGCACCAGCGTACGGCGCTGGGATTGCTGGGCATGGCTGCCTTTGAGCGCGAACAGTTCCGAGCCGCGATCCAGTACTGGGAGCGATTGCTGGCCATGGAAGCTCCGGGCGGCGAGGGTGCGCAGATGATTGCCGGGGTGATTGCCGAGGCCCGCGAGCGTCTCGGCGAACCGGAAGTCGCCACTGCAGGTGAGACCGGAGTGCAGGCCGGCATCGGTGTCAGCCTGCGGGTGGCCGCTCCCGAGGGCGTCTCGCTGAACCCGAACGACACTGTCTTCGTGCTGGCGCGCTCCGCAGCCAGTGACAGCCGCATGCCGATCGCGGTGCAGCGACTCCAGGCGAGCCAGTTGCCGGCAACCCTGCGCCTGGATGACAGCAATTCCATGGCGGGGCAGAAGCTGTCCGAGGCCGGCGAGGTCGTGGTGGTGGTGCAGGTCTCCCCTGAGGGCACCCCCGGAGAGGACAACGCCAGTTGGCTGGGCCGGGCGGGACCACTGCAGCCTTCCCTGTCCACAGAGCCGCTGGCCATTACCCTGGAGCCCCGGCAGACCTGAGCGGGCTTTCGCCCGCCACAGGCGTAGTGTTGTCCAGGGAAGTTGGATACACTACATGTTGTGGTCATGGGTCGGCGATCAGCGCTCTATTCGGGCGTTATTTTCGTTTAAAAACAGCGCGTTACATAATTCAATTAAAGTGATATGCGATTAAAGTCAATCAAGCTCGCCGGCTTCAAGTCCTTTGTCGACCCGACAACGGTGAACTTCCCCAGCAACATGTCCGCCGTGGTGGGCCCCAACGGCTGTGGCAAATCCAATGTCATTGACGCCGTGCGCTGGGTCATGGGCGAGAGCTCCGCCAAGAACCTGCGCGGCGAGTCCATGACCGACGTTATCTTCAACGGTTCGGTCAATCGCCAGCCGGTCGGTCAGGCCTCCATCGAGCTGGTCTTCGACAACAGCGATGGCGGGGTTGGCGGCGAGTACGCCAGCTACGCGGAAATTTCCATCCGCCGCCTGGTGACCCGGGAAGCCCAGTCCGAATATTTTCTCAACGGCAGCCGCTGCCGCCGCCGCGACATTACCGACATTTTCCTCGGCACCGGTCTCGGGCCGCGCAGCTATGCGATTATCGAGCAGGGCATGATTTCGCGCCTGATCGAGTCCAAGCCCGAAGAGCTGCGGGTATTCATCGAGGAAGCGGCGGGAATCTCCAAGTACAAGGAGCGGCGCCGGGAAACCGAGAACCGCATGCGCCGCACCATGGAGAACCTGGAGCGCTTGACCGACCTGCGGGACGAGCTGCAGCGGCAACTGCAGCACCTGCAGCGACAGGCCCAGGCGGCGGAAAAGTACACCGAATTCAAAAGCGAGGAGCGTGCCCTGAAAGCGCAGCTCCAGGCCCTGCAGTGGCAGCAGCTGGACCGGCAGGTGACGGCCTGCGCCCAGGCCATCGCCGAGCTGGAAGTGAAGCTGGAAGCGGTGAATGCCGAGCACCAGCAGGTCGATACCGCGATCGAGCAGCGTCGCCAGGATCACAGTGAGTGCACGGATACGTTCAATCAGGTCCAGGCCAACTACTATACGCTCGGTGCGGAGGTTTCCCGTATTGAGCAGGTGATCAAGTTCCAGCAGGAGCGCGCTGGCCAGCTGAACGAGGATTTGCGCCAGGCCCTGGCCAGCCTGGAGGAATCGGGGCAGCACCTGCGCCAGGACCAGGAGAAGCAGGAGGCCTGGGAGGCGGAGCTGGACACCCTGGCGCCGGAGCTGGACATGTTGCACGCGGTGGAGGAGGAGTCCGCCGCGGCCCTGCAGCAGGCCGAGGATGCCATGCTGCACTGGCAGCAGCAATGGGACGAATTCAACCAGCATGCCGCAGCGCCGAGGCAGCAGGCCGAAGTGCAACAGTCGCGCATTCAGCACCTGGAACAGGCCCAGCAGCGCTTGCAGCGTCGTATTCTGCAGCTGGAGGAGGAGCGGGCGGGCCTGGTCCAGGAGAATGACGAACCCGATCTGGAAGTCCTGGCGGAAGAAATCGCCCTGCTGGAAGAGCAGATGGCCGCATTTGAGTCGCGCAGCGATGAGCTGCTGCAACAACTGGCGGCGGCCCGCGAGGAAGAGGGCAATCTTTCCGGCCAGCTCAATGACCGCCGCTCGGGGTTGCAGCAATTGCGTGGCCGCCAGGCTTCCCTGGAGGCCCTGCAGCAGGCCGCCACCGAGGATAGGGACCAGGGTGTCAGCGCCTGGCTGGCAGCGCGGCAGCTACAGGACCGGCCGCGCCTGCTGCAGCAGCTGCAGGTCGATGATGGCTGGCAGCTGGCAGTGGAGACCGTACTCGGCGACTACCTGCAGGCCGTCTGCGTGGATCAGCTGGAGGGTTTTGCCAGTCTGCTGGACGATCTGCAGCAGGGGCAACTGAGCCTGGTGGAAGCGGGCAGCGCCACCGTCGCCGATCCGGGTTTCCTGGCCGGGCGGGTACGCGGCTCCGCCGCCGCCGCGAGCCTGTTGGCGGGCGTGCGGGTGGCCGACGACCTGCCTGCCGCCCTGGCGCTGCGGGCTACGCTTGCGGCGGGCGAATCGGTGATCACCCCGGAGGGTATCTGGCTCGGTGCCGACTGGCTGCGGGTGAAACGGCCGGGCGAACAGGAAGGTGGTGTTATCCAGCGCCGCCAGGAACTGGAGCGGTTGGCCGAGACAATCGACATGACCGCGGAGCAGGTGGCCGAGCTGGAAGCCGGCCAGCTGCAGGCGCGGGAGCGGCAGCAGACGCTGGAGTCCCAGCGCCAGGACTGCCAGCGCGAGCTGCAGCAGGCGACACGGCAGCATTCGGAGGCGAGCGCGAAGCTGTCGGCGCAGCAGGCGCGGCTGGAACAGATCAGTGCGCGCCGTGAACGCCTGGGCGCCGAGATCGCCGACACCCGCGAACAGTTCCGTCAGGAACAGGAATCTGTCGCCGAGGCACGGCTGTTGCTGGCCGCTGCCATTGAGCAGATGGAGCAGGATTCGCGCCAGCGTGAGGATCTGTTGACTCGCCGCGACGAAGCTCGCAGCCAGCTCGATGGTGTACGCCAGAAGGCGCGCCACGACAAGGATGTGGCCCACCAGGCTGCGATGCGCCACCAGTCCCTGCAGACCCAGTTGCGGGCGGTGCGCGACACGCTGGAGCGTACCCGCTCCCAGGTGGCGCAGCTGCAGGAGCGGCGCGAGACGCTGCAGGGCAGCCTGGCGGAGGCTGGCGATCCTCTCGGCGCCCTGCAGGAGGATCTGGAGGCGCAACTGGCGCTGCGGCTGACATCCGAGGGCGAGCTGACCCGCGCCCGGCAGGCGGTCGCGGAAGTGGAGCACGCCATGCGCCAGGCGGAACAACAGCGTGCCGCCATCGAGCAGCGCGCCCAGGGCGTGCGCTCGGAGCTGGAGCAGCAGCGCCTGCAGCAGCAGGGCCTGCAAGTGCAGCGCGAGAACGTGCTGCGCCAGTTGCGGGAAGGCGAGCAGGATCTCGAACAGGTGCTGGCCGAGATGCCCGGGAACGCCGACGAATCCGAGTGGCAGCTTGCGCTGGAGCGGGTGGCCGCGCGCATCGCGCGTCTGGGGCCGATCAATCTCGCAGCCATTGACGAGTACGCGCTGCAGTCGGAGCGCAAGAACTATCTCGACGCCCAGAACGAAGACCTGGAGACTGCCCTGGAGACCCTGGCGTCCGCGATTCGCAAGATCGACAAGGAGACCCGCAGCCGCTTCCGGGAAACCTTTGACAAGGTCAACGCCGGTCTGCAGGAGCTGTTCCCGCGGGTTTTCGGTGGCGGTAACGCCTACCTGGAAATGACCGGCGATGACCTGCTCGATACCGGCATCACGATCATGGCGCGGCCCCCGGGGAAGAAGAACAGCACTATTCACCTGCTTTCCGGTGGGGAGAAGGCGCTGACCGCGATCGCCCTGGTGTTCTCCATTTTCCAGCTTAATCCGGCGCCTTTCTGTATGCTGGACGAGGTGGATGCGCCGCTGGACGATGCCAACGTCGGCCGCTACGCGCGCATGGTCAAGGAAATGTCCGCCAAGGTGCAGTTTATCTACATCACCCACAACAAGATCTCAATGGAGTTGGCGGATCAGCTGATGGGTGTCACCATGCACGAGCCGGGTGTATCGCGCCTGGTGACGGTGGATGTCGATGAGGCGGCGGAGCTGGCGGCCAGCTAGAACAAGCGGAGGATGCGGGTGCAGCTGTGATGGACTTGACGATACGGGACTGGATGGTGATAGTCGGGGTGCTGCTGATCCTGGCGGTGCTGTTGGATGCCTGGCGCCGGGTTCGCAATGAACGCAGCTCCCCGGTGCGGGTGAAACTGGCGAACAGTGATACCGGTGCAGCCGCGGTCGATGATGACATTGGTTTTCTGAAGGAGTTGCCTAACGGCGGGGCGCGGGTCGTTGAGCGCAGCGACCTGCTGGACGCCACCGCCCAGAACAAGGCGGACAAGGCCGAGCGGGCGGAGCAGGCAGCCGGGGCCGCGCGCGCCGCCCGGCCTGTCGGGCGCCCCGTGCAGACACCGCCCCCTGCGCCCCCGCCGGCAGCGGAAACACCCGCGGCAGGCAGCGATCCGGCGGCGGCGCCGAAGCCGAAGTCGAAGCCCAGGCCGGCGAAGGCCGCGGAAAAGCCGGCAGCGGCAGCCAGCGATGACGATGACCTGATCGCCGGACTCAGCACCCGGGACGAGCCGGAAAACCTGGATTGGCTGGACGCGTTGGAGGCGGAAGAGCGTTCGCGCCCGGCTGCCGAAGCTCCGGAACCCGGGCGCCTGCCGCGGGATGTGGAACCCGAGGTCTTCATGCTCAACGTGGTGGCGCGCAAGCCGGAGGGTTTCCGTGGCGACGACATCCTGCATATCCTGCTGGCCTGCGACCTGCGCTTCGGCGACATGAGTTTTTTCCACCGCCACGAGTTCGAGGCCGGACGCGGCGCCATCCAGTTCAGCGTCGCCAACATGATGCAGCCCGGTGTATTTGATATCGACAACATGTCGGATTTCACTACCCCCGGACTGGTGTTTTTCGTCACTCTGCCGGGGCCTGATGACATGATGAAGGCCTTTGACTACATGCTGGAAACGGCCCAGGCGGTGGCGCGCAATCTCGACGGCGACGTACTCGACGAAACCCGCAGTGCCTTGACGCGGCAGACCATGGAACACAGTCGCCAGCAGATTCGCGATCTGGAGCGGCGCCTGCTGGCCCGCTCGCGCTGAGGCGGCCCGGAGTGGCAAAAGTGGAAGCGGAGCTGTCGGCGGCAGACGAAGTCGCCGCTCTGCGCGAGCGGCTCGAGAGCTGGAACTACCAGTACCATGTGCTGGATGAGCCCAGTGTCCCGGACGCCGAGTACGACCGCTGCCTGCAACGCCTCCGGGAATTGGAGGCAGAATATCCCGAGCTGCTCGACCCCGAATCCCCAACCCGGCGCGTGGGCGCCACCCCCCTGTCCCAGTTCCGTCAGCTGCGGCACGAGCTGCCCATGTTGTCGCTGGAGAACGCGTTTGACGCCGATGACATGCGGGATTTCAACCGCCGGCTGCTGGAGCGTCTCGGCAGGGACCCGGCGGACGAGCTGGAGTTCGCCTGTGAACCCAAGCTCGATGGCATTGCCGTCAGTCTCCTGTATCGGGACGGACGCCTGCAGCGGGGCGCTACCCGCGGCGACGGTACCACCGGGGAGGATATCACTCACAACGTGCGCACGGTCGCGTCGGTGCCCCTGCGCCTGCGCGGCCAGGGCTATCCCCCGCTGCTGGAGGTGCGTGGCGAAATCTATCTGCCACGCACCGGTTTCGAGCAGCTCAATGCCGAGGCTCGCGCCCGCGGCGAGAAAACCTTTGTCAACCCGCGCAACGCCGCTGCCGGTAGCCTGCGCCAGCTGGACGCGCGCATCACCGCGCGCCGGCCCCTGCAGATGTGCTGCTACAGCGTCGGTCTGTATGAGGGCGGTGACTTGCCGACCCGGCACTCGGAGGTGCTGGACCGCTTGCAGGCCTGGGGCCTGCGCATCAACAGCGAATCCCGGGTGGTTACCGGTATCGATGCCTGCGACGCCTATTACGAGGAGCTGGCTGCACGCCGCGCGGAGCTGCCCTATGACATCGACGGTATCGTGTTCAAGGTCAATGACCTCGCCCTGCAGCAGCGTCTCGGTTTTGTCTCGCGGGCGCCGCGCTGGGCCATTGCCCGCAAGTTCCCCGCCCAGGAGGAGATGACCCGGCTGCTGGCGGTGGAGTTCCAGGTCGGCCGGACCGGCGCCATTACACCGGTAGCGCGGCTGGAGCCGGTGTTTGTGGGCGGGGTCACAGTCAGCAACGCCACCTTGCACAACAGCGATGAAATCGAACGCCTGGGTCTGCGCATTGGCGATACCGTGATCGTGCGTCGGGCGGGGGATGTGATTCCACAGGTGGTGGCCGTGGTTGCCGAGCAGCGCCCCGCCTCCGCACGGCCGGTGGTGTTTCCGGACGCCTGCCCGGTGTGCGGTTCGGTGGTGGAACGGGCCGAGGACGAGGCCGTGCTGCGCTGTATGGGCGGGCTGATTTGCCAGGCCCAGCAGAAAGCTGCCATACGCCACTTTGTCTCGCGCCGGGCGCTGGATGTGGAGGGCCTTGGCGACAAGCTGGTGGAGCAGCTGGTCGATCGTGGTCTGGTGCGCACCGTAGCGGACATCTACACCTTGCCCCGCACACAGTGGCTGGAGCTGGAACGGATGGGGGACAAGTCCGTGGACAGGCTGCTGCAGGCGCTGGAAAAGAGCAAGACGACCACTCTGCAGCGGTTCATTTATGCCCTGGGTATCCGCGAGGTGGGGGAGGCTACCGCCGGCAACCTGGCGCGTCACTTTGGCAGCTGGGAGGCACTGGTTGCCGCCGACGAGGAGGCCCTGTTGGCGGTGCCGGATGTGGGGCCGGTGGTCGCCGACCACCTGCGCCAGTTTTTCGACTCAAGCGACAGCCTGGCGGTGGTGGAAGCACTGCGGGCTGCCGGTGTGCACTGGCCGGATCTGGAGCCGGTGGCCGCGGAGGCGCTGCCACTGGCGGGGCAGACCTGGGTGGTGACCGGGACCCTGGAAGCGCTGGGCCGCAATGAGGCCAAGGCCCATCTCGAGGCTCTGGGGGCGCGGGTAGCTGGCAGCGTCTCCGCCAAAACCCATACGGTGGTCGCCGGTCCCGGTGCCGGCTCCAAGCTCGGCAAGGCGACCGAGCTGGGCATTCCGGTCATCGACGAAGCGGCGCTGTTGGCGCTGCTGGCGCAGCATGGAGTGCAGCTGTGAGATTAGTCTTCGCCCTGGTGCTCGTGGCCCTGTTGCCCGCCTGCGCCACGACCCCGCCGGCCAATGTGGACAATGCCTGCAGCATCTTTCGCGACAAGAAGGGCTGGTACGCCGATGCGGTCAAGGCGCGCGACGACTGGCACAGTCCGATTCCGGTCATGCTGGCGATCATGCATCAGGAATCGCGCTTTGAAGCCAAGGCCAAGCCGCCGCGGCGACGCTTGCTGGGCATTATTCCGGGGCCGCGACCGTCGAACGCGTTCGGCTACAGCCAGGCACTCAACTCCACCTGGAAGAGTTATCAGCGCAGTACTGGCCGCTACCGGGCCAGTCGCAAGAACTTTGCCGATGCCATTCATTTTATCGGCTGGTACAACAACGAATCCCTGCATCGCAGTGGCATCCCCCGGGACGACGCCTACCGGCTCTATCTCGCCTATCACGAGGGCCACGGCGGCTATAATCGCGGCAGCTATCGCCACAAGGCCTGGCTGCAAAACGTTGCCGGCAAAGTGCGCACCCGCGCCAGCCAGTACCAGTCCCAGCTCGCTGCCTGCGAGAGTTCGCTGCCCCGGCGCCGCGGCTTCTTTGGCCTGTTCCAGTGAGTCCTGCAGTGGTTCAACAATCCTGCCGGCAGCGGCCAAATCCTCACAATGGCCGCTTATTGGACGCCAATTGCGCTTCCGGGGAGATGAAAACATGTCGCGTTTGTGACACACTTTTACCCAGGTCGCACCGGTCGCGAAACCAATCCATAACGATGTAAAACAGGCATTTGCTGTGAATCCAACCGATATCAAGAACCCCGAGTACTTTCACAAAGTGGTCGATTGCCAGTACGCCTGTCCGGCCCACACGCCGGTGCCGGAGTACATCCGGCTGATTGCCGCCGGGCGCTATGACGACGCCTACATGATCAACTGGGAGTCCAATGTGTTCCCCGGGATTCTGGGGCGCACCTGCGACCGTCCCTGCGAGCCGGCCTGTCGCCGTGGTCGCATCGCCAAGGGCGAGGAGCCGGTGGCGATCTGCCGGCTGAAACGGGTGGCGGCTGACAACAAGACCGACATCAAGGCCCGTTTGCCGGCGATCCCGGCCCAAAAGAACGGCAAGCGCCTCGCCCTGATCGGCGCCGGTCCCGCTTCCCTGACCGTGGCAAGGGATCTGATGCCACTCGGCTACAGCATTGATATCTACGACAACCAGTTCGCCGGTGGCGGCATGATGCGCAGCCAGATCCCGTCGTTCCGGTTGCCTGTTTCCGTGCTCGACGAGGAAGTGGGTTACATTCTGGATACTGGTGTGGTCACCCATTTTGACACCGAAGTGACCAGCCTCAAGAGTGTGCTGGACAAGGACTATGACGCGATCTTTGTCGGCACCGGCGCGCCCCGCGGCAAGGGCCTGAATCTGCCGGGCCTGGAAGAGGCGGGCAAGCAGGTGCACATCGGTATCGACTGGCTAGCCAGCGTGGCCTTTGAGCATACCGAGAGTATCGGCAAGCGGGTGCTGGTACTGGGTGGCGGCAATACCGCCATGGACTGCTGCCGCACCTCGCGCAGGCTCGGTGGCGAGGATGTGCGCGTGGTCGTGCGCAGCCCCTTCGCCGACATGAAAGCCTCACCCTGGGAAAAGGAGGATGCCATGCACGAGGGCATCCCCATCCATGACAACCATGTACCAAAGGAATTCGTGATCGAGGACGGCAAGCTCAAGGGCATGCTGTTCGAGAAGGTGGAGGCAAAGTACGACGCCGACGGCAAGCGCAGCCTGGCTCCCACCGGCGAGGACCTGGTGTTCATGGAGGCCGACGATGTATTGATGGCCATCGGCCAGGAGAACGCATTTCCGTGGATCGAGCGCGACCTGGATATCGAGTTCGACAACTGGGACATGCCGGTGGTCGACACCACAACGTTTCAATCCACCAACCCCAAAGTGTTCTTTGGCGGCGACGCCGCGTTTGGCCCCGAGAACGTGATCACCGCAGTCGCCCACGGCCACCAGGCTGCGGTCAGCATCGACCTGTTCTGTCGCGGTGAATCCGTGGCCCAGCGGCCGCCACCCTTCACCAACCTCGTGAGCCAGAAAATGGGTATTCACGAGTGGAGTTACGACAACGCGGTGGAAAACGACAAGCGCTATGTGGTGCCGATGGCGCCGCTGGAGAAAACCCTGCGCGACCGCAAGCTTGAAGTGGAGCTGGGTTTCGACGCGGGTACCGGGTTCAAGGAGGCGGAGCGCTGCCTCAACTGTGATGTGCAGACGGTGTTCGACGCGCCGCGCTGCATTGAGTGCGATGCCTGCGTGGATATCTGCCCGACTGACTGCATTACCTTTACCGCCAATGCGGAGGAGCCGGAGCTGCGCCTGCAGCTGACTGCCCCGGCCGGCAACCTGGCCCAGGACCTGTATGTTTCCGAGCACCTGCCGACGCAGCGGGTCATGGTCAAGGACGAGAACGTGTGTCTGCACTGCGGCCTCTGCGCCGAGCGCTGCCCGACCACCGCCTGGGACATGCAGAAATTTCTCTACAGCGTTACCAAAGCGGGGCAATAAATCATGCAAGCGCTGCAAGCCGTCAACGAGTTCGTCATCAAGTTTGCCAACGTCAACGGCACCGGCAGTGCCAGTGCCAACAACCTGTTCGCCAAGGCCGTGTTCCGCATGGGCCTGCCGGTGTGCCCGAAGAACATTTTTCCCTCCAACATCCAGGGCCTGCCCACCTGGTACGAGGTGCGGGTCAGCGAGCGCGGCTACCTGGGTCGCCGGGGCGGGGTGGATATCATGCTGTCGGTGAATCCCCAGAGCATGCCCCAGGATATCCAGGAAGTGGAGCCGGGCGGCTATTTCATCTACGACAACACCAAGCCCCTGGACCTGCGCCTGATTCGCAGCGACGTCACCATCATGGGCATTCCCCTGACCCGGATCTGCAACGAACAGTACCAGGATCCGCGCCAGCGCCAGCTGTTCCGCAACGTGATTTACGTCGGCGCCCTCGCGGCCCTGCTGGACATGGATTTTGCCGTCCTGACCGGTCTGGTGGAGGACCAGTTCAAGGGCAAGGACAAGCTCATCCTGCCCAACATCCAGGCGCTGGAACTGGGCTACCAGTACGCAACGGAGAACTTTGACTGCCCGATCGGCATTCGCCTGCGCAAGTCCGACAAGGTCGGTGACAATATCCTCCTCGATGGCAATACCGCGCTCGGCCTCGGTGCCATTTACGGTGGCGCCACGGTTGCCGCCTGGTATCCGATTACCCCCTCCACCTCGGTGGTCGACGCGTTTGAAAAGTATGCCCGGCGCCTGCGCATCGACCCGGGTACCGGTCGCAGGAACTATGCCATCCTGCAGGCCGAAGACGAACTCGCCGCCATCGGCATGGTGGTGGGCGCGAGCTGGAACGGCGCCCGTGCCTTTACCGCCACCAGTGGCCCCGGCCTGTCGTTGATGAGCGAGTTCCTGGGCCTGGCCTATTTCGCCGAGATCCCGACGGTGCTGTTCGACGTCCAGCGGGCAGGGCCGTCCACCGGCATGCCGACCCGTACCCAGCAGTCGGACATTCTCTCCGCAGCCTATGCATCGCACGGCGATACCAAGCAGGTGCTGCTGTTCCCCTCCACCCCGAGGGAGTGTTTTGATTTTGGCGCCCTGTCCTTCGACCTGGCCGAGCGGCTGCAGACCCCCATCATCCTGATGACCGACCTGGATCTGGGCATGAACGACAACATGTCGCCGCCCCTGTCCTGGGACGACAACCGGCGCTACGATCGCGGCAAGGTTCTGAACGCCGAACAGCTGGAAGAAATGGAGCGGTTCGGTCGCTACCTGGATGTCGATGGGGACGCGATCTGTTACCGCACCATTCCCGGCACCCACCCTACCAAGGGCGCCTTCTTTACCCGCGGTACCTCCCGCGACGAGTACGCGGTCTATACCGAAAAGGGCGAGGAATACGAGAAGAACATGCACCGCCTGATGGCCAAGTGGGAAACCATCAAGCAGTGGGTGCCCGGCCCGATCGAAACGCCCTGCGAGCAGGACACCGACACCGCGATCCTGTTCTTCGGCACCAGCGAGGAGTCCGCGATGGAGGCCCGTGACTACCTGGCCGAGGACGGCATTCCGCTGGCTGCCTTGCGGGTGCGCTCGTTCCCCTTCAATAGCGAAGTGGAGGAATTTATCGCCCGGCACGAGCGTGTCTTTGTCATCGAGCAGAACCGCGATGCGCAGTTGCGCACCCTGCTGATGGCGGAGTTCGAGCTCGGCCCGGACAAGCTGAAATCCGTACTCTGCTTCGACGGTACCCCCATCAGTGCCCGCAACATCCGCAAGCAGATCCTGCTGCAGATGCCGGGCTATAACGTTACTCCCTTGCGTCGCGAGCGCGTTGTCGCTGGCATGGAGACCAGATCATGAGCTACCAGCTGCCCAAGTTCAGGCACCCCGATCTGCCGGTAAATGCCCTCGGCTACACCAAGGCCGATTACGAGGGGGCGATTTCCACCCTCTGCGCCGGCTGCGGACACGACTCGATTTCGGGCGCGATAGTCCGTGCCTGCCATGAGCTGGCGCTGGAGCCGCACAAGATTGCGAAGCTCTCCGGCATTGGTTGTTCCTCCAAGGCGCCGACCTATTTCCTCGGCAAGTCCCACGGCTTCAACTCGGTGCACGGGCGCATGCCCTCGGTGGTGAGTGGCGCCAGCATGGCCAACCGCGAGCTGCTCTACCTCGGCGTGTCCGGCGATGGCGACACCGCCTCCATCGGCATGGGGCAGTTCGCGCACGCGGTCCGCCGCAACCTGAACATGGTCTATATTGTCATGAACAACGGCTGCTACGGGTTGACCAAGGGTCAGGACTCGGCCACCGCCGATGAAGGTTCAGCGAGCAAGAAGGGCGACCCGAACCCCTTCTCCGCCATTGATTTGCCGGGTCTGGCGCTGCAATTGGGTGCCACCTTCGTCGCCCGCAGCTTCTCCGGGGACAAGGGCCAGCTGGTGCCCCTGATCAAGGCCGCGATTGCCCATCGCGGCTTCGCCCTGATCGACGTGGTTTCCCCCTGCGTGACCTTCAACAACAACCCGGGCTCCACCAAGAGCTACGATTTCGTGCGCGAGCATTCCGAGGCTACCGGTACGGTGGATTTCGTGCCCATGCGCGAGGAGATCACTGCCAGCTATGCCGCGGGTCGCACCCAGGAGGTTACCCTGCACGACGGCTCCGTCCTGCATCTGGAAAAACTGTCTGAGGATCTGGACCCGTTCGACCGGATCTCGGCCATGGTGGCACTGGAGCGCCACCGGGCGGAAGGGCAGATCCTGACCGGGCTGATCTACATCGACAAGGATTCGCGGGATCTGCACGATGTGCTGGAAACCTCGCGCAGACCACTGAACAGCCTCGCGGAGGAGGACCTCTGTCCCGGCAACAAGGTGCTGGCAAACATCAACGCCAGCCTGCGCTAGCCCTGAGAGGGGCAGCACACCCTGGTGTAGGAGCGCACTCCGTGCGCGATCGCCCGCAGAGCGGGCTCCTACAGTAAAAACCGCGTGCAAAAGCGGCTTTGTAACTTTATTGTCACAATTACCTCATCTAATAGGCCCGTGTGGAATGCCAATGAGGGAAATGTGACCGATGAATGAACGCAAGGTGCTGATCGTCGATGACGAATTCGCCATACGCGACATGTTGCGGATGGCGCTTGAGATCGCAGAGTTTCGCTGCATTGAGGCCGAGAATATCCAGGATGCCTTTACCCTGATCGTCGACGAGCGCCCCGATATCGTGTTGCTGGATTGGATGCTGCCAGGCGGTAGCGGCCTTGAGCTGCTGCGCCGTCTCAAGCGGACCGATACCACCCGGGACCTGCCGGTGATCATGCTCACCGCCAAGACGGCGGAGGACAATGTCATTCAGGGCCTGGATGTGGGGGCCGATGACTACATCACCAAGCCCTTTGCTCCCCGGGAACTGATCGCCCGGATCAAGGCCCTGCTGCGCCGCGCCAGTGGCGGCGACGAGATGGACCGGATCCAGGTGGGCGAGCTGGTGCTCGACGGCGAGAGTCGGCGCGTATTCCTGGTCGACCAACCCGTGGATATGGGGCCCACGGAATTCAACCTGCTGCACTTTTTCATGTCGCATCCAGAGCGCGCCTATTCCCGCAACCAGCTTCTGGACCAGGTCTGGGGCGCCAATGTGTATGTCGAAGAGCGCACGGTGGATGTGCATATTCGGCGTCTGCGCAAGGCGCTGCAGACCGCGGTCGCCGACTACAGCGACCTGATCCAGACCGTGCGGGGTACCGGTTACCGGTTCTCCGCCCGCGGGGTTCCTGCGCGGTGAACGCTGCCGGCGCCTGGCTGGTGGAGCTGCGTCGGCTGGTCTTGCTGTCCGTGGTCGCCCTCGGAGTCGGCTGGCTGCTGGGCTTCCCCTGGCTGGTGTTGGCGCTGGCACTGCTGGCACTGCTGGCGCGCTGGTTGTACCAGCTGCAACGCCTGCTGAGCTGGCTGGCGGACACCTCGATTGAGCCGCCAGAGGCTCCCGCAATCTGGGGTGTCATCTACGACCGCCTGTACCAGCTGCAGCGCGCGGGCCAGGAACGGCAGGCGCAGCTGCAATCGCGGCTCGACTACCTGCAGGGTTCCCTGTCTTCCATGCACGACGGTGCGATCATGGTCAACGGTACCGGTGCCATTGAGTGGAGCAACACGGCGGCAGAGCGGTTGCTGGGGCTGCGCTATCCCGCCGACCGCGGGCAGGCCCTGCTCAATCTGGTGCGACTGCCCGAGTTTCATCGCTATTTCCTCGCCGCGGCCTTTGACAATCCACTGCAGGTGGCGCTCAAGGGAGAGCATGTGCAGTACCTGCAGTTTGCCGTCACTGCGTTTGGCGGCGGCGACCGACTGGTGTTCGTCAGGGATGTCACCAAGGAGGCCAAGCTGGAGCAGATGCGCCGCGATTTTGTCGGCAACGTCTCGCATGAACTGCGCACGCCGCTGACGGTCATCAAGGGTTACCTGGAAACCATTCTCGCCAACGCCGGCCAGCTGGAGCCCCGCTTCCGCAGGCCCCTGGAGCAAATGCAGCAGCAGGCGGCGCGGATGGAAACGCTGCTCAAGGACCTGCTCTGGCTCTCCCGAATCGAAAGCGTGCGCACCCAGCCCCGGCGCGAGCAGGTCAATATTGGCGCCTTGCTGGAGGAATTGAAGGACGAGTTGCAGACTTCCCACCCCGGGCGCAAACTTGCGCTGCAGCTGGAGACCGCCGACAAGGTGGCGGGAGATTACCGGGAACTGCACAGCGCGGTGTCCAATCTGGTGTTGAATGCCTTCAAATACAGCAAAGATGACACTATTGTGACAGTGCGCTGGCGGCGGCAGGGGCAGCAATTGTTGCTTTCGGTGCAGGACCAGGGTATCGGCATCGATGCCGTCCATCTGCCGCGTCTGACCGAGCGTTTTTACCGGGTGGATGACAGCCGCTCTTCAGCCACTGGCGGTACCGGGCTTGGTCTGGCCATCGTCAAGCATGTGGCAGCGGCGCATCGGGCGGAGCTGCAGATTGAGAGTACCCCCGGGAGAGGCAGTTCGTTTACCCTGGCCTTCCCCGGATAACGGTCGCCCGCAGCAGTTTTTCGGCGCCCTACACGGAGTTGTCATAATTTTGTCATATATGGCGTTTACTGTGTGCGGCATCAACGCTTTTTGGAAACGGGAGCCTCAAATGTCGATCAAGAATCTGTTCCAGGCCGCGGTTGCGGTTGCCGGCCTCAGCCTCGCAAGCGCATCCCTTGCAGACCTCGATCCCGAACTTCGGGATTACGAAATCTCCAGCGGTGTCTCCGGCAATCTTTCCAGCATCGGTTCCGATACCCTGGCCAATTTGATGACCCTGTGGGCGGAAGAGTTCAAGCGCGCCTACCCCAACGTCAACATCCAGATCCAGGCCGCCGGCTCATCCACGGCACCGACGGCACTGGTCGAGGGTACTGCCAACTTCGGCCCCATGAGTCGGGAAATGCGCGACCAGGAAATCGAGGCCTTTGAGACCCGACACGGTTACAAGCCCACGGCGGTGCCCGTCGCCATTGACGCGCTTGCCGTCTATGTGCACAAGGACAATCCGATTACTGCCATGACGATTGCCGAGGTCGACGCTGTATTCTCGTCCACCCGCAAGTGCGGTGCTGCCGCCGATATCAGCAAGTGGGGCCAGCTGGGACTGGACGGAGCCTGGGAAAACCGTGATCTGCAGCTGTTCGGTCGCAATTCGGTGTCCGGTACCTACGGCTATTTCAAGAGCGTCGCCCTGTGCAAGGGCGACTTCAAGAACAGCGTCAATGAACAGCCCGGATCGGCCTCGGTCGTGCAGTCGGTATCCACCTCGGTGAACGGCATCGGCTACTCGGGCATCGGTTACCGCACCTCCAGTGTACGTACCGTCCCCCTGAGCAAGCGCGAGGGTGATGCGCCGGTCGAGGCCAATGGCGAAAACTCGGTTGATGGCAGTTACCCCCTGGCTCGCTTCCTGTACATGTACGTCAACAAGAACCCGAACCAGCCGCTGTCACCGCTGGAACGCGAATTCATCAAGATGGTGTTTTCACGCCAGGGCCAGGAAGTTGTGCTGAAGGACGGCTACATCCCCCTGCCTGCTGCGGTGGTGGAGCGGTTCAGCAAGCAGCTGGACCTGTAACCAGCGCTGTCGATCGGGCAGCCGCCCCTTGCCGGGGGGCTGCCCGGATTTCGTACCCTACTTTCGAGAGCCGCAGCCTTGGCCAGATTAAGCGAGCACGTGTCGCCCTTCACGCCCCGATGGCGCCATTTCAAGGATCGCACGGCAACCGTTGCCGTCACTGCCGGCGGGGTCGGGGTGCTGGTCGCCATCCTGTTGATTTTTTTCTACCTGCTGTATGAAGTCCTGCCCCTGTTCAGCAACGCCACCATGGAGCCTCGCGCCACTGTGGAATCTCCCTTCTCGGAGGCGCCACTGCACCTGGCGGTCGAAGAGCAGACGGAGGTCGGTTTTGGCGTCTTTGCCGATGGCAGCGCACGTTTTTTTGAGCTCGACAGTGGTGAGCTGGTACTCCGTGAAGCCCTCGCTCCGGAACTGGGCAGCATTGCCGCGGTGGCGCCAGAGGGGGCCGAAGGCCGCCTGTTCGCCATTGCCCACGATTCCGGCAGTATCTCCCTGCACAGCCACGAATATCGCCTGACCTACCCGGACGGCAATCGCGTTATCACCCCGAGGATAGAGCGTCACTACCCCGACCTGGCGCTGAATTTCGGCACCGTGCCGGTGGTGCAGCTGGCCGTTGGCGAAACCGACGAAGGGCTGGTGGTTGCGGCCCTGAACCAGGCGGGGGAACTGCGTGCACAACGTGTCAGGCGCGAGGAGAACTTCATTACCGGTGCGGTGTCGCTGGAGCAGGAGGAGCTGGAGATCCCGGCTCTCGGTGGAGCCACCGCGGCCTTCCATATTGATGAAGACCTGCGCTGGCTGTTCCGCGTGGATTCCCAGGGCGGCTTCAGCGTCCTGAATCTGCGGCAGCGCGACAGCAACGGCTCCCTGCAGGTGGCGAGCCGGGGCGAGTTGTTCACTGACGGCGGGCGCCTCTCGACCAGCGCGATGCTGTTGGGGGGCATCTCCTTGCTGGCGGCTTCTGACCGCGGCGAGCTGGTGCAGTTTTTCATGGTGCGGGACGGGGAGGGCGGCAATCATCTGCAGCGCATTCGCCAGTTCGATACCGATGGCGTGGTCGTTACCGGACTGGTCACGGAGCAGCGCCGCAAGGGTTTCCTCGCGCTGGGGCGCGAAGGTGAGCTGCAGATCTACCACAGCACCGCTCACCGCCGCCTGCTGAGCCGGGAAGCGCTGCCCCTGGGCGCGGGGGCGGCGGCGATTTCCCCGCGCGCTGATGCCCTTGTATTCGTGGACGACAACGGTGACCTGCGCAGCTGGCACATCGACAACGAACATCCCGACATCTCCTGGTCCGCGCTGTGGAGCAAGGTCTGGTACGAGAGCTACGATGAACCCGCCCATGTCTGGCAATCGTCGTCGGCGGACACGGATTTCGAACCCAAGTACAGTTTCGCCCCATTGGCCTTCGGTACCCTCAAGGCCGCCTTCTACACCATGATGATCGCCGCTCCGCTGGCGATCTGCGGGGCGATCTACACCGCCTATTTCATGGCCGCCCCCCTGCGCCGCAAAATCAAGCCGATGATCGAGCTGATGGAGGCGTTGCCCACGGTGATCCTGGGCTTTCTCGCCGGGTTGTGGCTGGCGCCGCTTATCGAGGACAAGCTGACCGCGGTGGTCACCCTCATGCTGGCCCTGCCGGTCGGCGTGTTGCTGTTTGCCTTTCTCTGGTCGCGGCTGCCGATCGCCATCCGTTCCCGGGTGCCGGACGGCTGGCACGCTGCGGTGCTGGTCCCCGTGGTGATCCTGATTGGCTACCTGAGTTTTGCCGCCAACGACAGCTTCGAACTCTTCTTCTTCGATGGTGACATGCGCCGCTGGATCACCGCGGAGCTGGGGATATCCTTTGACCAGCGCAATGCCCTGGTGGTCGGGATCGCCATGGGCATGGCAGTGATCCCCACCATCTTCTCGATTGCCGAGGACGCCATATTCTCCGTGCCCAAGCATCTGAGCTACGGTAGCCTGGCGTTGGGTGCCACGCCCTGGCAGACCCTGGTCGGCGTTGTTATTCCGACTGCCAGCCCGGGCATTTTCTCGGGCCTGATGATTGGCCTGGGGCGGGCAGTGGGCGAAACCATGATCGTGCTGATGGCCACCGGCAACACGCCGATCATGGACGTCAACATCTTCGAGGGCATGCGCACGCTGTCTGCCAACCTCGCGGTCGAGGTGCCGGAGGCGGAAGTGAACAGCACCCATTACCGGGTTCTGTTCCTCGCGGCCTTTGTACTGTTCATGTTCACCTTTGCGGTCAATACCATCGCCGAACTGGTGCGGCAGCGGCTGCGGGTCAAATACGGGTCCCTGTGATGAAGATGATCAACGAACAGGATTTGCACAGCGATCGCTCTCCCGGCGTCAAATCCTGGCTGCGCAGTGGCGAACCGCTGATCTGGCTCAATGGCGCTGCCGTGAGTGTCAGTGTGATTGCGGTACTGGGATTGCTCCTGCTACTCGCCGTGCGCGGCCTCAGCCACTTCTGGCCGGCGGATGTGCTGGCGGTAACGGTGAGCTACCAGGACCAGTCGCGGGAGGTGCTGGGCGAGGTGGTGGAGGAAGTCGAGGTGATCGGTACCCAGCTGCAGGGGGCCGGCATCAATCTGCAGGGCCCGGGACCCTACTACCAGCGTACGCTGCTCAAGCAGGGCAACCGCGATTTCCTCGGCACAGACTTCACCTGGCTCATTGATGAGCAGTTCGGGGAACGCCGCTGGCCCGAGGACGTTGTGGTCATAGAGCGCCTCGAGTGGGGCAATTTCTACGGCTACCTGCGCGGTGTCAGCCGCTTCAACGCGCCGGAGGTCACGGTCGCGGCCGATGGCCCGGAGGCCACCTGGCAGGCGCTGCAGGAACTGGTCACCGAAACCGACGCGGTGCGCGAGCAGATTCGCCAGATCGAGCGGGTGGAGATCGGCGCCATCAACTACGAGCTGGAGCGCCTGCGCCTGCGCGAGCGCAGACTGGAGCTGGACGAGGCCCTGGATGCGGCAGCTGCGGCGGATCTCGCCAGCGAGCGGGCCGAGCAGGAGGCCCGCTTCCGCGTGCTGCAGGAGGAGCTGTATGTGCTCTATGACAGCATCAAGGACCACAGCTACAGCGCCGAACTTGCCGACGGCCGGGTAGTGACCCTGCCCATTGCCAAGGTGGTGCGCGCCTACCAGCCCAACGCCATGGGTGTTGTGGCCAAGGTGGGGATGTACTTCGAGCGGCTCTGGGAGTTCCTGACAGCCGAGCCCCGCGAAGCCAATACCGAGGGCGGTATCTTTCCTGCCATGTTTGGTACGGTGCTGATGGTGATCCTGATGTCCATCATGGTCACTCCCTTCGGTGTGGTCGCAGCAGTCTACCTGCGTGAATACGCCAGCCAGGGCTTTATCACCCGCACCATCCGCATCGCGGTCAACAACCTGGCGGGGGTACCGTCTATCGTCTACGGTGTGTTTGGTCTCGGATTCTTCATCTACTTTGTCGGCGGTGAGCTTGACGAGCTGTTCTTCCCGGCGGCGCTGCCGCGGCCGACATTCGGCACGCCGGGCCTGATGTGGGCCTCATTGACCCTGGCCCTGCTCACGTTGCCGGTGGTGATAGTGGCGACCGAGGAGGGTCTGTCGCGGATTCCCAAGGCCCTGCGCGAAGGCTCGCTGGCGCTGGGCGCCACTCGCGCGGAAACCCT
The DNA here is from genome assembly GCA_963974125.1 of uncultured Haliea sp. Classification (GTDB taxonomy): domain Bacteria; phylum Pseudomonadota; class Gammaproteobacteria; order Pseudomonadales; family Halieaceae; genus Haliea. The sequence continues at coordinate 35,204 of CAXBCH010000019.1, read as the reverse complement.
GTGGCGGGTAGTACTGCCGATGGCCAGCCCGGCCATGATGACCGGCCTGATTCTGGCCGTGGCGAGGGCCGCGGGCGAAGTGGCGCCGCTGATGCTGGTGGGTGTGGTGAAGCTGGCCCCGACCCTGCCCCTGGACGGCAATTACCCTTATCTGCATCTGGACCAGAAGTTCATGCACCTGGGATTCCACATCTATGATGTCGGCTTTCAGAGTCCCAATGTAGAGGCGGCGCGGCCTCTGGTCTATGCTACGGCATTGTTGCTGGTGCTGATTATCGCGCTGCTGAATCTCGCCGCCGTGAGCCTGCGCAACCGCTTGCGGGAACGCTACAAGTCGCTGGAACACTAGACAGGAACCCATCATGCAAACCCATGCCCTCGACATCCAGGCTCTGAAGCGCGATCAGGCGCACCCCGCGGGCCAGACCGGCCCCGCGGAAACCAGTCTGCGGATGGAAAATCTGAACTTGTTCTACAACAACGCGCAGGCCCTGTTCGACATCAACCTGGAAATACCCCGCCAGCGGGTGACGGCCTTTATTGGTCCCAGCGGCTGTGGCAAATCCAGTCTGCTGCGCTGCATCAACCGCATGAATGACCTGGTGGATGGCTGCCGCGTGGATGGCAGGCTGTTGCTGGAAAACGAGGATGTCTACGACCGTCGGGTAGATGTCGCAGCCCTGCGCCGGCGAATCGGCATGGTATTCCAGAAGCCCAATCCCTTCCCCAAGAGCATTTACGAGAATGTTGCCTACGGCCTGCGTATACAGGGTATCAACAAGAAGCGCATCCTGGACGAAGTGGTGGAAAAGTCCCTGCGCGCTGCAGCCCTGTGGGAAGAGGTCAAGGATCGGCTGCATGAGAGCGCCCTGGGCATGTCGGGGGGACAGCAGCAGCGCCTGGTAATTGCCCGCACCATCGCCGTGGAACCTGAGGTTCTGCTGCTCGATGAGCCTGCTTCGGCCCTCGATCCAATCTCCACGCTGAAGATCGAGGAGCTGATCTACGAGCTCAAATCCCGCTACACCATTGTAATCGTGACTCACAACATGCAGCAGGCAGCCCGGGTGTCGGACATGACAGCGTTCATGTACATGGGCAAGTTGATTGAGTACGACGACACCGATACGCTGTTCACCAACCCGGAACAGAAGCAGACCGAGGATTACATCACCGGCCGCTACGGCTGAGGACATTGTCATGCTGAACCAGGATAGCTACAAGCAACACATATCAGCCCAGTTCAACGCCGAACTGGAAGCTGTCAAGAACCACCTGCTGGAAATGGGCGGGCTGGTCGAGCAGCAGATCAGCAGGGCGGTGGAGTCCCTCCTCAATCGCGACAGCGGGTTGGCAGAAGAAGTCGTCGCCGGCGATGAGGAAGTCAATGATATGGAAATCAGCATCGACGAGGAGTGCTTCCGCATCCTTGCCCGTCGGCAACCCGCGGCCAGCGACCTGCGCCTGGTGCTGGCGATTTCCAAGGTCACAACCGATCTCGAGCGGATTGGCGACGAGGCCAGCAAGATTGCCCGCCAGGCGGTGAAAGCTTCCGAGGAACCGGCATCGAGCGGTGGCGGCTTTGTCGAGATACGGCACATCAGCAATCATGTCGGCGAGATGTTGCGGCACGCGCTGGACGCGTTTGCGCGCCTGGATGTCGATATGGCGGTGGACACGGTAATTGCCGATCGCTCCGTGGATGCCGAATATGCCACGGCGATGCGCAGTCTGGTGACCTTCATGATGGAGGACCCACGTACCATTGGTCCCGTGCTGGGCCAGATGTGGGCGCTGCGCAGTCTGGAGCGCGTGGGTGACCACGCCTGCAATATTGCCGAGAACGTGGTCTATCTGGTGCGGGGCCTGGATGTGCGCCATGTCGAGCCCGATGAGCTGATGAATCAGGTCGAGGATCGACACTAGACTCTAGGTTATCGCGTACTCACCTGTCATAATGTTGTCATAAAAAAGAAACAGCAATGACACTGAAGTGTCACGCGCAAGCGCGCTGGCAGTGACGGGTGAGGACGATTCATGAGTAAAACAAGAGTGGCGACGGCAGCATGGGCGGTCGTTCTGGCTAGTACTGTGGCTGCGGGCGGTGCCCGGGCCGCCGTCAGCGAAGCCGAGTTTGAGCAGATGAAGGCGCAGATGACCGCGCTGATGCAGCGTGTGACCGCGCTGGAGCAGGAAAACGCCGAGCTGCGTGAGAGCACCGCCAGCGCGGTCTCCGAACTCAGGCTTGAGCGCGCGCCGGTCGCGGCTCCCTCCCGCCCCGCGGACCACTGGTCCGACAGGATTCGCTTCAGTGGCGACTTCCGCTACCGCTATGAGGAGATCGACGTGGCAGCGCGGGATGTACGCAGTCGGCATCGTCTGCGCGCGCGCGCGGGGTTTGTTGCGCAACTGCCCAACGCGGTAGAGGTGGGCTTGCGGATCGCAGCGGGGAACGAGTCGCCGTCCTCCGGCAATACCACCCTGGGCAGCGGTGGCAGCAGCAAGGACCTGTTCCTGGATCAGGCCTATGCCACCTGGAAGCCCTTCGACGGCGCCTACCTGAGCGGCGGCAAGATGAAGAACAACTTCTACCGGCCCCAGGGCTCCGGCCTGCTCTGGGACTCGGACTACACGCCGGAGGGCATAGCCCTGGGCTGGTCGGGCAGCGGCCTGTTCCTCAACGCCGCCGCCATTGCCCTGGAGAGCGACAGCAACCGCGCCAACCGCACTTTCTACTACGGTGTGCAGTCCGGGTTTACCATTGGCCTGGGGGAAGATCTGGGGCTGACGGCCGGTGCCGGGTATCTGGATATTCCGGTGCAGGGTGAAACCGTCTTCTTTGGTGACCGCGATGATTTCTCCGGCAACAGCTTCAGCTGCGACGGCGATGGCCGCTGCACCTACAATACCGATTTCGAGGAGCTGGAGCTGTTCTCCGAACTGACCTGGCGCGGCCTGCCTCGGCCGCTGGCAGTGTACGCGCACTATGTGCAGAACCTGGACGCCGACGAGCATGACACCGGCTGGATCGCCGGAACGCGGCTGGGCAAGGCCGGTGGCGCCGGCAGCTGGGACCTGGGCTATCAATACGAGCGGGTGGAGGCCGACGCCGTACTCGGCCTGCTGCGCGATTCCAACGTCGCCGGTGGCGGCGCCGACATTCGCGGCCACAAGCTGTTTGGCACTTATGCCATCGACAAGCAGTGGCATATGGGCGTGACGGTCTTCGTTGACAACGAGTCGGGTGAAAATGCCTTCGGTACCGGCCGCGACTATGACCGCGTCGTACTGGATACGGTGTTCAAATACTGACGCGGTACTCCAGAGCGCCAGCTTCGCCTTGCCGGCCGCAGGGCAGCCAGCCGCATGGCAGCTTGCAAAGCGATAGTGCTCAAGTAGAATACCGCGCTTCCCGCACTGTGCCGACCACAGGATTGTGCATGAGCCGCTTCTGGAGTGACCTTACCCGGCGCCTGACGCCCTACGTGCCCGGCGAACAGCCGCGGCACCGGCGCCTGGTCAAGTTGAATACCAATGAAGCACCCTACCCGCCATCACCCCAGGTTCTGGCAGCGATCCACGCCACCGACGGCGAGGCCCTGCGGCGCTACCCCGATCCGGAATCCAGCGAACTGTGCCAGGCCCTGGCCGACTATTACGGGCTGGCTGCCGACCAGGTGTTTCTCGGCAACGGTTCCGACGAGGTTCTCGCCCATGTTTTCCAGGGGCTGCTGCAGCAGGACCAGCCACTGCTGTTCCCCGACATAAGTTACAGTTTCTACCCTGTCTGGTGTGAGCTCTATGGCATCGCGTTCGAGCAGATTCCCCTGCGCGGCAATTTCACCATTGATGTGGCTGCCTACGCCCGTCCCAATGGCGGCATTATCCTGCCCAATCCGAATGCCCCTACCGGCATCGTGCTCGAGCTGGCGGATATCCAGCGCCTGCTGCAGGACAACCCCGACCGTGTAGTGGTCATTGACGAGGCCTATATCGACTTCGGCGGCGATTCCGCGGTCACGCTGATCAACGACCATGCCAACCTTCTGGTGGTCCAGACCCTGTCGAAATCCCGTGCCCTGGCCGGCCTGCGTGTCGGCATGGCCTTTGGCCAGGCGCCGCTGATCGATGGTCTGCAGCGGATCAAGAACTCCTTCAATTCCTACCCCCTGGACGCCATCGCCCAGCGCGCGGTCATTGCCTCCCTGGCCGACGAGGACTGGTTCCAGGACAGCCGCCACAAGGTCATCGCCACCCGCGCTCGCCTGACCGAGGGGCTGGAAGCACTGGGTTTCTCAGTGCTGCCCTCGGCTGCAAACTTTGTCTTTGCCACGCCGGGACCCGCACAGGACGCGAAGGCGATCTTTCTGGCGCTGCGGGAGCAGGGCATTGTTGTACGCTACTTCGACAAGCCGCGGATTTCCGACTATCTGCGCATTACCGTGGGCACTGATGAGCAGTGCGATGCACTACTGGAGGCGCTGCCAGCCCTGCTGACCTGAGCAGTACCGGCCTTGCATTGCTGGCGAGTTTCCCATGCAGGGAGAACGGCGCACTGAACACGGGCAACGCGGACCCGGGTACGGGTTACAGGACACGCCGTAAATACGTCCGTGTAGGCTCGGTGACGGCATCCATGCCGTCAACGGTCCTGAAACCCGTACCCGGCTCCACGCCACCCTCGCTTCTCGATAGACTCCGCTTTTCCGAGCTTCGAATTACGTGACTGCTAAAGGGCGGCGTGCGGCTGGAGGCCTGCCGGGACCGTTGAGCGCATGGATGCGCGATACGAGCCTACATGGACGTATTTACGGCGAGTCCCGGCAGGCCTCCAGCCGCACGGTGCCCGGATTCAGGGCAACTCACGACGCGAACGAGAAGTAGTGGCGCAATGCCAGGGGGGGCAGGGCGTTATACCCGCTGCAGAATCACGCTGCCGATACTGTAACCCGCACCAAAGGAACACAGCACCCCCAGGTCACCGCTGGCGAAGTCCCCGCGATGCTTGTGGAAGGCGATCACCGAGCCCGCGGAACTGGTGTTGGCGTACTCGTCCAGAATCGTGGGTGCTTCCTCGGCAGTGGCATCCCGCCCGAGAACCTTGCGTGAAATAAGGTGGTTCATGCTCAGGTTGGCCTGGTGCAGCCACAGGCGTTTGAGGGCGCCGGGCTCGATATCCAGGCGCTGCAGCTGGTCGCTGATCTGTTTTGCCACCGCGGGGCAGACTTCCTTGAATACCTTCCGCCCCTCCTGCACAAACAGCTTGTCTGGCTGGCCGATACCTTCCTCGGCGGCGCGGTTGAGGAAGCCGAAGTTGTTGCGGATATTGTTGGAAAACAGGGTCTGCAGCCTGGTGTCGACGATGCGGTAGCGCTCGGCTGCGGAGGCGCTGTCATCGCGCTCGACGATGATCGCGGTGCAGACGTCGCCGAAGATAAAGTGGGAGTCGCGGTCGCGGAAGTTGAGGTGGCCGCTGCAGATTTCGGGGTTGAGGATGAGCACACAGCGGGCACTGCCGGAGAGGATACTGTCGCGGGCCTGCTGAATGCCAAAGGTGGCAGAGGAGCAGGCCACGTTCATGTCGAAGCCGAACCCCTGGATACCCAGGGCCGCCTGTACTTCCACCGCAATGGCAGGGTAGGGCCGCTGCAGGTTGGAGCAGGCGACGATGACCGCGTCGATATCCGCCGCAGTCTTGCCGGCCTGGGCCATCGCCTCGCGGGCCGCGGCCACGGAGATTTCACACTGGATTGAGGGGCTGCTGTCCGGGCGCTCGGGGATGCGCGGCACCATGCGGTTTGGGTCGAGTATACCGGCCTTGTCGATCACATAGCGCGATTTGATCCCCGAGGCCTTTTCGATGAACTCTGCGGAGGAGGGCTGCATTGGTGCCAGGGCGCCGGCGGCTATCGCATCTGCATTGTCAGCGTTGAACTGCTCTACCCAGGTGTTGAAAGAGATGACCAACTCTTCATTGCTGATGGACTGGGGCGGGGTATACAGCCCTGTGCCGCTGATAATGACGTCACTCATGACCTGCCTGATTCCTGTTGTTCTGCCCGTTGGGGCCCAGTGTAACGAAAAAAGGCCGCACGAGGGCGGCCTTGTTGCAGGGGGCGCCTGGCCGGGGGCGCCGCCGTGGCGCCTGGTCCGGGACGTGCGGCCCGCAGCGCGGGCTCAGCTGCGCTTGTCCAGCGGCAGGAAGTCGCGTTGGGCGTGGCCAGTGTAGAGCTGGCGCGGCCTGCCGATGCGGTAGCTGCCGCTGATCATCTCGTGCCAGTGGGCGATCCAGCCAACCGTGCGGCCAACGGCGAAGATCACGGTGAACATGCTGGTGGGGATGCCGATGGCCTTGAGAATGATGCCGCTGTAGAAGTCCACGTTGGGGTAGAGCTTTCTTTCGATGAAGTAGGGGTCTTCCAGGGCAATCTGCTCGAGACGCTTGGCGATGGCCAGCAGTGGCTCGTTCTCGACGCCCAGTTCCGCAAGCACCTCGTCCGCGGCCTCTTTCATCACCTTGGCACGGGGATCGAAGTTCTTGTATACCCGGTGGCCGAAGCCCATCAGGCGGAAGGGGTCGTCCTTGTCCTTGGCTCTGGCCACGAACTCGTCGATGCGGGAGACATCGCCGATCTCCTCCAGCATTTCCAGTACCGCCTCGTTGGCGCCGCCGTGGGAGGGGCCCCAGAGTGCGGCAATGCCCGCGGCAATGCAGGCGAAGGGGTTGGCGCCGGAGGAACCTGCCAGGCGCACCGTCGAGGTGGAGGCATTCTGTTCGTGGTCCGCATGCAGCAGGAAGATGCGGTCCATTGCCCTGGCCAAAACCGGGCTGATGTCGCTGGGTTCACAGGGATTGCCAAACATCATGTGCAGGAAGTTTTCCGAGTAGCTCATGCTGTTGTCGGGGTACATGAACGGCTGACCGATGGAAAACTTGTAGCTCATGGCGGCCAGCGTGGGCATTTTCGCAATCAGGCGGAACGCTGCGATTTCGCGGTGGTTCTCGTCGGAGATATCCAGCGAGTCGTGATAAAACGCTGACAGTGCGCCCACTACACCGCACATCACCGCCATCGGGTGAGCGTCGCGGCGAAAACCGTTGAAGAAGGTGCGGATCTGCTCGTGCACCATGGTGTGGCGCTTGACCGTGCTCACGAACTTCTGCTTTTGCTTGGCGTTGGGCAGTTCGCCGTAGAGCAGCAGGTAGCAGGTCTCAAGGTAATCGCTGTGCTCGGCGAGCTGGTCAATCGGGTAGCCGCGGTGCAGCAGTACGCCCTCTGCGCCGTCGATGTAGGTTATTTGTGATTCGCAGGCAGCCGTGGAGACGAAACCCGGATCGTAGGTGAACATGCCCCTTGCGGTAAGGCCACCAACATCAATGACATCCGGGCCGAGGGTGCCGGAGTAGATCGGGAGCTCGATGGTTTCATCCAGCCCGTCTACCTTCAGGGTTGCCTTTCTTTCACTCATAGGGGGTCCTGCGATGTAGTTTCTCGGGGTGCCCAACTATAGAGTCTCGACAGCTTTTGTCAATTGATCTGGCCGTATTTGCCGCTAATTCGGGGTCTTCTGGGGTCATTGTCCCGGATCGTGCAGTCTGGAGATAGGCGATGTTCGCTGCAGTTTTTCGGGCCTCGCCTCCTCTGTGGGCAGGTTTGTAATTGCTCCCGCATCCTCCTATAATTCCGCGCGCTTTCTCCGCGTTCCGAAGCGGGTGGCAACAGCGCCAGGCCTGACCTGCGGCCGGCTTCATTAATCGCCCTTGTGGCGTCTGCAACGGTGGTACCTGAACTGTGAAAGACAAGCGTCCTGTTAACCTGGACATCGGCAGCATGCGGCTTCCCATTACCGCGTGGGCATCCATTACCCATCGCGCTTCCGGTGTTTTTCTTTTCGTCGCCATGGCCTTCCTGGTCTGGGCCCTCGATATGAGCCTGCGCAGTCCGGAAAGCTTTTCCGCCCTGCAATCGGCCCTCGCCAGCCCACTCGCCAAGTTGATCCTGTGGGTGATCGCGGCTGCGCTGATCTACCACGCTCTTGCGGGGGTCAGGCACCTGATCATGGATTTCGGTATCGGTGAGAGTCTTGAAGGGGGCGTCCTCGGTGCTCGCCTGGTGATCGCGCTTTCTATTCTCCTGACGCTGCTGGTGGGGGTGATGATATGGTAACTGCAGTCACAAGCTTTGGCCGCTCAGGGACCTCGGACTGGTTGGTACAGCGAGTCAGTGGTGTCATTCTGCTGGCGTATCTTGTTTTTCTCATCTGGGTTGTACTCACCGGCGTAGATTACACGAGCTGGAAAGCACTCTTTGACCAGACCTGGGTCAAGGTATTCAGTCTCATGGCGCTCCTGTCTCTGGCAGCGCACGCCTGGATTGGCATGTGGGCGGTGGTCACCGACTACCTGACCGAGCGGATGATGGGCACCACCGGCAATGTATTGCGCATTTCTGCCCAGCTGGTGATTGCACTGGTACTTTTTGTTTATGTGGTCTGGGGCGTACAGATCCTCTGGGGATATTGAGACATGACAGCATTGCGAACCATTTCATTTGACGGCGTCATCGTAGGTGGTGGTGGCGCGGGCATGCGCGCCGCCCTGCAGCTGGCCCAGTCGGGTTACAAGACCGCGGTAATTTCCAAGGTCTTCCCGACCCGGTCCCACACGGTCTCCGCCCAGGGCGGCATCACCTGCGCCATTGCCAGCGCCGATCCGAATGACGACTGGCGCTGGCACATGTACGATACCGTCAAGGGCTCCGACTATATCGGCGACCAGGATGCGATCGAATACATGTGCAGCGTGGGTCCGGAAGCGGTGTTCGAGCTGGAGCACATGGGCCTGCCCTTCTCGCGCACTGAGGAAGGCCGTATCTACCAGCGCCCCTTTGGCGGCCAGTCCAAGGGCCCGGACAATCCGACCCAGGCGGCCCGTACCTGCGCCGCTGCCGACCGCACCGGTCATGCCCTGCTGCATACCCTGTACCAGGGCAACCTGAAGAACAACACCGTGTTCTTCAACGAGTGGTATGCCACTGACCTGGTCAAGAACCAGGACGGTGCCGTGGTGGGTGTTATCGCCATCTGCATGGAGACCGGTGAAACCGTCTATGTGAAGTCCAAGGCAACCGTGTTTGCCACCGGCGGTGCCGGACGCATCTACGCCTCCACCACCAACGCCCACATCAACACCGGCGACGGTATCGGCATGGCCCTGCGGGCCGGCTTCCCGGTGCAGGACATCGAGATGTGGCAGTTCCACCCCACCGGTATCTACGGCGCCGGCACTCTGGTGACCGAAGGCTGCCGCGGCGAGGGTGGCTACCTGATCAACAAGGACGGCGAGCGCTTCATGGAGCGCTATGCGCCCAATGCCAAGGATCTGGCGGGTCGCGACGTGGTCGCGCGCTCCATGGTTCTGGAGATCCTTGAGGGCCGCGGGTGCGGCCCCGAGGGCGACCACGTGTTGCTCAAGCTCGATCACCTGGGCGAGGAGGTGCTGGAATCGCGCCTGCCGGGCATCTGCGAGCTGTCGCGTACCTTTGCCCACGTCGATCCGGTGAAGGAGCCAATCCCGGTGGTTCCGACCTGTCACTACATGATGGGCGGTATTCCCACCAACGTCCATGGCCAGGCCCTGACCGTGGATGCGCAGGGTAATGACCAGGTTATCCCCGGCCTGTATGCCTGTGGTGAGGTCGCCTGTGTCTCCGTGCACGGCGCCAACCGTCTGGGTGGCAATTCGCTGCTGGACCTGGTGGTATTTGGCCGCGCTTCCGGCCTGTTTATCGAGAAGGCACTGAGAGAGGGTATCGACATGCGCGATGCCAGCGCCTCGGATATCGAGCAGGGCATGTCCCGGCTCAACAAGCTCAATGAGGCCACCGGCAGCGACAAGATTCCGGATCTGCGCAAGGAACTGCAAAACGTCATGCAGAATTACTTCGGCGTGTTCCGCAAGGGCGAGTTCATGCAGGAAGGCATTCGCAAGCTGGCGGAGCTGCGCGGCCGCATTGAAACGGCGGCCCTGCCCGACAAGAGCAATACCTTCAATACCGCTCGTATCGAGGCGCTGGAACTGCACAACCTGCTGGAAGTGGCCGAGGCCACGGCCATCACCGCCGAAGCCCGCAATGAAAGCCGCGGCGCCCACGCCCGTGACGATTTCCAGGAGCGGGATGATGAAAACTGGCTGTGCCATTCCATGTACTACCCGGGCGAGAAGCGGGTCGGCAAGCGCGGCGTCAACTTCAAGCCGCTGACCGTGCCGACCTTCGAGCCCAAGGCCCGTACGTATTAATCGCTGCGTAGCTACCCAGAGGTCACAATCATGTTGCAAGTAAGCATTTATCGCTACAACCCGGAAACCGACCAGAAGCCCTGGATGCAGGATTTCCAGTTCGACACCGAGGGCAAGGACCTGATGGTGCTCGACGTGCTCGAGCAGCTCAAGGCGCAGGACAGCTCGGTGACCTACCGCCGCTCCTGTCGCGAAGGCGTCTGCGGTTCCGACGGCCTCAACATCAACGGCAAGAACGGGCTGGCCTGTATCACCCCCCTGTCCGAGACCGTGAAGAACAACAAGCTGGTGATCCGCCCGCTCCCCGGCCTGCCGGTGATCCGCGACCTGGTCGTGGACATGAGCCTGTTCTACGCCCAGTACGAGAAGATCCAGCCCTATCTGCAGAACAATACGCCGGCGCCCGCGATCGAGCGCCTGCAGTCGCCGGAAGACCGGGCCAAGCTGGACGGCCTCTACGAGTGTATACTTTGCGCCTGTTGTTCCAGCAGCTGCCCCTCGTTCTGGTGGAATCCGGATCGCTTTGTCGGCCCGGCGGGCCTCCTGCAGGCCTACCGCTTTCTGGCGGACAGCCGCGATACTGCCACCGACGAGCGCCTGTCGCGGCTGGATGACCCCTTCAGCGTGTTCCGTTGTCACGGCATCCAGAATTGTGTCAATGTGTGTCCCAAGGGCCTGAATCCGACCCGCGCGATCGGCCACATTCGCACGATGCTGCTGACCCGGGCAACCTGAACAGGTACACGGTGAAACCAGCCGGGTCACCGCCGGCGTGAAACTTCAACCCGGAAGGGCATGATGCAAGATAGTCCAATGGAGCTCCTGCGCAGGAGCTCGCATATCGCCGGCGGCAACGCCAGCTACGTGGAGGATTTGTACGAATCCTACCTCCTGGATCCCAATGGGGTTCCGGAACAGTGGCGGGATTATTTTGACAAATTGCCCAGGGTGGATTCGCCCTCGGCTTTGATCCAGGACATTCCCCACTCCACGATCCGCGACCGTTTTGCCCAGATCAGCAAGATGCGCGTACGCACCGAAGCCACTGTGGCCCACGATTCCCAGGCCACCGAATACGAGCGCAAGCAGGTCAAGGTGGTGCAACTGGTTTCGGCCTATCGCCAGCGCGGCCACCAGAAGGCCAGCCTGGATCCCCTGAATCTCCATACCCGGGAACACGTACCGGACCTGGACCTCTCCTTTCATCAGCTTTCCGCCGCGGACCTGGAGACAGTGTTCCAGACCGGCAGCATGTATATCGGCAAGACAGACGCAACCCTGGGTGAGATTGTCGAGGCCCTGGAGCGTACCTACTGTCACACCATCGGTGCCGAGTTCATGCACATTGTCGACACCGAGCAGCGGCACTGGATCATGCAGCGCATGGAGTCCGTGCGCTCGGCACCCAACTATTCCGAGGACATTCGCAAGCAGTTGCTGCGGCGTCTGATCAAGGCGGAGGGACTGGAGAAATCGCTGGGTTCCAAGTACCCCGGCACCAAGCGCTTTGGTCTCGAGGGCAGCGAGTCACTGATTCCGATGCTGTCGGAAATGGTACAGCGCAGCGGTTCCTACGGCGCCAAGGAAATCGTCATCGGCATGGCTCACCGCGGCCGCCTCAATGTGCTGGTCAACATTTTCGGCAAGAACCCGTCGGACCTGTTCGCGGAATTCGAGGGCAGGGCGGTCTACGACAAGTCCGGTGACGTCAAGTATCACCAGGGCTTCTCGTCCAATGTGATGACCCAGGGTGGGGAAGTGCATCTTGCCCTGGCTTTCAACCCCTCGCACCTGGAAATCGTGTCGCCGGTGGTGGAAGGGTCCGTGCGCGCCCGCCAGGACCGCCGCCAGGACGCGAAAGGCGATACAGTCGTGCCCGTCGTGATTCACGGCGATGCCGCCTTTGCCGGTCAGGGTGTGGTGATGGAAACCTTCCAGATGTCCCAGACCCGGGGCTTCAAGACGGGAGGCACGCTGCATGTGGTGTTGAACAACCAGGTCGGGTTCACCACCAGTGAACGCCAGGACGCACGCTCTACCGAATACTGCACCGATGTCGCCAAGATGGTGCAGGCGCCGATTTTCCACGTCAACGCAGACGATCCGGAAGCGGTGCACTTCGTGACCCACCTGGCAGTGGATTTCCGCAACGCGTTTAATCGCGATGTGGTCATTGATCTCATTTGCTACCGGCGCCGCGGTCACAACGAGGCCGATGAGCCGGCAGTGACCCAGCCACTGATGTATGAGCGGATCCGCAAGCACAAGACCACCCGGGACCTGTACGCGGCCCGCCTGATAGAGCAGGGCGTGATCACAGCCGAGGATGACGAGTACCTGGTGAACGCCTACCGGGAGTCCCTTGACCGCGGCGAGCCGCTGGTGAGCGGCCTGGTATCGGAGCCCAATGCCAGCCTGTTTGTGGACTGGACGCCGTATCTGGGCCACGAATGGACCCTGCACTGCGATACCCGCATGGAGCTGCACGCCCTGCAGACCCTGGCTCACGATACCAATCTGGCACCGGAGAACTTTCCGCTGCAGCGTCAGGTCGCCAAGATCCTGGAGGACCGCCGCAAGATGGCCGCGGGTGCCTTGCCGCTGAACTGGGGCGCCGCTGAAACCCTGGCCTATGCCAGCCTGCTGCAGGCGGGGTACCCCGTGCGCCTGACCGGTCAGGATGTAGGTCGGGGCACCTTCTCCCACCGCCATGCGGTGCTGCACAACCAGAAAGACGGCAGTCGCCACATTCCCCTGCAGCACATCAGTGAGGACCAGGCGCCCTTTGTCATCTATGACTCGCTGCTGTCGGAAGAGGCGGTGCTCGCCTTCGAATATGGGTACTCGACTACCTCGCCCACGGGGCTGGTTATCTGGGAGGCCCAGTTCGGGGATTTCGCCAACGGTGCCCAGGTCGTCATCGACCAGTTCATCACCAGCGGCGAGCACAAGTGGTCGCGCCTGTGTGGCCTGACCATGCTGTTGCCCCACGGTTACGAGGGACAGGGCCCGGAGCACTCCTCCGCCCGGCTCGAGCGCTTCCTGCAGCTGTGTGCGGAGCACAACATCCAGGTTTGTGTGCCCAGTACCCCGGCGCAGGTTTTTCACATGTTGCGGCGCCAGGCTATCCGGCCGCTGCGCAAGCCGCTGGTGGTGATGTCGCCGAAGAGTCTGCTGCGGCACAAGGAGGCGGTGTCCTCGCTGGAAGATCTGGCCAACGGCCACTTCCACAACGTGCTCGACGAGACTGACGCTATCGACAAGAACGCGGTCAAGCGGGTCGTCCTCTGCAGTGGCAAAGTCTACTATGATCTGCTCGCTGTGCGCCGTGAGCGCGGCATTGAGGATGTCGCGCTGATCCGCCTGGAACAGCTCTATCCGTTCCCCGAGGCAGAGCTGCTGCAAGTGCTGGCCAACTACCCCAATATCACCGATGCGGCCTGGTGCCAGGAAGAGCCGCAGAACCAGGGTGCCTGGTATTCCAGTCAGCACCACATGCGACGGGTAATGTTCGCGCACAAGAAGGAGGTGTATCTGCGCTATGTGGGGCGCGATCCCTCGGCCTCGCCCGCGGCGGGCTACATGGCCCTGCACCTGGCGCAACAGGAACAGTTTATCAATGACGCCCTGTCACCCACCGGGTCCTGACAGCGCCAGCATTTTCCAAAGGAACTGAAATGGCTATTGAAATCAAGGCGCCGACTTTCCCCGAATCCGTGGCAGACGGGGAAATTGCGGCGTGGCACAAGCAGGAAGGCGAAGCGGTCTCCCGCGACGAGCTGATACTCGAGATCGAAACCGACAAAGTGGTGATGGAAGTGGTAGCGCCGGAAGACGGCGTCATCAAAAAGATTCACGCAGCGGAGGGCGATACCATCCAGAGTGAGCAGCTGCTGGCGGTACTGGAGCCCGGCGCGGCCGCCACCGGCGACGCTGCAGACAAGCCCGCAGAGAAGCCTGCAGAGAAGCCTGCAGCAGCTGCTGCCACAGCCCCGGACAGCGCCGCCAGTGAGAAGGCCGAACAGCTTATGGGCCCCGCGGCGCGGCAGTTGGTGGAGGAGCACAAGCTCGATCCGGCGGCGATTGCCGGTACTGGCAAGGGTGGACGCGTGACCAAGGAAGATGTGCTGGCCCATATCAGGAAGGAGCCTGCCAGGACTGCCACTGCGGAGGCTGAAGCGCCCGCTTCCGCTCCCCGGGAGGCGGCGCAGGCGATGCCACAGGTGCCCGTAGGCCCCACGGCCGAGCGCGTTGAAAAGCGGGTCCCCATGACCCGCATGCGCAGCCGCATCGCCGAGCGCCTGCTCGAGGCCACACGTGGCACAGCCATGTTGACCACCTTCAACGAGGTCAACATGGCGCCGGTAATGGCGCTGCGTGAAAAGTACAAGGAGCAGTTCGAGAAGACCCACAATGGCACCCGTCTCGGCTTCATGGGCTTTTTCGTCAAGGCCTGCTGCGAGGCGCTCAAGCGTTTCCCCGAGGTCAATGCCTCCATCGACGGCAACGATGTTGTTTACCACGGCTACCAGGATATCGGTGTGGCCGTGTCGACACCCGGAGGCCTGGTCGTGCCAGTACTGCGCGATGCGGATTTCATGAGCCTGGCAGATGTCGAGGCGGCGATTCGCGATCTCGGTCTGCGCGCCCGCGACAACAAGCTGACCATCGACGACATGACCGGCGGCACCTTCACCGTCACCAACGGCGGTGTCTTTGGTTCACTGCTGTCGACACCCATTCTCAACCCGCCGCAGACTGGTATTCTTGGCATGCACAAGATTCAGGAACGGCCCATGGCGGTGGACGGGCAAGTGGTGGTGCTGCCGATGATGTACCTGGCCCTGTCCTATGACCATCGCCTGATTGACGGCAAGACTGCGGTGCAGTTCCTGGTGGCGGTGAAGGACCTGATTGAAGACCCGGCGCGCATCCTGCTGCAACTGTAAATACACTGGAATTGGGATAACTAATGGCTGACAAATACGATGTAGTGGTAATCGGCTCGGGCCCCGGCGGCTACGTGGCGGCCATCAAGGCGGCCCAATTGGGCCTGTCCACCGCCTGTGTGGAGCAGTGGCTGGACGACGATGGCAAGACCCGTCTCGGCGGCACCTGCCTCAACGTCGGCTGCATTCCGTCGAAGGCTCTGCTCGACAGCAGTCAGAAGTTTGTCGAGGCCCGGGACCACTTCGGCCTGCACGGGATTGGTATCAAGAAGCCGACCATGGATATCGCCGCCATGATGGCGCGCAAGACCAAGATCGTGGACCAGCTGACAGGTGGTATTACCGGCCTGTTCAAGCACAACGGCGTCACCAGCATCCAGGGCCGCGGCAAGGTGCTCGCGGGCTGCAAGGTCGAGGTGACGGACAAGGACGGCAAGGTCAACGTGGTGGAGGCAGGGAACATCATTATCGCTGCCGGCTCCGTCCCCATCGCGATTCCGCCGGCGCCGGTGGACAACGAGTATATTGTCGATTCCACCGGCGCCCTGGAATTCAGTGAAGTGCCCAAGCGTCTGGGTGTCATTGGCGCCGGGGTCATCGGTCTTGAGCTCGGCAGTGTCTGGGCCCGGCTGGGCTCCGAGGTGGTCATGCTGGAGGCCCTGGATGAGCTGTTGCCGATGATGGACGCGCAGGTCGCCAGGGAGGCGGGAAAGATTTTCCGCAAGCAGGGCCTGGATATTCGCCTGAGTACCCGGGTGACCGGTGCGGAAGTGAAGGATGGCAAGGTCGAGGTGACCTTTACCGATGGCGAGGGCGAGCACGTGGAAGTGTTTGACCGGCTGATTGTCTCCGTCGGCCGCCGGCCGCGAACGGAAGACCTGCTGGCCACGGATTGTGGCGTCAACCTCGACGAGCGCGGCTTTATCTACGTCAACGATTACTGTGCCACCGAAGCACCGCATGTCTACGCCGTGGGTGATGTTGTGCGCGGCCCGATGCTGGCCCACAAGGGTTCGGAAGAGGGCGTCATGGTCGCCGAGCGTATCGCCGGCAAGAAGGCCCAGCTCAATTACGACTGCATTCCCTCGGTGATCTACACGCATCCGGAGGTGGCCGCTGTTGGCCGCACCGAGCAGGAGCTCAAGTCCGATGGCGTCGAGTTCAAGGCGGGGGTATTTCCCTTTGCCGCCAGTGGCCGCGCCCTGGCGGCGAACGATACCGACGGCATGGTCAAGATCATCGCCGATGCCGAGACCGACCGTATTCTGGGCTGCCACATCGTCGGCCCGTCGGCTGCGGATCTGGTGCAGCAGGTCGTTATCGCGATGGAATTCGGCGCCAGTTCCGAGGATCTGGCGCTTACTGTATTCGGCCACCCGACCCTGTCGGAAGCCGTACACGAAGCTGCCCTGGCAGTGCATGGCCACGCCATTCACATCGCCAATCGCAAGCCTCGTAAGTAGACTTTGCCCGGTCGCGCGCGCATAAAACCAATTCTTGCGCAGACGAGGCACTGGGGGGTGTGGGCGCTGGCGTCCACTCCAGTAGGTAACACAAAACACAGGACAGAGCATGAACCTTCATGAATATCAGGGCAAACAGCTGTTTGCCGAATACGGCTTGCCCGTATCCAAAGGCTACGCCGTCGACTCGCCGGAAGAGGCGGTCAAGGCGGCGGAAACCATCGGCGGTGATATGTGGGTGGTCAAGGCCCAGGTTCACGCCGGTGGCCGTGGCAAGGCCGGGGGCGTCAAGCTGGTCAAGACCACGGACGAGATCCGCGACTTCGCCAGCAAATGGCTGGGCCAGAATCTGGTCACCTACCAGACCGACGAAAACGGCCAGCCGGTCAGCAAGATCCTGGTGGAGACCTGCACCGATATCGCCGAGGAGCTGTACCTGGGCGCCGTAGTGGATCGTGCGACCCGTCGCATTGTATTCATGGCGTCCACCGAGGGCGGCGTGGAGATCGAGAAGGTAGCCGAGGAAACCCCCGAGAAAATCCTGCGTGCGGTTGTCGATCCGCTGGTGGGCGCCCAGCCCTACCAGGGCCGTGACCTGGCGTTCAAGCTCGGCCTGGAAGGTGAGCAGATCAAGCAGTTCGTGAAAATTTTCATGGGCCTGGCGCAACTGTTCAAGGACAAGGATCTGGCGCTGATCGAGGTCAACCCCCTGGTCATTACCGAGCAGGGTAATCTGCACTGCCTGGACGCCAAACTGGGTGTGGACGGCAATGCCCTCTATCGCCAGCCCAAGCTGCGCGAAATGCACGATCCCTCACAGGAAGATGCCCGCGAAGCCCTCGCTGCCAAGTGGGAGCTCAACTATGTTGCCCTGGATGGCAACATCGGCTGCATGGTCAACGGCGCCGGCCTGGCCATGGGTACCATGGATATCGTCAAGCTGCACGGTGGTTCCCCGGCCAACTTCCTCGATGTGGGCGGCGGTGCCACCAAGGAGCGCGTCTCCGAAGCGTTCAAGATCATTCTTTCCGACACCAACGTGAAAGCCGTACTGATCAACATTTTCGGCGGCATCGTGCGCTGTGACCTGATTGCCGACGGCGTTATTGGCGCGGTGCAGGAAATCGGTGTGGAAGTGCCGGTCGTTGTGCGTCTGGAAGGCAACAATGCAGAGCTGGGGCGCAAGGTCCTGGCAGACAGTGGACTGAACATTATTGCTGCCACCAGCCTCACAGATGCTGCCCAGCAGGTCGTCAAAGCAGCCGGAGGAGTAGCCTGAAATGAGTATCCTGATCGACAAGAACACCAAGGTAATCTGCCAGGGCTTTACCGGCTCGCAGGGCACCTTCCACTCCGAGCAGGCGATCGCTTACGGTACCAAAATGGTCGGTGGCGTGACCCCGGGCAAGGGTGGCCAGGAGCATCTGGGCCTGCCCGTGTTCAATACCGTCGCTGACGCGGTCGAAAAGACCGGTGCCGAAGCGTCGGTCATCTACGTGCCGGCGCCGTTCTGCAAGGATTCCATCCTCGAAGCTGCCAACAGCGGGATCAAGCTGATCGTGTGCATCACCGAAGGTATTCCCACGCTGGACATGCTGGATGCCAAGGTCAAGTGCGACGAACTGGGTGTGCGCCTGATCGGTCCCAACTGCCCCGGTGTCATCACTCCCGGCGAATGCAAGATCGGCATCATGCCCGGTCACATTCACCTGCCGGGCAAGGTCGGTATTGTGTCCCGCTCCGGGACCCTGACCTACGAGGCGGTCAAGCAGACCACGGATTCCGGCTTCGGCCAGTCCACCTGTGTGGGTATCGGCGGCGATCCGATCCCGGGCTCCAACTTTATCGACATCCTGGCGATGTTCGAGCAGGACCCGGCCACGGAAGCCATTGTGATGATTGGTGAGATCGGCGGCACGGCGGAAGAGGAAGCCGCTGCCTACATCAAGGCCTACGTCAGCAAGCCGGTGGTATCCTACATCGCCGGTGTCACCGCACCCAAGGGCAAGCGCATGGGCCATGCAGGCGCCATTATCTCCGGTGGCAAGGGCACGGCGGACGAGAAGTTTGCCGCCCTGGAAGATGCCGGGGTGAAAACCGTGCGCAGTCTGGCGGATATCGGCAGTGCGCTGGCAGAGGTAACCGGCTGGAAGTAATTCCGGCCAGATTCAAAAAAGCCCGCCTGGTGCGGGCTTTTTTGTTTCCGGTTTTAGAGTTTCGCGATTTCTATGCGGTTCTTGCCCTGTTTTTTGGCCTCGTACATGGCCTTGTCCGCCGCCCCCAGTATTTCCCGGATCGTATGGCTGTGGTCGCGTTCGTTGCAGTGACAGATGCCCATGGATAGCGTCACCGGCCAATGCTGCTCATGCAGTTCCTGCACTATGCTGGCACGAACCCGCTCCAGGACGAGCATGGCATCCTCCAGGCTCGCACTCGGGTGGATGGTGGCGAATTCGTCGCCACCGATTCGGGCAACAAAATCAGTACTCCTGCAGCCCGCCCGTATCAGCCTGGCAATGTCCTGTAGCACCTTGTCGCCAAACGCGTGGCCGTAGGTGTCATTCACCAGTTTGAAATCATCGAGGTCGATAAAGCAGACAGCAAATTGCCAGCCATGCTGGCTGAGCTCGGCCAGGTCCTCTTCCAGTTCAAGGGTAAATGCGCGCCGGTTGCCAAGTCCGGTCAGGTGATCAGTGAGGGCCAGCGTACGTTCCTGCTCCAGTTCCCGGCGGATTTTTTCCTCGGTTAGCTTGAGCGCCGTGGTGTCGCGGACGAAGGCCATGGCATAGGTCTCGTCGTCCAGACTGAAATGGCTGAGCATGATTTCCACGTGGAATTCCTCGCCGTTCGCTCTTACCCCCAGGAAACGGAAGCCGTGGCCCATGGGCCTGTTCGCGGCCGAGCTGAAGAAGTCCCTGACATGCTGCTGGTGCTTCGTGTGTAGCGCCTGCGGCAACAAGCGGTCCAGCCTGTCGCCGCGCAGTGCCTCCCGAGGGTAGCCGAACATGCGCGCCAGAGCGGTATTGACCAGCACCAGGGTACTGTCGCGATCAACTATCATGCCGGCATCCGGCACCAGTTCCAGCAGTTCTTCCACGGTTCGACGAGTTTTCACCGTGGAATTATCCACTTTAGCAGCAGGCAATGGAACCACTGCCACACAATTTCCGGGGCGCGTGGTGTTACTCCTGCACTTGTGCCTGCCACTGGAGCGGAGCAGCCGCACGGATGCGTACAGCGTCTTCCTCCAGCAGGAAGCCACCGGCAATGGCTTCGTCCAGGGCCTCGGCGACGGCGGCTTCGTAGCCGGCCTGGTCGACGTAGAGGGAGGCCATTTGCGCGGCGTCGAAGAGTACGGTGGTGCCGAACAGGAAGCACAGGCGGTCGCCTTCCTGGCCCTCGCCGGAGAGTATGGCTACCGGCGCGTCCACCCAGGGGGTTCTGACGCCGCCGAGGACGTTGCCGAGGTCGTCCTTGAGGAACGCGCTGCCGCTGTCATCGACCGCCAGCGGCTCCCCGGTGGGAGGTGGGGTACCGTCCCGTACCCAGGTGTCCAGGGCGCGCAGGGCGGCACCGAAGACCCAGGCCATGGGGCCGGCATTGACCGGGCGGGCGCAGTTCAGGAAGCCGGGAATGCCGTTGGCTTCCTCCACCAGCAGGAAGCGCGGATCCTCGCCAGTGTCCTCGCGACCGATAATGAACGAGTAGTAGTCGCCGTGGGCGGTGCCGGCGACTTCCCAGAGGCGGAACTGGTCGCTGTCGGGCTGGCGGTCGTTGATGGAGCCGAGCAGCAGCACGTCGGTCTCGGTCTGGAAGTTGAACACGGGCACGTTGAGGTCTTCCCGGATCAAGACGCTGTCCGGGGTGGTGATGGGCTCCAGCGGCGACTGCGCCAGGGCCGGTGCGCCGTCGCCCCGGCTGTGCACCATGTAGCCGTCGAAGGTATTGTACAGCGGGTGCACCGCATTGATGTAGGTGACCAGCCTGCCCGCGGACTGGGACTCGCCCATGGCAACCAGATGCTCGATCTCAAGACCGTCGAGCAGGTCCATGTTGCCGGGTTCCCGCAGGGCCTGGGCGGCCTGGGAAAACATGTCGTAGGAGAAACTGTCACCCGGGTGGTCCAGCGATTCGTAGCGTGCCGGATTCGCGGCTTTCAGGTGCAACGGCGCCACCGGGGTCTCGCTGCCCTCGATCCCCACGCGCTGGGCCGATACGCCCACCCAGACATGGCCCTGACGCAGTATTTCCACGTGACCGGAACCGTAGGAGGGGCCGGTATCGAAGCCAGCGGTGACGTTGAGCCACTCCACCAGCACGGTACCGCTGAAATTTTCCGCGTCCAGCGGTTGGTAGACCACCACCCGGGTGCGATAGGTCGCGGTTTCCGCGGGTTCGACTTCCCAGGCTCCGTCGCTGCCCAGTTCGCTGACATTGCGAAACGCCGTGGCTTCGCCGGCCAGGAAAAACTCGCGCTGCCGGTAGCCCACGTCGGCCAGGTCGAACGTGGTCGACAGCAGGAACAGGTTGCCCGCGTCGGGCGGATCCGCTACCTCGGGCTGGGCGATGGGCAGATAGCTTGGCGCGGGCGGTGGCTCTGGCGCTGGTGCCATCGGGGCGCGGTCATTGCTGTCACTGCAGGCCGTGAGCAGAATGGCGGTCAGGCCGAGGGCAAGACCGAGGTGTGGGCGGGCTGATTGCATTGCGTTGCTCCGTGTCGTTATGGGACTAATATGCATTAGCCTGACTTGAAAAGCCACCACTCCGCCCCCATCTGTCCAACTTGTGTGAAAAACCCCGAACACCAGCCACGACACGCGAGGGAACCATGACTGCGGATGTGAAAAAAGAAACCCTGGGCTTTCAGACCGAGGCTCGTCAGCTACTGCACCTGATGATCCACTCCCTGTACAGCAACAAGGAAATCTTCCTGCGGGAGCTGATCTCCAATGCCTCCGACGCCATCGACAAGCTGCGTTTTGCCGCGCTGGCGGATGAGTCACTGCTGGAAGGGCAGGGCGATTACGCCATTCACGTTGACGTCGACAAGGACGCGAACACCATCACCATCAGCGACAACGGCATTGGCATGATCCGCGACGAGGTGATCGACAACCTCGGCACCATCGCCAAGTCCGGCACCGCCGCTTTTCTGCAAAACCTCACCGGGGACCAGCGCAAGGACTCGCAGCTCATCGGCCAGTTCGGGGTGGGCTTCTACTCCGCCTTCATCGTTGCCGACCGTGTTGAAGTGCATACCCGCAAGGCTGGCGAGCCTGCCGATACCGGCGTTTTGTGGGAGTCCCATGGTGAGTCCGAGTTCTCCATTGAGGGCCGGGCCAAGGACAGCCGTGGCACCAGCATCACCCTGTTCCTGAAAAAGGATTGCGGCGAATTCGCCGACGACTGGCGTGTGCGCAGTGTGATCAAGAAGTACTCCGACCACATCTCGGTGCCGGTAATGATGCTGGAGGCGGCAAAACCCGCCGCGGACGACGCCGGGGAGGGCGACGAGGCTCCGGAGCGGGAGTACAAGGCCGTGAACGAGGCCACGGCGCTGTGGACCCGTCCCCGTACCGAGATCAGCGACGAAGAGTACAAGGCCTTCTACCAGCACATCTCCCACGACTTCGAGGAGCCCCTGACCTGGAGCCACAACAAGGTCGAGGGCAAGCAGGAGTACACCAGCCTGCTGTACATCCCCGGGCGCGCGCCGTTCGACCTCTGGAACCGCGACATGGCTCGCGGCCTCAAGCTTTACGTGCAGCGCACCTTCATCATGGACGATGCGGAGCAGTTCCTGCCCCTGTACCTGCGCTTCGTCAAGGGCGTGGTGGATTCCAGCGACCTTCCGCTCAATGTCTCGCGCGAAATCCTGCAGCAGGACAGCACCGTGGATGCCATGCGCGGCGCCGTCAGCAAGCGCGTGCTGGACATGCTGTCCAAGCTGGCCAAAAAGGGCGGGGAAGCCTACGCCACGTTCTGGAAAGAGTTTGGCCAGGTGCTGAAAGAAGGCCCGGCGGAGGACTTCGCCAACAAGGAAAAGATCGCCAAACTGCTGCGCTTCGCGACCACCCATACCGACAGTGCGGAACAGGACCAGTCCCTGGAGGACTATGTCAGTCGCATGCAGGAAGGCCAGGATAAAATCTACTATGTGGTCGCGGAGAACTTCAATACGGCGCGCAAGAGCCCGCATCTGGAGGTATTCCGCAAGAAAGGGATCGAAGTGCTGCTGCTCAGTGATCGCGTCGACGACTGGTTGATGAACCAGCTGCAGGAGTTCGATGGCAAGACCTTGCAGGATGTCGCCCGCGGTGCCCTGGACCTCGAGGACGACTCAGAAGAAGGCAAGGCTGAGCAGGAGAAGTTGAAGAAGGACAGCGAGGCCCTGGTCGAGCGGCTGGCGAAGGTACTGGAGGACAAGGTCTCCGAAGTGCGTCCCTCGGCGCGACTCACTGAGTCTCCGGCCTGTCTGGTGGTGGGCGATCATGATATCGGCGCCCAGATGCGGCGAATCCTCGAGGCCGCGGGCCAGCCCGTACCCGAGAGCAAGCCGATCCTTGAGATCAACCCCGCTCATCCGCTGCTGAAAATGCTGGATACCGAGGCAGATGAGGAGCGTTTTGGCGACCTCGCCCATATCGTGGTTGATCAGGCGACCCTGGCAGAGGGCGGTCAGCTGGATGATCCCGCGAGCTTTGTCAGCAAGCTCAATGCGCTATTGTTGCAGCTGAGCAAGGGCTGACACAGCTGCGCAGTGCCGAGCGTGTTGCGGGCAGCAGCCCTGCGCGCGCCGTCTTGCGGTTGTTGCGCCGCGGGTCAATGGTTTGTACGGGATTCCGCACCGGCAGCGGCCGGTGCCGGGGATCTTCAGTGCTATGATGTACAGCGAACAGGCGCGGGACGTGACGATTGCGGTTGATTGAACGTCCCGGTGCATCCACAAGGAGGGATCGTTGATTAATCCGGCACTTATCAGGCGTACCACCCAGTTACTGCTGGCCGCGCTGCTGGTGGCAGGCAGCATCACCCAGGCGGAAGATACCTATCATCCGGCTGCCCTGCTGCAGGAACTGGAGCGCTATCCTCACGCAGTGTCGATCGCCCGCAAGGTGGAAACCGTGCGCGATCACGAGATCGGCCTGGATGCCCTGCAGAAATCCTCCGGGGACTGGATCTTTCGCCGCAGCGAACGCCTGGACGGCGAACTTGCACGCGAGACCTGGCAGATCATTGACGGCTTTGCCGCCCGGAGCGTGTTGCAGAATCTGGAAGCAGAGTTGACGGAGGCGGGAGCGGAGCTGCTTTACTCCTGCGATGCCCGCGCCTGTGGGCCGGGTGCCCAGTGGGCCAGCCGCGTCTTCAACCAGCGTATTCTCTACGGGCGCGCCGACGAGCAGCGCTATCGGGTGTATGCGGTGAGCAGCGCGGCGGGAGAGTTTCGGGTGGTGTTTTACAGCGGCGCCCGGACCACTGACCGCCAGTATCTGCACATTGATGTTATGACATTGCCCCCGGAGGAATGAGCTCGCGGCCCACCTTGGGCTGAGGGATGCCGGGGAATCAGCGGCGCAATTGCAGCAGGGACAGGAATTCGTCGCGGGTTTTTTGCTCGGTGCGAAAGCTGCCCAGCATTGCCGACGTTTTCATCAAAGAGTTCTGTTTCTCAACACCGCGCATCATCATGCACATGTGCTGGGCCTCAATGATCACGCCCACACCCTCGGCCTCGGTGACATCCATGATGGTCTGGGCGATTTCCGTGGTGAGGGATTCCTGGATCTGCAGGCGGCGGGCAAACACGTCTACAATGCGCGCAACCTTGGACAGACCCAGCACCTTGCCGGTGGGGATGTAGGCCACGTGGCACTTGCCGATGAAGGGCAGCAGGTGGTGCTCGCAGAGGGAGTAGAGCTCCACATCCTGTACCAGTATCATTTCGCTGGAGTCGGAGGGAAACAGGGCGTTGTTGACCACATCCCCCACCGACTGCTGGTAGCCGCGAGTGAGGAACTCGAAAGCCTTGGCGGCGCGTTTGGGCGTGTCCGCGAGGCCGGGTCGCGAGAGGTCTTCGCCAATCGCCTCGATAATCTTTGCCCAGTGTTGTTCCACGCCTTGCCTCCTGAATTGACCGCCGCGCCGGGGCGGGCTGGCGATAGTAGCAACCGCGTACATGCAAGGCAAACATTGGGGTCTCGTGATGCTACAATGGAAAACCTGACCCCCCAGTAATGGCCTCCGGTTGGCAGCCGCCGTATACCATGAATATCGCACATGAACAGCTCCACTGCGCCACTTCCGTTGGCGAAGCCCTGGACCTCGTCGCTGCCGCGCTGGACGCGGCCGATCTATGCTACGGGCACGGTACCGACAATCCCTGGGACGAGGCAGTGCAGTTGGTGCTGGCCGTGGTGGGGTTGCCCGCCGACAGTGACAACAGCGCGCTGCCCCACCCGGTTACCCGTGAGCAGGCTGTGCGCATGGCCAGTCTGCTGCACACGCGCATCGAAGACCGCGTCCCTCTCCCCTATCTCACCGGGAAGGCCTTCTTCGCCGGCCTGCCCCTGCGCTGTGACCCGCGCGCGATCATCCCGCGCTCGCCCATCGCCGAGCTGGTGCTGGCCGGGTTCCAGCCCTGGTACGCGGGTCCGGGCCCGGAGCGAATTCTGGATCTGTGCTGCGGTGGCGGCTGTATTGGCCTCGCCAGTGCCTGGTACCTGCCGGACGCGCGGGTAGACCTGCTGGACCTGGACTCTGAGGCGCTGTCCCTGGCGGCGGAAAATGTCACCGACCTCGGATTGGAAGCCCGGGTCAGGGTGCTGCAATCCGATCTGTTTGCAGCCGTTGACGGTGAGCGTTACGACATCATTGTCTGCAACCCACCCTATGTCGATGCCGATGATCTTGCGGCCATGCCGCCGGAGTATCACCACGAGCCGGGACTGGCTTTGGGCTCCGGGGCCGACGGACTCGACCTCACCCGGCGCCTGCTGCAGGCGGCGGAAGACTACCTGCAGCCTTCGGGCCTGCTGGTGGTGGAAGTCGGCAACAGCCAGGAAGCGCTGGAACTGGCGTTCCCGACCGTACCCTTCACCTGGCTGGAGTTCGAGCACGGCGGCCACGGCGTATTTGCGCTGACAGCGCGGGAGCTGCGGGAAAACCGGTCAAGCCTGCGCGGATAGCGTATACTGCATCGTTTTTGGCGGAGGCCCTCGCACCATGTCAGGCAACACCATCGGCAAGCTGTTCACGGTGACCAGCTTCGGCGAAAGCCACGGCCCGGCCCTTGGCTGCATCGTCGACGGCTGTCCCCCAGGCCTGGAGCTGGCGGTCGAGGACCTGCAGCGTGACCTGGACCGGCGCAAGCCCGGTACCTCGCGCTATACCACCCAGCGTCGCGAGGCCGATGAGGTACAGATCCTGTCGGGCGTGTTCGAGGGCAAGACCACGGGCACCGCCATCGGTCTGCTGATCATGAATACCGACCAGCGCTCGAAGGACTATTCCAATATCGCCAGCACCTTCCGCCCGGCTCATGCCGACTACACCTACCAGCAGAAATACGGCTTCCGTGACTACCGCGGTGGCGGCCGCTCCTCGGCCCGGGAAACCGCCATGCGGGTCGCCGCCGGCGCCATCGCGAAAAAATTCCTGCAGCAACGCTACGGCATTCTGGTGCGCGGTTACCTGGCCCAGCTGGGGCCGATCCGGGCCCAGACCCTGGACTGGGACGCAGTGGAGCAGAACCCCTTTTTCTGCCCGGATCCTGCCAGGGTGCCGGCGATGGAAGAGTACATGGCCGCTCTCAACAAGCGCGGCGACTCCATCGGGGCGCGTATCAATGTGGTCGCCAGCGGCGTGATGCCGGGGCTGGGAGAGCCGGTGTTCGACCGCCTCGACGCCGATATCGCCCACGCCATGATGAGTATCAATGCGGTCAAGGGCGTGGAGATCGGCGCCGGGTTTGCGGTTGTTGAGCAGCAGGGCAGCGAGCACCGCGACCTGCTGACGCCGGCGGGCTTTGTCGGCAACAACGCCGGCGGAGTGTTGGGCGGCATTTCCAGCGGCCAGGACATCACTGTCAGCCTGGCACTGAAGCCCACCTCCAGCATCCGTCAGCCCGGTGCCACCATCGACACCGCCGGCACGGCCATGGAGATGGCGACCCACGGCCGCCACGACCCCTGTGTCGGTATCCGTGCCACCCCGATCGCCGAGGCGATGCTGGCTATCGTGCTGCTGGACCACGTGCTGCGCCATCGCGGCCAGAACATGGACGTGGTCTGCGCCACGCCGGTCATCCCCGGTTCGGCGCCAGGGCACTGATGCCACCGGTGGCAAAGCGGAAACGTCGCTACGTCCGCACCATTATCCTTGGCGTGCTCGCCATGGCGGCGCTGGTGTGGGCTGCGGTGGATACTTTCGAGGTGCCGCCTGAGCGGCTGTGGGCGCTGTTTCTGCAGACCCTGGCGGTGGTGTTGGCGCTGATACTGGCTGCGGCCGCCGCCGCCGCCCTGTGGATTCTGCTGCGGCGCCTGTGGCGGCGTGGTGACTGAGGCGGGCTGAGCGCCGGGCTAGCCGAGGTCAATCTCGAGCGTCATCTGCTCGGCGATTGCGTCCAGCGCGTCTGCCAGCACATCCATGGATGCCGACTGCGGAATTTCTGCCAGGATGTCGGCCCGAAACATGGGCTCGCCGCTCATTGGCGCGCTGCTGACCTCACTCTCCATGTCTATGACATTGACCTGCTCCGCGGCCAGCGCCCTGGAAATTTCCCGTACAATACCCGGACGGTCCGGCCCCAGCACCGCAAGGCTGATCCGGCGACCTTCACCGCTGGCCGCTACCGCGGAGGCCGGAGTGACGCGGACGCTGATGCCGCTGCTGGCCAGGCCCTTGAGGGTCTCCTGCAGGGTCTCTGCGGCGTCCTCGGGCAGCGATACCAGCACCAGGCCGGCGAATTTGCCGCCGAGCTGGGACAGGTGGCTCTCGTGCCAGTTGCCGCCACAGCGCTCAATGGCGCTGGACAATTGTTCGACAAGACCCGGGCGGTCGTCGCCGATAAAGGTCACGATAAAAGAAGTTTGCACGATCGGACTCCACATTCACTGCCACAGTCCGTATATTAACCCGCAACCCCACGAGGCAGAAGGAAAGCACCATGAAATATGCTGTTGCACTGTTACTGGCGCTGGCCATTGCGCCCGCGCACGCTGAACTCGACTGGGAAAGCGCCCTCAACGGCCCCCAGCGAGCCGAAACGAACAAGGCCCGGGATGCGTCGCGCCACCCGCGCGAAACCCTGGAGTTCTTTGGTATCAAGGAAGGCATGACCGTGGTTGAGTTGTCCCCCGGTGGTGGCTGGTACACCGAGGTACTGGCGCCGCTGGTGGCGGAAAGCGGCAAGCTCTACGCTGCCCACTTCAGCCCCAACGCGGCGGGCAGCCCCTACTTCCGCAACGCCCTCGGCGGCTTCCTGCAGAAGCTGGCCGGCAACCACGAGCTGTATGGCCCGGTTGTGGTGACCGCGCTTGCACCTCCAGCAGAGACCACAGTGGCACCGGCGGGCTCGGCCGATCTGGTGGTGGCTTTCCGCAATGTGCACAGCTGGATGGGGATGGGAAGTCTCGATGGCACCCTGGCGGCTGCCTACACCGCGCTCAAGCCGGGTGGTGTGCTGGGCCTGGTACAGCACCGGGCCCAGGCCGGGGATGACGTCGAGGCCATGGCCAAGAGCGGTTATGTGACCGAAGCCCATGTCATTGCGGCCGCCGAAAAGGCGGGCTTTACCCTGGACGCCTCCAGCGAGATCAACGCCAACCCGAAAGACACCGCGGATCACCCTCACGGCGTCTGGTCACTGCCCCCGGCCCTTCGTGGTGGCGATCAGGATCGCGCCAAATTCGAAGCCATCGGCGAAAGCGACCGGATGACCCTCCGGTTTATCAAACCGGAGTGAGTCTTGGCCAGTCTGTTGGAGATTCCGCCGGCGCGGCTGGCACCGGACGCACTGGCCGGCCTGCTGGAGGAGTTTGCCAGCAGGGATGGCACAGACTACGGTGACCGCGAGCTGAGCCTGGCAGAGAAGGTGGCCAATCTGCGACGACAGCTGGACAGCGGTGACATGCGCCTGCTTTACGACAGCGACAGTGAGAGCTGGGACCTGGTGTCCCGCGATGCTGCCCGGGCCCTGCTGGCGGGCGAGACCATTGGTTGATGCGCCTCGACGCGGACCATGAGCTCGATGTCACCGGCCTTTATTGTCCGGAACCGGTAATGCTGCTGCACGGCAGCATCCGCGACATCGCCCCGGGCGAGACCCTGTGCGTGATCGCCACCGATCCCACGACCCTGCGCGATATTCCCAGGTTCTGCAGCTTCCTCGGCCACGATCTGCTGCAGCAGGTGGAAGAGGGCGGGGAAATCCTGTTCCTGCTGCGCAAGGGGGCGTAGGTCCCGATGGGTCCGCTGGCAGCCGCCCCGACGTCTGAGCTCTTCAGTGCGCTGCGCCTGCAGCGTGTATTCGCCGCCTGCTTTTTTGGCCCCGAGAATACGCTGCTGTGTGGTGGCGCCGGGGAGCCGTTCTATGCGCCCGCGGCGAACCCCGGCGAACCCCACCGGCTCTGGTATCGGGAGGATTTCTTTGCCAGCGCCCTGCACGAGGTGGCGCACTGGTGTATCGCCGGGCCGAAGCGACGCCTGCTGCCGGATTTTGGCTACTGGTATGCGCCGGAAGGGCGCGATCCCGGGCAGCAGGCCGCTTTCGAGGCGGTTGAGGTGGCACCACAGGCGCTGGAGTGGTGCTTCGCCATTGCGTGTGGCTACCCTTTTCGGGTCAGCACCGACAACCTGGCGGCAGAAGGCGGCGCAGCCGCAGATCACAGCGCCTTCAAGCGGGCGGTGTGCATTGAGGCCCGGCGCCGGGCCCGCCAGGGCCTGCCGCCTCGCGCCCGGCAGTTTTATACCGCTTTGGAACTGGAGTTCGGGAACACTGTCGGTCTGACGCCAGGGCTCTTCACGCCGGGCGCCCTGTCTTGAGCGGGCTGCGCATCCTCGCGGACCGCAATATACCGGCCGTGCACGACTGCTTCGGTGATCTTGGCCCTGTCCGCACGGTCGAAGGCCGCGGTTTGCGGGCGCTGGACCTGGCGGAGGTTGACGTGCTGCTGGTGCGCTCTGTGACCCGGGTTGACGAGCAACTGCTTGCGGGCACCCCGGTTCGCTTTGTTGGCACCGCCACAGCAGGTGTGGACCATATTGACATTCCCTGGCTGCAGCGCAAGGGCATCGGTTTTGCCGCCGCTCCGGGAGCCAATGCCAACTCGGTCATTGAATACGTGCTCGCGGCCATAGCCGCAGTTGACGACTTCCTGGAGTGCCTGTTGGCCGGCGGCCGGGTCGGCATTGTTGGCCAGGGATACGTGGGCAGCCTGCTGGCGCGGCGCCTGCGAGCCCTGGGCATCGCCAGCCTCCACTGCGACCCCTGGCTGGATCAGGCCACGCTTGCAGCGCCCGCGAGCCTGGACGAGATCCTCGGCTGTGACGTGCTGTCGCTGCACCCGTCACTGACCACCGCCGACCCCTGGCCCAGCCACCATCTGCTGGGGCCCGAGGCTCTGGCGACTCTGGGGCGGGAACAACTGTTGATCAATGCCAGCCGCGGGCCGGTATTGGCCAATGATGCCTTGCTGGCGCGCCTGCAAGCGGCGCATGCGCCCCGCTGCGTGCTGGATGTGTGGGAGTTTGAACCAACGGTGTCGCCCACGCTGCTGGAGTGTGTACGGTTTGGTACCCCGCACATCGCGGGCTACAGCCACGACGCCAAGCTGGCTGCCACCGGAATGCTGGCACACGCGCTGCGTGAGCAGCTGCAGCTGGCGTCCGCAGAGCCCGCAGCGGGTGCGCCAGCGCCTCTGGTAGAGCTGCCACCGGAGCTTGCGGGTGCGGACCTGTTGCGCCACCTGTGCCTGCTCCGCTACGACCTGGCAGCGGATGACCGGCGCCTGCGCGAGGCCGTCCTGGGTGCCCCGGAAGCCGGGGCCCGGGCGGCCTTTGACCGGCTGCGCAAGGATTACCCTCTGCGGCGGGAACTGGCGGGCAGCAGGGTGCGGGTGACCAACAGGGAGCAGGTGCCGCTGGTACGGGCGATGGGGGCGGTGGTGGTGGGCTAATAGATGGAGCGGGGGCAGAATGGAGCGGGAAACGGCCGGGGTGGCGATCCACTTCGAACATCGAAGCCTTGGATGGAGCGGGAAACCGGGTTCGAACCGGCGACCTCAACCTTGGCAAGGTTGCGCTCTACCAACTGAGCTATTCCCGCACTGTGACTCTGCAACAACTATAACACTGGTCGCCGGAACCGGCGAGGCTGGGCGCCCCCCCACAACCTTGGCAAGGTTGCGCTCTACCAACTGAGCTATTCCCGCGGATCGGTGTAATGCTGTCTCAATTGAGTGGCGTCCCCTAGGGGGTTCGAACCCCTGTTACCGCCGTGAAAGGGCAGTGTCCTAGGCCACTAGACGAAGGGGACGCAAAGGTCTCAATCGAGAGGCGCGCATTTTAGGTAGTGAGCCGAAGTACGTCAATACCCGGGACCAGTTTTTTGCGCGAAATCAGGGCAGCTGCAGACGCGCGCTCGCCTCGGCCCGATAGTCGAAGGTTGCACCGCGCTCTGCCGCTGCCAGGCGCTCCTCGTCCAGGGCCTGGAACGTGGCGATTTCCTCATCGGTCATCACGTGCAGGCAGTCTCCACCCAGGAACCACAGCAGGGTGCGGGGGAAGGTGGGGGCGAACTCCGGGTGGTGGCTGAACAGGCGCAGGGCCAGGGCGGTGCCATCGCCGTACAGATCTGTCTCCGGCAGGGCCAGGAATTCCTCCGCCAACAACCGCAGCGGGTCCTGTTCGTCGAGGGTGGCGGTGCGGCGGGCCAGGGTGCGGGAGAATTCATGCCACAGTCCGCGGCAGTACTGCAGGTATTGGATATCGTCCATTGTCTCGTTCGGTACGTCGATTGCGGGTACAATAGCGGGCTTTCATTTTCCCGTAGTTGCAACGAGGCTGCATGATACCAGCACTGACGATTGAAAATCTCACCAAGGAATACGGCAGTGGCCTGAAGGCGCTCAAGGGCATTAGCCTGGAAGTGCAGCAGGGCGATTTCTTCGCCCTGCTCGGACCCAATGGGGCAGGCAAGTCCACCACCATCGGCATCATTTGTTCCCTGGTGTCCAAGACCAGCGGCCGGGTGGCGGTGTACGGCACCGACATCGACGTCGACTTCGCCGGCGCCAAGAAAAACATCGGTATCGTGCCCCAGGAATTCAACTTCAACATGTTCGAGAAGGCCTTTGACATTGTCGTCAACCAGGCCGGTTACTACGGCATGCCCCGCGAACTGGCGGTGCAGCGTGCCGAGAAGTACCTGCGGGAACTGGGCCTGTGGGACAAGCGCGACGTGCCCTCGCGGATGATGTCCGGTGGGATGAAGCGGCGCCTGATGATCGCCCGGGCCCTGGTGCACCAGCCGCGGCTGCTGATCCTCGACGAACCCACCGCCGGCGTCGACATCGAAATGCGCCGCTCCATGTGGGACTTCCTCAAGAAACTCAACCGCGAAGGCACCACCATCATCCTCACTACCCACTACCTGGAGGAGGCCGAAGCACTGTGCCGCAATATCGCCATCATCAACCATGGCGAGATTGTCGAGCACACGTCGATCCGCGATTTGCTGCGGCGCCTGCACCGGGAAGTGTTCATCTTTGATGCGGTTGATGCATTGCCCGAATCGGTAGTTGTCGATGGCTTCAGCGTGCGTCGCGTGGACGACAATACCCTGGAAATTGAAGTCGAGAAGGGCCAGCACATCAACGAGGTCTTCGCGGGACTCAATCGGGCCAATATCCGCATCAGCAGCATGCGCAACCGCGCCAACCGGCTTGAAGAAATGTTTGTCAACCTGGTGGAGGGCGCGGCATGAGCCTGCGAGAACAGTACATCGCGCTGATGACCATCCTGCGCAAGGAGATCAAGCGCTACCTGCGGATCTGGACCCAGACCCTGTTGCCGTCAGCCATTACCATGTCCCTGTACTTCGTGATCTTCGGTTCGCTGATCGGCTCCCGCATCGGCGACATGGGCGGTTTCACCTACATGCAGTTTGTGGTGCCAGGCCTGATCATGATGGCGATCGTGACCAACTCCTACTCCAACGTGGTGTCGTCCTTTTTCGGCTCCAAATTCAATCACAGCGTGGAAGAGCTGCTGGTGTCGCCCACGCCCAACTACATCATCCTGCTGGGCTATGTGATTGGTGGGGTGAGCCGGGGCCTGCTGGTCGCCATTATTGTTACCATCGTGTCCCTGTTCTTTACCCAGCTGCACATGCACAGTTTTTTCGTGGTAGTGGTGATCGTGCTGATGACCTCCATCCTGTTCGCGCTGGCCGGCTTCATCAACGCCGTCTACGCCAACAACTTCGACGACATCTCCATCATCCCGACCTTCGTGCTGACGCCACTGATCTACCTCGGGGGCGTGTTTTACTCCATGGACCTGCTGCCGGAATTCTGGGCCAACGTGTCCAAACTGAACCCGCTGGTATACGTGGTGAACGCTTTCCGTTACGGGGTCCTGGGCGTATCCGATGTCAGCCTGGGTTTCGCCTTCGGCATGATCGCCTTCTTTACCGCACTCGCCTGGTTCTACAGCATGCACCTGCTGAATACCGGCAAGCGGCTGCGGCAGTAGGCGCTGGTGGTGAACAGGGACGACCTGTTGTTGGGACGGCAGGTGCCGGTGGTGGGCCACTACGCACCGGAGTTGCTGTTCCCGATACCCCGGCGCGAAGCCCGCGACGCCCTCGGTCTGCGCCAGCCGTTGCCCTTCGACGGGGTGGACATCTGGCACGCCTATGAGCTGTCCTGGCTGGACAGCGACGACAAGGCCCAGGTGCGGGTCGGGCGCTTCAGCATCCCCGCCAGCACGCCCAACCTGGTGGAGTCCAAGTCCTTCAAACTGTACCTGAACTCCCTCAACAACGCCGTATTTGACGACGATACCGCGGTGCTCGCCTGCATTGTCCGCGATGTCAGTGCGGCGGCCGGGGGCCAGGTCGCGCTGGCGGTGTTCGACCCCGATGACCCGGCAATTGCCCCGGGCCAGCCCAGCGGCGAGTGCATCGACAGTGCCCCGGGCCGCTGGCCCCGAAGCGAACCCGAGGCCGCCATGCTGCGCTGCGACCCGGCCAGGGTGGTTGAAGAGCAGCTCTACAGCCACCTGCTGCGCTCTCTGTGCCCCGTCACCGGCCAGCCCGACTGGGCTACCCTGTGGCTGCACTACCGCGGGCCGGCCCTCGATCATGCCGCCCTGCTCAGCTATATCCTCGCCTACCGCGAACACCAGGAGTTTCACGAACAGTGCGTTGAGCGCATCTTCCGCGACATTCAGCAGCGCTGCCAACCCGAGTTCCTGCACCTGCAGGCCTTTTACACCCGGCGCGGTGGCCTCGACATCAATCCCTTCCGCAGCAGCGGCGGCGGCCAGCCACCCTGGCTGCGCCTGGCGCGGCAGTAGGTTAACAGCCCCCGGTGGACTGAAAATCCGGGACGATTGTGTTGTAATCCGGATCCATGTCCTGAATTCACCGGGTTGTCGGTGCGCCTGCGCAGGCCGCGACTCTCGGGTGGGAGGAAATCGTGTTGGAATCCGAGCTGGCGCTGGCCGACATGCTGATCAGGCTCGGGGCCGCCGCGGGGCTTGCCGCGCTGATCGGCCTGGAGCGGGAAATAAGCAGGCGGCCCGCGGGGCTCCGCACCCACATGCTGGTTTCCCTGGGCGCGGCGGGGTTCATGCTGGTCGGCTACGAGATACTGTTTGCCACCGCGGTAGGCGACCCTTCCGCGCGCATAGATCCGACACGGATCGTCGAGGGGGTCATCGGCGGCATCGGCTTTCTCGGTGCCGGCAGCATCATCCAGAGCCGGGGGTCGATCCAGGGCATTACCACTGGCGCCGCAATCTGGATTGCGGGCGCCATCGGTGTCGCTTGCGCCACCGGCAATCTGGTCCTGGCAGCGCTGATCACAGGCATCGCGCTGGTGATTGTGGTTGTGCTGGGAATTTTTGAAAACAGGGTCATGGGTGATAACGAGTTCCGGGGCGAGAGCGATCAGTAAAGTCATCCCCGCCCCGGTGTCCCCGGTTCTTGCAGTAAATCCTTCAGAGGACTGGAAACCGCAAATGGTTGTGGTATGATCCGCGCCCTTACGGTGAGGTGGCCGAGTGGTCGAAGGCGCACGCCTGGAAAGTGTGTAACGGGCAACCGTTCGAGAGTTCGAATCTCTCCCTCACCGCCATTATGGAAAGTAAGCTGTTGATTTAATTAGATAAAAATCCATACCGAAATAGTTACCAACAAAAATACCAACATACTGCGGCTCTACCCACTTAACGGGGGATGGGCCGGTTTTCACTAAACCCTGTTGATGA
>CAXBCH010000018.1:0-88499 GCA_963974125.1 uncultured Haliea sp. | reverse complement strand
TGACCAAACAAAAAACCCCGCCTGCGGCGGGGTCTTTTGTTTGGTAGGACCAGCCAGATTCGAACTGGCGACCTCTACCATGTCAAGGTAGCGCTCTAACCAACTGAGCTATGGTCCTGTTGTCTGAGGGCGGGGATTATAAAGGCGCCGCCCGGTTTCCTCAACTGTTTCCTGAAGCCTTGTGGGAGCCCGCTCCTGCGGGCGATCGCCCGCGGAGCGGGCTCCTACAGGGGTCAGGGGTGGTCAGCGGGCCACGAAGTAGAACTCGCCGACCTCGTCGCCCGCCCGCTTGATGGCCTTGAACTCGGGGTCCAGGCCGGGCAGGCTCTCATCCAGCAGGTCCAGCATGCTGAGGAACAGGGCGGGACCGGTGATCACCGCTTCGTTGTCCTGCAGGGCGCGGATAAAGGCTTCGGCGAACACCGAAGTGCCCGGGTCCCGTTCGCTGGCCAGGGGGAAGTCCTGGCCGGAGGTCAACAGCAGGCGCGACTTGTTGGGGAAGCGCAGGCCGATGTAGGCGTCGCTGAGCAGGGCATCGCGGCCACTGGCCAGCAGGAAGGCCGGATTGTCCGCCAGCAGGCCGGCGAAGGCGGAGTCGGTCACCACCATGATGCGCCGGGCCGGCAGCCGGGCCAGGTGGCTGCTGACCTGCTCGGTGGGGACCCAGAAGGTGTCGTTGGGCGGCGGCTCGGCATTGACCGGCAGCCAGTAGCCCGCCTCGTAGGCGCCGACCGGCCTGCGGTTACCGTAGCCGGCGTAGTAGATCAGCAGGTTGTCGTTCTCTTCCAGTACCTCGTTGAGCTGGTTGAGCGCGCGCAGCACACCGACGTCGCTGGTGTTCTTCAGTACCTGCACGGCAAAACCGTACTTGTCACTGAGCACGCGGGCGATCTTGTCCACATCGGAAGCCGGCGTTTGCAGGTCATCCAGGAACTGGTAGCTGCCATTGCCGATGACCAGGGCATAGTAGCGGCCATAATTGCGGCCGTCTTTGGAGATGTCCCCGCCCGGGGCTGCCGTATCCGCACCGATGCTGACCAGGCCACTGTCCACCAGCGGCTCTGCCGGGGCGACCGGAGCGGAAGCTGCGGGCGCGGGCGCCGGGGCAGGCCTCGCAGCAGCATCCGCTCTCGCTGCCTCGGCCTCGGCTTTGGCGGCGGCGGCCTCGGCCCGGGCCTTTTCGCGCTCGGCGCGCGCCTGGGCCATCTGCTCCGCCAGGGTGACGTTCTCCGCCTGCAGGGCCACATTTTCCTCGGCCTTGGCCAGCAGCGCCTGCTCGGCGTCGGACTTGTAGACCAGCTGATCCTCGGCCAGGCCCCAGGCCTGGCGATACCAGTTCAGGGCCGCGGCCTTGTCCTGGGCCACGCCCTTGCCGGTTTCATAGAGGGTGCCGAGATTGAACTGGGCACCCTTGTGGCCCTGTTCTGCCGCGCGTCTGAACCACAGGGCGGCCACTTCGTAATTGGGCTCGGTACCGAGCCCGCGCTCGAAAATTTCACCCACGGAATTCTGCGCATCGGCATCGCCGGCCTCGGCCGCCGGCAGCCAGACCCGCAGCGCCGTCTTGTAATCCGCCCGGTCAAAGGCCACATATTCGCCGCCACGCAGACGACAGTCCTGGGCGGTCGTGCGGGTGGGTCGCCGCGGGGTGAGATAGGTGGAGTTGCCCAGTTGACGTACCTGCCCCGGCAACAGGCAGTCTACAATGTAGAGGTCGGCGACGGCCGCGCCCTCGGGAATCTCGACCGGACCTCCCGGACTGCCGGCACAGGCGGCCAGCAGGACCGAAGCCGCGGCAGCCAGCATAGCGTTGCGCATGGTGCGGCCAACTGTGGACGGAAGGGGCGGAAATACACTGGTCATGGCACGGGAACCCGCTGTTATTTTCATGGAGGCCTCGAACATAATTCATTCGTGGTACGGCCACAAGCGTCGATGTCTGCTTTTGCTAACTGTGTCGCTGGTAGTCGCCTGCACTGGTATTCCCGACGCAGGGCAGCTCGCCGCCAGGCACGACCTCAGTCTCCGGCAGGTGCCCGGCGGCCCCTTCGTTCTCCCCGTGCTGGCCCGAACCGAACCGGTGCGGGGCGGGCGCCTGCACCTGTACCTCGAGGGTGATGGACGCCCCTGGCTGGGCAGGGAGCGGGCCGCCAACCCCACGGGGCGCAGCACGGTAGCGCTGGACCTGATGCTGGCGGACCCCCACCCGGCGCTGCTGCTGGGCCGGCCCTGCTATCACCAGCCGGGGACACCCTCCCCTCCCTGCGAACCCGACCTGTGGACAGAGGGCCGCTACTCGCCGGCAGTCCTGGACGCGCTCGCGGAGGCGGTGCAGCGACTGCTCGCGGAATACCGGCCTGCGTCACTGGTGTTGGTGGGCTACAGCGGTGGCGGCGTGCTGGCACTGCTGCTGGCGCAGCGGCAGACGCTGCCCACCACCGTGGTCACCGTCGCCAGCAATCTGGACACAGCGGCCTGGACCGAATATCACCGGCACCTGCCGCTGACCCGCTCCCTGAACCCGGCACTGGAAATCGAGCCCCGCGCGGCCTTCCGGCAGGTTCACCTCGCCGGCGGCCTGGACCGGATAGTGCCGCCGGCAACGACCGCCCGCTACCGGGAACGCCACCCCGATGCAGAGTACCGGCTGCGTGCCGACTTCGACCACCACTGCTGCTGGGTGGAAGCGTGGCCCGGGCTGCTGGACCGGGTGCTGGCGGGCGGCGACTGACGCCAGCGGCCGCCACGGCTACTCCGGATTCAGCCGCGCCCGCAGCGTATCTCGCAGCTGTGCCAACTGGGGATTATTGGCCAGGAACTCGTTCTCCCCGGCGTAGGCATCCATCAACCTCAACAGATACTCCTGCTGTCGCGGCGTCACCATGGTGGGCGCGACTTCCACCAGGTGCTGGACCAGCATGCGCAAACCGTTTTCGGCTTCGGGATTGCGCGGATGCAGTGCGTAGGCAGCGGTGAAATAGCGCGAGGCTCCATCCCAGTCGCCGATCTCCGCCGACTGCTGACCGCGGTCGATGTGGCTGCGGAACTCGTTCTGGACCTGCGCCGGCAGCTCCGCAAAGGGCACCGCGGGCCCCTCCGGCTTGCTCGCTTCCCAGGCGAAGTAACCCGAGGCCAGCGCCAGTACCAGCACCATTGCCAGCAGCATCCGGTTGCGCCTGCTGGTACCGGAAAACTCCTTGAGGAACTGCTCCGCGCTGGGCGTCCGGTGCGCCCGCTGCAGGGCGATGGCACCGGCAATGGCGCGCCACTGGTGGCGCTTGATACCCTTGATCGGCTGTGGCTTCAGGCCCTGCTCCAGCGCGTCCAGTGCCGTTCTGCCGCCGTAGGGATGGGCACCGGTGTACAACTGGTAGGCGATCAAGCCGAGGGCGTAGACATCGTCGGAGGGATGGGGATCGCTGTCCCGGAGCAGCATTTCCAGGGAGGCATAGCGCAGGGTCATGGCCCCCAGTTCACCGGCGTCGAAACTGTCCTTGTGCACCGCGGAATCCATGATCCGGGCAATGCCGAAGTCGAGGATCTTGACCCGGCCGTCAGTAGTGACAAACACATTGTCCGGCTTGAAGTCCGAGTGCACCAGGCCGTTTTCGTGCGCGTAGGCGAGGCCGCTGGCCATCTGCTCGATCAGGGTCTCGTTGTCCGGTTCCTTGCCTTCGGCGAACTTGATGTTCTTGAGGCCCGACAGGGCGTCACCCTGGAGCATCTCCATGGTCATGTAGACCCGGTCGCCATCGCGGTCGAAGTCGTACACGGTCAGCACATTGGGATGCGCGAGCTGTTGCGATTTTTTCGCCTCCCGCTGCAGGCTGATCAGGGCCTTGGGATGACGACTGAATTCTTCACCGAGAAACTTGATCGCGACCCAGGGATTGTCGTCGTTGGCCTCTTCCTTGCGCAGGTCACGCGCCTTGTAGACCTGGCCCATGCCGCCCTTGCCGAGCCGGGACTCCAGCACGAAGCGGTCCTTGATGACATTGCTGGAGTGGGGCACGTAGCTGCGCCCGGTCAGGGGCGACGCGCCGGGATGGGTATTGACCTGGGTGCTGTCCTCGTCGACCGCCCGGGTGGGCAGCTCGGCGGCGGTATTCAGGCCCGGGCCAGCGGCGGCAGCAGGTGTTGCCAGCAGAGTCTCGTCTTCGTTGCCCTCGGGCAAGGGCGGCAGGGCATCGGGCTCGGATGCCGGGGCGACGACGGTCTGGTCCGCAGTGTCCGCCAGTACCGTCTTGTCACCTTCCTCGCCAGCGTGCTCCCTGGTACCTCCTGCCTTTGCCATGCCTGCGACTCCAATGTCCTTGATCGAAGGCTCTATCCTAACTGCTGGTCGCCCTATATCGAAAATTATTAGTTCGCCAAACGGACATCGCTGGCGCGCACTCGGCGCTTCACGCCGCAATCACGGCTTAGGTCATCTGAGCCTATTAAAAAATTTGTTTATGAAAAAACGTTCTCAGTAGAACGCGATTGCGACTAATGACCACCAAAAACAGTCTTGTTTTTCGGTAAAAACCGTGTTTTTTAGCTCTTTTTTTTCTATCAAGACACCTTGCTAAGCACTGGAAAGACTTAAAAAAACTGCGCCCGGTGGCCTCGGCCAGTGCCCCCCAATGACGGTGCTATACTCCAGTGCAAGTGCACATCCGGCAATCCGGCGAGGAGTATTTCAATAATGAAAAGGCACTTTTTTCTCAGCGATGATCTCGACGAACTGGAACAGGTGGAGCGCGACCTGGAGGAGGCAGGCGTTTCCACTCCGCAGATTCATGTCCTCAGCGAAGACGACGCGGGTGTACAGGCCCACAGGCTGAACGATGTGGAAGCGGTGCTGCGCAAGGATGTCGTACACGGCACCGAACGCGGCGCGGTGATCGGCGTCATTGCTGCGGCCATTGTCCTCGCTGCCACATGGGCAACAGGCATCGCCGCCACCATCACCTGGGTTCCCCCCATCTTTCTCGCCGTCATAGTGCTCGGCTTCTGTACCTGGGAGGGAGGCCTGATCGGTATCCAGGAGCCGCATTCGGATTTCAAGCGTTTCACCGATGATCTGCGGGTCGGCAAGCACGTCCTGTTTGTCGATGTCAGCCAGTCCCAGGAGGACATCCTGCGTCGTATTGTCAGCGCCCACCCCAAACTCACGTCGGCTGGCGAGGGGCCCGCGGCTCCTGGCTGGTTTGTAAGCACCCGGGCAAGAATAGAAAACATGATGAAAGGTACTGCCTGGCGACACCAGTGAAACACACATAAGAATAATTGCTCGCAGCGGCCGGGGCGTTCCGTTCGCCAGCTGCAAGCGTACAAGGAGGTGGCATGAAAATCGTGATTGCCCTGGTCCTGCTGGTGGTCGGTTCTCTGGTATTTCACTGGTGGAGCCCCTGGTGGTTTACACCGCTGGCGTCCAACTGGGGTGCCATCGACACGACCATCAACATTACCCTGTGGATCACCGGCTTTGTCTTCGTCGCCGTCAACCTGTTCCTGGCGCTGGCGGTATTCCGCTACCGCAGCACCGCCGGCCGGCGGGCGGACTATGAGCCCGAGAACGCTTCCCTGGAGAAGTGGCTCACCGGCATCACCACCGTCGGTATCGTCGCCATGCTGGCGCCCGGACTGGTGGTGTGGGCAGATTTCGTCAAGGTGCCCGAGGACGCTGACGTGGTGGAGGTATTCGGCGAACAGTGGCAGTGGAGCTATCGCTTCCCCGGCGCCGACGGCCAATTGGGCGAGGTCGATGCCCGCTTCATGTCCGCCGAGAACCCCTTTGGCATGAGTCCCAACGACCCCGCCGGCAGCGATGACATTCTGGTCCGCGGAGAAGACCTGCGGCTGCCGCTGGACCGGTCGGTCAAGGTGCTGCTCCGCTCCCGCGACGTGTTGCACAATTTCGCGGTCCCCCAGTTCCGGGTCAAGATGGACATGGTGCCTGGCACCGTCAGTTACGTCTGGTTCACTCCCACCCGCACCGGCCGCTTCGATGTGATGTGCATGGAGCTGTGCGGCATCGCCCACTACGCCATGCGCGGCAACGTCATTGTCGAGGAACCACAGGACTTCGAACAGTGGCTCGCCGGGCAGCGTACCTGGGCCGATATCCAGGGTGAAGGCCGGGGCGATCCGGTTGCCGGGCAGGAGCACTATGCGGTGTGCGCGGCCTGCCATGGCGCCGACAGTGAAGGCAATCGGGACATGAATGCGCCACAGCTGGCGGGCCTCCCGGCCTGGTATCTGCAGCGCCAGCTGCAACACTACCAACAGGGTATTCGCGGTGCACACGAGGCCGATACCTATGGTCAGCAGATGGCGCCCATGGCCGGTGTCCTGGGCAGTCGGGAGGCGGTGCGGGACGTTTCCGCCTGGCTGGCCTCGCTGCCGGCGTCGGACACTGCAGGCACAGTCAGCGGCGATCCGCACCGGGGCGCCGCCCACTACAACAGCTGTGGCGCCTGCCACGGCAGTCGGGCCCAGGGTAACGAGGCCCTGCAGGCGCCGGGCCTGGCCGGGTTGCAGGATTGGTACATCCGCCGGCAGCTGGAGAATTTCCGCAAGGGCGTGCGCGGCGGCCACAGCGACGACCGCTATGGCCAGCAGATGGTGCTGATGTCGCGGTCACTGCAGAACGAGCAGTCCATCGACGACCTGCTCTCCTACCTGAACACGCTTTGAGGGGAAAGGCATGCAACACACCGCAATCGCCGACCAGATCGAAGAAGACCAGCACGAGCCACACAGCTTCTTCACCACCTACATCTGGAGCCAGGACCACAAGGTCATCGCCATCCAGTATTCCATCACCGCGGTCTTCGTCGGCCTGGTGGCGCTGGTCCTGTCGGGCCTGATGCGCCTGCAGCTGGGTTTTCCCGACACCTTCGATTTCATCGACCCCAGCGCCTACCTGCAGTTCGTCACCATGCACGGCATGATCATGGTGATCTACCTGCTCACGGCGCTGTTGCTGGGCGGCTTCGGCAACTACCTGATCCCGCTGATGATCGGCGCCCGGGACATGGTGTTTCCCTACCTGAACATGCTCAGCTTCTGGACCTACCTGCTGTCGGTCATCGTGCTGCTGGCGAGCTTCTTCGTCCCCGGAGGACCCACCGGCGCCGGCTGGACCCTGTATCCACCGCAGGCAATCCTGCAGGGTACGCCCGGCTACGACTGGGGCATCATCCTGATGCTCGCATCCCTGGCCATATTCATTATCGCCTTCACCATGGGCGGGCTGAATTATGT
This sequence comes from uncultured Haliea sp., assembly GCA_963974125.1. GTDB lineage: Bacteria > Pseudomonadota > Gammaproteobacteria > Pseudomonadales > Halieaceae > Haliea. The sequence goes on along the minus strand of CAXBCH010000018.1, from coordinate 81,248 downwards.
GACCACCGTGCTCCAGGCGCGCACCCACGGCATGACCCTGATGCGCATGCCCCTCACCATCTGGGGTATCTTCACTGCCACCGTGCTGGGGCTGCTGGCCTTTCCGGCGCTGCTGGTGAGTGCGATCATGATGATGCTGGACAAGGTCATCGGCACCAGCTTCTTCATGCCGGCACTAGTGTCGCTGGGTGAATCACTGGACTACACCGGCGGCAGCCCGATCCTGTTCCAGCACCTGTTCTGGTTCTTCGGCCACCCGGAGGTGTACATCGTCGCCCTGCCCGCCTTCGGCATGGTCTCGGACGTGATCGCCACCCACGCACGCAAGAACATTTTCGGCTACCGCATGATGGTGTGGGCCATCGTCGCCATCGGCGGTCTCAGCTTCGTGGTCTGGGCCCACCACATGTACGTCAGCGGCATGCACCCGGCATTCGGCTTCTTTTTCGCCACCACGACCCTGATCATCGCGGTACCCACCGCCCTCAAGGTCTACAATTGGGTACTGACCCTGTGGCGCGGCAACATCCACCTGACGGTGCCGATGCTGTTCGCCATCGGCTTCATCTTCACCTTCACCCACGGCGGCCTCACCGGCCTGTTCCTGGGCAACGTCACCATCGACCTGCCACTGTCCGACACCTATTTCGTGGTGGCGCACTTCCACATGGTCATGGGGGTATCGCCGATCATGGTGCTGTTCGCCGCCATCTATCACTGGTTCCCGCTGATTTCCGGCAAGCAGTTGCATGCGGGCCTCGGCAAGGCGCACTTCTGGTTCACCTTCCTCGGTACCTACGCCATCTACCTGCCGATGCACTACCTCGGTTTTCTCGGCGTGCCGCGACGCTACTTCGCCACGAGTGGCACCGACTTCATACCCGAGTCCGCCGAGGCCCTCAACGCCAGTATTACCCTCGCGGCGATTATCGTGGGCCTGAGCCAGCTCATTTTCATCTACAACGTGATCCGCACCCTGCAGAAGGGAGAACCTGCGGGACACAACCCCTGGGGGGCGACCAGCCTGGAATGGCAAACCCCGGATGTGCCGCCCCGGCACGGCAACTGGGGCCCGGAGCTGCCGGTCGTGCACCGCTGGGCCTATGACTTCAGCGTGCCGGGCGCGGAGCGCGACTTCATTCCCCAGAACGAGCCCGAAGGCAAAGGAGCCGAAGGATGAAATTCTTCAAGACACTGGGGACCAAGCCCTGGCTCGGCCCCACCATGGTCAGCACCGCCGGCGTGGCGGTCGCGGTCGACCCGCTGGCGGCACCCCGCACCGCGTTGCGCTTTATCATGGGCATCGTCAGTGTGTTGTTCTTCCTGTTCATCATTACCTTCCTGTCGCGCTCCCAGTATCCGGATTTCCAGGCCCTGGCCGGACAACCCTGGCAGCCCTTCACCGATCCCAGCCGGCTCTGGCTCAACACCGCGATCCTGGCGCTCAGCAGCGTGGCCATGCAATGGGGCCTGTGGTCGGCACGGCGAGACCAGGTCAACCGGGCGGTCGCGGGTATCAGCGCGGCGGTATTCTTTGCAGTGGCCTTCCTGGTGGCACAGCTGGAGCTGTGGCGTCACCTGCAGACCATGGGCTACTACGTCAACACCAATCCCGCCAACAGCTACTTCTACCTGCTGACCGCGGTCCATGGCCTGCACATCCTCGGCGGCCTGATGGTACTGGCCAATGTGGTATTCCGGGTCTGGTACGACGGCGCCATGGCCCGCCTGAGCGGCCCGCTGACGCTCTGCACCCACTACTGGCACTTCCTGCTGGGGGTCTGGCTGCTGCTGTTCGCCCTGCTCACCAGCCGAGCCGAAACCATCAACGTGTTGGCAGCCCTGTGTGGCTTCTGAGGCAGCGCTCATGAAACCAGCCGAAACCGTCAGCAGCGGATACTCTGAACCCGGCGTTCCCGGCATGGTCCGGGACTGGAGCGCCGACAAGCAGGCCTTCGACATGCCCTGGGGCAAGTTGATGATGTGGATATTCCTGCTCAGCGACACCTTCATTTTCAGCATCTTCCTCACCGGCTACATGAATGTACGGCTGTCGGCCACTGACCCCTGGCCGCCCGTCAGCGAGATTTTCGCCCTCACCGTGGGTGGCGTTCATCTGCCGCTGCTGTTGATCGCCGTGATGACATTCATCCTGATCACCAGCAGCGGCACCATGGCCATGGCCGTGAACTATGCCTATCGGGGCAACCGCCGCCGGACGGTGATCCTGATGGCAATCACCGCCGTGCTGGGAGCGAGTTTTGTCGGCCTGCAGGCCTTTGAGTGGAGCAAGCTGATCCACGACGGTGTGAGGCCCTGGGGCAATCCCTGGGGCGCGGCCCAGTTCGGCTCCGCCTTCTTCATGATTACCGGCTTCCACGGCCTGCACGTGAGCGCCGGGGTTATCTATCTCGCCATCATCGCGCGCAAGGTGGCGCGCGGCGACTACGAGAAGAAAGGCTACGCCATCGTCGAAATCACCGGCCTGTACTGGCACTTCGTGGACCTGGTATGGGTCTTCATCTTCGCCTTCTTCTATCTGTGGTAAGGAGGATTGCATGAGCGATACCGCGGGCGAACAGCACCCCATCGGCATCTACCTGAAAATCTGGGCGCTGCTGTTTGTGCTCAGCGCCTTTTCCTACATGGTCGATTACTTCCAATTGCAGGGTTACCTGCGCTGGACCCTGATCCTGATCTTCATGATGCTGAAGGCGGGCCTGATCGTGGCCATCTTCATGCACTTCCAGTGGGAGCGGCTGGCGCTCAAGTACACCCTGCTGCTGCCAACGCTGGCGATTATGGTACTGATCGCCCTGATGCTGATCGAGGGCGACTATACCTTTGCAACCCGGCAAGCGTTCCTTGACCACGGATGAGCATGCAGCCTCGCCAGCGCATGTTGCTGGGGTTTGTCCTGGCCAATAGCGCCATCGCCGCAGTCGCGGCCATCCTCTTCCTGAACCGGCCAGCGCCGCCACCCCGGATCGAGGGCGTACTGCTGCCCGAGGCCAGGGCGCTGGCGCCGTTTGTGCTGACTGATCACCACGGCGATCCCTTCAGCAACAGCGACCTGAAGGGGCGCTGGCATCTGGTGAGCTACGGTTTCACCACCTGCCCCGATGTCTGCCCCGCAACCCTGGCGGAACTTGCGGGCTTTCGCAGCCAACTGGCACCCGAGTTGCGTCGCGATCTGCAGGTGCTGTTCTACAGTGTGGACCACCGCCGGGATACTCCTGCGCAGATGGCCAGCTATGTCGCGTTCTTCGACCCCAGCTTCACCGGCCTCACCGCTACCGATGGCGGTGAGGCGGGAGCTGCCGCCTTTGCCAGCAGCCTGGGCATCATGTCCGTGCTGGAACCCGCCGAAGGCACCACCCTGGAGGACGGCGATTACGAGGTCGGTCACGGGGTATCGCTGTTGCTGCTGAATCCGGAAGGCAAGCTCCAGGCCGTGCTGGAACCCGGACGCGTTGATGCCCAGGGCTTCCCCGGCTTTGACATTGCCACCCTGGTGCGGGACTACACGGCCATCCGCACCCACCTCAGCGATACCGGCAAGGCAAATCCCGCTCGCGGTCAGGATGTCTGAACCGTTGCCGCAGGCAGCCCGCCCCGCAGGGTATACACTCAGCGACTCACCCCAATAAAAAAGGAATCGCCATGTTTGAGAACGAACATCCCGCGCGCCGTGCGGCGCTGTTGTCGCGGGAATATGTCCACAGCAAGAACAAGGCGGGCTGGCTGGGCCTGTATGCCGAGGACGCCATCATCCAGGATCCGATCGGCGTCTCCCATATCGACCCGGAGGGCAACGGCCACCGGGGGCCAGCGGCGCGCGAGGCCTTCTGGGACAATTTTATCGCCCCGGTGGACATCCGCATCGAGATTCTGGAGTCGTTTGCCGCCGGTGATGAGGTCGCCAACCACGTCAATCTGACCATCACCATAGACGGCGGCGAAGGCAAGACCCTGCAGCAGAAGGTTCACGGCATTTTTACCTACCATGTCGACGCCGAGGGCAAGCTTCTGTCCCTGCGCGGCTATTGGGAAACCGACGACCCTCGCAATGCCCTCATGGAAGTCGACGCGGAGGGCAACCTGAAGGCGCTGGCCTGAGCGCTTCCCTATCCCGGGAGGGATCAGTATGCTTGCCGGGAGAATAACGAGCCCGGCCAGCGGGCGCTGCGGGGAGTGGCATGGCAAGCATCCGACAATTGCTGAAGGACATTGAGGCGGCACCCGACGGACCCGGGGTCGCCGCCATCTTCGATTTCGATGGCACGGTCATTTCCGGCTACTCCGCCACCCTGTTCATTCGCGAGCAGCTGCGGCGCGGCGACCTCAATGGCCGGGAACTGATTGAACTGGTGCAGGCCATGGCCAGCTTTGGCCTCGGCAACATGGGCTTCTCGGCGATGATGACCGTGACCGCCCAGTTTCTGCGCGGCATTGACGAAGACAGCTACCACGAGTTCGGCGAAACCCTGTATCGGGACCAGATCGCACGCCGCGTATACCCCGAATCCCGCGCCCTGATCGACGCCCATCGTGCCAAGGGCCACACGGTCGCCATCATTTCCTCGGCCACCTGCTACCAGGTCGAGCCCGCGGCGCGGGACCTGGGCATCGAACACGTCATGTGCACGGCACTGGAGGTTGAGGACGGCAAATTCACCGGCGGCGTCGTGCGCCCCACCTGCTTCGGCCAGGGCAAGGTGGACGCGGCCGAGCAACTGGCAGCCACACAGGGCGCCGACCTCGACCAGAGCTTCTTCTACAGCGACAGCCAGGATGATTTGCTGTTGCTGGAGCGGGTGCGCTATCCGCGGGTGCTGAATCCGAGCAGTCGCCTGCTGGGCATCGCCCGCGACCGGCAGTGGCCGCTGGTACGCTTCAAGAGCCGTGGCCGCCCGTCCGTCTCCCAGTACCTCCGCTCCGCCGCGGCCACGGTCAGCCTGGTCCCCACCTTCCTGGCGGGCCTGCCGGTCTATGCCCTGACCCGCTCCAGGCGCCAGTCGCTCAATTTCTCCCTGTCCCTGTTCGCCGACACCGCCAGCGCCCTGATCGGCCTGGATCTCAACGTCAAGGGCCAGGAATACCTGTGGTCGCAGCGGCCCGCTGTTTTCATCTTCAACCACCAGAGCAAGGCCGACGTGGTCATCATGGCCAGCCTGCTGCGGCGCGACATGGCCGGGGTGGGCAAGAAAGAGATTCGCGACATGCCGGTCATCGGCAGGGTGCTGGAGCTGGGCGGGGTGGTGATGATCGACCGCGCCAATTCCGCCAGCGCCATCGAGGCCATGGCGCCCCTGGTGGAAGCGATGCGCGAGGAGGGCAAGTCGGTGGCGCTGGCGCCCGAGGGCACCCGCAGCGTTTCACCGCGGCTGGGCGCCTTCAAGAAGGGCGCCTTTCACCTGGCGATGCAGGCCGGTGTCCCCATCGTCCCCATCGTGATCCGCAATGCCGGCGACGTGGCGCCCAAGGGCGAGTTTGTGTTCCGGCCCGCTACCGTGGATGTGGAGGTACTGGAGCCCATCGACACGTCGACGTGGACGGCAGCCAGCCTGGACCGGCATGTGACAGAGGTGCGCAACCTGTTCCTGCAGAGCCTGGGCCAGCCGCTGGAAGAGAGCGTCGCGGCAACCGCGAGCCGGGCGCCGGTAAAACCCACACCCAAGACCAAGACCAAAGCCAAGGCCAAGGCAAAAACCGGGCCCAAGGCCAAGGCCAAGGCCAAGCCCAAGCCCAAGCCCAAGCCCAAGCCCAAAGCCAAAGCCAAAGCCAAAGCGAAGGCTAAAACCAGCCCCAGGCCCAGACCCGGGGCTGCAGCCAGACCCAAGGCCCGGCCCAAAAACAGGGCCGGGACGCAGGCAGCCAGCTCGTGAGCCTGGAGGACAAGTTCGGCACCAGTCCCTGGCCCCCCGGGGAGGCACCGGTAGTGTTTATTCTCGATGCCCGCAACGGCTTCGAGCAGGATTTGCTGGAACGCTGGATCACAGCCCATGAAGAGACGGCGTCTGGCCAGGGCCGCACGCACCGGCGCCTGAGCCTGAACCTGGGCAATGACCGTCGCGGTATCGATCCCGGCAGCATGCGCGAGCAACTTTCCAGCAGCGATGACGCCATCATCGCCCCGCTGCGGGTAGCCTGGACGCCGCCCCTCGCGGCCCTCAATTCCGGGCCGCGTCTGCGCGACCTGATCATGGGCGACCCCCGGCGCCCCCGGCCGGGCCGGGCGCGGCGTATCGCTGCGCGGGAGCCCGAACGGATGCACCTGGTGAGCGGCGAGCCGGACTCGCTGGCGAACCTGCGCGGCCGCTATCTGGGCAAGTACGCAGAGGACAGCGCCGCTGACGTGCACGCATTCAGCATTTTTGTCGCGCGCCAGGCCGCGGTGGTACTGGATATCGCCGAACGCCGGCTGCAGGGTGGGCGCTACAAGGTGCCTCGCTATGTCGCCGAGAGCCTGCGCGCCAACCGCAGCTACAACGAGGCACTGGAGCACCTGGCCACGGAGCAGGGCAGCAGCAAGACTGCGCTGCTGAAGGAAGCCTCGGCCTACATGGAGGAAATGATCTCCATCCCCAGCACCTTCTGGCTGGACGTGTGGGCGAGCTTCTGCGGTTTCTGCCTGCGCCTGGGCTACGAGCGCAAGATCGTGGTTGATCCGGCGGCGATCGAGGAAATGCGGCAAATAGTTCGCGACCATCCCTCCATGCTGTTGTGGACCCACAAGACCTACCTCGATGGCATGGTGGTGCCCAAGGTCCTGTATGACAACGACTTCCCCATGCCGCACATGTTCGGTGGCGCCAACATCAACTTCGCCGGTGTCGGCTTCATGGTGCGCCGGGCGGGCGGCATCTTCATCAAGCGCAGCTTCAGCGACAACACCCTGTACAAGCTGACCCTGCGGCACTACATCGGCTACCTGATGGAAAAGCGGTTTCCGATGAACTGGTCCTTCGAGGGCACCCGCTCCCGCCTCGGCAAGCTGATGCCACCGCGCTACGGTCTGCTGAAATATGTCCTCGAAGCCTGCCACGCCACCGATGCCCGGGACATCCACATCATCCCCATCTCCATCAGCTACGACCTGATCCGCGATGTCGAGGAATACGCCACCGAGCAGACCGGACGCGGCAAGGGGGCGGAATCCCTGCGCTGGTTCATCGGCTACGTACGCAGCCTCGCCAGGCCCATGGGCAAGATCTACATGGACATCGGCCAGCCCGTGGTGCTGTCGCGGGCACCGGAACCCGACGACAGCCTGGCCCTGTCCAAGATCGCCTTCGAGGTGGCAGTGGAGGCCAACCGGGTCACTCCCATCACCTTTCCTTCGCTGGTGACCATGAGCCTGTTGGGAGCGGCTCCCAAGGCACTCACGGAATCCGAAGTGGTAGAGGAGCTGCGCGCGCTGCTGGCCTGGGCGGAGGCGCGCCAGCTGCGCATTTCCACGGATTTCAATCGCAGCTACGCGGAGCAGATCGATGGCCTGCTGGGCATCATGATCAACGAGGGCATCGTTACCCGCTATGACGAAGGGCCGGAAGTGGTGTATGGCATCGCCCTGGAACAGCACCCGGTAGCCAGCTACTACCGCAATACCATCATCCACTTTTTCGTCAACAAGGCGATCATTGAGCTCGCTCTGGTGAAGTCCACGGAAGCCAGCGAGGCCCAGGCCCTGGCGGTGTTCTGGGCCGAGGTTGACGAACTGCGCGACCTGTTCAAGTTCGAATTTTTCTATGCTCCCAGCGCTGAATTCCATCGCGAGATCCGCGCCGAGCTGGCGCGTTACGACCCCGACTGGGAGTCGCTCCCGGAGCGCACCCCCGGCGGCTTCACCCAGCTGCTGCTGGCCATGACCCCGCTGGTGGCCCACGTCACCCTGCTGACCTATGTCGAGGCCTATTCCGTGGTTTCCGACCTGGCTGCAAGGCTGCCCGCGGAGCAAGGCATGGACGAGCAGGCCTGCGTCAACGAAGCGCTGAAGCTGGGTCGCCAGCTGTACCTGCAGCGTCGCATCAGCAGCGAATCTTCCATCGGCAAGCTGCTGTTCCGCAACGGCTTCCAGGTGTTGCAGCACCGCGGACTCACCTCCGCGGACGGCGCCGAGGTCGGGGAACAGCGGCAAAAACTGGCGCGGCAGCTGCGGGAGCTGAAACGGCGGCTGGAAGTCATCCGCGCCATCGGCCTCACCGGCCGCGACCGATTCAAGGAACCGATGCCATGAGCAACCTCAAAGTCTGCCTCCTGGGGGGCGGCTCCTGGGGCACCACCGTTGCCGCCCTGGTGGCCCGCAACGCACCGGTCACCCTCTGGGCCCGCAATCCCGAGACCGTGCAGGAAATCAATACCCGCCACAGCAACGAGACCTACCTGCCTGGCGCCCGCCTGCCGGAGAAGCTGCGGGCGACGGCGGACATCGGCGAAGCCGTGGCCAGCGCCGATGTCATCGTCATGGGGATCCCGTCACAGAATTTCCGCAGCGTGCTGCAGCAGGTGCGCGAACATATCCGGCCCTGGGTACCGATCATCAGTCTGACCAAGGGACTGGAGCTGGACACCCGCATGCGCATGACTGAAATCATCGCCGAGGTGCTGCCCGGGCATCCGGTGGGTGTCCTCACGGGACCCAACCTGGCCCGGGAGATCATGGCGGGCCAGGCGGCGGCGAGTGTGATCGCGATGGAAGACGCGATCATCGTGCGCGAACTGCAGTGCCTGTTCTCCAGCGGCCTGTTCCGGGTCTACACCAATACCGATGTGGTCGGCTGCGAGCTGGGCGGGGTACTGAAAAACATCATCGCCATCGCCGTGGGCATGGGCGACGGCCTCGGCGCCGGGGACAACACCCGGGCGTCCCTGATCACCCGCGGCCTGGCGGAGATCAGTCGCCTCGGCTGCGCCATGGGCGGCCAGCCGGAAACCTTCGCCGGTCTCGCGGGCATTGGCGACATGATCGCCACCTGCACCAGCCCCCAGAGCCGCAACCGCCACGTCGGCATGGAACTGGGCCGTGGCAAGAGCATGGCAACCATCTCCGCGGAGATGTTCATGGTCGCGGAGGGCGCCAAGAGCGCGCCCGCGGTGATGGCGCTGGCGGACCAGCACGGGGTGGAGATGCCGATTGCCAGTGACGTCTACAAGGTATTGAGCGGCGAGACATCGGCCCAGCGCATTTTCCGCGGACTGCTGCGGGTCACCGCGGGGGCCGAGTCGGAGCCCGGCTGAGCCGGACCCGGGAAATCTGCAGGTAACTAAAGTTCAGGGCTGGCGCCGGCACCGGGGCTGGGGCAAACTGGCCCCAGAGCAAACGATCATGGAATCGGATCATGAAGACGCCGCAGTGGGCCCTGTGCCTGTTTCTGTTGTTGCCCGTCACTGCCCTGGCCGCAGGCAACGGCAAGTTTGGCCAGCTCAATGGCAACCCCGGGCTGAGATCCGCCTCCGCCATCGTGCTGGACGCCGATGGCAACATCATCTACGGCAAGGACACGGACACGGTTCGCCCCATTGCCTCGATTACCAAGCTGATGACCGCGATGGTCATTCTCGATGCGGGACTGGACCTGGAACAGCCGATCACGGTGACCCGGGACGACCGCGACCTGATCCGTCTCACCGGCTCGCGGCTGGACTACGGCGCCACTCTCAGCCGGCGGGAAATGCTGCTGCTGGCCCTGATGTCCTCGGAAAACCGCGCCGCCAGCGCGCTCGGACGCACCTATCCCGGCGGGCTTGAAGCCTTCGTCACGGCGATGAACCTGAAAGCGGAGGCGCTGGGCATGCGCAACAGCCAGTTTGCCGACCCCGCCGGCCTGCACGGCGACAACCTGTCCACCGCGCGGGACCTGGCGCTGATGGTGCGCGCCGCCGGCAACTATCCACTGATTGCAGAGGCCAGCACCACGCCGGGCATGGCGGTCTATCCCTTTGCCCGCCGCGGGGTCCTCAATTACAACAACACCAACCGTCTGCTGAAAAACCAGAGCTGGGAAATCGGCCTGAGCAAGACCGGCTACCTCAATGAGGCCGGGCGCTGCCTGGTGATGCAGGCAACCATCGAGGGCGAGCCGGTGTCGATCGTGCTGCTCAACTCGTTCGGCAAGCTCACGCCCTTCGGCGATTCCAACCGCCTGCGCAAGTGGATGCTGGCGAGCAGTTGACGCCGCGAACGGGCCTCAGTGATGCTCTCGCCCGGCGCCGAAGATATCGTCCATGAACCGGCGCAGGGTCTCCGTGTCCGAAAAATCGCCGTAAAGGCTGCTCTCAGGCGCGTTCGAGCCGTAGACCAGCGCCGGTGTCGCAAATACGCTCATGTCCACGGCCATCGCCGGTTCACTGAGCACGTTGATGACGGTCACGGCCGAGTCATCGAGATCGTAATCCCCGAGCACATTGGCCAGATTGCTGCGGGCCCGACGCGACCCCGGTGAATCGCCGGCCAGAAACAGCATCAGGCGTTGTGCGCATGTACCATGCTCACTCATCGCGATCATTCTCCCCTGTTCTCCACCCGATCAACGCCATTGTCGCTCATGCGACTTCGCTGAATTTCATGACGCTGGCGCTGCTCCTGGTGCTCGCCGGCTTCCAGCAGGTCTGATTCACCCGCCAACTCGGCCTCCAGCTGCAATGCCCGCTCCCGCACGTCGTGCAGTTGCTGCTCGAGTTCCCGGCGTCGCCGCGCCTGCTTCTGGCGCTCCAGTTCCTGCTCCCGCGTGGCGAGCTGCTCCTGATGCAGGCGCGCGGTACCCATCAGGACCCGGGAGCCGAGGGTATAGACGTCCGCCAGGCGGATCCCGGTAGCGGAGAGCACCAGCTCCCGCACCTGATTGGAGTGGGCGGTACCGCGGGACTTCACCACCGACAGGGAGCGATTGCGCTCGCCTTCATGGATCTGGTAGTTCAGGGCCAGCCAGGTGTCGGCGATGGTGGACACCTGGGCGGCAGAGGCTTCATCCGTGCGCGCATCGTTCTCGATCAGCGAGGTCACGACGCAGGTCATGCCCCGGGCCTTGAACAGATCCATCAGCCGCTCAATGGTGTTGTAGGAACTGGTGTCGCCGCCGGCCTGGTACAGGCCGGATAACGGGTCCACAACCACGCAGTCGGGCTGCTCGGCATCGAGGTGCTCGAGAATGTTGAGAAAGTGCGTCTCCGCCAGGGCCCGCCAGGACCGGCGCTCGACAATAACCAGCCTGCCGGCCTCCTGGTGCGGACCCAGCTCAATACCGATGGAGCGCATGTTGCGCTGAATCTGGGATGCGGTCTCATCAAAGCTGATATAGAGCACCTTTTCCCCCCGCGCCGCTGCGGCGGCAGCAAAGGCCACCGCGAGGCTGGTCTTCGAAGTGCCCGGCTCCCCGGTAATCAGGGTCGCGGAGCCGCGGAAGTAGCCGCCGCCCAGGAGCCTGTCCAGGCGCTCGACACCGGTGCTGATGCGCTCGCTGCTGGCGGCAGCGGGATCGGCCAGCTGCGGCATGTTATAGGGCAGCACCACCCCGCCGCTGCCAATCAGCAGCGGCACCTCATCCGCCACGTGAGCCGACCCGCGATACTTGGCAATCCGCAGGCGGCGGCTTATGCGCTGCCCGCAACGCTTCGAGGACAGGGTGATCAGGGTATTCAGGTCAAAGCGCAGCTGCTCCAGGTACTCCATCCGGTAACTGCCGACCTGCGATTCCTTCGCGGTCATCAACACCGAGATATCCCGGCCCCGCAGCCACTCCCGCAGCCGCAACAGCTCGCTGGCAACCAGGGGGAGGTCCCGGCGCAGGGCCAATAGCTGGTCTATGCCGTCCAGTACCACCCAGCTCAGATCCACCCTGTCCGCCATCGCCGACAGTACCGCCAGCAGACCACCGATATCGAACTGGCCACTGATCTCAACCTGGCCGGGCGGGCGCCCGTCGAACATGAACAAACGCTGGTCCAGATGCCGCTCAAGATCCCAGCCGAGGGAGGCCACATTGCGCAACACATCCGGCGCGCGCTCCTCGAACCCCAGGAACAAGCCGTTCTCCCCGGCCTCGACGGCGTGGGCGAGCACCTGCAGGGCGAACAGGGTCTTGCCGGTGCCCGCGTCCCCCTGCACCAGGGTGATCCCCCCCGTAGGCAGGCCACCCTCACTAATTGCGTCAAAACCCGCAATACGGGTCGGGCGCTTGGCCAGATGCGTTACCTGCTGCTCAGCCATGCTTCCCTCCCGGGGCACAAACCCCCGCTTGCCGTGTCATGAATTCAACTCCGAAACATTCTCTTGCTGGTCGAGTGGCAGATCACCGCTGCTCCGCAGCAGCCAGTGAAAATCCTCCCCGGTAAGCGGCATGCTGTAGAAATAGCCCTGGCCGGTCTGGCAGCCCAGCTGCAGCAGCAGATCACGCTGGGCCGCGGTCTCCACGCCCTCGGCCACGACACTGGCACCCAGCACAGAACCCAGGCGGATAATCATCTCGATAATTCCCCGACTGAAGTCGCTTTCCGTACAGTCGCGGACAAAGCTGCGATCAATCTTGATCTCGTCAAACGGGTAGCGCCGCAGGTGGCTGAGCGAGGAGAAGCCGGTACCGAAGTCGTCCAGCGACAGGCGCACACCCAGGGCGCGCAACGCCTCCATCTGTCCCAGGAGGTGCTCGCTCTCCTGCTCGAAGACGCTCTCCGTGATCTCCAGGGAAAGCGCAGCGGGATCAATGCCCACATCATCGAGGATCCGGGACACCGTGGCGGGCACATCGGAATGCAGGAACTGTACCATCGAGACGTTGACCGCGATGCGGGCCGCCTGCAGGCCCTGCTTCTGCCAGAAACCCAGGCTTTCACAGGCCTCGCGAAGGACCCATTCGCCCATCGGCACGATCAATTGTGAGCTCTCCGCTACCGGGATGAACGTATCCGGTGGCCGCAGGCCCAGTATCGGATGGCGCCAGCGCAGCAGCGCTTCGGCAGAGGTCACCCTGCCGTCCACCAGATTGACCTTGGGCTGGTAATGCAGCTCGAAATGGCGGTCCGCCAGGGCATCGCGCAGGCCAGCGGTGGTCCAGACCCGCTGCTGTACGCGCTTCTCGAGTTCGGGGTCGAACACCATCCAGCGCTCGCCGGTTTCCCGGGCGCTCTGCAGCGCCAGCTGGCCGTGGCGCAGCAGCTCCTCGTAACCCCGGGAGTTGCTGTCGCACAGGGTCAGCCCCAGGGTAAGGTCCACATACAGCATGTGTTGATCGACCAGGAAGGGTTGCTCGAGAAGCTCCATCAGCCAGCCCCAGATTTGCCGCGGGGTCGTCAGCCCGCGCTGACGGTGCCTTGTCAGCAGGGCAAACTGGCCCCCGCCGAGTGAGCCCAGGTATTCCCCGGGGAGCAGGTTCTTCGCCAGGCGCTGGCCCAGCGCCCGCAGCAGGTGATCCCCTACCCGGTAGCCGCAATTCTGGTTGATATCATTGAGTCTGCGGACGTCAAAGAAAAGGATATAGAACGCCTCGGCGGCAGTCTCCGGCAAAGGCATGTCCTGCAGTTGCTTGCCAAAACCCGCCCGGGAGGGCAGCCCGGTCACCGGGTCTTCGTAGGCGGTCCGCGCCAGGGCGAGTTCCGCCAGCTTGCGCTCGGTAACATCAATGTGCATCACCACCGCGCCACCGGGCTTTGCCGCTCCTGCCAGCGGGGTAGCCATAAGCCGGAACCAGCGCTGCTCCCCGGGGGAATGGCAGGGGTAAGTCAGGCTGAAGCTGCTGGCGCCGGACTCGCCGCTGAGGATGGCGCGCAGACCGCTCGCGACTTGCGCGGCGATTTCCGCGCCGACACCGGTGGCGGCATCACAGACCTCGAGGTAATTGCGCGCCTGCCCCAGGTCCGGATCGCGGTAGCCATTGTCCCGGGCAAAGGTCTGCCAGCCGGAATTGGTCTCCAGCACATTGCCGCTGCTGTCCAGCAAGGCGATATTCGCGGGCAGGGTGTCCAGGATCGCCTCCCGTTGCGTCAGCGCGGACGCCAGCGAGTTCTGCTGCTCCCGCAGGGTCAGCTCATGTGCGCGCAGGGCAGCGAGCATGCGGTTGAAGCCAGTGGCGAGTTCGCCAAATTCGTCCCGGGTCGCAACCACCAGCGGCTGGTCCAGCCGGCCCTGCTGCAGCGCCGAGATCCCGTCGTGCAAGGCCTTCAGGGGTCTATCAATACGCCGGAACAGCAGGGTGAATCCCGCCAGGGCCAGCGCCGCCAGGGCCAGAGCCACCGCAAACAGGATCAGGATGACCCGGTAGACTGACCGCTCAACACTGCTGAAGTGATTGTCGAGCACCGCTTGCGCGGCCACGCTCAGGCCCGCCTCGTGCGCCCGCAGCTGGTTGATCAGGATGTTCTCGGCGTGCTGCAGCGAGGCCCCCTCCGCGTCCCGCAAATCCCTCGGCCCGAGGCCGTCGATGGCGGCGATATTGCGTTCCAGCTGCAGCAGGTACTGGCTGGCGGCTTCGGCAGCGGGATGACTGACAGTCGCCATCGCCGCAGCCAGTTCCCGCGCCTCGGCAACGAGCACCCCGGCGCTCCAGTCAGGATGCTCCTGCAGCAGCAGGTGATTGACTCCCTGGGACAGGGTCGCCATCCGCTGCTGGATGGCGTAGACATCCAACAGGGACTGCTGCTGTTCGCGCAGGGACCCCCACGCCAGCAGGATGGTCGCGGCAAGCGCCACCAGTCCCAGCACGCTGGCTCCCAGGCAGATGCGGATAATCCGCCGCAGCATCATGGCCCGGCCCCCTGCTGCCAGTAGCGCGGCAGCAGCACGCGGGCCGGTGCAACCCTGGCGAGGGGCCGCGGCGCCAGATAACGCTCCGGCGTGAATACGGTGCCGCCGCTTTCCCCCGCTCGCCCCCGGCGCCATGCGAGGTGGTGGTTGATTTCGCTGAGCAGGGACCAGTCCAGGCCGAGACTGAAAATGAAATCCGGGGCCAGGCTCCGGACATAGTCCACCGTCACCCCGCTGGCTGCTGCCTCCTGTGCGCGGGCCCGCTCGGGATCCTCGTGGATCAGGTTCTCGGCCCGCAGGTACATCCGCAGAATGTCCTCGCAGAGCTGCGGATGGCGCTCGACCAGGACCCGGCGGGTGACCAGCAGCCAGCTCATGCTGTCGATGCGGTGGTCGGAAAGTCGGGTGACCTCGCCACCGAGCGCCTCCCCCATGCGCAGTGGCCAGGGATCCCAGACAACCGCCGCGTCGATCTCTCGCGCCTGCAGCGCGGCAGTCATTTCCTCGACATTCAGCAGGGAGAGCTCGACATCGGCCCGCGCGATACCGTGCAGCGGCGCAAACCCGGCCCAGAAATACTCGGAGGAGGTGCCGGGCATGACGCCGATCCGCCGACCCGCCAGCTGCGCGGGCTGCAATCCCGCTGCCGCCGGACTCAGCACCACGTGATGGGTGTTGTTGGAGCGGCTGATACGCGCCAGCACCACCAGCTCCTCGTCGTCCGCAACCTCGGTGCGCTCTTGCTGCAGCAGCGCACTCGCAAAGGGAGGCACTGCGGTGAGCGCGAAATCGGCTCGCCGCTGCAGCAGCTCGTCCAGGGCCGCGGCCCCGGAGGGAAACGACGCCACCGCCACCTCGGTGCCGGCGCCTGCGAACAGATCCAGATGGTCCGCGAGCCGGGTGGGCATATCGCCAGGCGTTACCGAGCCGGCAATCGTCACCCGCTGCCGCGCTTCGAGATCCGGGTGTTCAGCTATCGCGCCAGCAGCACAAAGGATTGCGAACAACAATGCGATACCACAAGCCCCTCGAGCTGTCGGAATCATTATCATTATCACAGGATAGACCACAATCCGGCCCGTTCCCAGCAACAAGTGCCCGATCACCCGGCCAGCGCACCGCCCTTGACCTCCGTTGGGCACCGGTGGACACTGGCATCCCGGCCTTGAGGAGGAGAGGGTCATGCTCAAGCGACGCCAGGTCTTGCAGTTCGCCGCCACCCTGCCACTGCTGAACGCCGGCGGGGCCCGTGCGGCCGTTCCGATGGCTACCGGAGCGGCTGTGAACAGGCGCCCGATCCCCAGCTCCGGCGAACTGCTGCCGGTCATCGGCATGGGCACCTCGCGGACGTTTGACGAGCCCGCCAGCCCGGAGACGCTGCAGCAGCTGGGCGCAGTCCTGCAGGCGTTCTTCGCCGCCGGCGGCACGGTCATTGACTCTTCCCCGATGTACGGTGAAGCGGAGTCGCGGGTCGGCGACATCCTGCGCACCCTGTCGCCGCGACCGCCGGTATTTGCCGCCACCAAGGTCTGGACCACGGGCCGGGAGGAAGGCATCGCCCAGATGCAGACTTCCGCCGAGCGCATGGCGGTCGAGCGCTTCGACCTGATTGCCATCCACAACCTGCAGGACTGGCGCACCCACCTCGCCACGCTGAAGCAGTGGCAAGAGGAGGGCAAGGTGCGCTACATCGGTATCACCACCTCCCATGGCCGCAACCACGAGGAACTGCTGCAGATCATGCGCACGGAGCCGCTGGATTTTGTCCAGTTCAGCTACAACATGGAAGATCGCACCGCGGAGCAGGCCCTGCTGCCGCTGGCGCAGGAGCGCGGCATCGCCACCATGATCAACCGCCCCTACCAGCGCGGCTCCCTGTTCGCCAAAACCCGCGACCAGGAATTGCCGGCAGTGGCCGCGGAGCTCGGCTGCAGCAGCTGGGGACAATTTTTCCTGAAATGGATCCTGGGCCACCCGGCAGTGACCAACCTGATCCCCGCTACCTCCAAAGTCCACCACATGCAGGACAACATGCAGGCCAACTTCGGCCCGTTGCCGGACAGCAGCCAGCGTGCGGAAATGATGCGCGCCTTCAGCGCACTGTAGTGCCAGCATGAACGCACACAAACCTTCCCTGCTGCAGCGGGGACTGGACTTCGCCTGCGACATCCACCCCCGGGAGGCGCGGGCCACCCTGGGCTCCTTCAGCCTGGTGCTGATCCTGATGGCCGCCTACTACATCCTGCGGCCAGTGCGGGACGCCATGGCCAGCGACTGGAGCGATGCCGAGGTCAGCGTGCTCTGGACCCTGACTTTCCTGTTCAGCGTGGTCGCGGTATCGCTGTACGGCAACGCCGTGACCCGCATTCGCCTGCGACACCTGGTACCGGCGGTGTACGGCTTCTTTGCCGCAACGTTTGTCCTGTTTTACGTCGGTATCCAGACCGTGGCCGAGCGCACCCTGCTGGACAAGGCCTTCTACGTCTGGATCAGCGTCTTCAGCCTGTTCCACATCTCCGTATTCTGGAGCTTCATGGCCGACACCTGGGCCAGGCCCCAGGCCACGCGCCTGTTCGGATTCATCGGCGCCGGTGCCAGCGTCGGCGCCATGCTCGGTCCCGCTTTCACGGCCCTGCTGGCGGCGGAAGCGGGGACCGACACGCTGCTGTTGATTGGCAGCGCAGCCCTGGTCGTCACCCTGCCCCTGGTCTACTGGCTGCAGCGGCTCAAGGTCGAGGAACTCGGAAATGCCGGCCTCACCGCCAGCGGCCGGGATTTTGACTATATCGGCGGCAACCCCCTGGCGGGTTTTTCCGAATTCCTCCGCAGTCCCTACCTGCTCGGCATCGCTCTGTTCATCGTGCTCTACACCTCCATCAGCTCATTCATCTATTTCGAGCTGAAAAACCTGCTGGAGCCCTATGACCGGGAGACCCGGACCCAAATCTGGGCCGCCATGGACCTGGCCGTCAACACGCTGACCGTGGTCATCGCCGCCTTTGCCACGGGGCGCATTGCCAGGCACCTGGGGCTGCCCTTCACCCTCGCCTGTATTCCCGCGGTGATCTGTGCCGGGCTGCTGCTGCTGGCGGCGGCCCCCATTGTGGCCGTGGTCGTGGGTGTACAGATCGCGCGCCGGGCGGGCAATTTCGCCATTACCCGGCCCGGGCGGGAGATGCTGTTCACCGCCGTCGACCAGGAGACCCGCTACAAGGCGAAACCGGTGATCGATATTGTGGTCTACCGGGGCGGAGACATGGTCAATGCGTGGGCCTTCACCGCGCTGACCCAGGGCCTGGGCCTGGGCATGGCCCCGGTGGCCCTGATCGGCGCCGGCATTGCCGCCTGCTGGGGGGCAACGGGGGTGTATCTCGGGCGCAGGTTCAACCAGCAGCACAACCCGCCAGACCAGCAAGCCAAATAGTTGAGCCAAGCCCTGCTGCCTGCCGTGCCCGCGGCTCCACGATGTGGCTGCGGCGCCCGCGGCCGTTATACTGGGCATCATTGCGAACACTGGAGGCAAGCACCATGGCAACAGCGGCTGATTACAACCTGGGCCCCAACACTTTCCCCCGGGGCTGGTTCATTGTGGCGGAAAGCAGGGAACTCGACGCCGGACCCATGGCGGTGCGGTTCTTTGGCCAGGACCTGGCGCTGTACCGGGGCGAGAGCGGCAAGCCCGTCCTGCTGGACGCCTACTGCGCACACATGGGCACCCACCTGACCGCCAGCACCAGCGCCATGATCGTCAAGAATGGCGAGCAGATCGAGGGCGATTCCATCCGCTGCCCCTACCACGGCTGGCGTTACAGCTGTGACGGCGATGTCGATGACATCCCCTACGCCGATGGCCCCTACCCCAAGTCCGCTTCCATCCGCTCCTACCCGGTGGTGGACAATATGGGCTGCGTGATGGCCTGGTATGACCCGGATGGGCGCCCTCCCGAGTACGACGCGCCGCTGCTGAAGCAGTGGAATGATCCGCAGTGGGTACAGTGGGAGCTGGACCACCTGGGCGAACTCCGGATCCACCCCCAGGAAATCCTCGACAACATGGCCGATAGCCGCCATCTCGGGCCCACCCACGGTGCGCCCTGCGAGTATTTCGAGAACGAGTACCGCGACCAGGTGTATATCCAGCGCCAGGGCGGCCCGATGCAGCTGTATGACACCTACCTGTATACCACCACCTGGTACACCGGGCCGGGCCTGCTGTTGTCGAAGCAGGTCTTCGGCGACGCCGTCATGTTCGAGCTGATCGCCAACACCCCGGTGGACGACGGCGTGGTCAAGTGCTGGCATGCTGTACTCTACAGGGGCGCCAGCAACCCGGCCAGCAACGAGGACCGGGAGGCCGCCAGGCAGTTCCAGGCCAACGCCCTGGAAGCCTTCGGCGCGGATTTCAATGTCTGGAAGTTCAAGCGCCCGGCACTGAAAATCATGCAGTTGAAGACCGACGGACCCTTCCGCACCGGTCGCCAGTGGTACTCGCAGTTCTTCGCGACACCGGATGACGCCGCAAAGATTCGCGATGAAATCAACGGCAAGCACTATACCAAGGGGCTGGCAACGCCGGAGGAAGCCGGCCACGCCATCGACGACGGCCTGCCCTTCTAGTGGGCTGCGCGGCTAATTCGGTAACATTCAGCCGCCGCACAAGCGTTGTGGGCAAGGCGCGCGAGCGCAGGACTGGCCGTCGCCAATTCAAGTGAGCGCAACGCAGCCCACAACGCTTGTGCGGCGGCCCTGCGGGAGCGCCTGTGCCGGCGCGACTCAGCGTTGTGCCTCTTGGTAAGGGAGCCACCCTTGCCGGCGAGCCACGCCTTGATTCGCACCGGCACAGGCGCTCTGAACGTTACCGAATTAGCCGCGCAGCCCACTAGGTGGCGGTGACCGGCCGTACCAACAGCTCCACCCGGCGATTCCGGGCACGGTCGGCATCGGTGTCATTACTGGCGACGGGGCGGTCGGCGCCGTAACCGACCGCGACCAGGCGCCGGGCGCTCACGCCGTGCGCCAGCAAACTGCGCGCCACCGCCAGTGCCCGCTGTTCGGACAGGGTCTGGTTGAACCCGGCGGGCCCCAGGGCATCGCTGTGGCCCTCGACCACCACCAGCGTCTTGTCGTATTCCGCGAGCACTTGCGCCACCCCTTCCAGCATCCCCTGGGCATTCCCGGTCAGTTCGGCGCTGCCGCTGGTAAAGGTCGCGCTTTCGGGCAGTACCAGACGCAGCTGGCCGTCCTCCCGGGAGAGTGTCACGTCGACCCCGGCGAACCGCTTGCGTAGCGTCGCCAACTGCACATCCATGTAGTATCCGGTCTGCTCCGGTTGCAGTATGTGCTCGGGCCTGGCTTTCAGTCTCGCCAGAGTCAGGGCGATCGCCGCTTCACCCTGGGCCAGTCTGGTGGCTTCCTCCGCTGTGACCTGCGGCCCGGAGCGTCCGTCGCGCGACTCCACCGGGGCGCGCTGGTCGCCGGAGCGACCCCAGCCGCCGCTGTCTGGCAACGTACTGCACGCTGTCAGCAGCAGGGACAGAACAACATGGACGACCGGTATGAGGCGAATGGATGGGGGCTGCAAGGCTTGCTCCGGGACCCTGTGAGTTCGGCCATCGGGGCCGGGGCGGCCATTCTAGCGCCCGCGAGGCCACCGGCAAAGGGCGATCGGACGGAATCGTTCAGGCCTGGCTCTGGAGCCAGTGACTGAAATCCTCCGCAGCCAGGGGACGGCTGAAATGGTAGCCCTGCCCGAAGCGCACGCCCTGTGCCGCGAGCCAGGCAGCCTGGTGCTGGCTCTCTATGCCCTCGGCGACGATATCCAGCTGCAGCGACTTTGCCATCTCGATCACATGGCCGATAACTGAGCTGCTGACCGCGTGGCTTTCGATAGTATCGACGAAGGCCTTGTCAATCTTCAGGATATCCAGCTCGAAGGATTCCAGGTAGGACAGACTGGAGTAGCCAGTGCCGAAGTCGTCGATCGCGACCGCGTGCCCCAGCTGGCGCAGTTCATTGATGCGCCGGCGGGGCAGGTCGCTGTCGAGCAGGGCCCGCTCGGTCAATTCCAGTTTGATGGCGCTCGCCGGCAGACCCGCTTCACTCAGGCCGGACACCAGCGCCCGCAGCAGCCGCTTCGACTCCAGATCCTGGGGTGACAGATTGATGTTGATGGCGATTGCGGAGTGCGCCCGCAGCAGCGACCCGATGTCACGCAACACCAGCTCCAACACGGCCAGCGTCAACTCGGTAATCATGCCCGCCTCTTCGGCCATCGGCACGAAGACATCGGGACTAACCATGTCGCCGTTGTCCCGCGACCAGCGGGCGAGCGCTTCGGCACCGGTGCAGCGGCCCGTGGCGAGATCCACGATCGGCTGGTAGTAGACAAGGATCTCGCGTCGCTCGATGGCATTGCGCAGCTCCGCCGTCAGGCTCAGGTGACGGCGGGAGAAGCTCAGCACCACATACACCCACAACCCGGCCAGCACCAGCCCGAGCAGCGCGGCCAGCACCAGCGTGGGCAGATAGCGATCCCAGAACTCGCTGAGCGGCTGCATGGCCACAATGTCGATCCTGAAGATCGTCCCCAGCGAAAAGCGGGCACTGACCTGCTGCCCGGCGCGGTCGACGGTCAGCCCCGGCCGCAAACTGTCGGGGGCGGGCAGAGTGGCAGCAGTGGGGATCCGGGTCATGGGCAGGCCCTCGACCCAGAGCCCAACCTGCTGGTTGCTGAGAGGGCCGGTACTGAGCAGCTGGCGGGGGTCGATGGCCATGTCGTGATTGCCAAAGCGCATCAGGAACAGGGGGATGCCGCCAACCGTGGTGTCGGGCCCCGGCCACCAGGCAATCATGCCGTCGTCGTAGATACGGCTGGCCTGGGGCGGGCGCAGGGCGGCACCCTCGGCAAACCCCGTGCCACAGAGCCGCTCTGCCGCGCGCCAGAAACCGATCGCCCGGATATGGGGCCGGGCAAAGGTCTCCGCCTGCATCAGGCTGACATGCTCGGGGGAGCAGCGGGGAAACGGGGACTCGTTGAGCGCCTGCAACAGGTCCCGCGCATCAATGATGGCCGATTCCGCCTGCAGACCAAGCCGCTGGGCCAGATCACCGAGCCGCGCTTCCTCGGCCACCACCGACTCGCGCCACAGGTACCAGCCGAGGACGCTGAACAGGAGCAGGACCCCCAGCAATGCGGAAGCCAGCAGGACCACAACCACCTTGTCCCGGCGTTGCAGCACCGCTCAGTTCACGGGTGGGGTATAGGTCACATCGTCGAGCTCTGCCGGCAGGACCTGGCGCAAATATCTGGCCGCGGCTGCCCGCGTCGGCGCCGAGAGCGAAAACTGGCGCTCGAAGAAGCTGCTGACCACCACCCGGGTAATCATCTGCTGCCGCAGGGTATTCATGGCTGCCGGCAGGGGATCCAGGGTGCACAGATCGGGCTCCGCCGTGTAATCCAGGCCCATTTCGGGGGGGGCGATGAGGTCGAACCAGGGCTCTTCCATGGCGTCGCCGGCATTGCGCTGGACTATCCAGCAGCCGACAACATCCGGGTTGTGCAGCCAGCGCATCACCGCGGCCGGCCCGGCAAAGCCGGTATGGGACCCGGCGCGCAGGGTGACCAGCTCGCCCCCGGGCACCTGCCCGGGTACCGGCGCGGCATTGGCCGCATAAGGCACCAACGCATCAATGTCCCCGGCCAGCATCAGGAAAGGCAGGCTGTGGTGGCGATAAAAAGGCGGGGTGAAAACGAACGTGGGGCCCGCAATCGAGATCGCGGCCCGGATCCGGGGATCGCGCAGCTCCGGGTGAAAGCCCGCCAGCGTGGTGGTCAGGCCACCCAGAGACAGGCCCAGGGCGCCAATGCGCTCCGGATCGATTTGCCGGTACAGGCTGTGGTCGGCATCCGCCGACAGCTGCAGCAGGCTGTCGATCAGGAAGCTGACGTCCGCCGGCTGGTTGACCACATCCTTCACCTGCGGACCACCGGGCGCACGCATGTTGGTCAGGGGAAAGTCCGCGGCCACCACCACGTAGCCAAGACTGGCCAGGTGCCTGTTCAGATACGCCGCTTCCCGGCGTGACGAGGAGAATCCGTGGCTGTATACCAACAGCGGATAGGGGCCGTACTCCCGGTCTTGCGGATACCACACCGTGGACTCCAGGCGCCGCTGCTCGCTGCCGGCATAGTCACCATTGGCGGCGGTTGGACGGGTGGGGTCGAGGAACTCGTGATCCAGGCGCACCACCTCCAGCGGCCCCATCTGCAGGCGGGATGCACTTTCCGAGCCGGGCGGGAACGGTTCCGGCTGTTTGCCATTGACCAGCACCAGCACGCCCACGCCAACGATGGCTGCCACTATCAGCACGATCTTGAGAAAAGTCTTCATCCGTACCCACCATTGCCAGGAAACAGCGATTATTGCCGATCAGGTGCCGCGCCCGCCACTATACCCGCGCCTGCAGTTGCTGCACACGCGCCACCACCGCCTGCGCGGAGCGCACTGCGGATTCCAGCAGCGGCACCCCGGGGTAGGCCCAGGAGCCACTGTAGAAGACGCGGCGATCCGGTTCCGCATGCCACCCGGCGAGGGCCCTGTGGATCCCGGCAGTACCGGTGTGCACCACCGCACGCTGCAGCGGCACCCGGGCCAATACTGTCTCCGGGTCCGGTTCATACAGGGGGTTCCAGGTCTGCAGTACCGGCTCCGCAGACGCCAGCGTCGGTTCCACCGCATTGACCAGCACCGTGAACATGACCCGTGCTAGCTCAGGGTCAGTCTGGAAATTGAGCGCACTCCAGTCAGCGGTCCGGCGCGGCAGAAAGCGCGGATCCCGATGCAGCCAGAGCTCGCCGCTGTCGAATCGCACCTGGTCCAGTACCTGGCGCTCCCGCTGGAACTGCTCGCCTTCGAGAAAATCGAGCTGGTTGGCCTGCACAGCCAGAATAACCCGATCAAACTGTCCGCCTTCGCCACGGGCGTTGTGCACCATGATCCCCTCTTCCCGAGCCGCCAGCCGCTGTACCGGGCTGCCGGTATAGGCCGGTATCGCAGCCGCAAGCGCCGCCACCAGTGCCGAGGTGCCACCCTGCAGCCGCACCAGGCCGCCGCCGTGGAGAATCTCATCCAGCAGCGACAGCAGCTGGGGGGCGGGCCAGGCCAACAGCTGTGCTTCGTCGCAGGTACAGATGGTGGTGAGCAGGGGCAGCACCAGACCGCGCCAGAACAGGGGGTCGAAGGACTGTTGCTGCAGAAAATCCGCCAGGGTGAAGCTGGCGTCCGCAGCCGCCAGCCCGGCACTGGCGCGACGCAACTGCCAGAGGCCCCGCGCCAGCCGCAGGGAACGGCGGTTGAGATAACGCCAGGAGCCCACCCAGGGCCAACCGGTCACCGGCATGCGGCCGCTGCGAAACCAGGTCTGGCGGTCGGTCCAGCTGCAGGAGGCATAGGTGGCAACCGGGAATGTACCCACCCCCACCTCCGCCGCCAGCGCCAGTACACTGTGCCAGTTGCGCGGACTCATGACCCGCAGCGGCAGGTCGACATTGCCTCCCTGCACGGCCATGGCATGGGCATCCATGCCGTGGCCCGGGCGGGCTTCAAACAGGGTGACGTCAAAGCCCGCCTTGCGGCAACCGTGGGCCGCGGCGAGCCCCGCCATGCCACTGCCGACCACCGCTACCGTCTCGCCCATCGACCACTCCGCGCTCCCTTGCGACCCCGGCAGGTTGCCCGGATACAGAGTGAATCTCAAGCGGCGCCAGACCCGGATTCCCGGTGACTTGAGCATTCACGGTCTATCGGCCATTATTTGTCCGTATTGCCTGAGCGGGAATCCCGTATGCGACGCCAATGCCGCTACGCTGCGCAGGTCAGCGCCACATTGCTTCTGCTCGCCAGTCCCATCACCGTGGCCGAAGCACTGCTCAACCTGTCCGCCGGGCAGGTGGGCATTGATCGTGCACTGGACAATCGCGGCCGCTATGGCCTTGAGTATCGCTTTGCGGCCACCGGCCGCTATCGGCTGGTGCCCGCACTCGGGATCGTGGGCACGGCAAGCAATGCGAAATACCTGTACGCCGAGATCAAGCGCGATTTTTACCTGGGAGCACACTGGTATCTGACCCCCGGCATCGGCATAGTCGGCTTTGACGGCAGCGACAAGCTTGACCTGGGTCTCGCACTCGAGTTCCGTTCCGGGCTGGAACTGGGCTATCGCTTCTCCAGCCAGGTCCGCCTCGGGCTGGCCCTGTACCACCTCTCCAACGCCAGTCTCGGTGACGAGAACCCGGGTACCGAGGAGATCGTAATCTCGGTCAACTTTCCCCTGCGTTGAACCTGCCCGCCCGTGCCAGCAGCTCTGCGGTATCCTGCCCCAGGGTCGGTGGTGCCGCGCCATAGGTGACTGGCGTGCGCGACAGCTTGATCGGGTTGCCAACCAGCTCCAGGTCAGGATTCAGCGGATGGGGCACGTTTACCCGCATCTCCCGCGCCAGGATCTGGGGCTCGTTGAACACCTCCGCCACACTGTTGATCGGGCCGGCCGGAACACTCGCCGCCTCCAGGCGCTGCAGCCAGTCGGATTTATCCCGCCTGAGCATGCACGCCTGCAACAGCGGAATGAGTTGCTCCCGGTGTTGCACCCGCAGGCGATTGCTCAGAAAGCGGGGATCGTCCGCCAGCTCCGGGCACTCCAGCACCGCGACAAAACGCCGGAACTGGGCATCGTTGCCGACGGCCACCACCAGATGGCCATCGCGGGCGACGAAGCTCTGGTAGGGCACGATGTTGGGGTGGGCATTGCCGAGACGGCCGGGATTAATGCCACCGACCAGGTAATTGCTGGCCTGGTTGGCCAGGGTTGCCGCAGTCACGTCCAGCAGTGCCAGGTCGACCTGCTGGCCCAGTCCGGAGCGGTCGCGCTCGGCGAGCGCCGCGAGGATGCCGATGCTGGCGTAGAGCCCGGTCATGATATCCGTCAGTGCCACCCCCACCTTCATCGGCTCCGCACCCGGGCTGCCGTCGGGCTGGCCGGTGACGCTCATCAGGCCACCCATGGCCTGCACCAGGAAGTCGTAGCCGGGCCGCTCGCGCAGTGGCCCGGTCTGGCCAAAACCGGTGATGGAACAGTACACCAGCCCCGGATTCAGGGCCGACAGACTGGCGTAATCCAGGCCATGGCGAGCGGCATCGCCGACCTTGAAATTCTCCACCACGACATCGCACTGCGCGGCCAGGGCGCGCAGGGTTGCCTGACCCTCGGTGGACTTGATGTCCAGGCAGAGCGACTGCTTGCCGCGATTGGCGCAGAGAAAGTAGGCAGACTCCGCGGTCGGCTCGCCGTCCGCAGCTGCCATGAAGGGCGGCCCCCAGGCCCGGGTGTCATCGCCGCCATCCGGGCGCTCGACCTTGATCACCTCGGCACCGAGATCCGCCAGGATCTGGGTGGCCCAGGGGCCGGCCAGCACCCGCGACAGGTCCAGCACCCGGATGTGGGACAGGGCGCCCATGCTAGAAGGCTGGAATGTCCGTCTGCGTGCGACCCAGGATCAGGGCGTGCACGTCGTGCGTGCCCTCATAGGTGTTGACCACCTCCAGGTTCACCATGTGCCGCATCACCGGGTACTCGTCGGAGATACCGTTGCCGCCCAGCATGTCGCGGGCCTGGCGGGCGATGTGCAGGGCCTTGCCGCAGGAATTGCGCTTGATCAGTGAAATCAGCTCCGGTGCAATCTGGCCGGCATCCATCAGCTCCCCGGCGCGATGACAGCCCTGCAGGGCCAGGCTGATCTCGGTCTGCATGTCCGCCAGCTTGAGCTGGACCAGCTGGTTAGCGGCCAGCGGGCGGCCGAACTGGGTGCGCTCCATGGTGTAGTCGCGGGCGGCAAACCAGCAGCTCTCGGCGGCACCCAGGGCGCCCCAGGCAATGCCGTAGCGGGCGTTGTTGAGGCAGCCGAAGGGACCTTTCAGGCCCTCCACATTCGGCAGCAGCTGTTCTTCACCCACAAAGACATCTTCCATGACGATCTGCCCGGTGACCGAGGCCCGCAGGGCCAGCTTGCCCTCGATCTTCGGCGCGCTCAGGCCCGCCATGCCCTGTTCCAGGATAAAGCCGCGGATCTTGCCGTCGTCGGTCTTGGCCCAGACCACGAACACGTCGGCAATGGGGCTGTTGGTAATCCACATCTTGGCGCCATTGAGCCGGTAGCCGCCATCGACACTGCGGGCGCGGGTAATCATGGAGCCGGGGTCGGAGCCGTGGTCGGGTTCAGTGAGGCCGAAGCAGCCGATCCATTCCCCGGTGGCCAGCCTGGGCAGGTATTTTTCCCGCTGCGCTTCGGTGCCGTAGGCGTGGATGGGATACATGACCAGCGAGGACTGCACACTCATCATCGAGCGGTAGCCGGAATCCACCCGCTCCACTTCGCGGGCGACCAGCCCATAGCTGATGTAGTCCACCCCGGGGCAACCGTAACCGTCGATGGTGCTGCCCAGCAGGCCCAGCTCGCCCATTTCGCGGAAGATGGCAATATCGGTCTCCTCGGCGCGAAAGGCATCCCGCACCCGGGGCGCCAGTTGCCCCTGGGCGTAGTGCCGGGCGCTGTCGCGCACCATGCGCTGCTCGTCGGTCAATTGCTGCTCCAGCAGGAAGGGGTCCTGCCAGTCGAGACGTTGCCACTGCTTGTTCTGTGCCATGGGATTCACTCCGGGGTTATCTGCAGCCACTACCCTAGCAGGACACTGTTCATTTATAAAATATATGTTTTCTATGACTTTTATATGTTAAATATATGGAATGGACTTGAGAAAGCTGGATATTTTCCGCGCAGTGGCGGCCCAGGGCAGCTTCAGCCGGGCCGCGGAGCAGCTGCACATGGCCCAGCCGGCGGTCAGCATCGCGGTGCGCAAGCTCGAGGAAGAGCTGGGCCTGGTACTGTTCGACCGCGGCGGACGGCGCATTACCCTGACTGCGGAAGGGCGCACCCTGCTGCAGCAGGCGGTTGCCATTCTCGAGCAGGTGGCGAGCCTGCAGGCGACGGGCGGCGCCCTGCGCGGCCTGCTGCAGGGAGAGCTGGCCATCGCCTGCCCCTCGATGCTGGCGACCTACTACCTGCCGGATTTGCTGGGTCGGTTCCTGGTGCTCCACCCGCAGCTGCGCACCGTGGTGACCCAGGCCGGTACCGACCGTATCCGCCAGTGGCTGCTGGACGACGAGATCGAACTCGGCGTCATCAGCGGTGCCAGCGAGGATGCCGTCGGCGACTTCGCCACCGCGCCCCTGGTCGATGAAGAGATCGTCCTGTGCATGGCCGAGGACCACCCCTGGGCGGGGCGCAGTGCGGTGCCGGTGGCCGAGCTGCAGGATTCGCCCATGGTGGTGTACGAGAGCGGCTACTTCATCCGCAAGCGGCTGGATGAACTGTGCGCCAGCTATGGCGTCAGCCCCGACCTGCGTCTGCAAAGCAATTTCCTGCCGCTGCTGATCCGCATGGTCAAGCAGGGCCTGGGCACCACCATTGGCCTCGCCATGCTGGCGCAACAGGAACCCGGTATTGTCGCCGTACCCTTCGCCGAACAGCCGCGGATCCGGCTGCTGCTGGCGCGGCGCCGGCAGCGCTCCATCTCGCTGGCCAACCAGGCATTTCTGGATTGGGCAGCTTTGCAGGTATGATGCGGCATAAATCTGGACAAGAGTCATCGACACCATTCCATGCCGACCACGACCAGCTACAACGAACAGCTCGCGCGCCTGATAACCCGGGTGGGCCATGCGGACTTCGCCCACCAGCTGGTGGCAACACTGAAAAGCCTGGTGCCCATTGACGATGCCACGGTGCTGGTCTATCCGGACACCGACCTGCCGGTGGTCGAGTATTTCGAGGTCCCGGCCGGTCTCGGCCGCTCAACCCTGGACGTCTTTGTCGCCGGCGCCTTCGTGCTGGACCCCTACTACCAGGCCGCCAGCCGCGATCGCCGCTTCGGCGTGTTCCAGCTCCACGACCTGGCGCCCACGGGCTTTCGCGACAGCGAGTACTACAAGGCCTGGTACCGGAATTGCGGCTACCAGGACGAGTGCGGCTTCCTGCTGCCCAACGGCACTACCGGGTTCATCAACATTGCGCTCGGCCGTACCGGGGCCAGGAGCCGCTTCACCCGGCAACAGGTCGCCGCACTGGCGGCCGTCAGGCCCGTCATCGAAGTGCTGTGCCAGCAGCACTGGCAAACGCGTCCTCTCTCGTCATCCGGGCAGACCAGCGCGGTGAACCTGCGCGAACAGCTCAACACCGCGCTCAACGAGTTCGGCAGCAGCCTGCTGACCGAGCGCGAAGCCCAGGTGATCAACATGGTGTTGCACGGCCACAGCACCAGGACCCTGGCGGAGAAGCTGTCGATATCGGTCGAGACCGTAAAACTGCACCGCAAGCACGCCTACGCCAAGCTTGAGGTCAGCTCCCAGGCAGAGCTGTTCTACCTGTTCCTGGATTCTCTCATGAGTGCCGGCAACTACGCCGGGGGCGATACCCTGATCGCCTACCTGCAGCCGCCGCAGGCGCAGGCGGCAACGTGACCGAAGCTGGACCCTCGCAGCCGGCGGATTCGCGGCAGCAAGCCCTGTTGCAGCGAGGATTCACAGCCCTCGGGCGGGGTGACACCGAAACCGCCGGGCTCTGCTGCCAGCAGGCGCTGGAGCAACACCCGGACCTGGTGCCGGCGCATTTCCTGGTGGGCCTGGTTGCCCTTGAGGCCAGGGACCGGCGCACCGCTTTCAGCGCCTTCCAGTCAGTGGTGAAGCTGGACCGGGACCACGCCGCCGCCTGGGCCCAGCTGGCGCGCCTGTACATGAGCGAGGGCCAGGTCAACCTGGCGGATGCGGCCCTGCGGGAAACCCGTCGCATCCAGCCGGATGACCCGATCGTGCTGGACCTGATCGCCACCACCCTGTCGTTGATGGGCGAGCACGGCGCCGCCCAGGCGTTTTTCGCTCGCGCCAACACCCGCCAGCCCGGCCACCCGCCGTTCATGCTCAACCTCGCCAACAACCTCGTGTACCACGGCGACACGGACAGGGCCGACAGCATCTTCCGCGACATCATCCAAATCCAGCCGGACAGCCCGCAGGCCCACTGGGCCCTGGCCAGCTCGGTCAAGGCGCGCGATGAAAACCACATCGAGATCATGCAGACATTGCTGGAGCGGCATCGCAACAATCCGCGGGCGCGCGCGTTCTATCTCTACGCCATCGGCAAGGAACGGGAAGACCTGCAACAGTGGGATGCTGCCTTTACGGCCTTCAGTGCCGGCGCCGCCGCCCGGCGGGCCACGGTGGAGTACGACGAAGTGGCCGAGGAGGCGATGTTCAACGCGCTGGCCGAACTGTACACGCCCGCGTGGCTGGCGGAGCAGAAACCCGGCAATCCGGACCCCTCGCCCATATTCGTGCTGGGCCAGCCCCGCACCGGTACCACGCTGGTGGAGCGGATCATCAGCAGCCACTCCGAGGTGCACTCCGCCGGCGAGCTGCAGCAGTTTGGCCTGGCCCTGCGCCGGCTGGCCAACTACCAGGATCCGCGGCGGTTTTCCGCCGAATTGTTCCACAGCACCCAGAAGCTGGACCCGCGCCAGGTGGGCAACCTGTACCTGCAGACCAGCAGTCGCATGCGCGGCAGTACACCCCGTTTCGTCGACAAACTGCCGCAGAACTACCTGCTGATTCCGCTGATCCTGGCAGCGCTGCCGAATGCGAAAATCGTGCATCTGGTACGCAACCCGATGGATGCCTGTTTCGCCAGCTTCAAGCAACTGTTCGCCGACGCCTACCTGCATTCCTACGAACAGGGCGAGATGGCGCGCCACCACGTACGCTACCACCGCCTCATGGCGCTGTGGCGCGAGCGCTTCCCGGGACGCATCTTTGACATCTGCTACGAGGACACCGCACGTGCGGTCGAACCCAACGCCCGCGCCCTGCTCGAGTACCTGCAGCTGCCCTGGGAGGATGCCTGTCTCGCCTTCCACCAGCAGGACAGTGCGGTGACCACCGCCAGCGCGGTACAGGTGCGGGAGCCCGCCCACACGCGTTCGATTGGCCGCTGGCAGCGCTACCGGCAACAACTCGCTCCCATGCAGCGGGTACTGGAGGCAGCAGGTATCCCGCTCGCGGAGTAACGCTTTGCCGCCACGCTACACCATAGGGTTATACCCATTGCAGCACGCTTTTACTATCGTCAAACGTTAAACACCCCGATTGTGCGGCTGTCGAGCAGAGCGTATATATAGGGGCAAACAACGGCACAGGTAGCCGGTGCCAAAAAGAAGACCACCAGTCGATTCCAGGGGTAGCCATGAATACAGACGATCGCCGCCGGGTTATTGAAAACCGCCGACCCGGCACCACCCACGCGCTTGCCAGGGCCGTATCCGCCGCCGTGCTGGCCTCCGCGATCAGTGCACCCGCCTGGTCGCAGACGCTGGAAGAGGTCATCGTCACGGCGACCAAGCGCAGCGAGTCGGTGCAGGACGTGCCGCTGGCGATCACCGCCCTGTCCGGGAATTTCGTCAACAAGGTCAACATGGACGACATCAAGGACCTGGTGTCCTACACCCCCGGCGTCACCGGCAACAGCCAGGACAGCTTTATCGATGCCATCAGTGTCCGCGGTGTCCGCACCCAGGACTTCGGCGTCGGCGGCGACCCCTCTTCCGCCTTCTTCAAGAACGACCTGTACGAAGGCCGCAACGGCTCGGCGGTTACCAGCCTCTACGATATTGACCGGGCCGAAATCCTGCGCGGCCCCCAGGGCTTCCTGTTCGGGCGCAACTCCATCGGCGGCGCCTTCAGCGTTCACACCCGGCGCGCGGAACTGGGGGGCGGCCCCAGCGGCTATGCGGAAATTGATCTGGCAGAGCGCGGCCGGCGCGCTCTCGAGGGCGCAATCAACCTGCCTGTTTCCGATCACTTCGCGACCCGCCTGGCGGGCTATTACTCCACCGAGGACGGGTTCGCCGACAACAGGTTCCCGGGTTCCCCGGACCTGATCGAGCACGACAAGTGGGCGCTGCGCTGGTCCACCAACTACGAGCGCGACCGGCTGATGGTGCGCACGCTGGTCGAATACGAGGATCGCGAGCAGTCCGGTTCCGTTTACCGGGCGGTGGACCGCGGTGACATCTGGGAGGCGTTTGATGCCGCCCTGGGCGGCGTGGAACTGCGGGGCAGCGACGAGGACATTGACTCAGACCGTAGCGGCGGCGACAACGACGACGCCACCATCCTCACCCTCGGCCTGCACGTCGATTATGATCTCGACTTTGCGACCCTGACTTCCAACACAGGCTACAAGGACCACGACTACTTCTACAACGAGGACTACGACGGCACCCCGCTGGACCTCAACAACTACGGCCAGGACCAGACGGGCGAGTACTTCCAGCAGGAGTTCCGCCTGACCTCCACCACCGATGGACCGCTGAGCTGGTACGCAGGGGTCTCGTATTACGAGGAGAAAATCGACACCCGCTTCAGCTTTTCCGGGCGCGAGGATTTTTTCTGCCAGTACTATGGCTACTACTACAACTACGGCATGACGTTCTCCGGCTGTGAGGATCTGTACGCCTATTACGGCTCCGAATTCACCCCGTCGGCGGACGGCCGTCTGGTCGAGACCGGCCGCATCAAGGGCGACTACTCCGGCTGGGCAACCTACGTCAACGCCAACTACTTCCTCACCGAGAGCTTCGATGTGGAGCTCGGCCTGCGCTACACCGAGGACAAGAAGGATTTCTCGATCTCGGTGCCGACACCGGAGAGCGAGCTGGGGCCCTACTGGGCCTACGGCTTCTCCACCGACGGGTTCATCAGCGATAGCGAAACCTGGGACGACGTCACCATGCGGGTACTGGCCAAGTGGCGCCCGACCGGTGAGCGCATGTTCTTCGCCGGCTACACCGAGGGTTTCAAGTCGGGCGGCTTTGGCAGCTTCAACCTCGGCAACAATGCCGACGGCGAACCCGCCATCGGCAATATCGACCTGCGCCAGGGCGACGGCTTCCTGCCCAATGCCTTCGAACCCGAAACCGTGGACTCCTGGGAAGTGGGCTACAAGGACACCCTGCTTGACGGCCGCGCCAATGTCGACCTGACCGCGTTCTACTATGAGTATGAAGACCTGCAGGTGGTCACCTTCGACGGCGGCGCCTCCCTGGTCAAGAACGTCGGGCAGGTGGAAGCCTGGGGTGTAGAGGGCTCGATTACCGGTCGCCTCAGCGACAACTTCGACCTCTACCTGGCGGCCGGCTATCTGGATTCAGAAGCCACGGAACTGCAGGACATCTGCGGCCTGGAAGATGCCGACGGCTGCGAGGGCAGCTCGCTGTTCTGGGCGCCGGAATGGTCTGCCGCAGCAGTGTTGAGCGCCAACTTCCCGGTCAGCGGCGGCGCCATTACCGGCAACTTCGAGCTCACCTACGAGAGCGAGCGGGGCGGCGGCTGGGAGAACCTGCGGGAGACGAAAATCAGTGGCTCGGCACAGTCCAACCTGCGCGTCGGCTACGAGGCTGATGCCAACTGGTTTATCGAAGCCTACGTGGAGAACCTGACCGATGAATTTACCTGGGACGGCCAGAACAACAACGGCGGCGTGCTGCCCTCCCACTTCTTCGGTCCCCAGCGCCCGCGCACCGTCGGCATGCGCCTGGGCATGACCTGGGATTGATTGCCTCGCAGTGGGCCAGGACGGAGCTGGCCCACTGCACCTCCCACTACAGGAATTCCACCTTGCCGGTGGCGACATCGTACATGGCGCCGACAACCAGCAGCTTGCCCTCATCCACCAGGCCCTTGAGCAACGGACTGTCGTCGAGAATACGCTGCACCATCTGCGCAACGTTCTCATGCGCCACGGCGTTGACCCAGGCCGTGTTCGAGGAATCACGCGGACCCTCTGCCACCGGCACCGCCGCTACCGCCGGATGAATGTGCGCCAGGTTGCTGGTCAGGTTGCCCAGCTCGACGCCGTCACAGGCGCCTTTTACCGCGCCACATTCGGTATGGCCCAGCACCACGATTGCATGGGACCCGGCAACAGCGGCCGCGAACTCCATGCTGCCCAGCAGTTCCGGCGTCACCACGTTGCCGGCAATGCGGGGACTGAAGATGTCACCCAGGCCCTGGTCAAACACCAGCTCCGGTGGCACCCGGGAGTCGATACAGCCGAGTACGATGGAGTGCGGGTACTGGCCGGCGGCGGTGGCGGAGACCTGGTCACCGAGATCCCGCTGCAGCATTTCGCCGGCGACAAAACGCGCATTGCCCGCCTGCAGCAGTTTCAGGGCGTCGGCAGGAGCAAGAGCCGCCTGGGAAGACGCGGTCTGGGTAACCGGCAATTCCAGCGCCTGTGCCGCGGGCGCGAGCACGGCAAGCGCTGCGGTCATGGCAAATACGTGAGACAGGGTCTTGAGGGTTTTCATGAACAGCTCCTTGGTCGGGGTAGGGACGCACAGCGGCCCTACCTTAACGGTCGCAGGAGGATCGATCTATTCGAAAATAATAGCCTTAGTGTTCGATAATATCTGACATACGAGGGAAACCCTGGGCCGCGCCTGCCCTGCGCTATAATCGTCACCCTCGCCGCTGCTGTTGGGCGGCAGCGTGTTGCGACCGCCCGCTACAGGCAGGCGTCATACTCCAGCGGGGTAACCTGGCGGTCGAAGTCGTCCATCTCCTGCTCTTTCATCAGGGTCATCACGCGCTGGAATTCGGGACCGAAGTTGTCGCGGATGAATGCCGAATCGCGGAACCGGTCCAGGGCATCCGGCCAGTAGCGCGGCAATGACAGCGGCACCTGGTCGTAGGCGTTGCCGGTGATCGGCGGCGGGGCCTCCAGTTGTTGCTCGATGCCGGCGAGCATGCCCGCCAGAATTGCGGTGACCGCGAGGTGCGGGTGGGCATCCGCACCGGCGACGCGGTGTTCGATACGGGTGGCCGCTGGCTGGTCCGTCGGCACCCGCAGGGACACGGTGCGGTTTTCG
The DNA here is from genome assembly GCA_963974125.1 of uncultured Haliea sp. Lineage (GTDB taxonomy): Bacteria > Pseudomonadota > Gammaproteobacteria > Pseudomonadales > Halieaceae > Haliea. Next base: position 46,481 of record CAXBCH010000018.1, on the reverse strand, counting down.
TAGCCCCAGCAGGGCGCCAGCGGCGCATGGGTGCCGCGGCGGAACCGGCGGAAGGAGTTCAGGTGCGGGGCAAACAACAGCATGCTGTCCGCCATGTTCGCCATGCAGCCGGCAATGGCCTGGCGCAGCAGCGGTGTGCCCTTGCCAGTGCCGTCGTCAAAGGCGTTGTTGCCCTCGGCATCCAGCAGACTGCAATGCACGTGCATGCCGTTACCCGCCAGCTCACCGAAGGGCTTGGCCATGAAGGTGGCCAGCAGGCCCTGGCTGCGGGCCACACCCTTGATCGCGCGCTGCAGCATCACCGCCTGGTCGCAGGCAAGCAGGGCGTCGGGGCTGTGGTAGAGGTTGATCTCGTACTGGGAAGGCGCGCCCTCCTTGATCAGGGTGTCCACCGGCAGCTGCTGGATCTCGCAGGCGTCACGGATTCCGTGCATCAATTCCGACATCGACGCCATGGTGTCCAGGCAGTAGGTCTGACCCGCCTGCAGGCGGCCACCAACCCGGTCGGTCTGGGTATGGCGGGGTCGGCCCAGAATATCGGCCTCCTCCTGCAACAGGTAGAACTCCATTTCCGTGGCCAGTACCGGGGTCAGCCCCAGCTCGGCAAAACGGGCCATGATGGCGCGCAGCATGAAGCGCGGATCGAGAACGCCGGGGCTGCCGTCGGCCTCGCGCATCGACATCAGCACCTGGGCCGTGGGCCGGGGCATCCAGGGCACCCGGGCCAGGGTGCGGACATCTGCCTCGCAGTAGCCGTCGCCGTCGCCGCCGTTGAACACCCAGGCCTCGATGTCGCGGCCCCAGGTGTCAAAGGCGATGGAGCTCGCGGGCAGCTTCACCTCGCCGGCAAATACCTTGTGGATCTTGTCCCGGGTGACCCACTTGCCACGCATGCCGCCACCGATATCCGGGAGCATGATCTCGAATATCTCGATGTCGGGATTGCTGTTGAGAAAAGCCTGCAGGCTCTGCTGCACATCATTCATGGAAAACACCACTTTTGGGGTAATTGCTTCAGCGGGGTGCTGTGCCACACTGTTTGGCGACGTCATTAAACTACGCCGGCAGCGTGCGCGGCTATACCACTTCCGGGTAGATACTCAGGACCACCGACATGACAGCTGAATCACAAACACTGCGGGATCTCGATCGCTCCCACCACTTTCACCCCTTCACCGACCTGCGCGACTACGCCGCCCACGGCGGGCGCATCGTCAACCGTGCCGAGCACATCTATATCCACGACACCGACGGCAACAAGATGCTGGATGGCATGTCCGGCCTCTGGTGCTGCAATCTCGGCTACAGCCAGCACCAGATCGTGGAAGCGATCTACCGTCAGCTGCAGGAGCTGCCCTTCTACAACAATTTCTTCCGTTGCTCCAACCAGCCTGCGGTGGAACTGGCCCGGGCGCTGGTGGACATTACCCCCGAGCGCTTCAACCACGTGTTCTTCACCAACTCCGGCTCCGAGGCCAACGACACCAACATCCGCCTGGTACACCGCTACTACGACCTGCTGGGCAAACCGGACAAGAAACACTTCATCAGCCGCAAGAACGCCTACCACGGCTCGACCATCGCCGCCGGCTCACTGGGCGGGATGAACGCCATGCACCAGCAGGCCTGGGGCCTGAACTATGTCCACCACATCAACCAGCCGCACTGGTTTGCCGAGGGTGGCGACCTGTCCCCGGAGGAGTTCGGGATCAAGGTGGCACGGGAGCTGGAGCAGAAGATCGACGAACTGGGTGAAGAAAACGTTGCCGCGTTTATCGCCGAACCCATCCAGGGTGCGGGTGGTGTCATCGTGCCCCCGGACAGCTACTGGCCGGAAATCCAGCGCATCTGTGACCAGCGCGACATCCTGCTGATCGCCGACGAAGTGATCTGCGGCTTCGGCCGCACCGGAGAGTGGTTCGGCAGCGATACCTACCAGATCAAGCCCCAGCTGATGACCTTCGCCAAGGCCATTACCAACGGCTACATCCCCCTGGGCGGGGTGATGATCAGCGACCAGATTGCCGATGTGCTGCTGGCGCACGGCGGCGAATTCGCCCACGGCCTGACCTACTCCGGTCACCCCGCCTCCTGTGCCGCGGGCCTGGCAACCCTGAAGACACTGCACGAGACCAACATCATCCAGACCGCGGCGGACAACATTGCGCCCCATTTCCAGCGCCGCCTGCGGGAACTGGAAAGCCATCCGATCGTGGGCCAGGTGCGCGGCCGCGGCATGTTCGCCGCCGTCGAACTGGTTCGCGACAAGGGCTCCCGCGAGCGTCTCGCCCCCGACAGTCAGGCCGCGGTCCATTGCCGCGACCGCGCCAACAGCAACGGCCTGATGGTGCGCCAGACCGGGGATGCCATGATTACCGCGCCACCGCTGGTCTGCAGCACCGCGGAAATCGACATCCTGGTGGAGAAACTGCACCAGGCGCTCGATGAAACCGCCGCGCACTATGGCGTCAAGTAGCATTTCCCCTTAGCCTGGCCATCCGCCGGGCTTTTTTTGCGGCGCCAGAGGGCTACTGCAATGAGCGAGCAGATCGTGCATACCAGAACACTGCGCCAGCGCGACATGGTGCTGTTCACGGTCTCCGCCATCCTGTTGCTGGATACCCTGACCGCCGCCGCCTCGGTGGGCGCCCCCAGCGTCTTCTGGTGGCTGCTGCTGGGGCTGGTGTTCTTTGTCCCCTTTGCCCTGATCTGCGCCGAAATGGGTTGCGCCTACCCGGAGCAGGGCGGGATCTACGCCTGGATCCGGGATGCCTATGGCGGTCGCTGGGGAGCCCGGGCCACCTGGTGCTACTGGGTCAATACCGCGGTGTGGATGCCGGCGATCTTCATTCTCTTCGCCGGGGTCTTCAAGCAGATGTTCTTCCCGGATCTCAACCTCGGCTGGCAGATCGCCATCGGTATCACACTCACCTGGCTGGCGGTCCTGGTCAACGTGGTCACGCTGGAGGTCGGCAAGTGGATCCCCAACCTGGGTGCGATTCTCAAGGTATTGATTTTTATCGCCATTATTGTCGGCGCGATCATCCACGTGCAGGATCACGGCATGGCCAATCCGCTGACCCTGGAAACCCTGACACCGGACTGGAGCAACAGCATTCACTACATTCCGGCGATCATCTACGGCATGCTCGGGTTCGAGCTGGTGAGCGCCGGCAGCGAGGAAATGCGCAACCCGGCAAGGGATGTGCCGCGCTCCATCCTGATCTCCGGGGTAATCATCCTGGTGCTGTATGTCTGCGGCACCATGGCGGTGCTGGCGGCACTTCCCGCCGCCGACATCAACCTGGTGGAGGGGCTGATCGACACCCTGCAGCTGTTCTTTGGCGGCAGCCCGGCCGGCACCGTGTTCGTGACCGTGCTCGGCGTCGGCGCCCTGTATACCTTCTTCTCCAATGGTGTCACCTGGGCCCTGGGCTGCAACCGGGCGGCGGCAGAGGCGGCACTGGAGGGCGAACTGCCCCGCATCTTTGCCTTCGAGAACAAGTCCCTGGGCACCCCGATCGGGGCCGCGGTACTGATGGGTATCGTCAGCACCGTCGTGCTGCTGCTGTACGGCTTCCTGGCACTGTCCAACGAAGACCTGTTCTGGTCCCTGTTCACTTTCAGCGCGGTCATCTTCCTGCTGCCCTACCTCGGCATGCTGCTGACCTTCCTGAAACTGCGGCGCACGGATCCGCTGCACCATCGGCCCTACCGCATTCCCGGCGGCATGCCCCTGGCCCGGCTCTGTGCCTGGGCCTGCTTTACGGTTCTGGCGCTGTCCATCGTTCTGTTCGTCTACACGCCGGTGGATGGCGTCCAGTGGCCGGTGCTGATCGGCGTCATCGTGACCCTGCTGTTCGGGGAGGGAGTGATCCGCAGCGCCGAGAAGCATCGCCGGCACTGAACCCGGCCCGGGCTGCAACAGTTCCGGCGGCGAGCCTAACTATTCAGCCCCTGGCGGATGACCCCCGCCCATACGCCCCTTACACTGCCGATGAATAACAGTCTGGAGGGTGCGAACTATGACGACACAGCGGCAGCAATTGAACAAGACCACCATGGGAATCCGCGACGGACTGCCCCTGGAGGCTACTGGCACAGACATCGAAGGTCTGCGCAGGGACATCCAGCGGCTGATGGACATGGAGGCCATCAAGCAGCTCAAGCACGCCTATTTCCGCTGCATAGACACCGCCAACCTGGACGAGCTTGGCCCCCTGTTCCACGACGACGTCGAGGTGCACTTCATCGGTGGCACCTACGAGTGGAAGGTCAACGGCAAGGCCGATTACCTGGCCAATATCGGCAAGTCCTTCACCAGGCGCTCGGTCGGCCACCACAATGGCCACCAGCCCGAGATCCAGATGCTCAGCGACACCGAGGCCACGGGCATCTGGTACCTGGCGGACAACATGTGGCTGCTGGAACACAACGCCCTCACCACCGGCACCGCCCTGTACTGGGACCGCTACCTGAAGGTCGACGGCCGCTGGTTGATCCGGGAGACCCGCTACGAGCGCCTCTACGAGATCAATGAAACCCTGGATACGCCGCCGTCCCTGAGTTCGCACTACCTCGGCGCCCACGGTAGCTGAGAGGCCGCCTGATCCGGCCCCGGCCGCGACCCGTAACAAAGACCCGTTTCCGAGGTCTTATCAGGATGCTACCGCCTGTTGCTGAAAGCGCCGCCCGCCCCCTGTCCTTCTCCCGACAACTCAGCGAGAAGGCGTGGTTCAATGCCCTCTGGTTCCAGAGCACCTGGTTCTGCACGGTATTGGGGCGCGATGACCTGCTTGCCGTCAGCCTGGGCCTGATCGGCCTGCACCTGCTGCTGGTGCCTCAGCGGCGCCTGGAGATGCGGCAGCTGGCCCTGCTCGGCGGCATCGGCATAGCGGTCGACACCGGCCTCAGCGCAATCGGCGTGTTCCAGTTTCAGGGCGGCGTGCTGATGCCGGGCTGGCTGGCCTGCCTGTGGCTGGCCTTTGCCACCACCCCCGGTCGCAGCCTGGCCTTTCTCGGTGCCCGGCCCTGGCTGACCGCGCTTGCCGGCGGCCTGGTGTTTCCTTTCAACTACTTTGCCGGCTCCCGCCTGGGGGCGGTGGAATTCGGCTGGCCCCTGTGGCAGAGCCTGCTGATCATGGCGCTGATCTGGTCACTGCTGCTGCCGGCGCTATACTACCTGCAACGGCGTTTATTCACTTCCACGGAGGTTGAGAGTCATGACCCGCTATCTCGCTAGTCTTGCATTCGGCCTGCTGGCCACCACCGCCATGGCTGCGACTTCGCTGCAAATGGTGGGGGAGGCACGCCTCAACATCATGTTCTTCTCGGTATACGACTCGCGCCTGTACACGGCAGACGGCCGCTACCAACCCGACCAGCGTCCCCTGCGGCTGGAAATAGAGTACCTGCGCGACATCACCGCCGAGGCGCTGGTAAAGCAGACCGGCGCCGAATGGGACCACCTGCAGGTGACCCACGAACGCCGCGACGCCTGGCTGGCGCAGCTCACCGAGCTGTGGCCGGACGTGGGCAAGAACGACGTCATTGCCCTGGAGCTGGACGCGGACAATCGCAGCACTTTCTTCTTCAATGGCGAAAAACTGGGCATGATGGAGGACCGGGATTTCGGTGAGCACTTCGTCGCCATCTGGCTGTCGCCGGACACCAGCCGCCCGGCCCTGCGCGAAGCGCTACTGGGCAGCCTCTAGCGGCACATTGCCCTGGCGCGGCAGGCGGGCGACCAGCTCGGTCAGCACGCTTTCCAGCACACCCCGATTTGCCGCCACAATTGCCAGCGCATTGCGCCCGGTCTGCCGGCGTCGCTGCTCATCCGCCAGCAGTGACAGCACCGCGCGGGCCAGGCTGTCGCTGTCGACGACCCTGAGCAGCCCGTTGCCCGCCTGCAGCGCCTCGTAGATAACCTCGAAGTTGAATACCTGCGGCCCGGTGATCACCGGCAGGGCCCAGGCCGCCGGCTCCAGCGGATTGTGACCGCCACGCTCTATCAGGGAGCCGGCCACAAAGGCGAGGTCAGCGGCCCCGTAGAGCAGCAGCAACTCGCCCATGGTATCGCCGAGATAGACGTCGGCCCGCTGCGCGTCTTCGCCCCGGGAGCGCCGCGCCAGCCGGAAGCCGGCCGCCGTCACCTCGCCGGCCACCTGCCCGAAGCGCTCGGGATGGCGCGGTACCAGCACCAGCAGCGCGTCCGGATACTGTGCCTGCACAGCGCGATGAGCGGCCAGCACCTGGCTGTCCTCGCCGTCGTGGGTGCTGGCGGCAATCCAGACCGGACGGCGGTTGCCGAGGGTGGCGCGCAAGGCAGCCGCCGCCAGACGCAGCTCCGCATCAATGTCGACATCAAACTTGATACTGCCGGTCACGGTCACAGTCCGGGGCGCTGCGCCGATATCGATAAAGCGGCGGGCATCCTCCTCGGCCTGGGCCGCGATCCAGTCCAGGCTTGCCAGCATTGGCCGGACCAGGCCGCCAATACGCCGGTAACCGCGCGCGGAACGCTCTGACAGCCGCGCATTGACCAGCATGATCGGAATATCGCGAGCCCGGGTCAGGGCGACCATATTCGGCCACAGCTCGGTCTCCAGGATCACCAGCGCCACCGGCCGCACGCGGTCGAGGAAGCGGCGCACCGAGCCCGGCGTATCGTAGGGCGAGAACGCCACTTGCACCCGGTCACCGAACAGGGCGCGGGCCCGGGCGGCGCCGGTGGCGGTCATCGCGGTCATCAGTATCGGCTGGCTCGGATAGTGCCTGAGCAGGGCCTTGACCAGCGGGGCCGCGGCGATGGTCTCCCCCACCGACACCGCATGGACCCAGATCACCGGCTGCGGTACAGGTGGCACGTAGCCCAGCCGCTGCCGCCAGTGGCTGCGCAGCCCGGGGTTGCCGCGTCCCGACCACCACAGCTGCAGCAGCACGAAGGGCAGCGCCAGGCGGAACAGCAGGGAGTAGAACGCGCGCAACATGGCAATCCCGGGACCAGTATCAAACTGCATTCTACCGAAAGCCAGACAGCGGCGCTGCCGAAGTATTCTCGCCAGCCACGGTCGTGCTGGTAAACTCTCGCCCTGAACCAGAACCCCAGTGAGCAGCCCGCAACGTGAGCAAACGCCGACAACAGAGCCGCGACACCCGCTACCGCAGCTACCTGCACCCGCGCTGGTGGCCCACCTGGCTGCTGCTCGGGTTGATGTGGCTGCTGGCGCAGTTGCCGCTGCGGGCGCAGTGGTGGCTGGGCACAGGAGTGGGTGAGTTGGCCTGGCGACTGATTCCACGCCGGCGCCACATTGCCGCGGTGAACATACGCCTGTGTTTCCCGGAACTGGACGCCCGCGAGCAGAGTGCACTGGTGCGCCGCGCCTTTCATTCCAACGGCATTGGCATCCTCGAAATCGGTCTGGCCTGGTTCCGCAAGCCGGAACATTTCCTCCGACACACCCGCGTACACGGGCTGGAGCATGTGGAAGCGGCCCTGCAGCAGGGCAAGGGAATCCTCGCCCTCGGCGGCCACTACAGTTCGCTGGATCTCTGCGGCACCCTGGTGACCCGTTTCGTCGACGCCGATGTGATGCAGCGCGACCACAACAACCCCTTGCTGAACGCGGTGATGACCCGGGCGCGGGAGCGGCACTATGGCGTCGTGCTGTCGGCCAGGGACCTGCGCGGCCTGCTGCGGCAGCTGCGGAAAAACCGCACGATCTGGTACGCCACCGACCAGGACTATGGCCGCAAGGGAATCGTGTTCGCACCCTTCTTCGGTATCGACGCCGCCTCGATTACCGCCACCTCGCGTATCGCCGAGCACAGTGGTTGCGCGGTGCTGCCCTTCAGTCACTTTCGGCGCAGCGATGCCCCCGGCTATGACATCCATTTCCGGGCGCCGCTGGAGAACTTCCCCTCGGGCGATGACCTGGCGGACGCGACCCTGGTCAACGCAACCATAGAGCAGGAGGTCCGCCGCCATCCGGAGCAGTACCTGTGGATGCATCGGCGCTTCAAGACCCGCCCCGCGCCGGAGGATCCGGACTTCTATCGCAACAGCCAATAGCGCTGCCCTGCCCCTGATGGTAGTTTCTGCCCCTGACCTTTCAACCGGAGTCCAGCCCACACCATGGCACTGTCACGCGCCCAACTGCTCATCGGCCTGATCCGGCTCATCAGCAAACTCAGCCTGCCCGCCGCGCAGCGCCTCGGCCGCCTGATCGGGAACGTCGCCAACTGGTTGCCGACACGCGCGCGCCGGGTCACGGCAACCAACCTGCGGCTCTGTTTCCCCGAGCTGAGCGAGGCGCAGCAACGGCAACTGGTCCGGGACAGCTTGCGCCACACCGGCCAGGTCGCCATGGAAATCCCCCTGATCTGGGAGTGGCCGATACAGCGCTGTCTGGACCTGGTACGAGAGATCGAAGGTGAAGAGCTGCTGGCGGAGGCCCGCGCCAGTGGCAAGGGCCTGCTACTGCTCGCTCCCCACCTGGGCAACTGGGAGCTGTGTGGCCTGTATTTTTCCACCCGCTACCGCATGGCAGCCCTGTACAGCCCGCCCTCCCTGCCCGGCTTCGAGGACTACATGACCGCCCAGCGCGGCCGCCAGGGCACCGAGTATGTACCGGGTGACCGCCGCGGCCTCGCGCGCCTCATCGGTATGCTGCGGGAAGGCGAGGTTACGGGAATCCTGCCGGACCAGAGCCCGACAGCCGCCGGCAGCGCCTTTGCACCCTTCTTTGGCGTCGAGGTCCGGACCATGACCCTGGTGTCGAAACTGCTGCAGAAGTCCGGCGCCACCCCGTTGATGACCTGGTGTCAACGGCTGCCCGATGGCAGCGGCTTCCGGCTGGTGGTGCGCCGCTGTGTCGAGGGCATTGCGGACCCGGACCCGGTGATCGCCACCACCGCGCTGAACGGTTCGGTGGAGGCCTGTGTACGCGAGGCCGTGGCGCAGTACCAGTGGGAATACAAGCGTTTCCGGCATCGGCCACCGGGCCAACCGAATCCCTATCAGCGCGACCAGCAACCCTGATCGCACGCGCACGCCTGGATGAGGTAAACTCCCACCTTCACCGGCAGCGGTGTGACCAGACACAGGAACAGGCAATGCCCCCCGAGCATATCGGTGTCGTCATCACCACCTACAACTCGCCCCTGTGGCTGGCCAAGGTACTCGCAGGCTACGAACAGCAGAGCCACCGCGATTTTACCGCCATCATTGCCGACGACGGCTCCGGGGATGAAACCCGGGCCGTGGTCGACCGCTTCCGCGAGCGTGGCATCCTGCGCCTGGAGCATGTCTGGCAGGAGGACCAGGGCTTTCGCAAGTGCCGGATCCTGAACCGGGCCATCGCCAACACCGCCTGCGACTACCTGATCTTTACCGACGGTGACTGCATCCCGGAACCAAACCTGGTGGCCACGCACCGGCGCCTCGCGGCGCCCGGCTATTTCCTCTCCGGTGGCTACATCAAGCTTACCCTGCCGGTGTCAGAAAGCCTGACCGAGGAAGAAATCGCCAGCGGCATAATCTTTGATCGCGACTGGCTGATTGCCCGCGGCCAGCCCCGCAGCCACAAGCTGTGGAAGCTGCTGCGACAGCCCTGGAAGCAGAACCTGCTCAATCGCATGACGCCGGCGGCCGCCAGCTGGAACGGCATGAACAGCTCCACCTGGACCCGTGATCTGGTGGCGGTCAATGGCTTCAACGAAGACATGCAATACGGCGGCCTGGACCGGGAGCTGGGCGAACGGCTGTGGAACTACGGCCACAAGTCGCGGCAGATCCGCTTCAGTACGGTCTGCCTGCACCTGGATCACGGCCGCGGCTATGCCAGGCCGGAGATCTGGGCCAAAAACCGGGCCATCCGCAAGGCGGTGAAGCGGGACCGAAGCTGGTGGGCCAGCAACGGTATCGTCAAATCCCGCGCAGCGGAGAGATGACCGCTTTGCGCACCCTGGTTATTGTTCACAGCCTGAAGATGGGCGGCATGGAACGGGCCGCGGTCAATCTCGCCGACGCCTTCGCCGCGGCCGGCCACGACAGCCACCTGCTCACCTGCCGAAGCCGGCCCCGGACACTGGCGCCAGAGCACCGCGAGGTAACCGTGCACTACCGTGACCAGCAGCGGGCACTGCTGGCGTCCATCATTGGTATCCCGGTGTTCCTGCTGTCGCGGCTGCTGCTGGGTGTGCTCCTGCCGAGGTCACACTTTATCTGGACAGGCTGGCTCAGTGGCTGGCTATTGCAGCGCCATATCCGCCGACTGGAGCAAGAGACCGGCCGCTTCGACCGCATCATTTTCCGCGGCCTCGGCACCTACAAATACTTCTGGTCCTGGCGCGATCCGCGCTGCCTGTATGTACTGGAGAACGTCATCCACCATGACCGCCCTCTGTGGCAGAAAAAGCTGGAATGGCGGCTGGTATTTGCCGGGCGCCATCTGGTCTGCGTCTCCAGCGGTGTCAGGGCTTCGGCCGAAGCGGCGTTTGCGCTGGGCGGCATTACCCCCGCCAGCCTGCGGGTGATCACCAACCCCTGCCCGACAGCACAGATCAGGGCGCTGGCCGCCATGCCGGACCCGGACCTGCCGCGCGAACCCTATATCATCAACGTCGCGCGCCTGGTGCCGCAGAAGGGGCACGCGCTGCTACTGGAGGCCTACGCCCGGTGCCGGCCGCAACACTTGCTGGTGATTGTCGGCGACGGCGAGCTGCGCCCCACACTGGAGGCCAAAGCTGCAAGCCTGGGCATTGGCGACCGCGTGCTGTTTGCGGGGCAGCGCAGCAATCCCTTTTGCTGGATGGCCGGCGCCGACCTGTTCGTACTGGCCTCTGAATACGAGGGGCTGGGCCTGGTCCTGACCGAGGCCCTGGCCTGCGGGACGCCGGTTGTTTCCGTGGACTGCCCCGGGGGAGTGCGCGATGTCTTCCGCGGCGGATTGGAGCAATTCCTGTGCCCACGCACCGCACCCGACCTGGCCGCCCTGATCCAGGCGACGCTCGCGCAACCGCCGCGTGACATCGACCAGGCATGGCTGGCGCCCTTTGAGCCGGACACCATTGTCCACCGGTTCCTCGAGTTGCCGGCGACATGACCGGGAACGCTACACGGCAGGCGAGCAGCGGCGGGCGTGCAGCCAACGTCTACCGCTGGCTGCAGTGGCCCTGCCTGCTGGCCATCGTGGTTTTCGCCGCCTCGGACCAGATCCTGCCCCGGGTCGGGCACATCGCCCAGATAATGTTCATCCTGCCCGCACTGGGACTATTGCTGGCCGGTGTGCGCCCGGGAATTCTCCGGGTACCTGCGCTCTTTCTGCTGGCGGCACTGCTGGTGCAACTCTCGAGCTGGTGGTTTGCACCGGTACTGTCCGGCTACGAGGTGGAGGCGTCGCCGAAGCTGGACCGGCTCGGACGCTGGATGCTGTTTCTGTTCATCGCGTTCTGGCTGGCGGGCAAGGCAGAAGCGGTCAGGTACCTGTGGCTGGGAGCAATCGGGGGCCTGCTGCTCGCGCCCTGGGTTACCGGCGGCGGCCACGCCGAGATTGCGCGCGGTTTCGCTGGCGAGCGGGTGGATTTCGGCCTGCGCAATGCCCAGCATACGGCCATGTTCTTCGGCGCCGCATTTCTGAGCCTGTATGCGCTGGCGCTGTCCCGAATTGGGCAGCAGCGACTGCCTCGACTGACATTGGCACTGCTTGCGCTGGCGTTGTTGCTGACCGGTGCCGGCGTCATGATCACCCAGACCCGGGGGATCTGGCTGGGCACAGCCATTGGCATCGCGGTGATTTCGCTGCTCAAGATGCGCATACTGGCCAGGCGCCGGCAGTGGACCGCGGCCCGGGCGCTGCCGATTCTACTGGCGGCCACCGCCCTGCTGACCCTCGCCACGGTGCTGGCAATACAGTTGTTCGGCAAATTCGAAGAGGGGCGCGGCACCTTCGACCAGCTGGAGAGCCTGGAAGTGGAGGCGCTGCAATACGACAGCGTCGGCATACGCGTGCGTTACTGGATCTATGGCCTGCCCTGGATCCTGGAGCGGCCTGCAACTGGCTGGGGCATCAATGGCAGTCACCTGATCAGCCAGCGCTCGGAAGCCCTCACCCCGGAACTGAAGCTGATCTATACCCACCTGCACAGCAGCTACCTGGATCTCGCCGCGCAGTATGGGCTACCCGGTGTACTGCTGTTCCTGGGGCTCGTGCTGTGGCTGCTGCTGCAGTCGCGGCGAGCCTGGCAAAGGCAGGCCATGCCGGATGCGACATTCCTGTTCATCGCCGGCTTCACGGTGTTCTGGTTGATCATCAATCTGTTCGAGGCCTACATGCTCTATTCCAGCGGGCGCTACCTGCTCAACCTGGTGATTGCCTGCGCGCTGGCCTATTCGGCGCCGGCGGTAATCAGTCGAAACGACGCCGCTCGGTAATGTTGCGCCGCGCCCGCTTGCGCGCCAGCCGGTCCTGCCAGTGGCCAATGGCCGCCTGAAAGCGCTCCCGGTCCCAGCTCGCACCCACCCCGGCGGGGCGTGTCGCAAGATAGGCCTCCAGCAGGGTTGCGACCATTTCCCCGTCTGGCAGTCGCGCCGCCACATTGGCCAGGTTCAGGCGGGACTGCGCAAGTGACAGCCCGGCTCGATAGACCCGGATATCGTCTTCGTCCACGAATGCCAGGACGTCGTTGTCACCGAGCATGAAGTTGGTCAGGTTGCAGTCGGGCTGCAGGATGCCCTTGTTGTGCGCATCCCCCAGGCTGCGCCCCAGCACCACGACCAGCGCCAGCTGTCGCGCGCGGGAGGGCTCTTCGGTGAGCACCGCCCGCAGCGGCCGGTAATTTTCCAGAAAAGCGGTGGCGAAACAGAAACAGCGCTGCGCCGGGAACCAGCCCGAATACACCAGGCCGGGTACCGCTGCGCCCGCCGCCCGCAGGCGCCGGCCTCGAACTTCGGCGCGCAACCAGTGGAACACCCCGAACAGCGGCTTGCGGTAGCACTTGATGGCTGCGGGGCGGCCGTTCACGGTACCGCGATAGGTCAGGCGGGTACGGCGGGTATTGGCGTGCAGCTCCCGCTGCAGAATGATATTGCTCACGGCGGCGACCCGGCCCGGCGAGCGGCCGTCTCGTAACCCTGCAGCAACTGTCGCCACAGCTGCTCCTGTCGCCCCGGAGACAGCGCACGGCAGCGCTTGGCCACAGAACGTCGCAGGCGTCGCAGGTTGGATTTTTTCCAGCCAGCCACCGGGGCGCTGCCCGGGTGCAACCTGCAGCGGTCAAAATCGATCAACCACAATGCGCCGCCTGCTTCCAGGATATTGTCGCAATTGAGGTCGGCATGGTCGAGACCGGCATCATGGAAGTCGCGCACCAGCCTCCCCACGCGGACCCATAGATCGTCTTCGTCCAGGGCGGAGGACTCCGGCAGCGGCCGGGCACCCGGTATCCGGCACACCAGGATGGCACCCTGCCAGAGCAGCAGCCCGCGGCGGCGAGCCAGTGCCGCCACAGGCTCCGGCACCGGCAGACCGAGCGCGCGCAGCTGCTGCAGCAGGCGAAACTCGCGCAGGGAGCGGGTATTGTCAAAGCCTGTGAAAACATAACTGGCGCGGGACAGCCGCGCCACCAGGCCGCCACGCAGGTACTGCCGCAGCACAAACTCACCAGCGCTGGCGCTGATATACCAGGCGCCACCACGGCCCCCGGAGGCTACCGGGCTGGCCCGCTCACCCCAGAACTCCGGGTCCAGCCAGTCATCGGAAACAGCGCTGAAAGCGGGATTGCACAGCAGGGCTGAGGAACCGGTAATAACCGCTGCTTCGGTACGGCTGTTCAAGCGTCTGGCACCCCGATTACGCTGCCGGCCCGGTCGCTGGGCCCACCGGAGGTGGGGGCTACAGACCCAAAGGACAGACTTGGTTAGAATGCCCGCAGTGTACCAATGATCACCACTTAGCCTCCAGCCGAGCCTGCGGGGCGCCCAACTGGAACGCCGCGTGCTCAACTCCGTCTGTATCCTCCGTCTCTCCGCCATTGGCGATGTCACTCACGTCGTCCCGGTGGTATTGAGCCTGCAGGAGCAGCAGCCCGGCATCCACATCACCTGGATTATCGGCAGGATCGAACACAAGCTGGTGGGGGACCTGCCGGGGGTCGAGTTCATCGTATTCGACAAGAAAGCGGGCTGGCGCGGGTACCGGGAGCTGCGGCGCCAGTTGCGGGGCCGGCGCTTCGACGCCCTGCTGCACATGCAGGTGGCCCTGCGGGCCAACCTGGCCGCCGCGGTGATCCCGGCGCGGACCAAGGTCGGCTACGACCGCGCCCGCAGCAAGGACCTGCACCAGCTGTTCATCGACCGCCGCATCGCCGCCACCCCGCGCCAGCATGTGCGCGACTGCCTCGCCAGCTTCCTGGAGCCGCTGGGACTGGAGGCCGCACCGCCCCTCTGGACGATTCCACTCGCAGACACCGATCACGCCTTTGCACACAGCCACCTGGACCCGGCCCGCCGCAGCCTGGTGATCAGCCCCTGCGCCAGCCACCCGCTGCGCAACTGGCGGGCGGAGCGCTATGCGGCCCTGGCGGACCACGCCATGCGCCAGCACGGCATGCAGGTGCTGCTGGTGGGAAGCCCGGCGCAAGCGGAAAGGGAGATGTGTGCCGCCATTGCGGCTGCGATGGCCGAACCCGCGCTCAACCTCTGCGGCCAGGACACCCTGAAACAGCTCACCGCCCTGCTCAGCCATGCCGACCTGCTGCTGGCCCCGGACACCGGCCCTGCACACATTGCCAGCGCCGTCGGTACCGATGTGCTGGGCCTCTACGCCGCCAGCAACCCGCTGCGCTCGGGCCCCTATGGCTCACTGCACTGGTGTGTGAACCGCTATCCCGAGGCGCTGCAGCAGTTCACCGGCAAGAGTGAGGATGAGGCGCGCTGGGGCGCAAAAGCGGAATTCCCCGGCGCCATGGACCTGATCACCGTGGCCGATGCCTGCGCCATGCTGGACCGCTGGGTGGCCGCGCGGAGCGACGGCCAGGCTGGGCGCCCCCGACCAGGTGCTCCCGACTAGGCGTCCCCGACTAGCGGGTCTGCCTGGCCGTGTAGTCCTGGTAGGATTTCTCTTCCACGAAGCGCGAACCCAGGGCCAGGTTGATATCCTTCTTCAGTTTCGCGCGCTGGTCGTTGGTGACATACACCGCCCGCGCCAGCTCGATGAAGCGCGGCCCGAAATCCTGCGCCGCTTCCCGATCGCGGATATCGTCCTCGATCACCCACAGGGATTCATTCACTGCCTTCAACTGCTGGCGCAGCTCGGCGATCGCCGCCTGCTCCGGCACTGCCTCATCCCAGGTCCGGCTCAGTTCCGCCAGTTCCAGGCGCACATTCTTCAGTTTGGCGGGGTCGGCGATACGCTCGGACTTGATCTCGAGGATGGTGATCTTGTCCAGCACTTCGCCGAAGGAAACGGGAACGGTGATGACGTCGGTCATGTTGAGGACTGCCTGCTTGCCATGGAGCGGCAGATTCTAGCAGGGATCCAGGTTCGATTCCCGCGCGCAGGCAGGTCCATAAAGGGATAGAATGCTCGCCATGAACCTCCCCTGCCAATGCCCTGCGTCCCCGGCGTTGCGGGCGCCGCTCGCCACCGTGCACCGTACCGCCCGACGTGGCTTCGCAGCAAGCCTGCTCTGTGGCTTCACCTGCCTGTTGCTCGCCAGCGGCGTCCACGCACTTTCGCCCGATATCCGCTTTCACCAGTTCGAGAGCACTGTCTGGAGCATTCGGGACGGCCTGCCGCAGGTCACCGTGCAGGCGGTTGCACAGGGGCCGGAGGGCTATATGTGGACCGGCACGCAGGCCGGATTGAGTCGCTTCGACGGCACGCGCTTTGATGTATTTGATCCCACCCGCCACCCCGCGATACCCACTCGCAATATACAGGCACTATTTCTGGATTCCCGCGGCCGCCTCTGGATCGGTACGACTCGAGGCCCCATTTTTTCCAGGATGACCGCTTCCACGGGGTTGATCCCGCCCCCGCCCGCAGTCTCGACGTTCACGATTTCACCGAGACCGACGATGGCTGGGTGCTGGTTGCGACCGACAGTGGTCTCTGGCGGACGCGCACGGGGGAGCTGGAACCGGTCGCACTGGGGGCCGCGAGACCACTGCGCGCCGTATTCCATCATGCGGGAGAAACCGTCGCGGGCGGCCGCGGCCTGATCATGGAGCATGCTGGCGAGGCCTGGCAGCGCGCCGAGCTGCCGGCGTCAGTGCGGAACAGTACCGTCACCGCGTTCGCCGCTCACGATGGCCGCCTGTGGGCGGGCACAACGCGGGGACTACTGGTGCGGGAACAGGGGCGCTGGCGGCTTGTCGAGGCGCATCCGGAGCTCGGTGGTCGACTGGTAGAAGTCATCTACACAGACCGCAATGACACGCTGTGGGTAGGCACCAACGGCGCCCTGTATCGCTTCGCCGACGGCGAGTTGGTCGACCGCTGGGGTGCGGAAGGCCTGTTTCCGGACGGCAGTGTGCTCTCGGTTGCCGAAGACCACGAGGGCAACCTGTGGCTGGGGAGTCGTTCCTATGGGCTCGCCAGATTGTGGAACGGCTATGCGCTGCGCTACGCGGAGCCAGAGGGGCTGCACGAAGGCCTGACCTGGACCCTTGCGCGCGACGAATCCGGCGCGCTCTGGGTGGGCACTGCGGACGGCCTGGCCTATTTCGCGAATGGCCGCTTCGAGCGCATGGTGAGCGGCACCGCGCAGCCGCACCCGCACGCCTACAGCCTGTTGCCCGAGCCGACGCGTGTCTGGGTGGGCACGCGCGCGGGCCTGTACTGGTGGCTGCGCGATGAGCAGCGAGCGGAATTTCCCGCGGTATTCGAGCCGCTCGCCGGCAGTGAAATCCGGGCTGTTCTGGCCTGGCGCGGCGCCTACTGGATTGGCGCCAGCAGTGGTGTCTGGCGCTGGGATGGCAACCAGCTCGAGGCAGTGCTGTCCGCCACTGACAACAGCGCCCATCAGACCCGGGTACTCCTCGAGACCGTGGACGGCCGGCTTCTCGCCGGCACCCAGGGAGGCATCATGGAGTACCAGCGCGACGGTTCTTTTGCTCCCCTGCCGGGTGGCCCCGGAACCCACGATATCCTGGCCCTGCAGCAACTTGCGGACGGCCGCCTGATTGCCGGGAACCGCAATGAAAAGCTGCTCGTGCAGCACCGGGATGAGTGGCGGGTACTCGGTGAGTCCGAGGGATTGCCGAGCAACGCGGCTTACGCAATCGCGGTATATGGCACCCACCTCTGGGTAGGTGGCAACCGCGGACTCTACCGTCTCGACATGGCGGATCTCGACGCGTTCCTCGACGGCGAGACAGACCAGATCGCGGCCGAAATGATTCTCAGCGAGCGCGGCGACATACCTGGCGCACAGACCACACCGTGCTGCAACGGCGCCGGCAACGCCCGGGTCGCACTGCTGGATGGCGCCCTCTGGTTCCCGTCGCGTAGCGGTATTGTGGCGCTGGAGCCGGGCCGCATCCAGCGCAACCCGACACCGCCAAACATGCAGATCGACCGTATACGCATCGATACCGAATGGCAGTTGCTGAACGGCAGCGGTCCCGTAACGCTGCCCCCGGAACAGCGCAATATCGACATCGGATTCGCGGCCCTGAGCTACCAGGATCCCGGCAGCGTGCAAGTCGCCTACCGCATGCGCGGATTCCAGGACAGCTGGCGCCTGCTGGACGCGGGTAGCCCCCGCACCGCGTTCTATACCAACCTGCCGCCCGGAGACCTCCAGTTTCAAGTGCGGGGCAGTAACAACGCGGGGGTCTGGTCAGACGCGGCCGCAGAGCTGAACATAGTCGTTGCGCCACGCTGGCATGAAACGGTCGGCGCACGCGCGCTGGGCATGGCCGGAATGTTATCGCTGGTTATTGCCGCACTGTATTTCAATACCCGACGCATGAAGTCGCGCGAGCAGGCGCTCAACCGACTGGTCGAAGCCCGTACGGACGAACTGCGCATCGCCAACAGGCAACTGGAAGCCACCAGCATGACCGATCCCCTGACTGGCTTGTGGAATCGCCGTTATTTCAGCGCAGAGATCCGCCCGCTACTGCGGGAGTTCCACGAAGGCCACGCCAACGGCAGGCATGGAGGTCGCTGCATGCTGGTAGCACTGCTCGATCTCGACCACTTCAAGCGCGTCAATGATGTCCACGGTCATGACGCCGGAGATCACATTCTGCGCCAGTTTGCCGACGTCCTGCGCGCCCTCGTACACCCGCGCGACCACGTGCTCCGCTGGGGGGGCGAGGAGTTTTTACTGGTATTTCAGCCGCTTCCGGAGTCCGAGATAGTCGGCCTTGCCAACCGGATTCGGGACACACTGAAGCGGCGCAGATTCACGCTGGAGAATGGCACAGCCCTGACGCTCACCAGCTCCATCGGACTGGCCGTTTATCCGCCCTGCAGTGATGGCAGCGCCGATGCCAACTGGGATGTCGCGCTTGGTCTTGCGGACAAGGGGCTCTATGCCTGCAAAGCGGCCGGGCGGGATGGCTGGTGTCTGCTGCAGGCCGCGGCGCCCGCGGCGGCAATGCTTGCCGACATGGCGGAGGACGTGGACGCGCTGCTGGCATCCGGCCGAGTGCGTTGCACGGCGTCGTTCCGTCCGACCGGGGAGGCGACATAGCCTTCCCGAGGGCGTCCTCACCCTGTGCGTAACAGGCGGGTCAGACGTACATCCACGGTGACAGCGAGCCGGGAGTGCGCCAGCAGCTTTTCCTTGCCTGCGGCACTGGCGCGATACAGGTGTGGGGTCATGGCCAGCAGGTTGGCGATTGCGTCGGCGTCACCGAGGATCATGGGATAGCTCACGGATTCGACCGACACCTGCGTGAAGCCGTCCGGCACCGGAGCCACCTCATTGCCTGCGGGCTTCAGTTTCGGGTAGATGATTTCGCGCAACTCCCGCAAATGGGCGGGGCCTGGATCCGCCCGCAGCACCTCGCCCCCGGGTTTCAGCACCCGCGCGAACTCCGGGTAGACCGGAAAACCGAAAATACAGAGCACTCTATCGATACTGTGCGCGGGAACCGGCAGCGCTGCGTTGCTGGCAACCACCCAGGTTGGGCGCGGGTCGGCCCGCGCCGCGACCAGCACCGCCCATTTGGAAATGTCCAGGCCCAGCAGGGCAAGTGCATGACCCGGCGCGGCCGCCGCGGCCAGCCGGCGGAGGTAGTAGCCCTCGCCACACCCCGCGTCCAGCAAGCTCGCCGGCGCGTCGGTCGGCAGGCCCTCCAGCGCAGCCCGCGCCACCGCGGCCGCCAATGGCTGGTAGAATCCGGTTTCGAGAAAGCGCGCCCGCGCACCCACCATCTCGCGGCTGTCGCCGGGATCACGGGAGCGCTTGTTCTGTACCGGCAGCAGATGCACGTAACCCTGGCGGGCAATGTCAAAGCTGTGGCCGGCGGGGCAGCGCCAGCTGGCGTCGTGGCGCTGCAGGGAATCGCCGTCCAGCGGACACAACAGCTCATCGAATCCGGTAATGGTCATCCCCGCGGGTTCAGCGCAGCAGTACCCCGGCAATGCTACCGTGGAACCAGTAGAATACCGCGTACAGAACCAGACCGGCAGCAAAGGCCACCCAGTTGAAATCCCGCAGGGCCAGCCGGGTGCGGCCGCTGGCAAGTGCGGCAAAGGGGATGGCCGAGGTGGTCTGGTAGAAAGCCTGCCAGTCCGCATCTGCGCCGCGGCGCCGCCGGGCGTCAATGGCCAGCATGCCCAGGCCGCTGACCAGACCGATGGTCCCGGCGAGAATGAGCGTGGCGACATCGCCATTCGCCAGTACGTGGGCGATGGCCCACAGCAGGAAGGCCCACTGCACCGGGTGCCGGGTGATGCGGAAGATGCCCGCGAGATCCTGCCTGACCGCCGAGGCCATGCCCACCGAGGTGGGGTTCTTCGACAGCAGGCCCATCGCCAGCAATACCGAGGAAACCAGCATCAGGCCCGAGGCGGCCAGGTGCAGCCCCCGCGAGGGATGCCAGAGATAATCGTGGTGCGGCACTGACGCGTAGGCGTAGATCATCAGACCCAGTGTCACCACGGCGACCAGGGAATAGAGCCCCTGGTAGAGCCCCTCCCCTAGGGCGCTGACCAGCACACCCCGCAACGGGGTACTGGAGACTCCCAGATGAGTTGCCAGAAAGGCAAATGCGGCGATGGCGAGCAGTTCCATGGAGTTCCCCCGGTAGCGGATTATATCAGTGTGGGCCGACCTTGTTGCCAGGCCTTGCCCGTTACTGACCGACCTTCTTGCGGATGTGATCAATGACGGCGCAATGCTCCACCTGGGGGCTGAACATCACGATGTCGGTGTCATCTTCCGCCCTGACGCTGTGTCCCGGAGGCCAGTAGAACAGGTCGCCGGTCCTGGAGGTCTCCGTACTGCCGTCGGAATACAGCGCGGTAATGGCACCAGCAACCACATAGCCCCAATGCGGACTCTGGCAACTGTCGCCAGCCAAGCCGTGCAACAGTTCGGTGATATCCGTGCCGGCGCCGAAGGAAAAGTATTCCGCCCCCAGCTTGCCGTACCCGGACACGTCGCCAAAGTCGCTTTGCTGTCGGGCGGTGGCACCGGGAACATCAATGCGGACGGGGATGTCGTCTTTTGCTATGCGCATAACAGGCTCCTTGAGTTGCGGGTTGGCGCCGTTTGCGGCAACCAGTGGCGGTTGTCGCCAGGCGCTTCTACCCTGGGAGCGTAGTCCAGTTTGTGCAAGCTTGCCCGACTGGCGCTGCGCCCCAACCACTGTAGCCAATCCCGTTCCAGCCGCCGCAACCCACCGGGGTAGGCGGCATCCAGTTCGGCGACGGCAGAAAAAGGCTGGCAAAAGCGGGCTTCTGCCTGCTGGATGACACGCTGCAGCGCATACATCCCCGGGGCGCCCTCAAGCAGAAAGTGCGTCAGGGACCAGGCGATGGCATAGTGCAGGCTGCGGTCGGGACCATAGAATGTCTCCCGGGCAATCGAGAAATATTCCGCAAGCGGCGGCAATGTCGTGCTGCGCAGCAGCGCCATGTGCGCCTCGTTTATGTGGACAAACCCGGCCTGATCCCTGACCTCAAGTGTTTCGAAATACCCGGCAAGGCCCTCGGTCAGCCAGGGCGGCGTCGGACCCAGATGACTCGCCGTTATCAGGTGGGAGACTTCGTGCAAGGCCACCGCCAGATTCCGTGCCGGGTCATTGGCATTGGCCTTCACCACCGCCTGGTTGTTGTTCATCCGGTAGAAGCCCTGGACCGGGCCCCGCCCGATGGGTATGGGGCCGTAGTAGGCGTCAAAGCGTGCGGGGTCACCGACCATCAGCAGGCGAATGCGTGACTGCCGCAGGCGCTGTTCGCCGAGGAAGAAGTGCCAGATATCGTAGATCCGCTTCGATCCTGCGGCGACTTGCCCTTCGAAGTTCTGCGGCAAGGTGATGCCTTCGGCAACTATCTCGTAGCTGAAATCCTGTTTCGCGCGGCCGAGATCCAGCACCGTCGCGATACGCCCCTGTGGACGTTGGTCCGCCATGTGGGTTTGCCCGCTGTCATCGACCCAGCGGTAGAAGACCTGGCGCTCCGTGTCCCGCCGTGACTTTGTTCGCGGCCGCGCACAGGCCCGCTGGTCTTCCAGCGTGTGGTCAAACACGGACGATGCCGGGGTCTGGTGGGCAGCCGAAGACGACGCCTCGTCGAGGCTGCCCGGGAGGTCTGGATCAACATTCGAAGAGTCTCGACGCCAGTCCTGGATCCGTGCGGTCAGCGCCTCCAGCAGGGCAAACGGTGCCGCACCGGTACCGGCCCGCAGCCACAGTGAAAACAGCAGCGCCGCAACACACAGCGACAGGAACAGGAGCCAGTAACGGGGCGTTTTCACCAGGCACCGCAGGCGGCGGTTTCAGCCATTGCCCTGCAGTTGCCGCTCAAGCTCCCTGGCCATGGCGGGCTCGAATTCCAGGGCGGTACCGAGCTGGTCCAGCCAGGCGCGCTCCATGGGATTCTGCTCATCAATGACCGCCGCGCTCACCAGGTAGATCTCCCGGCGGGCCTGGGGGGAGTCGGCGGCGCGGGCCAATGCCGTGGCATCCAGCGGCGCATCGAACTGCTGCTGGATCCAGGCGTGCAGCTCATCGTCCGGTCCCAGTTTTTCAATTTCCTGCGTCAGCAGGGTGCGCTCGCTGCCATCGATGTGACCATCGGCACGGGCCGCCATGATCATCGCCTGGAGGATTTCCAGGCCGCGCCGCTCCTGGGCCTGCCCCTGCAGCTGCTCCAGCGGCTGCCCCTGCTGGTAGGCGGTCCCTTGCACTTGCGCACCCTGGTGAGCATTGGCCTGATGGTTCTGGTAGGCCTTCCAGGCCAGCGCGCCCACACCCGCGATGGCGCCGTACTTGAGCGCCTTCCCGCCCATCTTGCGACCGCGTTTCGAGCCCAGCAGCAGACCGAGAGCACCGCCACCCAGCAGGCTTTTCATGTCGATCCCGCCGCCGCCAGAACCCCCTGTACCCTTGAGCTGGGAACCGAGCTGGTTCATCAGATCAGTGCCGCCCGGATTGCCTCCGGGGCCTGTCGCCTGGCCACCACTGGCCTGCTGCATGATCTGGTTCAATAATGACATCGCATTCATTGTGTTGCTCCTGCTGTTTGCCCTGGCACCTGGACTCAGGTCCTTTCGGGCTTCCATGACGATCACGGTGTTAGAGGACCTGCTGGCGCAAAAATTTCATCGCCCCGGTTATGGCGGCAAATAATCTGGACAAAATCGTCCTCAATGTGGGGCTAGTTCCTGGTGTACCGGCCATCAAACACGGTGCTCCAGTTCCCGGCGGCGTCGGCGGATTGCCAGTGCTGGCGAACGCTGCCATCGGCATTCGGGGTCCAGGTAATACGGTGCCGAATGATCTCGCCATCCGCGCCGGTGGTTTGACCTTCGAGCACCATGCTCTCGCCGCGAAGGCCGCCCTCCAGCAGCAGCAGGGTACCCGCGTTGTCGACCCAGGTCTGGTGCCAGACCTTGCGGGACGGGTCGAATACATTGAGGCTTTCGCCACTGTAGCCACGGCTGGTGGAGTAGCGCTCATGCAGCACGCAGCCTCCATGCTCGCGGGAGATGTTGTTGACGCCGGCGAGCGTGCCATCGGCTGTGCGGACTTCCCACTCACCGAGCCAAAAATCGAATTGGCGGTGCGCTTCTCCCTCACAGGGTCCCGCGGCAGTGGCTGTCATGCCGAGCAGGGAGATGGCAGCCACTACGGCAAACGCCGCCATGGCGCGAAGCAGCGCCCCTGTTCCCGATTCGACTCGATTAGAATGGCTCATGCCCCCATCCTCGCCAGGTACTCCGCAACCTTGCCCTCAGCCTCGGCGCCAAAAAGTATCTCCGCCACCCGCCGCAAGCCCGGCGCCCCGGCGATTTCTTCCGGGCGCAGCACCAGTTCGATCTTGGAGCGCCGGCGCATGAAGTCCTCCAGCTTCACCACCATCTCCCGCTGCGCGGTCAGCTCCATTTCGCAGCGGGTGTATTCGGCGCGGGCAATCAGCAGGCGGGCGCAACTGCGGTCCTCGCGGATACGCTCCAGCAGGTGGAAGGCCGACTGGCCGTAGCGGCGCCAGAAGCGTTCGCTCAGAGGCTCCGAGGAGGAGGGGTCGGTGAGTTCGTCCAGGTTCATCAGCCGCGCCTGGCGCAGGTACTCCTCGCGCAGGGCTGCCGGTGGTTCGCCGTACCAGCAGGCATCGGGCTCAGGCACCGCAATACCCAGCTTCGCCAGTTCCGCCACCACCTCGTCGCCCACGTTCAGGCAGTCGGTGAGCTTGCCGCCGAGGATGCTCAGGTGCTGGCGCTCGCGATCCACCTCGATCACGTGCTTGCGCGACAGCTGCACCCAGTCGGCCACGCCGCCGTGGCCGCGCACAGCCAGGGGGCGCACGCCGCAGCGCTCGGCAATAATACTGTCGCGAGTCAGGGGCGGATCCATGTCCAGCAGGGTGTTGATGTTCGCCAGCACGAAATCGCGGTCCTCGTCAGTCACACCCACTTCAGGAGACTCCACCTGGGTATCGGTGGTGCCGACACAAGTGCGGGGGCCCATGGGGATGAGGAAGAACAGGCGACCGTCGCTGGCGAAAAAGGTCAGCACGCGCCGGTTGTCGGTCACGCGGTCCACGATCAGGTGAATGCCCTTGGAGAACAGGTGGTGGTGCGCGGTGTCCACGCCGGTGTCGCGGTTGAGCTGGTCCAGCCAGGGGCCGGCGGCATTCACCAGGGCCCTGGCCGCGACGGTAAAGGTCTCGCCGCTGAGCGTATCCCGCGCCTCGACCAGCCAGCGCCCCCGCTCCCGGTGCATGGCCGTGGCGGCCACGTAGTTGGCGGCCACGCAGCCGTAATCCAGGGCCTTGCGCACGAAGCCGAAAACGAAGCGGGCATCGTTGTCGTAGAGGTAGCAGTCCGAGTATTCCAGGCCGCCGGCGGCATTGTCGGTGTTGATCACCGGCTCGCTGGCCTCCAGTTGGCGGGCACTTACGTACCTCGGCGGCGCAGTCTTGAAGCGCCCCATGATCCAGTACAGCAGGCTGCCGAGAAAAATGAAGAAGGGCGGCCAGCGGAAACCCTTCTGGATGGTGGTGAAAAAGCGGATCTCCTTCACCGTGGAAGGATAGGCGCGCATCAACTTGTTGCGGGAGCGGCAGAGCTTGTTGACCAGCAGGAACTCCCAGCTCTCCAGGTACTTGATGCCGCCCCAGGCCAGGTTGGAGGACTGGGAGCTGACTCCGCTGGCGAAGTCATCGCGCTCGATCAGCGCCACCTTGACCCCGCGCCCGGCCAGGGCCGCGGCGGAAACAGCGCCGTTGATGCCACCGCCGATCACCAGCACATCGAATTCCTGGCCGGCGAGGCGGGCGAGATTGGTCTGGCGCAGTGTGGTCATGCAGCGGTCATTTGGCAGAGGCCGGACCTGGCTTCATGTACATCAATGATTTCCATAGCAAGTCCCGTTGGCCAGATCGACTCAATCTAGCAGGACCAAGCTGCATTGGACAACAGCAACCGCAGCGGGCAATACTCCGCAGCAGGCGAGACTAACCATCGATAGGACACGGCATTCATGACTTCCACCTCCTGGCAGCACATCCAGCTCAGCGCCTTCGGCGGCCCGGACAAGCTGCAGTTAGTGACCGAGAACTCCCTGCCCGAGCCCGGCCCCGGCCAGCTGCGGGTGCGGGTGCTGACCGCCGGCACCGGCTTTACCGACACCATTATTCGCCGCGGCCAGTATCCCGGAGTGAAGCAGAAGCCGCCCTTCACCCCGGGCTACGACTGGTTCGGGGTGGTGGATGCGATCGGCAGCGGCGTGGACACGCTCCAGGTCGGCGATTGTGTAGCAGACATGCCGGTGATCGGTGGCTACACCCAGTACCTGCTGGCCGACGCTGCACGGGTAATCCCCTGCCCCGCCGGCCTGGACCCGGCGCAGGCGGTGTGCATGATCCTTTCCTACACCACCGCCTACCAGATGCTGACCCGGGAGTGCAGCCTCAAGTCCGGTGACAGCGTGCTGGTCCACGCCGCCGGGGGTGCGGTGGGTACGGCCCTGCTGGAACTGACGCGGGAGCTGGGGCTCACTGCCTACGGCACCGCCTCCGCCGGCAAGCACGACCTGGTGCGCAGCTTCGGCGCCATCCCCATCGATTACCGCAACACGGATTTTGTCGCGGAAATCTCGCGGCTCACCGGAGGCAAGGGTGTGCAGGCAGTCCTCGATACTATCGGCGGTCACAACTGGTCCCGCTCCTACCGCTGTGTGGCCAAAGGCGGCAAGCTGGTGGGCTTCGGCGCCCTGCAGGTAACCACCGGGGAGGAGTCCATACCGGGACTGCTGTGGGGCTTCGCCAAACTGCTGGGCCTCTGGCGCTGCCTGCCGGACGGGCGCCGGACCGGCTTCTACAATATCCAGTCCCGGCGCGAGAAAAACCCGGAAGAGTTCCGGGAAGACGTCATGACCTTGCTGCAGTGGCTCAAGGACGGACGGCTGCACCCGGCCCTGGCGGAGGTGAGACCACTGGCGGAGGCGGCGGAGGTGCACCGCCTGATCGACGCGGGTACGGTGCCGGGCAAGATCGTGCTTGATTGCCAGGCCTGAGTCTGCGCGGCCCGACCCGCGGCCCGAACTGGCCAGTCAGCCAATACCGGTTTCAATAACCACCTTGCCGTGGCTACGCCTGGGCTCCTTCAGGTAGCGGCAGGCCTCCACGTACTCCTCCAGCGGGTAGACACGGTCGATCACCGGTGAGATGTCGCCCGCTGCCAGGGCGCTGTTGACCCAGTCGATACCCTTGGCGCACATCTCGTCATCCTCGATGTAGTTGAACACCGAGTAAGCCTGGAACAGGGCATTGGACTGGAACAGTGCGGCGTAGGGAATCTCCGGGAAGTCCTTGTCCAGCATGCCGTAGAAAAAGATCCGTGCATTCTTGGCCAGGGCGCCGACGTACTCTTTCATCAGTCCCCCGCCGATCGAGTCGTAGGCTGCATCGATACCGTGGCCATCGGTCAGCGCCTTCAGCTCATCTGCGAATCCCTCATTGGACGCGCCCGTCACAATCACGTGATCGGCACCCGCCTCCTGCAGATAGGCACGGTTGTACTCGTAACGCGTGGTGCCGATCATGGTGGCACCGCACTTGCGCCCGATCTCCAGGGCAGCGGTGCCCGCGGTGCTGGTTGCCGCTGTGACCAGAATCACCCGCCCGGGCGCCGCCCGGGCCAGCTCCACCACCGGGTAATAGGCGGTCAGGTACTGCATCCATATGGACGCGCTTTCGACTGCGCTCAAGCTGGGTGGTGCCGGGGTCAGGTAGCGTGCGCTGACAATCAGGGATTCGCCACTGGCACCGCGGTTGTCGTAGAAGTGCGGCAGAGCGCTGTAGCGAGCCCCGACTTCAATGCCCTCCACGCCTGGACCCACCGCGTCGACGATGCCCGCGGCTTCCATGCCGATCCTGGCGGGGAAGCTGGAGAAGCTGTAAGAGTACCGGTCCTCCATCAGGTCCATGTCGCCCCAGTTCAGGGCGAAGGCCTCGATGCGCAGCCGGACCTCGCCCGGGCCGGGGTCCTCGTCGGGGAACTGCTCCAGACGGAGTCCTTCGAAACCGCTGTAGTCGTGCATTACCCAGGCCTTATGCATAGGTTTGATCTCCCGTGGAAAAAAGTGTGATGCGCCGGCGATTGAGCAGCAGGAAAACCACCGCCGACACCAGGATGGCATCGATGGATGAGACGCCGGTGATCGCCAGCAGCTCGTTCTGGACGCCAAAGCCGAACCCTGTGGCCAGTGCCCAGGCGAGGACCGCCCGCCATTGCGTTGGCGGCGACAGGGCGGAGGCATCGTTGGCAACGGCCAGTGCCTGCGGCCTCCGCGTCAGCAGCAATGCTTCCACCAGATAAATGGCACCCACCGGCGGAATGGTTATTCCCAGCAGCACCAGGAAGCTCACCAGATAGGTCTGCGCGTCCACCATCGCCAGCAGGGTGCCCAGCACACCGATGGTAACCACCACCTTCCAGTAGGTCGCCCGCCGGATCACCGTGGACATGGAGAGGCTGGAGGAATACAGGCAGAGGACGTTCGAAGACCAGGCTCCCAGGAACAGCAGGGTGAACGCCGGCAGGCCGACCCCCATGGCCAACAGCAGGCCGCGCAGGTCCACATGACTCAGTGCCGAACCGGGAATGGCCGCGAGAAACATCACCACGGGAAAACTGACCCCGAGCGCCACAAAGGCAGCGCCCACGGCGTGGCCCGCACTGCGAGCAAAGCGGCTGTAATCGGGCTGGATGATCACCCCCGCGATGTACGACCCCACCACCGCGGAGACGGCCGCAGAGAAACTCATCGCCGTGGCGCCCGCAACAGGGCGGTCCCAGTGCGCGACCTGGTCGACGCTGCCCATGGCCGCATAGAGGACCAGCAACAGCATGGCCGGCGTCATCCACAGGGCTATCCTGTCGATGCCGCGAAACCCGGTAACGGTGACCAGCACTATCGCCGTACTGCTGACGGCGATGTAGACCGGCACTGGCAGCTGCCAGCCATAAAGGCGCGAGAAAACAAAGTCCGACAGCGAACCCAGGGTATTGCTGATCACTGCAAACCAGCCGATCAACGACAGCGCGATCACGGTGTTGACCAGCTGGGCGCCGGCACCACCGAAAGCCTGCGTGCACAGCTGGTAGGTGGTGCAGCGGGTAGTGGCGCCAACATGGGAGGTCAGGGATCCCATGACCGCAAGAATCAGGCAGCCGGCCACAAAGGCCCAGGCGGCGCGCTGCAGACCGAGCGACCCGCCGATCTGGGCCGACACCAGGAATACGGCCATGCCGATGGTGCCGCCGATAATCACCAGCGCAATATGCACCCCGGACAGGGTATCCCCTGCACCGACCTCCGGCGTGGACACGGTTACCGGCCCGATGCTTCCGCGCTGACCCCATAGACCGCGCTGGCATGCTCGGGCGAAATAAAGCCGTCCAGCAGGTCTTCCTGCACACTGTTCGGGTCACGCTCCCGCGGATCGCCGTAGCCACCACCACCGCCCGTCATCGACTTGATCACGGTGCCGGGTGGCATCTTGATGTCATTGGCTTTCAGCCGCTCCAGGGTTTCCTGCCCGGGACGCTGGATCAGGACCGTGGGGGGAGCACCGGAGCCGCCGCCGAACAGGCCCCAGGCCGGGGTATCCGAGCGCTCGAACCAGAGCCACAGCGACGCGTCGGACTCCACCAGGTACTCGCGATAAGTGCCGTTGCCGCCGCGGTATTTGCCGGCGCCGCCGGAGTCCTGGCGAATGCCGTAGCTGAGTATGCGCAGCGGGTACTTGCTCTCGAATATCTCGATCGGCAAATCCTTGAAGCTGCCATTGACGTTGTTGATCAGGGAGTTGGCGCCATCGCCGCCGTTGAAGGCACCCCAGCCGCCGGTGGTGGGCTCGATCATCAGGAAAAAGTCGTCGTCGTTGCGCGGATCCTGTCCGGCAATGGTAATGACCATGGAGTCGCCGTAGTGGGCGCCCGCGGCCTTGTCCGGCAGTACCGGGGCCAGCGCCTTCACGATCAGGTCGATGAGCAGGCCCAGCGGGGTGAAATACCAGCCACAGGGCGCGGGCTCCTGGGCGTGGAAGATCGAGCGCGGCGGCGCCTGCACATCCAGCGCCCGGAAAGAACCGCCGTTGGGCGACACCTCGGAGCAGATCAGCAGTTTGTAGGCCACGCGCGCCGCGGCCACGGTCTGGGTGAGCCCGCAGTTGACCGGGCCGGTGGCCTGCGGCGCCGACCCGGCGAGGTCGACGGTCATGCCATCGCCGGCGATGCGCACCGTGAGCTTCACCCCCAGCGGACCGTTGCCCAGGCCGTCATCGTCGATGGTGCCCTCGGCGCTGTACTCGCCATCGGGCAGGGCGAGAATGGCCTCGCGTTCCTTGGCCTCGGTCTGCTTGTAGATTTCGTCCCGGGCGGCGCGGATGGCATCGGCGCCAAAGCGGTCGAACAGGGCCTGCAGCCGCTGCTCGCCGGTGCGGCCGGCGGCGATCTGCGCGTTGAGGTCACCGATGGTGGCATCGCCAAAGCGGCTGTTGAGGCGCAGCAGTTCAATCACATCGTGTCGCGGCTGGCCCCCATCGTAGAGCCGGGTCGGCCCCCAGCGCGTGCCTTCCTGGTAGATCTCGTGGGAGTCCACCGGGGTGCCCGGATCCTTGGCACCCACGTCCAGCCAGTGCGCGCGCGAGGCGGCGAAGCCCACCCGGGTGCCGCGCCAGAATATCGGCATGATGATGGTGGAGTCGTTGAGGTGGGTGCCGGTCATGTAGGAGTCGTTCATGTAGAACACGTCCCCTTCCTTGAAATAGTCCCAGCCGTAGCGCTCCGCCATGATCTTGACGCAGATCTCCAGGTTGCCCAGAAACAGCGGCAGACCGAGGGACTGGCCGAGGACTTCACCGTTCTCGTCGATCAGCGCCACCGAGCAGTCCTTGCCCTCGTAGATCACCGGGGTGAACGCGCTGCGAATCAGCGTGGCGTTCATGTCGCTGGCAATGGCGATAAAGGCATTGCGGATGATTTCCGTGGTGATCGGATCTACCGTGCTCATGCTGCGGCTCCTCGGGTCAGTATCAGGTTGCTCTCCTCGTCGACCCGCAGCTGCCAGCCGTCCGGCAGTACCGTGGTCGCGCTCTGCTCCTCGATGATGGCAGGGCCGGTGAGCTCATAGCCCACGGGCAGGCGGTCGCGCCGCAGTACCTGGGTGCCGAGGGTGGCGCCGCGGAATACCGCCTCGCGCTGCCCGATCACGGCATCGCTGCCGTCGCCGGTGACCGTGTGCGGATGCTCGTCGTACTTGCCGATCGCGCCGATCGCCGCCAGCCGCAGATTGACAAATTCAATCGGCGCTTCGGGGCTGGAATGGCCGTGGCGCTGCTTGTGGGTATCGTGAAACCGCGCGCTGAGCGCGGCGATATCCAGCTCTGCCGGCAAGGCGATGTTGATGGTGTATTCCTGGCCCGAGTAGCGCATGTCGGCAGAGCGCAGGAAGGACACGCGGTCGCCGGAGATGCCCTCCTGCTCCACCGCTTCCCGCCCTTCGGTTTCCAGCTCGGCAAACAGGCTCTCGAGTTCCTCGGGCGTGACTGTCGCCGCGGGCCGGAAGAAGCTCAGGGTGAGGTCGTGGCGCAGGTCGGTCTGCAGCATGCCCCAGGCGGAAAACGTACCCGGGAAGCGCGGAATCAGGACTTCCCGGATATCCAGCTCCTCGGCCAGGAACACCGCTGCCATCGGGCCGGCGCCGCCAAAGGCGACCAGGGTGAAGTCGCGCGGGTCCACGCCCTCGCTGACCGTGATGGTGCGCATGGCATCGGCCATGGCGGCGTTGGAAATCGCCAGAATGCCCTCGGCAAAAGCCGGCGGCTCCATGCCCGCGCGCCGGGCCAGCGACTCGATCGCCTCACTCGCAGCCGCGGCATCCAGTGACATCTCGCCACTGAGCAGGGACTTTGCGCCCAGGCGACCCAGGTAGAGATTGGCATCAGTGACCGTGGGCTCGGTGCCGCCATTGCCATAGCAGGCCGGGCCGGGTACGGAGCCGGCGCTGCGGGGCCCCACCCGGACCGCGTCATCGTCCAGCCAGGCGACCGAGCCGCCACCGGTACCGATGGTCTGGATATCCACGATCGACATCAGCAGGGGCAAGCCCTCCAGCTCGGTCTCAAGGGTGGTGCTGGCCTCGCCATCGACTACCAGGCTGAGGTCAAAGGAGGTGCCACCCATATCGACACACAGCAGGTTGGGACGCCCGGCGCGCTTGGCCAGCGAAGCGCCGGCGATAGTGCCACCCACCGGCCCCGAGAGCAGGGTGAAGACCGGCTTTTCGCGCGCGGTATCGGCCGTGGTAACGCCGCCGCTGGACTGCATGATATGCACGCCAGCACGCATGCCGCGCTCGCGCAGCTGCTCCTGCAGGCTCAGCAGATAGCGCTCGACCACCGGCGCCACGTAGGCGTTCATGACCGCCGAGGACGCCCGCTCGTACTCGCGCCACTCCCGCGCCACATCGTGTGAAAGCGAGATCGACACCCCGGGCAGCGCTGCCCGCAGGATTTCCCGGGCTCGCACCTCATGCACGGGATAGGCGTAGCTGTGCAACAGGCACACGGCCACCGCGTTGATCTGCTCCGCCTTGACCTTGTCTATGATCGGCTGGAAATCTGCCTCGTTCAGGGGCTCGATCTCGCGGCCATCCCAGGCCAGACGGCCGCGCACCTCATGCACGTCCCGGCGCGGCACCAGCTGCGCCGGCTTGCTGTAGCGCAGGTCGTAAAGCGCATTGCGGTTGCCACGGGCGATCACATAGCTGTCGCCCGCGCCCGCGGTAGCCACCAGCAGCACACGCTCGCCGCGGCGCTCCAGAAAGGCGTTGAGCCCCACCGTGGTGCCGTGCACGAAGTACTCGACATCGGCGAGATCGGGCACCACATCCTTGATGCCGTTAATCACGCCCAGGGCCGGATTTTCCCGCGTGGTCGGGACCTTGTTGACGAAGACCGGTCCATCCGAGGGCTCGATCACGATGTCGGTGAAGGTACCACCGATGTCAGCTGAAACATGATATTTGGTCATGATTAGAAGTTATACCTGAGTCGAAGGTTCCAGATTTTGCCCGGTGCCCGTGCGGAGAAGCCCCCTGCCACCCACTCCGAGTTGTATTCCTCGTCGAGCGCGTTCTGCACCTGCCAGATCGCGGACCACTTGTCATCGGCGTCGGTGACGCCAATGCGCAGGCTGAGGAAATCCAGCGGATCGCGCGCCGTCGAGTTCTGCACATCCCAGTACTGCTCGCCGCGGCGCTCGTAATCGACCCGGGCAAACAGGTTCAGGTTGGCAAAGTTCAACGGCACTTCATACTGGCCGCCGAGGTTGAACGTGGTGTCCGCGATATACGGTGCATCGTTGCCTTCCACGCCCGGATCAACCACATACTCCTTGATCTCGCTGTCGGTGTAGCCCACGGACGCGTACAGGTCGAGATTCTCCGTCGCCCGCAGGTTCAGCTCGAGCTCCCCACCGTACAATTGCACTTCGTCGATATTGGTGAGGATCTGGGCGCTGACCGCCCCGATGAAGGAGAAGAACTGCTGGCCCTCGACCTTGGTGGCGAAACCCGCGCCGATCAGGCGCAGGCGATCATTGAAGTAGAGACCCTTGTAACCCACCTCAAAGGATTCGGATTCCTCCTGATCGACCACGTCACTGAGCCCGACCAGACCGACAGAGGCCGCCACGTCGGAGATGCCGTTCTGGTTGAACTGGCCGCTGCGAAAGCCCCGTCCCCAGGTGGCGTACCAGTTGTGTTGATCCGATGGCTGATAGCGCAGGGTGACCTTCGGCTGGATCATGTCGAAGGTTTCCTTGTTGCGCGCTCCCGGCACGCCCGCGGGGAACTGCAATGGCGATACGTCCTGCACCCGCTCCTCTTCGTCGTAACGCAGCGCCAGCGACAGTTCGAAATCAGTGCCTATATCCACACTGGTTTGACCGAACACCGCCATGGCGGTATTGCTGTTGTCGTCAGCGAGAAAGGAGGTAGAGGGATTGCGCGGATCAGTAGTCGGCTCGCGCTCCAGGCGAATGATCCCGGCGCCCGTGTCCACCCCGGTGGACAGGGATACAAACCGGTCCCACTCCAGGTAATAGACACCCACTTCCCAGCGCACAGGCTGCTCGTCTGGCGAGCGGAAACGGAGCTCCTGGCTCCAGGCCTCGATGTCGAAAAACCCGGTCTGGGTGCCATCATTGCCAAACAGCTCCGGCGGGCTCATGGCGGCCGTGTAGGGGAACTGGTCGGAATCCGACCACTCCTCCAGATCGGTAAAGCTGGTCGTTGAAATCAACGTACCCAGGTCAGTGGTCCAGTCGACCTTGAGTGCGAGGTCGTACATGTCGCGCTCACCGTAGTCGACATTGTTGTCGCGCACCGGCAGCACATTGTTGGCATCGATGGGCCCGGTATCGGTACCGAAGCCAATCGCGGTGATTCCGTCCGGCGCCAGGTCCACGCCCTGGAACTGGAAGCCAATACCCCTGCCCTTGTGCTGCGCCATCGTGGCGCGCAGGTCGATGGTGAGATTCGCGGTCGGCTCGTAGATCAGGCGTCCGCGCAGCACTGAATCCTCGAAGCGGTCCGCCTCCTCATTGCGGGTAATGTTGGTCAGGTAGCCGTCGCGATCAATATGCCTGGCAGATACCTGGGCAAACAACCGGTCGTCAATCAGTGCCCCGCCGTAAGAGCCCTCCAGCAAGTACTCGTCACCTGAACCCGCGCCGGCACTGACGTAACCCTCGGTCTCATTGGTGGGGCGGCGGGTATTGATAATGATGGCGCCACCGGTCGCATTGCGTCCGTAGATTGCACCCTGGGGGCCCTTCACCACCTGCACGCTCTCGACATCGAACAGTTCCTGGCGAAACTGGATGCCGCTGAACTGCAGCACGCCGTCGATAATGGTCGCGACCGGCGCCTCGCCGTTGCGCACCTGGGTCAGGCCGCGGATGCTGAGAAAGCTGGTCCCGATTCCCTGCGAGGTCGCGAGCGTCACGTTCGGTGTCAAGGCGACAAAGTCTTCCATGCGCTGCACGTTCGCGTCCTTCAGGGCCTGCGCCGTGAACGCGGTCACCGCATAGGGCGCTTCCTGCAGGCTCTCGTCGCGGCGGCGGGCCGTCACGGTGACTTCCTCCAGCACCATCGCGCCCTCGGGCTTCCCGGCCTGGGCCAGAGCCAGCGGGGCGACTGGAAATGCCATCAGCAGCGCGCATGTACGCGTCAATCCATTACCCGGTATTTTCTTCATTTGCCCTTCTCCCCAGATCCCATAGCCGATTTGTGTTGCTTTAAAAATGGGTTAAAATTTTAAGTATGTCAATATTTTTTGACAAAATCTTTTCCTCGGGTACACTTCCTAGACGCTGTTCGAGGACACTCACGTGGAAAAGAAAAAGAACTCAATGATGAAACGCTCCCTGGGTGGGCTGCTCAAGGCGAGGCGCCTGGAGCAGAAGCTCACCCTGCAGGAGCTGGCGGAAAAGGCAGAGCTGTCTGCGGCCTTCCTGTCGCAGGCGGAGCGCGGCAAGGCGACACCGTCAATCGTTTCCCTGATCAACATTGCACGTGCACTCGGCACAGACATTCACTACTTCATATCACCGCCGGTACCGGCAGAACTGGTCAGCAAGGGCAGTGACCCGCAGTACCTGAACATTGACTCTCCGATCACCTACCGCGTACTGAATGCGTCAATCCCGAACCAGCGAATGAGCGCGCTGCTGATGGATATCCCGCCCGGCGTTGAACTGCCGACGGTTCACCGGGAGGAGGGGGAGGATATCTTCTACATCATCAAGGGCCGGGTGGAGCAACTCATCGACGACAAGGTGTTCAGTCTGAAGGCGGGGGACTGTGTGCACATGAACACCCAGCTCGGCCACAACATTGTCAACAAGAGCAAGAATACAGCGACGATTCTCTGGGTCGGGACGCCAGTCCTGCTGCCCGTCGCGTAGCAGTCAACAAGGTGGCGTTTCTAGAAGTCGCAACCGAGCTGGGCGATTTCCGCGTACTGTTGCGACCGGACGCAGCGCCGGTGACCTGCAACTACTTTGCCGCGCTCGCCCGCAACGGGGCCTTTCGCAATGGCAGCATCTTCCGGATTGTCTCGACCAGCAAGCACGGCGGCGACGATACCAGTCCGATTGACGTGGTGCAGGTTGGCACTCGCGCCGGGATGGATGAGCAACGGACCCGGATCAGGCATGAGCACACCGGGCTGACCGCCCTGCATCATGAACGCTGGGTAGTATCCACCGCCCGCTTCGAGCCCGGAGAGGTCTACGGCAGTTTCTTTGTCTGCCTGCAGCGGGAGCCGGCACTCGATTTCGGCGGCAACCGGCACCATGACGGCCAGGGATTCGCTGCTTTCGGCCGCGTCGTCAGCGGGCACGCGGTCATCGAGCAGGCTCACGTTCGCGCCGAGGAACATCCCTGCCTGACCACCCGCATCGCGGTGACCAATATTCTCTATCGGGACTGAGCCTGCGCGGCCTGCGCGGCCCGTCCTGCGCGGCCCGACCTGCGCGGCCCGTCAAATACACAGCCAGTATTTATACTTGGACCTCTCCTCAACGCCGGGGCGTGACACCCCGTGCCTGACATCCGACAATGGGCACACTAATACTCGTAAGTGCGGAGCCCATCGAATGAAATACAACATAGACCCCGAACTGCGCCCGATCCTCGACCTGCTGCCACCCTTCGACCTGAAGGAGCCACAGGTGATGCGCGCCACCATGGACGCCATGGTGGCACCGGGCAATGCAGAGCTGGATACCAGCGGCCTCAACATCACCGATCACAACATTCCCGGCGCGGCCGGCGACCCCGAGGTACCGGTGCGCGTGTACCAGCCCGCGAATGCCAGCGCCGCGCTGCCCGGATTGATCTACATGCACGGTGGCGGCTTTGTCTTCGGCAACCTGGAGAGCGAGCACGCGAGCTGCGTCGCCCTGTGCCGCAACCTGGGCATTGTGGTGGTGTCGGTGGACTACCGGTTGTCCCCGGAAACGGCTTTTCCGGGCCCGCTGGAGGACTGCTACGCGGCCCTCTGCTGGACCCACGCCCAGCGCGACAGCCTCGGCATTGACGCCCGCCGCCTCGGCATCATGGGCCAGAGTGCCGGCGCCTGCCTGGCCGCGGCCACGACCCTGGCGACCCGGGAACGCGGCGGCCCGGCCCTGTGCTACCAGTTCCTGTCCATTCCGGTACTGGATGACCGGCTCGACACCCCCAGCATGACGGCCTTCACCGACACCCCGATCTGGCACCGGCCCAACGCCGAACAAAGTTGGGACTATTACCTGGGCAGCAACTACCAGCGCGGCGCCGACAATGTCCCCGCGCTGGCCGCCCCGGCCCGGGAACAGAACCTCGCCGGCCTGCCCCCCGCCTGCGTCACCGCCATGGAGTTCGACCCGTTGCGCGATGAAGCCCTGATCTACGCCCAGCGCTTGCTGGCCGCCGGCGTGTCCGCCGAAATCCACTGCTATCCCGGCACTTTCCATGGCTCCAGCATGGTGGTGGACGCCGCCCTCAGCAAACGCGGCGTGGCAGACATGTTCACTGCCCTCGCCCGCGGTCTCTGCGTCGACCCGCAATAATCACTGTCAGGAGCAACAACAAAATGGATAACAATGCGCTTTACCACCCGCCCCTGATGCCACACCTGCTGATCGAGGGCCTGAACCGCTACCACGACCAGCCCTGCCTGTTCCTGGGCGACAAGGTCGCCACCTACCGCGAAGTGCGAGAGCGCACCAGCCAGCTGGTGCAGGCCCTGCAGTCCCTGGGCCTGGGCCGTGGCAGCCGGGTGGCGGTGATTTCCGGCAACCGCCCCGAGGTGCTGTCCAACATTGCCGCGATGCAATTGGCGGGCTGCATAGGTACGCCGCTGCACCCGCTGGGTTCGCTGGAGGACCACGCCTACGTGCTGGAGGCGGCTGAGATAGACGCCCTGGTTTTCGACCCGACGGCTTTCGATGCCCACGCCGGTGCCCTGCAAAAGCGGGTCCCGGGGGTGAAGCACCTGCTGGCCTTCGGCCCCAGCGACAGCGGCATCGACTATCTGGAACTGGCGGACGGCTTCGCGCCCCTGCCGCTGGTGGCGCCGGACGTGAACCCGGAGGACATCGCCTCGGTCAATTTCACCGGCGGCACCACCGGCAAGCCCAAGGGGGTGATGAGCAGCTACCGGGTCACCAGCTACATGACCCAGATCCAGCTGGCGGAGTGGGAATTCCCCGAGGACCTGCGGATGTTGATCGCCACGCCCCTGTCCCACGCGGCGGCAGCCTTCTTCATCCCGGTGCTGCAGAAGGGCGGCGCTTTCTACGTGATGCAGGGCTTCAGCCCCGACGGCTTCTTCGACATGATTGAGCAGCACCGCATCACCGCGACCATGCTGGTGCCGGTGATGCTGTACTTCCTGCTGGATTCGCCGCGGGCCAAAACCGCGGACATGTCGAGCATGGAATCCATCTTCTACGGCGCCTCGCCCATGAGCCCGGCGCGCCTGCAGCAGGCCATCGAGATGTGGGGGCCGGTGTTCTACCAGTTCTTCGGCCAGTCCGAGGCACCCATGGTGATCGCCAACATGCGCCGCGGCGAACACGACCTGAACAAGCCCGAGCGGCTGGCGGCCTGCGGCCGGCCCTCGCCCTGGGTGCACCTCGAACTACTGGACGGCGACGGCAATCCCGTGCCCGCCGGCGAGCCAGGGGAAATCTGTGTGCGCGGGCCGCTGGTGATGAGCGGCTACAAGGACATGCCCGAAGCCACCGCCGAAGCCTTTGCCGGCGGCTGGCTGCACACCGGGGATGTGGGCCGGCTGGATGAAGACGGTTTCCTGCACATTGTCGACCGCACCAAGGACATGATCGTGACCGGAGGCTTCAACGTCTACCCGCGGGAAGTGGAGGATGTGCTGTCGCGGCACGACGCCGTGCAGCAGGTGGTGGTGATCGGGGTGCCCGACGAGCAGTGGGGCGAGGCGGTGAAGGCGGTGGTGGTGGTCAAGCCCGGCATCACCGCGGACGAGAGCCTGGCCGCCGCCCTGAAGCAACAGGTGAAGGAGGCCAAGGGCTCAGTGCAGGCGCCCAAGACCGTGGACTTCGTCGATGCCATCCCGCTGACTCCGGTGGGCAAGCCGGACAAGAAGGCCGTGCGGGCGCGCTATTGGGGGGACCAGGCGCGCGGGGTGAGCTAACCATACTGCGTAGGAGCCCGCTGGCCCAGGCCACCCTCTCTGTCCGCGGGGCGGCCATTCACCTTGTGGCCCAGGCCACCCTCTCTGTCCGCGGGGCGGCCATTCACCTTGTCCGCGGGCGATCGCGCAGGGACTGCGCTCCCACCTGGACCGCGCTTACAGAGGCAAAGTCCGCTCTCGTCGCAAGCGCACCACCCCGGTCGCAATCCCGGTACCCAGCAGGGTGACCACCATGCCCACAAGTACCTGCAGGCTGATGGTTTCGCCCAGCAGCACGACGCCCCAGGCCAGGGCACTGACCGGCACCAGCATGGTCACGGTGGAAGCCGCGGTGGCGCCGGCGCTGGCCAGCACCTTGAAGTACAGCAGCAGCGCCGCGGCGGTGCTCAGGGCCGCCAGGCCCAGTGCCGAACCCCAGGCAACGTCACTGACCGGCGCTTCCGGCCAGAGCAGCAGGCCGGGGATCGTCAACACCAGCGCCGCTACCGCACAACTGCCGGCAGCCAGCACCCGGCTCGGCAGGTGGGAGAGGCGGGTGCGGGAATAGTTGCCACCAAAGCCGTAGCACAAGGTGGCGCCCAATGCGGACAGGATAAACCAGCCATCGCCACCGGTGCTGAAATCCAGTCGCCCCCCGGACAGCACCGCCACCCCAATCAAGGCCAGGGTAAGACCGAGAACCTGCTGGCGCAGGATCGGCGTAGCAAAGAACGCCGCGCCGATCAGGGCCGTCGCTATGGGCGTGGCCGCATTGATAAGCGAGGTAAAGCCAGCCTCCAGCCGCATGGTTGCCAGGGCCAGCAGGGTATAGGGCAGCGCCGCGGTGGTCAGGCCCAGCACAAACAGGGGCCCCAGGTTCTGACGCAGCAGGCGCACGTATTCACGCTTGAGCAGCAACGGCACCAGCAATAGCGCCCCCAGCGCCATGCGCAACAGAATCAGACTGACCGCACCGAACTCTGGCGCCGCCACGCGCATGAAGATAAAGGAGAATCCCCACAGCGAGGAAAGCAGGAGCAGGCGGAGGGTATCTGCCAGCGACATGGTGGGAGACCTTGGGCGAATAGATCCAGTATTTTATCAGGCTACGCCCCTTGGCAGGTACCTTGATCCGGATACCTCGATTGCAGCTGTCTGGACGTCTTTCGGCACATGGGCCACACTGATGTTTCAGCGTACCGTCAATCATGGCAACAGGAGCGAACGACATGACCGGCACTTTCAATTCCCTGGGTCACCTGATCGACAATGCCATCGAAGTCCATCACCTGAGTGCGCCTCTCTACCATTCGATGCTGCGCAAGACCAGCGACCCTCGCCACGAACAACTGCTGCAGCAGATGGCGGACAATGAAGCACGCATGGCGAACTTGCTGGAGGAAATGGTCGAGCGGGCAGACGACGACATCCTCGACACCCGACTGCAATATACCCGTGAACAGGAGCCGCAGGCATTTATCGATTCCATCACCCCGGAAGCCAATGAAATCAGCCTGGAGCAGATCGGTCGCCTGGGCGATGAGCTACACGGCTACTTGATCGGGCTGCTGGAGGGCGCGAGTCAAAAGATTCCCGCAACCGAAGGTGAAGAGTTGCTGCGGGACATCATTCAACTGGAAAAAGCCGAGGGACGCTCCTTCAGTCGCAAGGCCAACGCCGCCTATGAGATGTGACAGGGTGCCAGGCCAACCAAGTATCCACAGCGACTGGCATAGAACCCTGCCCTTGACTTGTCAGTGGCCTCGAGGGCCACGCGCGTCAATCCTGCGCGCTGTCAGGCCGCGATACTTGTCGCGGTTTCTCCGGCAAGTTTATCCATACGCTGGCGGGCAATGTCACCCAGGCTGATGACGCCGCAGAGACGCTTGCTGTCAGGATTGTCCAGTACAACCAGGCGGTAGATCTGCTGCCCACCCATATTCCTGGCGACAGTTTCAAGGCTGTCATCCTGGAAGCAATAGAGCACCTTGTCCGTCTTCACGGCGTCAATGGTGGTACTGTTCGGGTCCTTGCCATCAGCAATTCCACGGATCAGGATATCCCTGTCCGTCACCACTCCGCGCAATTTGTCATTGCTATCATCGCCAATGGGAAGAAACCCGCAGTCCAGGTCACGCATCATCCTGGCGGCCTCATGCAAGGTGGTATTGGCGGGAATATATTCGACATTCTTGGTCATGACTTCTTGAACATTCATCACAATCTCCTTTTGCAGTGTCAAGCTTCAAGGTGAGTGTGGAAAGCCGCATGCAGAGCGGCAACCCTTGGGCTGCTGCCCTTTGTTGAAGGACGGCGTTTCAAAAAGGCTGGGGAGAGGCGTCCGGGCTACTGCCAGAGCACCCGCCCGGTGCGGAGAGCGGGCAGAACTCGGTCACTCGCACCACATCTGCGATGTCAACCTTGTTTCTACACCCTAGTAGACATGTGCGCCGATTTCAAATCGCGATAGCGGCCAACCGCTACACCAGCAGCCGGTTCCATTCACCATACTGCCCGGGAACCGGGCCGCGCCGCAGGCTCAGGCCGAAAAGCGCAAGGGCGCAGAGCAGGCTCGCGACCAGGGCCGGCATTGCCACACCGTAAACCCATGGCGTCACCAGCAGAACCGCAGCCAGGGGAAGCAGCAGCCAGCGCACCGGCCTGGCGGCACCCGCCATGGCGATCACGGCTATGGCTATCACCATCGCGCCCACGAAGTGGTCCCAGTCCGCCATGCCGCCCTCCGCGCCCAGGGTGACCCGGGTCAACATCAGCCAGGCGCCGATCAGGATACACAGCGCCAGGTTCCAGGGCAGGTTCACACCGGTGGTAAAGGACTCACGCAGCAGGGACCCGGGGGGGCACTGCTGGAAGCTGTCATCCTCCGCTTCGCTGCGACCCTCGTCGGTATCGCCCGTGAAGAAGACTTTGAGCACCGGCGCCCCGGCCCGGTGCCGGCGCAACAGGAACCCGCCGGTGGCCACGAGCTCGTTGAAGGCGTAGGCGATCTGCAGCAGCATCGCCGCGGCGCCGATCAGGCACAGGGTGCACCAGGTGCCGATCAGAATCGGCTGGATAATGATAAAGGTAATGGACACCACCCCCAGGGGAACGATCAACACGCCGAACGAAGCCACCACCCAGGGCATTGTGCGCCAGCGACGGGTGCCACCGAGCAGGCCCAGCATGATCTCCAGGGCGTAGACGATACCGCCCAGGCCCGCGTCGGGAATGGGCCAGGCCTCGGACAAATCGGAAGTGATGATTTCCTCGGTGCCATTCTTGCCTGCGATACCGGTGCCGGCAAAGAACGGCTCCCAGACGGCATCGATATGGCCGAGTTGATAGGCCGCCAGGTAGCGGGAGATACAGAAGCCCACCAGCGCCAGCAGAATAATGGGGAAGCGCTGGTACCAG
Source organism: uncultured Haliea sp. (assembly GCA_963974125.1). Taxonomy (GTDB): domain Bacteria; phylum Pseudomonadota; class Gammaproteobacteria; order Pseudomonadales; family Halieaceae; genus Haliea. The sequence goes on along the minus strand of CAXBCH010000018.1, from coordinate 4,671 downwards.
CTCGACGGGTTATTGTCCCAGCCGGGAGGCGTGGTGGGACCGGTGTGTTCCGCCACCGGGGATATTCCCGGCGCCGGCCGCACCAGGGCCGACAGGCCGATGGCCAGCAGCCCGGTCAGCGTGCCATTGAGGTAGCCCGCCGCACTTGCCGTCCAGAACACCAGCGGCGCAAACAGCAGCCACACGCCCACCAGTGCGCACACCCAGCGCGCCCAGCCATGACGCCAGGACAGCGATATACCCGCAAAGACGAACAGTGCCAGACCCGCCAGCCCGTCGCTATAGGCCAACCAGGTACCGGCGTAGCCGAGTGCCGGTGGCGATGTGACCAGCCAGGCGCCAAGCCCCATGTTGAGGTAGTGCGCCCACTGGGTCTGGCGATGCTGCTCGCGGTAGCGCTCGTTGTGTCGTGCCAGCAGACGATCCGGATTGTGGCCAAGCTCGTCGGCCTCCTCCATCCAGTCCGGCGGTGTGATGCCATTGGCCTGGTACCAGCCCTCGGGGTCCTTTTTCAGGTTCTCCACCAGCGTTGCCAGCACATCAAACAGCTGGTGCCGCGGCTGCCAATCCAGCAGGTCACGTGCGAGACTGGTATCCAGTTCATAATGGTCGTTGGCCAGGTCGACCATAAAGGGGCGGATGAAGGGCTTTTCGCCCTTGTCAAAATCATCCGGCACCAGGGGCTCCGCCCTGGCTTCCGCCCAGGCACCGGCCTTGGCGACTGGCGCGGGGACGCTGATAGTCTTCCACTCCTCCTTGCCGTGCAGCAATTCGCCGACACGATTCTGAATGGCTTCATAGCTGTCACAGCGCTCCTCCCCGATCAGGATCGCCCCCTCCTGCGGCAGCTCGCGGCGTCTGTCGATAGTGCGCCGGAACGCATCCATCATGTCCTGCTTGTGGAGGAACGCCTGGCCGACGCCGGTGTTGCCGGCGTAGAGGTGGCTCTTCAGGGTGCGCTCGTAGATGCGCGCGATCTGGTGTGCCAGGGTGGGCACGCAGCTGTGTTCGTCATAGACCCCCGCCAGCCGCAGCAGCGTGAAGGGCATGTCGCCGGCTTCCTCGCGGATGATGTCCTCGGTCTCCGCCTTGGAACGCGGATAGATCCAGCCGGGCTCGATGGGCGTGTCCTCGGTGATCTTCTCGCCCGGCACGCCCGGCCGGTGGACCAGCATGGTGCTTGAGTATACAAACCGGTCCACGGCAAAGTCGCGCAGCGCCCTGAGCAGATTGCGGGTGCCCTCCAGGTTGACGGCCTCATACAGCGGCGACTCCTCGCCGGAAAAATCGAAGTAGGCCGCCAGGTGAACCACTGCAGCCACTTCGGTGCCGTACTGGTCGGCAACGTGCTTCAGCGCCAGCTGCACGGAATCCGCCGAGGTCAGATCAAATTCAAAGCTGGCGTCAGCTTCCTGTGCCTCCACGATATCCAGCCCGATCACGCGATAGGCGGATTTCAGTGCCCGGGTCAGTGTGGTGCCGATATCTCCGGCCGCGCCGGTGATCAATACCAGTGGTTTGCTGTTCCTGCCTGTCTCCTTGCTGGCCATCCTCACAGTCCTGCGGTTGCGAAGTTTCCCAACCCCCCACTGACCGCGAATCTGCAGGTGCACGTGGCTGCGCCTGCCCTGGCGGCGAGCGGGGAAGCGTCAGGTTGTTGGGTTGAGTAAGACCAGTATAGAAGAGAAATCGTGACTCTGCCGGCGAGCGGACAACGGGAGTAGCTGCCTCCGGTCTACCAGGCGAACCGCTTGCCCAGCCATTCTTCTGAAAGTCGCCAGAGTACGTCCGCGCGCTCGCGATCAAGCGCCCAGGGTGCATAGCCACTGGTCGAAAGCCCCTCTCCCTGAACTGGCGAGCCGATACCGCAGTCTTCCAGGTACAGGCCGCCCCTGCCGCTGAGTGCTGCGCTGGTGGCCGCCCAGACGGTGGTTGCCGCCCCCTGGGGTATCGACTTGAATGTGAGCCCGGGAGCATCATCCGACCCATCCTGCAATCCCTGGAGCTCCTCTGCCGACATGTGTCGGCCGAGTTCCGTGTGAACGGCACCGGGGTGTACCGCAAAGGCACTCAGCCCGCGGTCGCCCAGGCGTTCAAAAAGGCCCAAGGCATGCCAGATGTTTGCGGTCTTGGATTGTCCGTAGGCGAGCCACCTGTCGTAGGGGCGGTGCTGAAAGTGAGGGTCTTCAAAATCTACCGCTGCAAACTGGTGGCCACCGGAGGTGAGATTGACAACCCTGGGAGAGGGGGCCTGCAGCAATGTCGGCACCAATTCGCCCGCAAGCAGAAAATGCCCGATATGGTTGACAGCCAGTTGCCACTCCCAGCCCTGGGCAGTGCGCCGCAGTGGACAGGCCATGACACCCGCATTGTTGATCAACAGTTCCAGGCGCGGCCGGGAGCTCCTTATGCTCTCGGCGCACTGGAGAATACTGGCAGGATCAGAGAGATCCAGCGGCATGAAAATCAACTCCGCACCCGGTAACTCCTGCAGGATGCCTGCCATGGCTGCACGGGTCTTCCGCTCATCACGGGCAGCCATTATTACCGTCGCCCCGCCCCGGGCCAGGCTGCGGGCGGTTTCTACACCCAGACCAGACGAGGCGCCCGTGATCAGGGCACACTGGCCATGCAGGTCGATTCCCTGCATGACCTCATCGGTCGTGCTGTCGGCCGAGAATGTGGATTCCACTTTCTATTCTCCCCGATCAGCCCAGGAAGGCCTGGCCGCCGTCCAGCCCAATGCTCTGGCCGTTGACGTAGGCAGAATCGGGGCCGCACAGCATGGCCACAAAACGTCCGATATCGGCTTCGCAGTCACCCACCCGTCGTTGCGGCACGGACTGCATGAATTGCTCGGCCTCTTCAGGGCGATTGTCGATCCACCAGGCCAGTGCGGGTGAAGCGGCCAAGGGCATGATCACGTTGGTGCGTATGCCATCAGGCCCCCACTCGCAGGCAGCCGCCCGACTCAGGGATCGTATCGCTTCCTTGCAGGCTGCGTAGGCGCCATAACCAGACATGTCCCAACGCTTGCCGGCCGCAGTACCCAGGTTGATGATGACGCCATCGCCCTTTAGATGTGGGTAACAGAGTTTCATCAGCCGGAGCGTTGCCAGCGGCCCCGATTCCCAACCACTATTGAGCTGTTCCTCTTCCAGCTCGAGGAGTGTACCGAGGGGGACTTCCTGGGCATTGTTCACCAGGATATTGATGCCTCCGTACTGGTCGATCACCGCTTGCACACAACTCTGCAAGGACTCCTGCGACTTGACGTCGCACTGAATCGGAATAGCCTCGCCGCCCGATTCGATAATCGACCGGCAGCTTGCCTCCAGCTTTTCCAGCGTGCGGCCCGCAACGGCCACTTTGGCCCCGGCCCTTGCCAGTTCAAAAGCAATACCCTGCCCCACACCTTGTCCGGCGCCGGTAACCAGTGCCACTTTGTTTTCAAGCTTCATTGTTCCTCCAGTTTTTGATTGGTAACGGCGCCACCATCAGGGCGCCGTCGGTGATTGGACTTTGCCTAGTGAAAGCGCAGGACGGCCTCAAGGCCATAGGTCCGAGGGTCGCCAAAAAAGCTCACCGTCCAGGGCCCGAAGGGAATGGTATTCAGACGGTACTCCTCATCGGTGAGATTCTTGCCCCACAGCGCCAGGTTCAGCGTACTGCTACTGCCGACCGGGATGTCCAGCAACGACAACCTGCCGTTCAGAACACCGTAGCTGTCTATCATGGAAGTCGCGTTCTGCTCCGGTGTCACATAGGGAACGTAGTCATCGCTGTAGGTGTAATCCAGGCGGCCGTTCAAGTTGCCCCAACTGGCTCGCACAAAGGTGTACTCGGCGCTGAGATTGAAATTGTATTCCGGCGCATACTGGTTCGCCCGCTCATCCTTGCGATTGACCTCCCTGCCAAGGGCAGCATCGAACTCGTTGTATTCCTTGTACTCGGAATCCAGGTAACCGACGTTTGCCGTGACCAGGAGATCTGCTGTCGGCTGGAACAGTACCTCAAGCTCCACGCCCTGCTTCACCGCCTCACCGGCATTGCGAATGACCGTTGCGGCCGACGAACCACTGGTGAAGACCGAGAGCTGCAGGTCGGTTTCATCATTGTAGAAAACAGCGGCGTTGAGCTGCAGGCGGTCATCCAGCAAGCGGGACTTGAAGCCCAGTTCCCAAGCATCGACCTCCTCGGGGTCATAGCCATCGACGAATCCGTCGAGGCTTTCCGCCTCGCCGTTGAAGCCCCCGGCTTTCCAGCCCCGGGAGTACTTCGCGTAGGCCTGCATATCATCGCTGAAATCGTAGGCCAGGATGAACGTTGGCGCTACGTTGGTCCAGCTGTCATCAGCAACGCCCTCGAAATCCCCCGGGTGAATGATGTAGGAATCCTTTTCCTCCCTGGACCATCTGACCCCGGCTGTCACTGTCAGCTTGTCCTGCAGTATCCGCGGACGGTAGTCGGCCTGGCCATACAATGCCAGCTGCTCGGCCTCCAGACCGTACTGGTTGTTGAGCACAAACGGGCCCAAAAAGGAGTTCAGGGGAATCAATGGATTGAACACATCTGCTTCTTCTTCGAACGAGTAGATGCCCAGAACATAGTTGAAGCGTAAGCGCCCCTGCATCCGCCCCCTTCCACCCAGGTCAGTGACGTCGGAGCATG
>CAXBCH010000017.1:0-89682 GCA_963974125.1 uncultured Haliea sp. | reverse complement strand
GGCTGCTTTGATATTCGCCTCAATGGCACCTCCGCGGAGATTCTGGCGCCAGACGGTGGTCAGGGCCAGTGCCTTACAGGAGGAGAGAGCGCGCCTTGAGATTCTGGTGCCAGACGAAGGTCAGGGGCAGAAGCTTCCATCGGGAAAGAGGCTCCCCTTGAAAGCAGCAAAACTGTTCTGGTGCCGGGGCCGGAATTGATGGCCCGGTATTCGGGCGGGCAAGATCCCAGTGCCTGGAGCCAGACCTTCTGTACACCAGTGGATTCACTCGATGATCGGATGGGATTATTCGCCGCGCAGACACTCCAGCTCGCTGCGAAGCGCCTGCACTATGGGCACATTGGCCGCTGGAAACTCGTAGCGGGCCAGGTCCTCGACGCTCACCCAGGCCAGCGGCTGACCCTCGAGTCCGCGCGCCTTGCCGCGGAGTCCGGTGACCAGGTGCACATCCAGCAGCACCGCCTTGTCGCCATAGTCCCAGGGCACGATCAGTAGCGGCCGCGACTCGCTGAAACCAATGCCCAGTTCCTCGCGCAGCTCCCGCGCCAGCGCCCGGGTGACAGACTCGCCGGCTTCCACCTTGCCGCCCGGGAATTCCCACAGGCCGCCCTGGTGGGCAGCAAACGGCCGCTGGCTGATCAGGATCAGTTGCTGCTCGTCGACCACCACGCCCACGGCCACATGCACCGCCGCCATTCAGGTACGGTACTCGGCGTTGATGCGCACGTAGTCGTAGGAGAAGTCGGTGGTCCAGACCGTGGCGCTGGCGCTGCCCCGGTGCAGTTCGATGCGGATGACGATCTCTTCCGGCGCCATGGCCGCAACCCCCTGCTCCTCGCTGTAGCTGGCGGCACGGCAGCCGTTCTCGGCGATCAGCACCTCGTTGAGATAGACACCAACCCGGCTCACGTCCAGCGCTTCGAGCCCGGCGCGACCGATCGCTGCCAGCAGCCGGCCCCAGTTGGGATCGGAGGCGAACAGTGCGGTTTTCACCAGCGGGGAATGGGCGATGGTGAAGGCCACATCCAGGCACTCCTGCTCGCCGCGACCGCCGTTGACCTGGACGGTGACAAACTTGCTGGCACCCTCGCCGTCGCGCACCAGGCCCTGGGCCAGCTCCACACACAGTGTTTGCAGCGCCTCTCGCAGGGCGCGATAGAGAGGCGCATCAGCCGAGTCCAGCAGCGGATTGCCGGCAGCTCCGGTAGCCACCAGCATGCAGGCATCGTTGGTGGAGGTGTCGCCATCGATGGTGATGCGGTTGAAGGACAGTTCCGCCGCCTCGCTCAACAGTGCCTGCAGCAGCGGGGGACTGACCGCGGCGTCGGTCGCCAGGTAGGCGAGCATGGTCGCCATGTTGGGGCGGATCATGCCGGCGCCCTTGGCGATGCCGGTCAACACATAGTCGCGGCCCTCACAGTGGAAGCGCAGGGAGTGGGCCTTGGGCCGGGTATCGGTGGTCATGATGCCGTGGGCGGCATCCAGCCAGCCATCGCTGCGCAGGTCCCGCAGCGCATTGGGCAGGGCCTCGACAATTTTTTGCACTGGCAGCGGCTCGCCGATCACGCCGGTGGAAAAGGGCAGCACCGCTTCCACCTCCACGCCGGCGATTTCCGCCAGGGCCGCGGCGCAGCGACGCGCATCCGCCAGGCCTCGCTCACCGGTACCGGCGTTGGCATTGCCGGTGTTGACCAGCAGGTAGGCCGGGCGGCTGGCCACCGCCTGCAGGTGCGCCCTGGCCACCGTCACCGGTGCGGCGCAGAAGGCATTGCGGGTGAACACACCGACGCAGTGGCTGCCCGGCGCCAACTCCAGCAGCACCAGGTCCTTGCGCCCCGGTTTCTTGATTCCCGCCGCTACCGTTGCCAGCCGCAGGCCGGGCACCGGCAGCAGCTCCCCCAGGGTCTGTTCCCCTACCGCCATGCCTGTTCTCCGCTTACCGGCTACTCAATCCGCCCGTGGCACTGCTTGTATTTCTTGCCGCTGCCACAGGGACAGGGCTCGTTGCGCCCGACCTTGGGCTGCTCCCGGGTAAAGGTCTGCGGCGGCTCGGGCTGCCGCGGCGGGGCGCCCTCGGCCAGCGCCTCTTCCGCCATCGCTGACGCCGCCGCGTGCTGGAATGCCAGCTTCTCGCGCTCCGCCGCTTCCCGGCGCCGGGCCTCGATCAGTGCGGACTCGTCCTGATGCTGGATCTCCACATGGCTCAGGAACTTCACCACCTCGTACTTCAGGTTCTGCAGCAGCTGCTCAAACAGGGCGAAGGATTCGCGCTTGTATTCCTGCTTGGGGTTCTTCTGCGCGTAGGCACGCAGGTGAATGCCCTGGCGCAGGTGATCCATGGTCGCCAGGTGGTCCTTCCACAGGTTGTCCAGAACCTGCAGCATGATCTGCTTCTCGATCTTGCGCATGGGCGGGCCCACGCTCTCGCACTTGGCGTCATAGGCGGCCTGGATTTCGGCCACGATCTTCTCCCGCAGGGCCTCCTCGTGCAGGTTGTCGTCCGCGTCCAGCCATTCCTGCACGGGCAGCTTGATCGCGAATTCCGCCTCCAGCTGGCGCTCGAGACCGGGCACATCCCACTGCTCTTCCACGCTCATCGGCGGGATATAGCTGGAAATCGCATCGTTGACCACATCCACGCGGATTGCGGTGATGGTATCGCCGATGTCCGCCTCGCCCAGCAGTTCGTTGCGCTGGTTGTAGATGATCTGGCGCTGGTCATTGGCCACATCGTCGTATTCCAGCAGCTGCTTGCGGATGTCGAAGTTGCGACCCTCCACCTTGCGCTGGGCTTTCTCGATCGCATTGGTCACCATCCGGTGCTCGATGGCTTCGCCCTTCTCCATGCCCAGGCGCTGCATGAAGTTCTTGACCCCATCGGAGGCAAAAATGCGCATCAGGCTGTCTTCCAGCGACAGGTAGAAGCGGGACACACCCGGGTCCCCCTGGCGGCCGGCACGGCCCCGCAGCTGGTTGTCGATACGGCGGGATTCGTGGCGCTCGGTGCCGAGGATGTGCAGGCCGCCGGCCGCCAGTACCTGCTCGTGGCGCTGGCGCCACGCCGCGGTCAGCTCCTCCCGCCGCTCGGCACTGATATCACCCATGGCTTCCAGTTCGGCATCCAGATTGCCGCCCAGGACAATATCGGTGCCCCGGCCCGCCATGTTGGTAGCAATGGTGACCATCCCCGGACGGCCGGCCTGGGCAATGATCTCGGCTTCCTGTTCGTGATACTTGGCGTTCAGCACCTTGTGCTGGATATTTGCCTTGCGGAAGCGCTGGGACAGCTCCTCGGAAGTCTCAACCGAGGCGGTACCCACCAGTACCGGGGCCCCCTTCTCCATGCAGTCCTTGACGTCGGCGAGAATCGCCTCGAACTTCTCCTCCCGGGTCAGGTACACCAGGTCGTTGAGATCGACGCGCTGCGGCGGCTTGTTGGCGGGGATGACCAGTACATCCAGGCCATAGATCTGGCGGAACTCGAAAGCCTCGGTGTCGGCGGTGCCGGTCATGCCCGACAACTTCCCGTAGAGGCGGAAGTAGTTCTGGAAGGTGGTGGAGGCCAGGGTCTGGCTCTCGCTCTGGATACGCACGCCCTCCTTCGCTTCGATGGCCTGGTGCAGTCCCTCTGACAGGCGCCGGCCGGTCATGGTGCGACCGGTGTGCTCATCGATCAGTACCACCTGGCCATCCTGGACGATATATTCCACATCGCGGTGAAACAGGGCGTGAGCGCGCAGGCCGGAGTAGACATGGTGCAACAGGTTCAGGTTGGTGGCCGCGTACAGGCTGTCACCCTCTTCCAGCAGCCCTTCCGCAGTCAGCAATTCCTCCACCTGCTCGTGCCCGGCCTCGGTCAACTCGATCTGGCGCTGCTTTTCGTCGACGGAATAGTGCCCGGGCTCTTCCTCGGTATCGCGGCGCAGGGAGGGGATGAGCTTGTTGATTTTCTGGTACAGGGCCGAGCTGTCCTCGGAGGCACCGGAAATCACCAGCGGTGTCCGCGCCTCGTCGATCAGGATGGAGTCCACCTCGTCGACAATGGCGAAAGCCAGCTCGCCCTGCATCTTGTCTTCCAGCCGGAAGGCCATGTTGTCGCGCAGGTAATCAAAGCCGAATTCGTTGTTGGTGCCGTAGATAATGTCGGCGCTGTAGGCCTCGCGCTTCTGCTCCTGGGTCTGGCCGGACTTCACTACGCCCACGGAGACGCCCAGAAAACGGTACAGAGGCGACATCCAGTGGGCGTCGCGCCCCGCCAGGTAATCGTTGACCGTGATCAGGTGCACGCTGTTGCCGGCGAGCGCGTTGAGGTAGGCAGGCAGGGTCGCCACCAGGGTCTTGCCCTCACCGGTGCGCATCTCTGCAATCTTGCCCTCGTGCAGGGCCATGCCGCCAATCAGCTGGACATCAAAATGGCGCATGCCCAGAGTGCGCTCGCCGGCCTCGCGGGCCACGGCAAAAGCCTCGGGCAGGATGTTGTCCATGGTCTCGCCGGCCTGCAGGCGCTGGCGGAACTCGTCGGTCTTCGCCGCCAGGGCGGTGTCGTCCAGGGCCTTCATGGCCTCGGCGAGGCCGTTGATCTGGCGCACCACCTTGCCCATGCGCTTCAGCTCCCGGTCATTGCGGGTGCCGAAAATCTTCTTCATTGTCTTCGTAATCATCGTGGGTCACTGCGTTAAACGTCAGGGCGCCACCCAGGTCACGGGAGTGCCGGGCGGAGGAATAGTCTCAGGGATGGAGCGGGTTCAGCGCCGGGTGCGATGTACGTAGCTGGAAGGATCGACCGGACGGCCGTGCTTGTACACTTCGAAATGAACATGGGGACCCGTGGCGCGGCCGCTGGAGCCCATCAGTGCCACCGGCTGGCCCTTGCGCACAACGTCGCCCGGCTGCACCAGATTCTCCTGATTGTGGGCATAGCGGGTCAGCAGACCATCGCCGTGGGACACTTCCACCATCTTGCCGTAACCGCTGCCGTCCTTGCCGGCGAAGGTCACCACCCCGCCAGCGACAGCGATCACGCTGGAACCGGGCTTGCCCGCAAAGTCGATGCCGTAGTGGGCTGCGCGCTTGCCGGTGAATGGATCCGTGCGCACGCCGAAGCCGGAGGATATCCAGCCTTTCTCCACCGGGCGGCCGGAGATCCAGGCCTGCTCGTCGAGCTTGCGGTGGGTCAGCAGGGATTCGAGAATCTCCAGCTGCTGTTCGCGCTGATTGAGCTTGTCGGCAAAGCTTTGCAATTCACCGGTGAGGTCAGGCGCCAGGTACTCGACGCTGAACTCACCGGCAAGCGGACCGCCGATCGCCGGGGGCTGGCCAAAATCGAACTCGCCATCCTGCAGATTGGCCATCGCGGTCAGATGTTCACCGAGTGCGTCCAGGCGGGTCATCCGCGCCTGCAACTCGGCCAGGTTCATGGTCATGGCCTGCAGCTTGCGCTCGGCTTCAAGGCGCAGGGAATCGAGTTCGGTGGACTGTGAGGCGAGTTCGTCCTGCAGGGTATCGAGTGAGGCGTCGCGAATGTCCCGGGCCTGGGACTCCTGACCGACCAGGTACCCGAGTGCCACCAGACCCAGGGGCAGTCCGAGACAGCACAGGGATACCAGGGCACGGGACCAGCGACCTAACTCGATCGAGCGGGAGCCGCCGTGCTTTCGGTTTATCAGGATGACCTTCATTTGCAACCGGCTGCAATGAGCTGACGGCGGAGTGTGCCATAGTCACGTGAATATTACCAACACCAATAATCGACCGCCGGAGTGAACAGGTCACTCGACGCGGTAGCGGGCCCGGGGCTGGCCGCCACCTGACCGGAGTGAAGTTACTGACGAGCAGGCAGGGGGCAGGCAGGGGGCAGGCGGGGGCAGGTGGCGGGCAGGTGCGGGCCCGTGCTTTGCCTGGGGCCGGGACCGTGCCCTGCCGGGGGGGATCAGGCCGCGACCGGGCTCAGGGAATAGGAGATCGGGGCGGTGGCCTCGTCTTCGAAGGTGACCATCTCCCAGGCATCGGGCTGCGCGATCAGCGCCCGCAGGGAGGCATTGTTGAGGGCGTGGCCGGACTTGTGCGCGCGGTACTCGCCGATCACGCCGTAGCCGAGCAGATACAGGTCGCCGATGGCGTCGAGGATCTTGTGCTTGACGAACTCGTCGTCGTAACGGAGGCCGTCCTGGTTGAGGATGCGATACTCGTCCACAACGATGGCGTTGTCCACACTGCCGCCGCGGGCGAGGCCCTGGGAGCGCAGGTACTCGATCTCGTGCATGAAACCGAAGGTACGGGCGCGGCTCACCTCCTTGACGAAGGAGGTGCTGGAAAAATCGATTTCGGCGTGAGGTGAGCGCTCGCGGAACACCGGGTGGTCGAAATCGATGGAAAACGAGACCTTGAAGCCATTAAAGGGGAGAAAGCTGGCTGTCTTGTCCCCGTCTTCCACCGTGACCGGACGCTTGATGCGGATAAACTTCTTGGCCGCGTTCTGTTCCTCAATGCCAGCGGACTGGATCAGGAACACAAAGGGGCCCGCACTACCGTCCATGATCGGCACTTCCGACGCACTGACATCGATGAAGGCGTTATCGATACCGAGGCCCGCCATGGCGGACAGCAGGTGTTCCACCGTCGATACCTTCTCGCCATTGGCGATCAGGGTTGTCGACAAAGTGGTTTCCCGCACGTTCTCGGCCCGCGCCGGAATCTCGACCACCGGATCCAGATCCACGCGCCTGAACACAATCCCGGCGTTGACCGGGGCCGGGCACAGCGTGAGGTACACTTTCTCACCGGTGTGCAAACCCACGCCCGTCGCCTTGATGGCATTGCGTAATGTGCGCTGTCGAATCATAGTCCTTCACCCATTTTCGGTGCTCTGCAGCTTGCGGGGCGCCCGATCAGAGTGTCGGAAGGGCCTCGCTAGTCCGCCTGTCGCCGCAAAAACGCGGGAATGTCAAAATAATCACCACCGCCACCTGTGGCCGCAGCCTGAGCCCCACCGGCAGAGCGCGCCCGGCGCAGGCCCGTGGGGAGATCCAGCTCCCGGTAATCCGGCTCATCCGATACCGCTTCTACCGTGCGAGGCGCGGAATCCACGACCTGCAGTGTAGCCGCTCTCACTACTTCGCCGCCGAGACCCGTGGCAACCACCGTTACCTTGATCTCGTCCGTCATGTTCGGATCAATGACGGTTCCGACCACCACGGTGGCATCGTCCGAGGCAAACTCCTCAATGGTGTCGCCAACTTCGGAGAATTCACCCAGCGACAGATCCAGCCCGGCGGTTATGTTTACCAGGATACCGCGGGCCCCGCGCAGATCAATGTCGTCCAGCAGCGGGCTGTTGATGGCGCGTTCCGCCGCTTCCCGGGCGCGATTCTCGCCGCGGGCGCTGCCGGTACCCATCATCGCCATGCCCATTTCCGACATCACCGTGCGCACATCGGCGAAATCCACGTTGATCATGCCGGGGCGGATAATCAGGTCGGCGATACCCTGAACTGCGCCCAACAATACATCATTCGCTTCCTTGAAGGCATCCAATAAACTGGTACTTTTTCCGAGAACCTCCAGCAGTTTCTCGTTGGGAATGGTGATCAGCGAGTCAACGTGTTGCTGCAGTTCCCGCACTCCGGCCTCGGCAATCGCGAGGCGTTTTTTGCCCTCGAACGGGAACGGACGCGTCACTACCGCCACCGTAAGAATACCCATTTCGCGAGCCACTTCCGCCACGATCGGGGCGCCGCCGGTGCCGGTACCGCCACCCATGCCGGCGGTGATGAACACCATGTCGGCACCGCGCAGGGCTTCCGCAATCCGGTCCCTGTCCTCCAGGGCCGCCGCCCGGCCGATATCCGGGTTGGCGCCGGCACCGAGGCCCTTGGTGATGGCGCCACCCAGCTGCAGGACCGTTTTGGAACGGATATCCGACAGCGCCTGGGCGTCGGTGTTGGCACAAATGAAGTCCACACCCTCGACCAGATTCTCGATCATGTGTTTCACGGCGTTACCACCGCCACCACCGACTCCGATGACTTTGATAACCGCGTTCTGTGGTACGTTGTCGATAAGTTCAAACATGGTGTTTCTCCCCTTTGCTATGGTGCCGCGCCGAAGCGCGACGGTTTACCGCCTGAAATCCTAGAAATTGCTCTGTATCCAGCCCTTGAAGCGCGCCAGCATGCCCTCGCCGGGGACACTGCCCCGGCTGGCACTGCCCGCACGCTCACTGCTGTTCTTCTGCCCGTACTGCAGCAACCCCACGCCGGTGGCGTAGATCGGGTTGCGGACAATGTCATTCAGGCCCTTCACCGACTGCGGGTAACCTACCCGCACCGGCATGTGAAATATCTCCTCGGCCAACTCCACCACGCCCTCCATCTTGGCCGTACCGCCGGTGAGGACCACGCCGGCCGGGATCATCTCCTCGTAGCCGCTGCGGCGCAGCTCGGCCTGGATCAGGGTGAACAGCTCGTCGTAGCGTGGCTCGACGACTTCCGCGAGGGACTGCCGCGACAGATCCCGGGGCGGCCGATCGCCGACGCTGGGCACCTTGATGGTCTCGTCCGGCCCCGCCAGCTGGGTCAGGGCACAGGCGTACTTGATCTTGATTTCTTCCGCGTGCTGGGTGGGCGTACGCAGGGCCATGGCGATATCGTTAGTCACCTGGTCACCGGCGATCGGGATCACCCCGGTGTGCCGGATGGAGCCGTCGGTGAAGATGGCGATATCGGTGGTGCCGCCGCCGATGTCCACCAGGCAGACGCCCAGCTCGCGTTCGTCATCAGTCAGCACCGAGTAGCTCGACGCCAGCTGCTCGAGAATGATTTCCTCCACGTCCAGGCCGCAGCGGCGGATGCATTTCTCGATGTTCTGGGCCGCGTTCACCGCGCAGGTCACCAGGTGCACCTTGGCTTCCAGCCGCACCCCGGACATGCCCAGCGGTTCCTTGATGCCCTCCTGGTTATCGATCACGTATTCCTGCGGCAGGATGTGCAGGATCTTCTGGTCCGCGGGTATGGCCACCGCCTGGGCGGCGTCGATCACCCGTTCCAGATCCGCCCCCTGCACCTCGCGATCGCGAATCGCGACGATGCCGTGGGAGTTCAGGCTGCGAATATGGCTGCCGGCAATACCCACATACACGGAGTGAATCTGGCAGCCCGCCATCAGCTCGGCCTCCTCCACCGCGCGCTGGATCGACTGCACGGTGGATTCGATGTTGATGATCACGCCCTTCTTCATCCCCTTCGAGGGATGCGAGCCAATGCCCACGATCTCGATGCCGCCCTCGGCGTTGAACTCGCCCACCAGGGCGACCACCTTGGAGGTGCCGATATCCAGTCCCACGATCATCCGTCTGTCCTGTCCGCTGCCCATGGCAGTGTCACTCCCCCACTGAATCAGTCATTGACGATACCCGCCACCTGGGTGCCAGGTTCTTCCCGGGCCGGTAGTTCCGGCTCGCGGAACGCAACCGCGAGACCGCTCTCATAGCGCAGGTCCACCCGCTTCACCTCAGCGGCACGCTCCGCCAATTCACTGCGATAGACGGTGGCGAAGCGCTGCAGGCGCTCGCCAAATTCGGTATTGCCCAGCACCAGTTCCATGCCCCCCGCCAGCACCGCCCGGAGGTGCCCGCGATCATCCAGGGACAGCTCCCGCAGCTCCAGCGACAGCGGCTGCAGCAATTCCCCCAGCTGCTGGTAGCTGACGATCAGCTGCCGTGTCGAGCCGGCCGGCCCCTCCAGCCGGGGCAGGGCCTCCTCGCCCTGGATGCCCGCGGAGTGGAACACCTCGCCCTCGTGATTCAGGTAGCCGCCCTCGCCCCAGCGCGCGATCGGCAACTGCTCCTGCACGTTGATCTCCAGCGCGTTGGGCCAGCGCCGGCGCACGGATACCCGATAGATCCAGGGCAGCGCCTGCAGCTGCGTCTGCACCTGCTCCAGGTCGGCACCGAGGAAGCCCCCGACCAGCGCCGGCTGCACCATCTCCTGCACCACCTCAGTCTGGGTCCGGTGCAAGGTGCCGGTGACACTGATGCGCTCCACCGGGATCTCCTGCAGTACAATCCAGCCCTGCAGCCCCGCGACAGCCACGACGCCCACCGCAACCAGTACCAGCATGCGGTTGACCCAGCCGTCCAGCAGGCGCAGGCCCAAGCGCGCCCGGGCGCCGTTACGCGGTGCCTGTGCCGGCCGCCGCCGGGTGGCGCCGGCGGCGCTGCGACGGCGGACCCTGGCCGTGGCGGGGGATTTGCCGGTTGTGCGCGGTTCAGCCATGGTGCCGGCGACCCTCCCAGCTCAGTTCGACGATGCGCCGCACCAGTGCGGCAATGGACATTCCCACCGCCCGCGCCGCCATCGGCACCAGGCTGTGCGAGGTCATGCCCGGAATGGTATTGACCTCCAGTACGTAAAAGCGGCCGTCGGCGTCCCGCATCAGGTCGACGCGCCCCCACACGGAGCAGCCCAGGCTGCGAAATGCCGCCAGGGCCAGGGCACTGGCCTCCGCCTCGTCGGCCGCGTTCAAACCGCTGGGGCAGTGGTAGCGGGTGTCGTCGGCGAGGTACTTGGCCTCGTAGTCGTAGAACTCGCGATCGGTCTCCATGCGAATGGAGGGCAGGGTTTCGCTCCCGAGTACCGCGACGGTGTATTCCGGTCCGTTGATGAACTGTTCCGCCAGTACCGTATTGCCAAAGGCGGCGGCCTTGCGATACGCAGCGGCGAGCGCAACGGGGGTTGCCGCCGGGGCCATGCCCACGCTGGAACCCTCGCAGGCCGGCTTCACGAACACCTTGCCAAAGCGTGCAATCACCGCTTCCCAGTCAGTGTCCGCAGCGAGCGTGACGAAACCGCCGGTGGCAACGCCGACGCCCTGCCACAGCTGCTTGCTGCGCTGCTTGTCCATGGCCAGCGCCGAGCCGAGCACGCCGGAACCCGAGTAGGGCACCCGCAATGTCTCGAGTGCGCCCTGGATGACACCGTCCTCGCCACCGGGACCGTGCAGGGCATTGAAGGCAAAGCTGACACCCTCGAGCCGCGCTACCCAGCCATCCACGGCCGGGTCCACTTCCCGCACCGTGCAGCCGAGGCTGGACAGCGCGGCGACGATGGTGGCGCCGGTCTGCAGGGAAATCTCCCGCTCCGCCGAGCGACCGCCCAGCAGTACCGCGACTGTTCCGGCCGAGGCCAGTTCCCAGCTCATTGCCTGTTCTCCCCAAGATTGCCCAGGGCCTGCAGATCCTGCGCCAGCCGGCCGATATTGCCCGCGCCCTGGGTGATGACCACGTCGCCATCGCGCAGAATCCCGCGCAGGACCGCCGCCACCTCGTCAATACTGTCGACAAAAACCGGCTCCATCTGCCCGCGCTGACGAATGCTGCGGGTCAGGCTGCGGCTGTCGGCGCCCGGAATCGGCTCTTCCCCCGCGGGATAAACGTCGAGCAACAGCAGCACATCACAACGGGACAGTACCGCCACGAAGTCCTCGTACAGATCGCGGGTACGGGAATAGCGGTGCGGCTGGTAAACCATGACCACACGCCGCTCCGGCCAGGCCTGGCGCGCTGACTCCAGCGTTGCCCGCACCTCGGTGGGATGGTGTCCGTAGTCATCCACCAACAGCGCGCTGCCACCGGCAAAGACCAGCTCGCCGAGCACGCTGAAGCGGCGCCCGACGCCGGCAAAACCTGCCAGGCCGCCCTGGATCGCCGCATCGTCAACGCCCTCGTCACAGGCCACGGCCACGGCCGCGGTGGCATTGAGGACGTTGTGCGCGCCGGGCATGTTCAACAGTATTTCCAGCGGCGCCATGCCCGCGGGGCGCTGCACCGTGAACGCAGTCGTCAGCCCCTGCTTGCGGACATTGGTGACCCGGTAGTCGGCGTCGTCGGCAAAGCCGTAGGTCAGGAACTGCCGCGACAGGTCCGGCACCAGCCCGGCGACCACCGCGTCGTCGATGCAGAGTACAGCCAGGCCGTAGAACGGCAGGTTGTGCAGGAACTCGAGGAAGGTCCCGCGCAAGGTGGCAAAGTCGCCGCCGTAGGTTTCCATGTGGTCCGCTTCGATATTGGTCACCACCGTGACCATGGGCTGCAGGTGCAGGAAGGAGGCATCGCTCTCGTCAGCCTCTGCCACCAGGAAACGGCTGGCACCGAGCTGCGCGTTGCTGCCGGCGGAGTTCACCAGACCGCCGATGACAAACGTGGGATCCAGGCCGGCCTCGGCGAATACTGCGGCAATCAGGCTGGTGGTGGTGGTCTTGCCGTGGGTGCCGGCTACCGCAATACCGTGGCGGTAGCGCATCAACTCCGCCAGCATTTCGGCGCGGGGCACCACCGGAATCCGCGCCGCCCGGGCCGCCACCACTTCCGGATTGTCGGCGTGGACCGCGCTGGAGCTCACTACCACGTCAGCTGCCTGCAGATTGTCGGCGGAATGGCCGATAAAAACGCGGATTCCCTTGTGCTGCAAACGCTCGGTTACCGAGCTTGCACGCAGGTCCGACCCCGACACCTCGTAGCCGAGGTTGACCAGCACCTCGGCAATACCGCTCATGCCGGTACCGCCAACGCCGATCATGTGAATGCGGCGGATGCGGCGCATTTCCGGCACTGTGTAGGGATTTCTCTCAGTCATGGCGCATCAGCTCCTCACACAGGTCGGCAACCTGCACGGTGGCCTGCGGCATGGCCGCCGCCGCGGCGGCGTGGGCCATCGCGGCGAGGCGCTTCGGGGCTGCAATATAGCCAGCCAGGGTGGCGGCAAGATCTTTCGCCTGCAGCTCGGACTGGCGCAACAGCAAGGCGGCACCGCGATCAGACAGGGCGCGGGCATTACCGGTCTGGTGATCATCAATGGCACCGGGCAGGGGAATCAGCAGCGCAGGACGCCCCATGATCGCCAGCTCCGATACCGTCAGTGCCCCGGCCCGGCAGACCACGATATCGGCCCAGGCGTAGGCCTCCGCCATGTCCTCGATATAGGCGCTCACCCGCACGGCCTGCTCGAGCAGGGGCCCGTATTCCTGCTGCAGGCTGTCGAGATGGGCAACCCCGGACTGGTGCCAGACACTGATCGCGCCCTCGCCCACCCGCTGGCGCAGCTGGCGCAGGGCCTCTGGCAGCAGCTGGTTGATCGCCTGGGCACCGAGGCTGCCACCCAGCACCAGCACCTGCAGGGGGCGCTGGCCGTGGTAGTCCCACTGGTGCTCAAGAGCGGCGTCCAGCAGCGCCTGCCGCACCGGATTACCCAGCACCCGCAGCGGCTGGTCGTCGCGGAAGGCGCCACGGAATCCGCACACTACGACACTCGCCAGCGGCGCCAGCAGGCGGTTGGTGGTGCCGGCAACGGCATTCTGCTCGTGAATCAGCAGCGGTTTGCGCAGCATCCACGCCGCCAGTCCGGCGGGGCCGGCCACGTAGCCCCCCATGCCCACCACGCAGGCCGGGGACAGGCGCCACACCAGGCGCAGGGCCTGCAGCGAAGACCACAGTAGCAGCCACAGTCCCAGCGCCGTCTGCAGCAGATTCTTGCCGCGGACACCGCGCACCGCCAGCGTGTGCAGCGCGAAGCCGGCCGCGGGCACCACCCGCGCCTCGAGACCACGGGCGGTCCCGACCCAGGCGATCCGGTAGCCGCGCTGGCGCAGCTCTTCTGCCACCGCCAGCGCCGGATACACGTGTCCGCCGGTACCACCGGCCATGATCAACACCAGGGGGGCCGCGGCACTCATGCGCCCGCTCCCGCCGTGCGTGGCTTGCGTACCGGGGCTGTCGGCAATTCCCGCTCAATGCGCAGCACCAGCGCCAGCATGCAGCAGCAGACAATCAGGCTGGTACCGCCGTAGCTGACAAAGGGCAGGGTCAAACCCTTGGTGGGCAGCAGCCCAGAGCTGACCCCCATATTGACGAAGGCCTGGCCGGAGAACACCAGCGCCACGCCGTAACAGAGGTAGGCACCGAAATCCTCCGACACCGCCTGGGCACGCCGTGCCACCCAGAGGATGCGACCGATCAGGGCGCTGAACAGGCCAATCACCAGCAGGGAGCCGAGGAAGCCGGTTTCCTCGGCCCAGATGGAAAACACGAAGTCGGTATGGGCTTCCGGCAGGTAGAACAGCTTCTGCACACTGTTGCCCAGGCCCACCCCCAGCCACTCGCCGCGGCCGAAGGCAATGAGCGACTGGATCAGCTGGAAGCCACTGCCGTAGGGGTCGGCCCAGGGGTCAGTGTAGGCGGTCAGGCGTGCAACACGGTAGGGTGCAGCAAAGATCAGCCCCACCAGGCCCAGCAGGCTCAGCGCCAGTACGGAGAGAAAATGGACCAGCTTGACCCCGGCCAGGAACAGCATACCGAACGCGGTGGCCACCACGATGACGGTGGCACCAAAGTCGGGCTCTGCCATCAGCAACACGGTGACCAGCCCCAGCACACCCATGGGCTTGAGGAAACCGGTGAGTTCGTTGCGCACTTCCTGCGCCTGCCGCACCAGATAGCCGGCCAGGTAAATGACCATGGTGAATTTTGCAAACTCGGAGGGTTGCAGGGTAAACGGCCCCACCGGCAGCCAGCGCTGGGCACCGTTCACTTCCTTGCCGATTCCCGGCAGCAGTACCAGCACCAGCGCAGCCAGACCCGCGAGCAGCCACATCCAGCCGCTGGCCAGCCAGAACCTGGGGGGCAGGCGGTAGACCACGACTGCCGCCGTGACAGATATCAGCACGTACATGAGATGCCGCCGGGTGTGGTGCCAGGCATCGCGATAGTGCCAGTCAGCATACTCGATCGATGCCGAGCTGATCGCCACCAGACCGACCAGCAGCAGCGCCAGACCCAGCAGGAACAGCGTGGGGTCGGCGGCGAAACGCCTGCCGGTCAGCTGGCTCATGCCCTGCCCTCCCCTATCCGGGATTCGACTGCACGCACAAACGCCTCGCCGCGAGCCGGATAGCCGCTGAACATGTCGAAACTGGCGCAGGCCGGGGACAGCAGCACCACGTCACCGGCCGTCGCCCGCGCGCTGGCCCGGGCAACCGCGTCCACCATGTCCGTCGCATGTTCCAGTGGCACTACATCGGCCACGCACTCTTCGATCGCCGCCGCGGCCTCACCGATCAGCACCAGCGCCTTGCAGTGGGACTGCAAGGCGCTGCGCAGCTGACGGAAATCCTGGCCCTTGCCGACACCGCCCGCGATCAGCACCACGTTGCGATCATGGGCAAGCCCTTCGAGGGCCGCGACTGTCGCACCCACGTTGGTGCCCTTGGAGTCATTCACGAACCGTATGCCATCGGCTGCAGTCACCAGCTGACAGCGGTGGGGCAGCCCCGGGAAGCGCCGTGCCGCGGCCACCATGGCATCCGGCGACAATCCCGCGGCGTGCCCGAGGGCGAAGGCCGCCAGGGCATTGGCGACATTGTGGCGACCCTGGATACCCAGCTCCGCCACCGGCAGCAAGGGCTCGAAACCGAAACAGACTGTTTCCTCGCCATTCATGGGCCGCAAACCAAAGCCGCCCAGTTCGGGCTCGCGCAGGCGCCAGCTGATCACCGGCACAGCCGCCGCCAGCAGCGGCAGGGTCAGGGGGTCGTCGCGATTGACGACCGCCTTGCGGCAGCCACGGAAAATCCGGTGCTTGGCCTGGTGGTAACGCGGCAGGGTGCCATGCCGGTCCAGATGATCGGCGCTGACGTTCAGCACCGTCGCCACCGCCAGGCCCAGGTCGCCGGCGCGTTCCAGCTGGAAGCTGGACAGTTCCAGCACGTACAGCTCCCGGTCCGCCGCCAGCAGATCCAGGGCCGGCGTCCCGAGATTGCCACCGATACCGGCATTGAGCCCCGCCTCCAGGGCCATCTCCCCCAGCAGCGCGGTCACCGTGGACTTGGCGTTGGAACCGGTGATCCCCACCACCGGCGCCCGCGCCGCGCGCATGAACAGATCGATGTCGCCCACCACCTCGGCACCGGCCGCCAGCGCCCGCAGCACCAGCGGATCGTCCAGCGCGATACCGGGGCTCACCACCCACTCGCCACCGCGACTGACAATCGCATCCGGAATGTCGCCGGCGAACACCGGG
Source organism: uncultured Haliea sp. (assembly GCA_963974125.1). Classification (GTDB taxonomy): domain Bacteria; phylum Pseudomonadota; class Gammaproteobacteria; order Pseudomonadales; family Halieaceae; genus Haliea. Next base: position 73,615 of record CAXBCH010000017.1, on the reverse strand, counting down.
ACCTCGGGCATTTCCCGCTGCAGCGTGGCCAGCTCCGGCGGGGCCCTGCGGGTATCGATCACGGTGAAGCGGCGGCCCTCGCGATACAGGTGGCGGGCACAGGACAAGCCGGTAGCGCCAAGGCCAAAGATGACCCCGTCGCCGCTGCTCGCTATCAGATCCTGTGTCACGTTCGCCATAACTCCGTAGTCGCCTAGCGCAATTTCAATGTGGCCAGCCCGAACAGGACCAGCATCACGGTGATAATCCAGAAGCGCACGATCACCCGCGGTTCGGGCCAGCCCTTGAGCTCGAAATGGTGGTGGATGGGCGCCATGCGGAAGATGCGCCTGCCAGTCAGCTTGAATGACGCCACCTGCAGGATCACCGACACGGTCTCCAGCACGAAGATTCCGCCCATGATGAAAAACACGATCTCGTGGCGGGTAATGACCGCCACTGTGCCCAGGCCGGCTCCCAGCGCCAGTGCGCCGACATCGCCCATGAAGACCTGGGCGGGATAGGTGTTGAACCAGAGAAAGCCGAGGCCGGCACCGGCCATGGCGCCACAGAACACCGCCAGCTCGCCGCTGCCGGCGACATAGGGAATGTGCAGGTAGTCGGAGAAGTTCACGTTGCCGGTCAGGTAGGCGATGATGCCCAGGGCGGAGCCGACCATCACGGTCGGCAGGATTGCCAGCCCATCGAGACCATCGGTCAGGTTCACGGCGTTGCTGGCGCCGACGATGACGAAGTAGGTCAGCAGGACGAACAGCGGCCCCATGCTCCAGGCAAAATCCTTGAAGAAGGGAATGTAGAGTTGCGTGGTGACCGCGGTGTCGAAGGCGAGATACAGGTACAGCGCCGCCGCCAGCCCCGCCAGCGACTGCCAGAAGTACTTCCAGCGTGCCGGCAGGCCGCGGGAATCCTTCTCCACCACCTTGCGGTAATCGTCCACCCAGCCGACCGCGCCAAACACGCCGGTGACACCCATGGTGATCCAGATATAGGGATTGCGCAGATCCGCCCACAGCAGGCTGCTGACCGCGATACCCACCAGGATCAGGGCACCACCCATGGTCGGGGTACCGGTTTTGCTGAGGTGGGACTGGGGCCCGTCGCTGCGTACCGCCTGCCCCACCTGGTAGTGGTTGAGCCTGCGGATCATGGCAGGCCCCACCAGCAGGGAAATCGCCAGCGCGGTCAGGGCAGCCAGGATGCTGCGCAGGGTCAGGTACTGGAACACCTGGAAGCCGGTGGCAAACTGGGTCAGATACTCTGCGATAAACAGCAACATGTCAGCTCCCGGCCTCCGCTGATGGTTCACTGAGCGCCGTCAGGACGCGCTCCATGGCTGCGCCACGCGAGCCCTTGATCAACACGGTATCGTTCGCGGTCAGCGTGTCTGCCAGCGCCGCGGCCGCGGCGTCACAGTCCTCGAACCAGTCGCCGCCAAACGCTGCCGCGGCACCGGCAAGGGCGGCACCAACGCCGACAAAGCGGTCCAGGCCGCGCTCACGGGCGTAGCTGCCGATATCACGGTGCATCTGCTCACTGTCTGCGCCCAGCTCCAGCATTGCACCCAGCACCAGGGTGCGGCGGCCGCCGCAGTCGGCCAGCAGGTCGATGGCCGCGCGCACCGAGCCAGGGTTGGCGTTGTAGGTGTCGTCCACCAGGGTGGCACCGGAGCGGCCCCGCAGCAGTGCGCCGCGGCCGGGAGCCGGCGCTACGCTGGCCAGGCCGGCAGTAATTTCCGCCAGCGTCAGGCCACAGGCGAGGCCGACCGCGATCGCGGCCAGGGCATTGGACACATTGTGCAGGCCCGGCAGCTGCAGGCGGATGGGCGCATCGCCGGCAGGGGTGGTGGCGACAAAGCTGATCCCCGCCACGCCCCGGGACTGGATGCTGTTGGCGCTGATGGCGGCCGGATTCTGCAGGCCGTAGTCGAGCATGGTCGCGCCCGCCGCGCGGCTGCGCCAGCGCCCGGCCCAGGGCTGGTCGGCGTTGATGATCGCGGTGCCGCTGCCGCCCAAGCCGTCGTAGATCTCGCCCTTGGCCCTGGCCACGTCCTCGACGCTGCCAAAGCCCTGCAGGTGGGCGGGCATGGCATTCAGCAACAGGGCGATCGTGGGACGCGCAAACCCGCACAGCAGTTCGATGTCGCCGGCCCGGCCCGCACCCATTTCCACCACCGCAAACTGGTGCTCGGGCGCCAGCCGCAGCAGGGTCAGGGGCACGCCAATCTCATTGTTGAGATTGCCCGCGGTAGCCAGGGTCGGCCCCCGGCGCGCCAGTACCGCACTGACCAGATTCTTCACCGTGGTCTTGCCGGAGCTGCCGGTGATGGCCACCAGCGGCCCCTGGTACAGCGCGCGGTTGCAGGCGCCCAGCTGTCCCAGCGCCTGCCGGGTGTCAGCGACGCGCAGCAGCGGCAGCGGGCTGGACACAGCGTCACTGACCACTGCCGCCACGGCGCCGGCAGCAGCCACCGCGGGCAGGAACTGGTGACCGTCAAAACGTTCGCCGCGCAGGGCCACGAACAGGTCACCTGCCTGCACCTGGCGGCTGTCGGTGGTCACACCGCTGATTGCGACGTCAGCGCCGGTGCGAAGCGCCTGCAGGGGCTGCTCCAGCTCACTGAGGTAAAAGCTGCGCATCATGCGGAGATCCTCCCCTGCAGGGCGCGTTCAGCAACCGCAGCGTCGCTGAATGGATGGCGCTCGCTGCCAATAATCTGGTAGTCCTCGTGACCCTTGCCGGCAATCAGCACACAGTCACCGGCTTCGGCAGCGGCGATCGCCGCGGCGATGGCGGCGGCGCGATCGGGCTGCACCTGGACGTCGCCACTGCAGCCGACCTGGATATCCCGCAGGATTGCCAGCGGATCCTCATGGCGCGGATTGTCCGAGGTCAGTATCACCCGGTCCGCCGCGGCGCAGGCAATACGGCCCATGGCCGCGCGCTTGCCGGGGTCGCGGTCACCGCCGCAGCCGAACACCACCAGCAGCTGCCCGGTCACGTGCAGGCGCAGGGCCGCCAGCGCTTGTGCCAGCGCATCCGGGGTATGGGCGTAATCGACGATGACCTGGAGCCCCGCGCCGTTGGCCACCGCTTGCATGCGTCCCGGCACTGGCTTGAGTCCGGCAACCGCCGCCAGTACCGACGATAATTCATGGTCCAGCAACAGGGCGCAGGTCACCGCTGCTACCACGTTGGCAAGGTTGAAGTCCCCCGGCAGTGGGCTGGCAAAGGTGCCGCAACCCCAGGGGGTTGCCAGGCTCGCCCGCACCCCACCCGGATGGAACTGCGCCTCGGTCACCCGAATCTGCGCGTCGCCACGACCGCTGGCGGAGAACGTCCAGGCCTGCACGGTTGCGGGCAACCCCGCCAGCACCTCCCGGCCGTAGTCGTCGTCCAGATTGACCACCGCATGGCGCAGGCCCGGACTGCGGAACAGTTGCTGCTTGCTGCGGCCATAGGCTGCCATGCTGCCGTGATAGTCGAGGTGGTCGTGCGACAGATTGGTAAAGACCGCTATATCAAAGCAGGTGCCGTTGACACGGCCCTGGTCAAGTGCGTGGGAGGACACTTCCATGCTGACCGCCGCCACACCGTCATCACGCCAGGTGGCGAGTTGCTGCTGCAGTGCGACCGCGTCTGGCGTGGTATTGAGCGCGGGGGTCACCGTGTCATCGAGAACCGCGCCGAGAGTGCCAATAACCCCGCAGCGCCGGCCGCACGCCCGCAGCAGCTGCGCCAGCAGACGAGTGGTGGTGGTCTTGCCGTTGGTGCCGGTGATTGCCACCATCTCCAGTTCGAGACTCGGGTCGCCATAAAACCGCGCCGCAATCACCCCGGCTTCCCGCGCCAGTTCCGGAATTTCCAGCAGGGGCACCTGCACGGCGTCGACAAAGCCGGCAACCGGTGGCTCCGCTGCCACCGCCACCGCCCCACGGGCAATCGCCTGCTCGATGAACTGGCGGCCGTCGTGGCTGTCTCCAGACACCGCCAGGAACAGGTCGCCGGGATGCACCCGGCGGCTGTCGAGCTGCACGCCCCGCACCTGCACTGTCGGCCAGGCATCGGCACAGCTGCCCAGCAGCGCAGGCAACGCCATGCTGCGTGTTGCCTCGGGAACCACAGCCGTCATCCCGACACCCCCGGCCTGGTGCCCGCCAACGCGACCACAGCCTCGGGTTCATCCGGCACTACATTCAGCAGGCGCAAGGTTCCCTCCGCGACCCGGGCAAATACCGGCGCCGCGGCCGCACCGCCGCCGTAGGCCTCGCCCTGGGGCTCATTGATCACCACAACGGTGACGAATCGCGGATCGGCAATGGGCGCCACCCCCGCATAGAAGGCGATGTACTTGTTCTCCTGGTAACCGCTCGGACCGACCTTGTGCACAGTCCCGGTCTTGCCGCCCACTTCGTATCCTGCCACGCGCGCGCGCCGCGCCGTGCCATGCTCGCCAGTGACCCGCTGCAGCACCGTGAGCACCTCGCGGGCGATATCGGACTTTACTACCCGCTTGCCCGGCGCCAGCGTGTCCCCGGCGGCCAGCAGGCTCACGGGCTGCAGCACCCCGTCGTTGGCAAAGGCAGCGTAGGCGTGCGCCAGCTGCAGCGGAGTCGCGGTCAGGCCATAGCCAAAGGCCAGAGTGACCTTCTCGATCTCACTCCAGCGACGCCGGTTGGGGAGCTGGCCCGCACTCTCGCCGGGAAAGCCGGTACCGAGACTCTGGCCGAAGCCAAAGCGCCCAAACACCTCCCGGATCGGTTCGTGGCCCAACTCCTGGGCAATCATCGTCACCCCAACCTGGCTCGATTTCTCGATCACCCTGGACACAGTAATCGCGCCGTAGTTGCGCGGATCGGGTAGGGTTTTGCGGCCCACGCGAATACGTCCGGGGGAGGTGTCAATCACGGTTTCGGTAGAGTAGCGACCGCTTTCCAGCGCCGCCACCAGAGTAAAGGTTTTCATGGTCGAGCCGGGCTCGAACATGTCGGTAAGCGCCCGGTTGCGGGTCAGATCGGCGCTGATACCGCGACGGCTGTTGGGGTTGTAGACCGGGTGGTTGACCATCGCCAACACCTCACCGGTATGGGCGTCGAGAGTCACAATGGTGCCGGAGGTCGCACCGGTCATGGCCATTGCCCGCTGCAGCTCCTGGTGATGCAGGTACTGCAGGCGCAGGTCGATGCTAAGCTGCAGGTCCTTGCCCGGCCGCGCCGGCTCCAGCACCCCGATATCGCGCACGGCATCACCGTGCAGATCCTTGATGTACTGCTTCTTGCCCGGGGTACCCCGCAACCAGTCATCGTAGGCCAGCTCGAGCCCGGCGATACCACTGCCGTCGACATTGGTAAAGCCCACCAAATGACCTGCCACCTCACCAGCCGGATAATAGCGCTGGTACTCGCGTTCGCCGAAGACGCCGGGAATCCGCAGGGCCAGGATCTCGCGCGCGGCCGACGGCACCAGGTGGCGCTGCAGATACATGAAGCGACGGCCGGCGAAGCGCTGCAGGCGATCGCGCAACTCGGCCAGCGGCATGTCCAGGGCAGCCGCCAGCGGCGCCAAGTCTTCGACCGTGGCGAGCATGACCGGATCCACCCACAGCGAAATCACCGGCGTGCTGACCGCCAGCGGCTCGCCGCGACGATCGGAAATCACGCCGCGATAGGCCGGTATTTCCGCTGTCCGCACTGCCCGGTTATCACCCTGGCTCTGCAGGAAACTGCGACCGCGATCGGTGTCCAGCACCTGCAGGGACAGCACCCGACCCACCAGCAGGGCCAGCAGCGCCAGCAGGGCGACAGCGACCAGGTAGAAGCGCCAGGGGGCGACGGCGGGCTGACGGGCGCGACTCACGGCGTGACCACCTTGCGTTCAGTCAGGAGCGGCGCCTGCATGTTGAGCTCGCGAGTGGCCACCCGCTCTACCCGGTAGTGCGACGCCCAGGTGCTCTGCTCCAGCAGCAGCCGGCCGTAATCTTCCTGCAGGTGCCACTGGTCAGCCTCCAGCTGCTGCAGCACGGTATAGAGCTTGCGGCACTCATGGGAACTCTGGATGACAGCCAGGGCCGAGCCCAGGATCAGCGCCACGAGCGCGGCGACCGACAGCGGCGAGACCGCAGCCGCGCCCCGCTCACCGGCTGCCCGCCGCTGGTCCATGATTGGCAGCTGCGCGGGCATCAGTTGATCTTCTCCGCAACGCGCATGATTGCGCTGCGCGCCCGCGGATTGGCAGCGACTTCTTCGGCGCTGGCGCGCACCGCCTTGCCCAACAGGCGCAGGCGCCGGTTGAGCGCGCTGTCCAATACCGGGACACCGGCGGGAACTGCATCGCCACGGGCCATGTCGCGCATGTAGCGCTTCACCAGCCGGTCCTCGAGAGAGTGGAAGCTGATGACCACCAGGCGACCACCGACCTGCAGCAGGGTCAGCGCCTGTGCCAGAAGCTGCGCCAGGTCATCCAGCTCGCGGTTGATGTAGATGCGGATCCCCTGGAACGAGCGCGTGGCCGGATTCTTGTGCTTCTCCCAGCGCGGGTTGGCCTCGCTGACAATCTTCGCCAGCCGGCCAGTGGTGGTGATCGGGGCTTCGGCGCGCGCGGCAACGATGGCGCCGGCAATACGCTTGGCAAAGCGTTCCTCGCCGTATTCCTTGAGCACCGCGGCAATGTCCCCCGCAGTCGCCCGCGCCAGCCACTCGGCAGCCGTTTCCCCACAGCTGGTATCCATGCGCATGTCCAGGGGGCCGTCGTGCTGGAAGCTGAAGCCGCGGCTGCTGTCATCCAGCTGTGGGCTGGAGACCCCCAGGTCCAGGAGGATACCGTCGACAGCGCCGATACCCAGAGCGCGCAGCTGCTCGGGCAGGAGGGCAAAGGAACCGTGGAAAAAGGTGAAGCGGGGATCTTCCGCGGCCAACTGTGCGGCCGCTGCAGCGGCCTCGGGATCCTTGTCGACCCCGAGCAGGCGACCCTGGTCGTCGAGGCACTGCAACAGGGCCCGGCTGTGCCCGCCGCGTCCGAAGGTGCCATCGACATAAGTACCACTGGTTGTTGTCACCAGAGCGTCCACCGCTTCTCGTAACAGGACTGTTTGATGCATGCCGCTCACCTACAGGGTCAGGGACATCAATTCGTCGGGCAACTCCGCTTCGGGACCGGAGTCCAGCAGCGCCTGTTCGCACTCTGCCAGCCACAGCTCCTCCGCCCACAACTCCAGCTTGTTGCCCTGCCCCACCAGCACCAGCTTCTTGTCCAGCCGCGCGTAATCGCGCAGGGGCTGGGGCAGCAGGATCCTGCCGTTGCCGTCCAGCTCCAGGTCAGTGGCGTAGCCGAGCACCAGGCGCTGGAAACGCTTGACCGCGGGCTTGAGCGCGGGCAGCGCCTGAATCTGCTGCTCAATGCGCTCCCAGTCGGGCAACGGGTAAATGACAAGGCAGGTAGCCTGGGTATCGATGGTGGCAACAATCTGGCCACTGCACTGGGACAGCAATGGCTCGCGCTGGCGGGCCGGCATGGCCAGGCGCCCCTTCGCGTCCATATTGATGTGCTGTACCCCACGAAACACGGCAGTTTTTCCCTCTCATCCAGCTTCTCAAAACCACAAAAAGCCAGATATCTCCACTTATTCCCACTTTTCAACACTATAGGTCTGCGTCGATCCGGGTGTCAAGCGAGGCTCTCGAGAAAAACGTTTTAATTTCAGCTAATTAGCGCGGTTTGGTGGGGCTGCGAAGGAAGAAAACCACGGCTGCCACAAGCAAATAATTCCACAAAACATGACAGTAACATCATGTGTTAAGGATTCACTTTAACTTAAAGGCTTTTTACTTCTTCGAGAGGGCCCGCGTTAGCAGAAAAAATCATATACGAGGAAGAGCCCCAGCGCCGCCGAGCGGCACTGGGGCGAACGGAATAAAATGAGTCGGTCGATAAGCCGGGTTCTGTCGTGGACGATCATTCATCTGCGACCGGCGTCGCCGCCGGCCTGTAGCGACCTACCCGAATCCACTGCGGGCCGCAGCATACGGATTCCTATTTGGTCTTGCTCCGAGTGGGGTTTACCATCGCCACGCCTGTTACCAGCCGCGCGGTGCGCTCTTACCGCACCTTTTCACCCTTACCCGGCATGCGCCGGGCGGTATCCTTTCTGTTGCACTTTCCGTAGGCTCGCGCCCCCCAGGCGTTACCTGGCACCCTGCCCTGTGGAGCCCGGACTTTCCTCCCCTGGCCGAAACCAGAAGCGATCGCCTGACCGACTCGGCGGCAAGCCTACCCGCTGCGGGCGGCCCGGGCAACACAAACTTCCGGGCCGGCACCCGCGTCGGGCGACCTTCCCCCCCAAGACACGCAACAGCCGCCCAACCGGATTGATGTCAGCCCTTCTGCTCCAGGAGAAAGTCATACAGCACCTTCTTGCGCAGCCCGGTGAGGTCAGCGACCACGGCGGAGGCACGCTTGGCGGGTAGCTCGGCGGCGAGGCGCAGCAGCAGGCGGGTGGTATCGGGAGTGAGCTCCTGATCGCGCCCGCGCTGACCGCTGACCGCGAGCACGATCTCGCCGCGCTGCTGATTGCTGTCGGCGGCCACGAAGGTCGCGAGCTCCGCCAGCGGCGCACGCCTGAGGGTCTCGAAGGTCTTGGTCAGCTCGCGGGCCAGCAGGGCCTCGCGCTCCCCGCCAAAGGCCGCGACCATGGCCTCGAGGGTCTCGACGACCCGGTGTGGCGCCTCGTAGAAGACCAGGGTGGCGGTCTCGGCCGCCAGGGCCTGCAGGCGGGCGCCCCGGGCACCGGCCTTTGCGGGCAGGAATCCCTCGAACAGGAAGCGGTCAGTGGGCAGGCCGGAAGCGCTGAGGGCGGCGATAGCGGCGCAGGCGCCGGGCACCGGAATGACCCGGTAACCGAGTTCCTGGGCCTCGCGCACCAGGCGGTAGCCGGGATCGGAGATCAGCGGGGTGCCTGCATCGGAGACCAGCACCACGACACCGTCGGCGGCGAGGCAGGCCATTATCCGGGAATGGGCGCGAGCATCACTGTGATCGTGGTAGGCTTGCAGTGTCACGTCGATACTGAAGTGCTGCAGCAGGCGAGCGCTGTGGCGGGTATCCTCTGCGGCCACCAGGTCGGCGGCTGCCAGCACCGCCAGGGCGCGCTGCGAGATATCGCCCAGGTTGCCGATCGGCGTGGCAACAACATATAGTCCCGATTCCACTGCTCGCCCCTGGCCTTATAATGACTGCCTGTGAATTTCCCGGTGCAGCTGGCAGTCGCCGCCGCATCCGGTCCGGAAGGATACCATGACCACGTTGATCACCAGCAAATACACGACGGCACGGCTCTGGCCGGCCCTGGCCCTGGTACTGCTGGCAGGCTGTGCCGCCACGCCGTCGCCACCGGCGCCGGAACCGGAACCCGCCGCGGAGCCCGCGGTCGAGGTCGACGCCGGGTCGGCACAGGTTGCGCCGCCGCTCATGCCCGACAGCCGCTGGGATGCGGCTTTCAGCGCGGCGGAGGCTGCTCTCGCGGGCTTCGACTGGATGCAGGCAGAGCAGGCCCTGGCCGCACTGGAGCCGCCGCTGACCGTGGACGAGCGTGCGCGCAGGGACTATCTGCTGGCCCGGGCCGCTTTCCTGCGCGGCGACGACGGCCGGGTTGAAGAGCTGTTGCAGGGCATTCCCGCTGCGGGAGTGGCGAGGGCGCTGTTGTTGCAGCGGGACGACTTTGCCCGCCAGGTCGCGACGCTGGCCGGGCGCTGGCTGGAGAGTGCACGTATCGGGACTCGGCAGTTGGGCCAGGGACTGAACGACACTTTGCTGCAGCGCGAGATCTGGCAGGACCTGAACCGGCTGCGGGAGACTGAGCTGGCCGCGGCCCTGGACCAGGCCGACGCCCCGGATTGGCGGGCATGGCTGCAACTGGCCCTGCTGAACGCGACCGCGGGCAGCGTGGAAGAGCTGCAGGCGGGCCTGCGGCAATGGCGCGGAGAGCACCCGGGACACCCGGCGGCAGCCACCCTGCCCGGCGGCCTGGAGTTCCTCTACGAGACCCTGCAGCCGCTGCAGAAAGTGGCACTGCTGCTGCCGCTGAGCGGCCCTCTGGAACCCGCGGCCAGGGCCGTACGTGACGGCTATCTGGCGCGTTATTACCTGGCCCGGGCCCGAGGTGATGCCAGCCACGACGTGGCGATTGTCGACACCGACGAGTTCCCCTCCGCCGTCGCCGCCTATCAGCACGCTGTTGCCACCGGCGCCGATCTGGTGATCGGCCCACTGAGCAAGGACAGGCTTGCCGAGCTGGGCCAGTACAGTCCGCGGCCGGTGCCGGTGCTGGCCCTGAACCGCATTGACGAAGCGATCAAGCAGGATATCAGCGCACTGGTGCAGCTCTCCCTGGCGCCGGAAGATGATACTGCGCGGATTGCCGAACTGGCCTTTGGCCAGGGCGCCCGACGGGCACTGGTGTTGCGCCCCGCAGGCGCCCGCGGCGCCCGCCTGGAAGAGGTACTGCGGCAGCGCTGGCAGGCGCTGGGGGGCAGCATCGCCACGACCGCGAGCTACAGCTCCCCGGAAGCCTATTCCGACCAGATCAAGAATGCACTCAACCTGGGAGCCAGCGAGCAGCGGGCGCGGGATATGCGCAGCATGCTGGCGACCAATATCGAATTTACCGCGCGCCGTCGACAGGATATCGACGTGGTATTCCTGCTCGCCGGCACGCCGGCGGAGGCGCGCTCGCTGAAGCCCCTGCTGCCGTTCCACTACGCCGGCACCCTGCCTGTCTATGCCACCTCGAGCATCTACGGCGGCCTCCCGGACCCGCGCGACCGCGATCTCAGCGGCGCCCGCCTGGTGGAGCTGCCCTGGCTCCTGGGAAGCAACCCGTCGCTGCGGGTGGCTATCGCCGCGGGTGGCACCGGCACTGACGACTTTGCCCGGCTCAATGCCCTTGGTGCCGATGCCTGGCTGCTGCAGGCGCGCTTTGCGCAACTGCAGGGCGGCGCGGATACCTTGATCCGCGGCAGTACCGGCCTGCTGCGGCTGGATCCGGGACTGCGTATCCTGCGCGAGCCGGAACTGGCCACATTTGATGGCAGCGAACTGACCCGCCCCTGACATAGACTGCAGCTTTGCAGGGAGGGGAATCATGCTGGCACTGGGCCACAGTTTCGAGGAGCGGGCGGCGCAGTGGGTGCAGGCCCAGGGCTGGCAGATCCTGCAGCGCAATTATCGCTGCAAACTGGGAGAGATCGACATCATCGCCGAAGACAACCAGCAGCTGGTCTTTATCGAGGTGCGGGCGCGCAGCAATCGCCGCTTCGCCTCCGCTGCGGGTTCCGTGGACCGGCGCAAGCAGCAGAAACTTGTGCGCGCGGCTGCCCTGTACCTGCGCAACGCCGGCAGCCGGCAAAATTTCCCCTGCCGATTTGACGTCATCGCCTTTGACCCGCGACAATCCGGGCAGGATGCGGAGCTACGGTGGATTCGCAGTGCCTTCACCGCCTGACACGCACACCCCGGACCCGGCCCATGGATGACGACTACCAGCTCATTGCCGCCAATTTCCAGCAGGTCATCAGCACTGTGGCGATGGCCGTGGATGATCTCGCCGCCCCGATACAGCAGGCGGCAGGGCTGATGACGGCGACCCTCCTGGCCGAGGGCAAGATCATGGCCTGCGGCAACGGCGCCGACGCCAGCCTCAGCCAGCTGCTGACCGCCACCTTGCTGGGCTGCTTTGAACAGGACCGCCCGGCGCTGCCGGCGCTGGCACTCGCCGGCGACAGCAGCGGCATTACCGGCATCGCCAGCCAGCAGGGCTTCAACGACATCTATGCCCGCCAGATACGGGCGCTGGGCCAGCCCGGGGACACCCTGGTCTGCATCAGCAGCGGCACCGTTCCCGGCAGCGTACTGCGTGCCGCCCAGGCGGCCCACGACCGGAACATGGTGGTGGTGGCACTGTCCAACAGCGCGGACTTCGCCCTGGCGGAGGTCCTGCAGGGTGATGACGTCGCCATCAATTGCAGCGCAGAGCGGCGCCCCAGAGTTACGGAACTACATACCATGGTCATTCACCTGCTTTGCGAATTGATTGACCGCAGCCTGTTTGGAAACCACAACGGAAGCTCACCATGAAACTGATCGCGCCCTTTATCATCCTTCTCGGCAGTGTCTTTGCCAGCGGCTGTGGCAGCATGCTTGCCTCGGTCGAGGCCAATCCCATTGAAGACGACCCCAGCCGGCGCACCATGGCCCAGCGGCTGGAGGATGAAAGCATCGAAATCAAGTCCGTCGTCAACATCCACGCCGCGGACACGGGCTACGATGAAGCCCACCTAATCGCGGTGAGCTATAACGGCTTCGTCCTGCTGGCGGGACAGGTGGATAGCGAGCACCTCAAGACCCTGGCAGCGGAGGAGGTGCGCAAGATTCATGGCGTGCGCCGAATCTACAACGAGCTGGAAGTGAGCCCGGCCACAGGTGCCATGACACGTACCCGCGACGCCTGGATTACGACCAAGATCAAGTCCTGGCTGCTCGCCAATGTCGACACCCCCGGAGTGCGCACCAAGGTTATCACCGAAAACGGGGTAGTGTATCTGATGGGCCTGGTGTCCCAGGCAGAAGCCCGGCGCATCGCCGATGTCGCGGCTTCGGTTACGGGCGTGCGTCGCGTGGTGCAGCTGTTTGAGATCCTGCCCTGACCGGGGGCAGGCCTGCTGCACAGCGTTACTTGACGATCTTCAGGGCCGGCCTGGCCTCGGGCTTGCCCGCCGTCGGCCCGCTGTCACCCCCGGGTGGATCATCAGGACTCTCCGGCGGTTCCTCGGGCTCGAACACCATACCCTGTCCGTTCTCGCGGGCATAGATTCCCACGATCGCTGCGACCGGGACCAGAATGTCTGTTGGCGTACCGCCGAAGCGGCCATTGAAGCTCACCCACTCGTTGCCAATCAGCAGGTCGATCACCGCACTGGGGCTGACATTGAGCACGATCTGGCCGTCCTTGACGTACTGGCTGGGCACCTCGACACCTGGCCGGGTGGCGTCCACCAGCAGGTAGGGCGTGCAGTCATTGTCGACGATCCACTCGTACAGCGCCCGCATGATATAGGGGCGACTGGCGGACATGCTGGGGGGGGTAGTCACAGGCCGGCAGCGCGCTACAAGCGCATCTCGCGTTCTTGCTCGGACAGGCTCTCCTGGAAGGATTCCCGATTGAACAGGGCATCCATGTAGGCCAGCAGAGGCTTGGACTGCTTGCCCGGGCGGATATCGATGCCCAGGGAAGGCAGGCGCCAGAGAATGGGAGCGAGGCAACAGTCCACCAGAGTGAACTCCTCGTTCATGAAGAACGGCTTCTCGGCGAAAATCGGCGCTATACCCAGAATGCCTTCGCGCAGTTCCTTGGTCGCCTTGCTGACCACGTTCTCGCTGCGGGAATGCAGGATGGAGTCCACCAGCGAACACCAGTCCTTCTCGATCCGGTAAATATACAGGCGGCTCTCGGCACGGGCTACCGGGTATACCGGCAGCAGGGGCGGATGCGGAAAGCGCTCGTCCAGATACTCCATCATCACCTTGGATTCATAGAGCACCAGGTCCCGGTCCACCAGGGTGGGCAGGGAATTGTAGGGATTGAGGTCAGCCAGTTCCGCCGGTGGGTGCGCACTGTCGGATTCGATCATGTCCACCGTCACCCCCTTTTCCGCAAGTACGATGCGAACCCGGTGACTGTACTGGCTGGTGCTGTCGGAAAAGAAAGTCATGGAGGACCGCTTGGCGACGGCACCCATTGCGTTTTCATCAACTCGTTTCATAGTGCAGTCCAGAACAGTGAGGGGCCATGACCGCTAGGCCACAGCCCGGGGGAGAAATCAGTGGATATCTTTCCAGTACTCGCGATTCAGCAGCCAGGCAAAGATGAAGAACAGGGCGATAAACAGCAGCACGTAAATGCCGATGCGCTTGCGCTCGGCCGCTATCGGCTCCGCAGTATAGGCGAGAAAGTTGACCAGATCGTACATCGCGTCATCGAACTCTTCCGGCGCCATCGTACCTTCGCTGGCAAGGGTGAACTGGCCACAGGGCTTTTCCAGCAGGGCCTCACCCGTCAACGGGTCGCGCTTCACCCCGCCATTGTCCGCCTTGACCGGGCCCATGGCACACTCCTGCAGGCCCTGCAGTTCGAGCAGGACATGAGGCATGCCCACATCCTTGAAGACCTTGTTGTTGACCCCGTACGGTCGGCTGTCATCCTTGTAAAAGGTCCGCAGGTACGTGTACAGCCAGTCGGGTTTGCGCGCCCTGGCCACCAGGGTGAGATCCGGCGGGGTGACGCCGAACCAGACCTTGGCCAGCGCGTCGTCCATGGCATTGTCCATCAACGAACCAATACGCACCTCCGGATCGAAGATCAGGTTTTCCATGAACAGGTCTTCCGGAATACCGAGATCCGCTGCGACACGATTGTAGCGGGAGAACTTCATCGAGTGGCAGGCCATGCAGTAGTTCATGTACAGCCTGGCGCCGTTCTGCAGCGAGGGCTTGTCCGACGGGTCGACGCTGATCTCGTCACAGGGAATGGAGCCGCAATTGTATTCACCGGCCGCGCCTACCGCTTTCAGCGGCAGAATGGTCAGGGCCAGGATCAGCGCCAGGCCGGCGATGCTGCCCCAGATACCGATGCCACCGTCCATGGTCACACGCTCGGGCACCGGCTTGGTCCTGTCCAGCGTCGACCAGATCGGCATCAGCAGGAAGAAGGCGAAGTAGAACACCGAGCAGACCTGCGCGAGGAAGGTACGCTCAGGCGTCGGTGCCTTCACGCCCAGCACGCCGAGTATCAGGAAGGACGCGACGAACAGCACCAGCATGACCTTGTTCAGGTTGCCGCGATAGCGCCAGGACTTGACCGGGTTGCGGTCCAGCCATGGCAGCAGGAACGGGATCGCTACCGAGGCGGCAAAAGCCACGAAGCCCCAGAACTTGTCCGGTACTGCGCGCAAGACGGAGTAAAAAGGCGTGAAGTACCAGACCGGCGCGATATGGTCCGGGGTTTTCAGCGGGTTTGCCTCTTCGAAATTGGCATATTCGAGGAAGAATCCGCCCATTTCCGGCATGAAGAACATGACGGCGCAGAAGATGAACAGGAACACGCCTATCGCCTGCAGGTCGTGCACCGTGTAGTACGGGTGGAAAGCCACACCATCCAGCGGGATGCCGTCCGGGCCCTTCTTCTTCTTGATTTCAACGCCGTCGGGGTTGTTGGAGCCCACTTCGTGCAGGGCCAGCAGGTGCAATACCACCAGCGCCAGCAGCACGATGGGCAGGGCCACGACATGCAATGCGAAGAAGCGATTCAGGGTCACCCCGGAAATCAGGTAATCACCGCGGATCCAGGTCACCAGATCCTCGCCCACCACCGGAATGGCACCGAACAGGGAGATGATCACCTGCGCCCCCCAGTAGGACATCTGGCCCCAGGGCAGCACATAGCCGACGAAGGCTTCCGCCATCAGCACCACGAAAATGAGCATGCCGAAGATCCAGATCAGCTCGCGCGGCTTCTTGTAGGAACCGTAGATCAGGGCGCGGAACATGTGCAGATACACGACCACAAAGAACGCCGAGGCGCCAGTGGAGTGCATGTAGCGCAGCATCCAGCCGTAATCGACATCGCGCATGATGTACTCGACCGAGGCAAAGGCCTCCTCCGCGCTGGGGGTGTAGTTCATGGTCAGCCAGATGCCGGTCAGCAGCTGATTGACCAGCACCAGCAGGGACAGCACACCGAAGTAATACCAGAGGTTGAAGTTCTTGGGCGCGTAGTACTGGCCCATGTGGGTATTCCAGGCGCGCACGATTGGCAGCCGCTCGTCCACCCAGTCCCGCAATCCAACAAGCATATTGATCATCAGGCTGCCTCCGCGTCCATGCCGATTACCATGACATTCTCGCTCTCGTAAAAGTAGGGCGGAATCACCAGATTGGTTGATGCCGGGGCACCGTTGTAGACACGCCCGGAGAGATCGAACTTGGAGCCGTGACAGGGACAGAAAAATCCGCCCAGCCAGTCGTCGCCACCGAGATCCGCGGCACCGACCTCGGGCCGGAACTTGGGAGCACAGCCCAGGTGTGTGCACAGGCCTTCAGCGACAAAGATTTCAGGCCGTATGGCCCGGGCGGCGCCCTCGATATATTCGGGCTGGATGGAAATGGCCGAATCCGGATCCTTCAGCTCCGGAGTCAGCTTGTCCAGATCGGCGAGCTGGGCCTCGGTCCGGTAGACGACATAGACCGGCTTGCCGCGCCACTCGACCACCACCATCTGGCCGGGCTCCAGTTTGCTGATGTCCGCCTTCACCGGTGCCCCGGCAGCCTTGGCCTTGGCCGAGGGGTTCCAGGAACCGACAAAGGGTACCGCAATACCCACAGCGCCAGCGACGCCAACTACGCTCGTCGCGGCCGTCAGGAAGCGTCTCCTGCCGGTATTCACGCCATCGCTACTCATGCTTTTTCTCCTGATTACCGGCCGGTCGCACAGGGCTCACAGACCGTAGGGACCACTTCGCAAAAAATGCTGCAAATAGTAATGACTTTGCCCGTTCATGACAAGGTAAAGCCCCTCCGACAAATCAGACGGGGCACGCAAGCGCCTGTTTCTCAAAACAAAAAAACGCCCGGCCTGTAATCCAAACCGGACGTTCTCGAGACGCGGCAACCGGCGGCCCCGGGGGCCAACCAGACAATCAGCGCTTGGAGTACTGGGGACGCTTGCGCGCCTTGCGCAGACCCACTTTCTTCCGCTCGACTTCCCGGGCATCACGCGTCACATAGCCCGCGCGGCGCAGGGTGCCGCGAAGCGACTCGTCGTAATCCATCAGGGCACGGGTAATGCCGTGACGGATGGCGCCGGCCTGGCCGAAGCTGCCGCCGCCTTCCACCGTGACATTGACGTCGAACTTGTCGACCAGCTCCACCAGCTCCAGGGGCTGACGCACGATCATGCGCGCGACCTCACGACCGAAATACTGGTCGAGGGGACGCTTGTTGACGGTGATGCTGCCACCACCGTTCTTGATGAACACGCGCGCCGTTGAGGTCTTGCGACGGCCGGTACCGTAATATTGGGTTGCTGACATAGAAAGTTTCCGTTAGATGTTCAATGCTTGCGGCTGTTGCGCAGTATGCGGATGCTCGGCGCCCGCATACACCTTCAACTTCTTGAACATGGCACGACCCAGCGGATTGCGGGGCAGCATGCCCTTGACCGCGGTCTGGAGCACCCGCTCCGGCGCCTTGTCGATCAACTTCTCGAAGGAAATTGACTTGATGCCACCGATGAAGCCGGTGTGGTGGTAGTACATCTTGTCTGTGGCCTTGGCGCCGGTAACCCGCACCTTCTCGGCATTGATGACCACAATGTAGTCGCCGGTGTCGACGTGGGGAGTATATTCCGCCTTGTGCTTGCCGCGCAGGCGGTGAGCAATTTCGCTGGCCAGGCGCCCCAGGGTCTTGTCGGAAGCGTCCACCACGAACCAGTCGTGGGTCACATCTTCGGCTTTGGCACTAAAAGTTTTCATTAATAAACGCCTCTTGGAGGGCTCCAATTTCGAGAGCGCGAATACTACTGCTTCGCACCCGGCTTTTCAAGCTCAAAAATAACCATCTCTGCCAGCCCCGTTGCCGGGACTGTCAAGGCGTTGTACCACTGGATCACACCGCGTCAGGGGCGGTGCTCCCTGGCCAGGTATTCGTGGGACTGCATCTCCTGCAAGCGGGACACAGTACGCTGGAATTCGAACTGCAGACGGTGGCCATCATACAGGCCGGACAGGGGCCTGTCAGCAGCCATGACCAGTTTTACATTGCGATCGTAGAACTCATCCACCAGGTTGATGAAGCGGCGGGCGGCATCGTCGTTGCCGGCTCCCAGGGCCGGAACCCCCGACAGCACGACCGCGTGGAAGATCCTGGACAGTTCAATATAGTCATTCTGGGACCGCGGGCCACCACAGAGCTCGTCGAAATCGAACCACACCACGTCGTCCGCCAGGCTGCGGCAGCGGATCTGGCGACCGTTGATCAGCAGGTCCTCATCGGGCTGGCCCGGGTGGGGTGCCAGGCGCTCGAAGCTCTGCCGCAGGCTGCGGTCCGCGTCTGCGTCGAGGGGGTAGTGGTAGAGCTCGGCCTGTTCCAGGGTGCGCAGCCGGTAGTCGATACCGGCATCCACGTTCACCACCCGGGTGTGGCGCTCCAGCAACGCGATGGCGGGCAGGAAACGCTGACGCTGGAGACCGTTTTCGTACAGGTGGGCAGGCTCGATATTGGAGGTCGCCACCAGGGTCACCCCGCGGGCAAACAAGGCCTCCATAAGACCGCCGAGAATCATCGCATCGGCGATGTCGGTGACGAAGAACTCGTCGAAGCAGATTACCCGGGCTTCGGCGGCGAGTCGGTCCGCGATCAGCGGCAGCGGGTTCTTCTCTCCCGCCAACGCCTTGAGCTCGGCGTGCACCCGCTGCATGAAGCGATGGAAATGCACCCGCAGCTTGGCCTCCATGGGCAGGCACTCGTAAAACGTGTCCACCAGGTAGGTCTTGCCGCGACCGACACCGCCCCACAAGTAGAGCCCCTGCTCCGGTTCCGGCGGCTGCCGCCGCCAGCGCCGCCACCAGGACTGACGCTGCGACTCCCGCGCCAGCAGGCGCTCGTACAGGTCCTGCAGCAGGCGCACCGCCGCCTCTTGGGCAGGGTCGTGGGAGAAACCCTCCCGCTGCAGGTCGGCCTGGTAGCGCTGCCAGGGGCTGACTGATGACTGGCTCAAGCGAACGTCCGGTAAAAGTTGGGTGATTGCGTCGGCGGCACACTCTAACGGCGCCCCGCGGCCTTGGCAACACGGGTGCGGAGCTGGGGTTTTACGCTGCCTGTAACAAAGCGAGACCTGACCCCCCTCGTCTCGGTATACTTGCCAGGTCCGAACTGCTGGCAAAGAGGGATTCCCGTGTATAGTCTGACAATTCTGATCGCCACCGGCGCCATCTCACTCCTGGTCGGCCTCGGCGCCGGCCTGCTCCTGGGCCGGAGGACATCTGCCGATGGACAGCGGCTGCGCGATACGGAGCGCAAGCTGGACCAGCTGACCCAGGACAAGCGGGCCTATGAAGAGGAGGTGGTAGAACACTTCACCCAGACCGCAGCGCTGCTCAACACGCTGACCGACAGCTACCGCAACGTGCACAATCACCTTGCCAGCGGCGCCGAGACCCTGTGTCATGAGAACGGGCCGGTATCCCTGGGGCGCCTGCAGGGCCGCGCCGACGACGCCGAGATTCCCGCCCATCTGGCACGCATCCAGCCGCCTCTGGATTACGCTCCCAAGTCATCGCCGGAAGAAACGGGCATGCTCAATGAGGAATTCGGGATTGAGCGCAGCCGCAAGCGGGAGAACAAAGAATCCGAAGATTGAGACGCGGCATTCAGACCGGGTTGTCGATATCCACAAACCGGTGTTCCAGCCCAAAGCGCGCCGCCAAATGCTCACCGAGTGCCTGTACGCCGTAGCGCTCGGTGGCATGGTGCCCCGCGGCAATGAACTGTATGCCTTCTTCCCTGGCTATATGCACGGTCTGCTCCGAAGCCTCGCCAGTGAGAAACAGGTCTGCCCCCGCAGCAACGGCCGCGCCGATCCAGGACTGGGCGGCGCCGGTACACCAGGCGATACGCTGCACCGACAGGGCGGGATCGCCAATGTGCAGCGCTGTGCGTCCGGTCAGGGCCTCCAGCTGCGCTACCAGGGCAGCTGCTTCCAGCGGCGCCGGCAAGCTACCGATATTACCCACCGCGTCCCGGCTGTCCGGATCGAGAAGCTGCTGGTCCCGAATCCCCAGCAGGGCCCCCAGCCGCGCGTTGTTGCCCAGCTCCGGGTGTGCGTCCAGCGGCAGGTGGTAGGCCAACAGGCTCATGTCGTGCTGCAACAGCGCGCCCAACCGGCGTCGCTTCATACCCACCACCGGCTGGGCCTCGCCGCGCCAGAAAAAACCGTGGTGCACCAGCACCAGATCCGCGCCGAGCTCCGCGGCGGCATCCAGCAGGGGCTGGCAGGCCGTCACCCCGCTGACCACGCGCGCGACCTGCGGGCGACCCTGCACCTGCAAGCCGTTGGGGCAGTAGTCGGCGAAGCGCCCCGCTTGCAGCAGGTTGTCGGTGTAGGTAACCAATTGCTGGAGATCGACAGGCATAAAGACATTCCGGGACAGATGATGACGGGTTCACGGCTGCTGTAATGCTCGCCATCATATACAATGCAGGCGCGAACCGACACACGGCCTCTGCCCTATGACCAACAGCCTCCGTTTCATGATCTGGCCAGCCATTGCCGGCCTGCTGGCAGCGCTGCTGATCCTGGACCGCTGGGTGCTGCCGCGGCCCGTGGCGGTCAGCGATGACGGCGCCATGGAGAGCTACGCCGCCGCCGTGGGCAGCGCCGCGCCGGCAGTCGTGAACATCTATACCGCGAAACTGGTCCCGCGTCGCAGCAACCCGCTGCGGGACGAAATGCTCAATCGCCACTTCGACCCCTCCCCCGGTCAGCGGCAAAGGATCGAGCGGTCGCTGGGGTCCGGTGTCATCATGACCGCCGAGGGCCACATTCTCACCAACAACCACGTTATCCACGAGGCCGAACTGATCCAGGTCCTGCTGCACGATGGCCGCTCGGCCAATGCCGTGGTCATTGGCACCGACCCGGCCACTGACCTCGCGGTACTGCGCGTTGAACTGCCCGACCTGCAGCCCATCGCCATCGCCGATTCCGACAGCGCCCGGGCCGGTGATGTGGTGCTGGCCATCGGCAACCCGCTGGGTTTTGGCCACTCGGTAACCCAGGGCATTGTCTCCGCCCTGGGCCGCTATGGCCTGCAACTGTCAGTGTACGAGGATTACATCCAGACTGACGCCATCATTCACCTGGGCAACTCCGGCGGCGCGCTGATCAATGCCAGGGGTGAACTGCTGGGCATCAACACGCTGATCTACACCGGCGCGGACCAGTCCCGGGGGGCCTCAACCGGCATTGGCATCAGCCTGGCGATCCCGTCCAATCTGGCACTTTTCGTGATGACGGACCTGATCCGCTACGGCGAGGTCATTCGCGGCTGGCTCGGCGTGAGCGTGGCGCCGGTGCGGGGCCTGAACGAGCAGCGGCCGGGGCTGCAGCTACTGGAGGTAACCGCGGTCGCCGCTGACAGCCCCGCCCAGCGAGCGGGCATCCAGGTCAGGGATATCATCACGCATATCGACGGCGAGCCGGTACAGGACGGTCGCCTGACCATGCACCGCATTGCCCAGTTGCGCCCCGGCGACAAGATTGACATCACGGTCGTGCGCAACAACCAGTCACTGGACCTGCAGGCCATCGTCGGCACCCTGCGGCAATCGCCGATGCTGTAAGCGGAACAGGCGGGGGGACTACTTCAATCGGTACTCGGCGCTGCGGGCATGCGCGGTAAGCTGCTCGCCCCGGGCCAGCACGGAGGCGATCCGGCCGAGTGCCTGCACCCCCTGCTCGCTGCACATGATCAGGGAACTGCGCTTCTGGAAGTCATAGACCCCCAGCGGCGAGAAGAAGCGCGCGGTACGGGAGGTCGGCAGCACGTGGTTGGGGCCGGCACAGTAATCGCCCAGACTTTCAGACGTATAGCGACCCATGAAAATTGCACCGGCGTGGCGCACGGCGGGCAGCAGCGACTCCGGATCCGCCACCGACAGCTCCAGATGTTCCGGCGCCAGCTGGTTGCTGACCGCCACCGCCTCCTCGAGGTCGCGGGTCAGCACCATGGCACCGCGGCCAGCCAGGGAGGCGCGAATGATGTCGGCGCGCTCCATGGTGGGCAGCAGGCGCTGGATACTCGCCTCCACCTGTGCGAGATAGTCGGCATCGGGACACAGCAGGATGGCCTGGGCATTCTCGTCATGCTCGGCCTGGGAAAACAGGTCCATCGCCACCCAGTCGGGATCGGTGGAACCGTCGCAGATCACCAGAATCTCCGACGGCCCCGCCACCATGTCGATGCCGACCCGGCCGAACACCTGGCGCTTGGCGGTAGCGACAAAGATGTTGCCGGGACCCACGATCTTGTCCACCGCGGGCACCGTGGCAGTACCGTAGGTCAGCGCCGCCACCGCCTGGGCGCCGCCCAGGGTAAAGACACGGTCGACGCCGGCGATCGCGGCTGCCGCCAGCACCAGGTCGTTGAGTTCGCCGCCGGGAGCCGGCACCACCATGATGATTTCCCCGACACCGGCCACATGGGCCGGCAGCGCGTTCATCAGTACCGATGACGGGTAACTGGCCTTGCCTCCCGGCACGTAGATCCCGACCCGGTCCAGCGCGGTAATCTGCTGGCCCAGCAGGTTGCCCTCGGCGTCCCGGTACTGCCAGCTGTCCTGGCGCTGGTGTTCGTGGTAGCTGCGCACCCGGGCAGCGGCCTGCTCGAGCGCCTCCCGCTGCGCGGCGGGAATCGCCGCCAGCGCCGCGTCGATCCGCTCGCGGGAAATTTCCAGCTCGGGGGCAGTCGCCACCTGCAAGCGATCAAACCGGGCCGTGTACTCGAGCAGGGCGGCATCGCCGCGGGCGCGGACATCCGCGAGGATGCCGGCGACGGTCTGCTCTACCGCCGCATCCAGCCCCGCCTCCCACTCGGTCAGCGCCCGCAGGCGTGCCGCGAAATCCGCATCGGTGGTCGCCAGGCGCTGCATCAGCACTCTCCCGCGGCAGCCGCCAGCTGGTCCACCAGTCCCTGGATAGCGCGATAGTGGGAGCGCATGGCTGCCTTGTTGACGATCAGGCGGGAGCTGATGTGGGCGATTTCCTCCAGCGGCTCCATACCATTGGCGCGCAAGGTGTTGCCGGTATCAACGATATCCACGATCAAGTCAGCCAGGTCCATCATCGGCGCCAGTTCCATGGCGCCGTAGAGCTTGATGACATCGGCGTGAACGCCCTGGGCGGCAAAATAACGCCGGGCGATATTGGCGAACTTGGTGGCAACCCGCACCCGGGCACCGCCACCCTGCCAACCCACTGGCCCCGCGGTCATCAGGCGGCAGCGGGCGATGCCCAGGTCCAGGGGCTCGTAGAGGCCCTCGGCACCGTGCTCGAGCAGGATATCCTTGCCGACCACGCCCAGGTCCGCAGCACCGTGACGTACATAGGTGGGGACATCGGTGCCGCGGATTACCACCAGCTGGAGGTCGGCTCGGGTAGTGGCAAAAATCAGTTTGCGGCTGCTGTGGATGTCTTCCAGCGGCTCAATGCCCGCCCGCGCCAGCAGCGGCAGGGTCTCCTTGAGGATGCGGCCCTTGGTCAGGGCCATGGTCAGCGGCTTGGTCATGGCAGTCTCAGCTCGACAGGCGGCGGATATCCGCCCCCAAGGTCTGCAGCTTCTCCTCTATGCGCTCGTAGCCGCGATCGATGTGGTAGATGCGGTCGATGACGGTTTCGCCCTGGGCCACCAGGCCGGCGATCACCAGGCTGGCGGATGCGCGCAGGTCACTGGCCATGACCGGAGCGCCCTGCAGACCCGGTTGCCCGGTAATGATCGCGGTGTGGCCCTCGATCACGATGTGCGCACCCATGCGGTTCATCTCGTGAGTCTGGATCAGGCGGTTCTCGAACACGGTTTCAGTGACCGTCGCCGTGCCCTCGGCAATGGCATTCATGGCGGTGAACTGGGCCTGCATGTCGGTCGGAAATCCGGGATAGGGCGCGGTCTTGATGCTCACGGCCCTGGGTCGCTTCCCCGCCATGTCCAGGGAAACCCAGTCTTCACCCTGCTCTATCCGGGCGCCCGCTTCCTCCAGCTTGGCCAGCACCACTTCCAGGGTGTGCGGACAGGTTCCCTTCAACAGCACCCGACCACCCGTCGCCGCCGCAGCGACGAGGAAGGTGCCGGTTTCGATGCGATCCGGCATTACCGTGTAATCACAGCCGTGCAGGCGCTCGACGCCATCGATGACAATGGTGTCAGTGCCGTGGCCGCTGATCCGGGCCCCCATCGCAATCAGGCACTCGGCCAGGTCCACCACCTCGGGCTCCCGGGCCGCATTCTCCAGGACCGTGCGACCATTGGCGAGGGTGGCCGCCATCATGAGGTTTTCGGTGCCGCCAACAGTGACCGTCTCCATCACGATACGGGCACCCTGCAGGCGCCCCTCGACCTCGGCGTTGATATAGCCGTTGGCCACGGCAATGGTCGCACCCATGGCCTCCAGGCCCTTGAGATGAAGATCGACGGGGCGACTGCCGATCGCACAGCCACCGGGAAAGGAGACATGGGCCCTGCCAAAACGCGCCACCATGGGCCCGAGGACCAGGATCGAGGCGCGCATGGTCTTGACCAGCTCGTAGGGCGCCGAAAACCCCGTCAAGCGGCTGGCGTTGACCGCGATGCTGAGGTTTTCGTCCAGGGTCAGGTCGACTCCCAGACAACCCAGCAGCTCGATCATGGTGGTAATGTCGTTCAGGTGCGGCAGATTGCGAATGGTGACCAGCTCCTCTGTCAGCAGAGTTGCCGCGAGAATGGGCAGCGCCGCATTCTTGGCGCCGGAAATTCGCAATTCCCCATCCAGGCGACGCCCGCCGCGAATAGCCAGTTTGTCCACTTGCTGCTCCTGCTGGGGCCGCGCGTCAGGCGCCGGCCTGCCACTGCGCGGGGGTGAAGGTGCGGATATTCACCGCGTGGATACTGCCGTTGGCTATCTGTTCGTTGAGCGCGGCGTACACCAGTTGCTGCCGCTGCACCGGGCGCTTGCCCTCGAAGAGGTCGCCGATCACCGTGATATCGTAGCGGTTGCCCGCACCCTCGACCTGAATCTGACAGCCCTCGAGGTGAGCTTCCAGCAGTGCCGTCACCGTTGCCGCATCCATCATGTCTGTCCCTCTACCAACTGGCCCATCGGGGGCAAAAGACGCGCATTCTAGGAGAATTCGTCCGCCATGGCGAGTCCGGTCGGGTCGGGTCGGGCCGCGCGGGTCGGGTCGGGCCGCGCAGGCCACGCCACTCGGCCCGGAGCGTGGACTCAGGTCTCGGTTTCGGTTTCGGTTTCGGTCTCGATCTCGACTGCGGTCCAGCCCGCGATCACCTGGTCCAGGTCGCCGTCATGCTTGCGAGCGGCGGATTCGAACTGGCTGCGGTAGATTTCACCGAGATTCACATTCTCGATAACCATGTTGCGTAGCTTCCAGGCGCCGTCCTTGTCGCGCCCCATGTGGTAGACCAGCACATAGGGCTCACTGCCGTCGCTGAATATCAGCTGCCGCACCGCCGCGCGGGAACCGGCGGCCTCCTCCTCGCTGAGCTCGGGCACCTCAATGCGGGAACCGCCAAAGGCCAGCAGCCCCTTGCCATAGGTGCGCACCAGGCCCACACGCATCACCTCGGTAAACCGCTCCAGTTGCCCGCGCAGCTGCTCGCGGCCCTCCGCATCCAGGGAGCGGTAGCGCTCGCTGCTGGCGTAGGGCCCCATGACGCCGCGAGCAAAGCCGCGGAAGTCGACTACCGGGTCGAGAATGTCCTGCAGCTGATCGTAGAACCGGTCGGGCTCGGCATCGATATAAGCCTGCGCTTCGTCCACCGTCGACATGACGGCTTGCGTCGCCTGGCGCACGACTTCGTGAGCACCCTCGGGTGGATTGGTGTCCACTGCGCCGGCCATGGCTGTCGTTCCAGCCAGCACCACCGTCGCGGCAAAATGCAGCAATCGCTTCATAACATGATCCTTGAATTGAATTACAAGTTTGCTGACGCTCTGTATACTACTGGCGCTACGCTAGCACCCGGCGACTCCACCCGGCGCGGATTTTGACAACCCCACAGGGGTACAGTTCAATCACCCGGCAGCCCCCTACTTTAACAGGATTTCCAGACTTATGCTGTTAGCCACAGCCGCCATCCTTGTCGGATTCGTCGTCCTGATCAAGAGCGCCGACCTGTTTGTCACCGGCGCAGCAGCGATTGCCTCCAACATGGGGCTCTCACCCATCATCATCGGTCTCACCATCGTCTCTGTCGGCACCTCCGCACCCGAGATTCTGGTCTCGATTACCGCGGCCCTGTCGGACGCCGGCGAACTCGCCATCGGCAATGCCATCGGCTCCAACATTGCCAATATTGGCCTGGTCCTGGGAGCGACCCTGATACTTGCCCCGATGACGGTGCAGCCGGGCTGCATGCGGCGCGAACTGCCGGCACTGCTCATGGTGACCCTGGGCACTGCCCTGTTGATCCTGGACGGTGTGCTGTCGCGCGTGGACGGCCTGATCATGCTGGCCACCCTCACCATCATCATGATCCAGATCGTGCGCAGCGAGGAGGCCGACCCCGAACTGCTGCAGGAGGTATCCAGCATCACGGCGGCTCCGCTCGGCCTGGGCAAGGCCTGGTTCACCTTCTTTCTCGGCTTGCTGCTGCTGGTAGCCAGTTCCCGGCTGCTGGTATGGGGGGCCACTCATGTGGCGGAATACCTCGGCGTGTCGCAACTGGTGATTGGCCTGACCGTGGTCGCCATCGGCACCAGCCTGCCCGAGCTGGCGGCAACCCTCGCTGGCGCCCTGCGCGGTCACACCGATATCGCCGTTGGCAATATCATTGGCTCCAATCTGTTCAACCTGCTGGCGGTAATGGCAATACCAGGCCTGGTCACGCCGGAGGTGCTCGAACCCATGGTCCTGTACCGGGACTACCTGACCATGACCGCCATGACGGTGCTGCTCGCCGCGGCAATCTTTCTCAGCCGCGGCCGGCGCAAGTCGGGCAACGGCGGGCAAGCCTATCTGGGCCGCTCGGTGGGCGTACTGTTACTCTCGCTGTACGCCCTGTACTATTACTGGCTGTACCGGACCCGCTGAGCCACCTCGCCACCATGCACGCACATGATCACGACAGCTACGTTGCTTCCGCGCGGCGCACCATCCGCATGGAGTGCGATGCGGTGGCCGCACTCGAGCAACGGATCGACGGCAGCTTCGGTACAGCCTGCGAGTTGCTGCTGGAGATACGCGGCCGGGTGATCGTTACCGGGATGGGCAAATCCGGCCACATCGCCAACAAGATCGCAGCCACGCTGGCCAGCACCGGCACACCCGCGTTCTACGTGCATCCGGCAGAGGCCAGTCACGGTGATATCGGCATGATTACCGCCGATGATGCCGTCATCGCCCTGTCCAACAGCGGTCGCTCCCCGGAGGTCGTCACCCTGCTGCCACTGCTGAAGCGCCTGGGCATTCCCCTGGTCAGCATGACCGGGGACTCGCGCTCCCCGCTGGCCGAGGCGGCCGATGCGCACCTGAATACCGGCGTGGCGACCGAGGCCTGCCCGCTGAACCTGGCGCCCACCTCCAGCACCACTACCGCGCTGGTCATGGGCGATGCGCTGGCCATTGCCCTGCTGGAAGCGCGCGGTTTCACGGCGGAAGACTTTGCTTTCTCCCATCCCGGCGGCACCCTCGGCAAGAAACTCCTGCTCAAGGTCGAGGATGTCATGCACACCGGCGCCGCCATCCCCCGGGTGCAGGCCGACACCGTGCTGGCAGAGGCCCTGCTGGAAATCAGCCGCAAGGGCCTGGGCATGACTACGGTCAC
The DNA here is from genome assembly GCA_963974125.1 of uncultured Haliea sp. Lineage (GTDB taxonomy): Bacteria > Pseudomonadota > Gammaproteobacteria > Pseudomonadales > Halieaceae > Haliea. The sequence goes on along the minus strand of CAXBCH010000017.1, from coordinate 45,983 downwards.
CGGCACCGACGGCCAGCTGCTCGGCATCTTCACCGACGGTGACCTGCGCCGGGCACTGGATGAAAACGTCGACGTCCGCAGCACCCTGATCAGCGCCCTGATGACCCACAACGCCAAGACCATTGCCCCCAATATGCTGGCGGCGGAAGCCCTGCGGATCATGGAGGAGAACAAGATCAGCTCCCTCGTGGTCAAGGACAACAACGGGATGGTCGGGGTACTGCACCTGATGAGTCTGCTGCAGGCGGGTATTGCCTGAGATGACCGCCACCGCGAACACCACCACCGAAGCAATGGCTCAGGGCATCAGGTTGCTGGCCCTGGATGTGGACGGGGTGCTGAGCGATGGCCGCGTGATCTACGCCAGTGACGGCAGTGAACTCAAGGCCTTCAATATCAAGGACGGACTCGGCATCAAGTTGCTGCAACGCGCCGGGATCACGATAGCCATCATTACCGGCCGCAAATCCGGGGTGGTCGGACGCCGCGCCGCAGAACTGGGGATAACGCACCTCGTTGAGGGCCGGGAGGACAAGCTGACCGCCCTGAACGAATTGTGTGCAAGCCTGGACCTGGACCTGGCACAGTGTGCCTACATGGGCGACGACCTGCCCGATCTCGGCGCCATCAGGGCCGCCGGACTGGGGCTGACGGTAGCCGATGCGGTGGCCGAGGTACGGGCGGCAGCCGATTGGTGCAGTGCCGCCAACGGCGGTGCCGGGGCGGTACGGGAGGCCTGCGAGTGGCTGCTGCAGCTGCGGGGCGAGTGGTTGGCCACCGTCGCGGAGTTCAACTGATGGGCGCCAGCAAGAGAGCCTGGTTGCTGACTGCGGTGCTGGCCTCGCTCGCCCTGTGGTACTGGTCGCTGGTCGGTGACGGCGGCATCGACCGACCCCTGTTGCAGGGGGATGCGGAGCTGGTGCAGACCTACTTGCTCGATACCCGCAGTATGTCCTTTGCCGAAGACGGTGCACTGGCCGAGGTTATGGAGGCCGAGCGAATTGAACACTTTACGCGGGAGAATGTCTCAGAACTGCAGCAGCCACGCTTCTACTCGCACGACGGCAACAACCGTACCTGGTCTGCGAGGTCAGAGCTGGGCAGGCTCGAACACCCCGGCGGCTTGCTGATCCTGCGCCGGGATGTGGTGCTCAGCAACGACCAGTCAGGGGGCACCCTGCAAGCGGAGGCCATGACCCTGAATCTCAGGCTGCGTACCGCCAGGTCGCAAGTCGCGGTGACCGCGCAACTGGACGGCAATATCCTGCGAGCCGACGGCATGTTCACCGACCTCGCCAACGAAACCATTCTGCTGCAGCCCAATGTGGAGGGCATATATGTTCCGACAGGCTCCTGATCCGGGACACGCTCTCTGCCGGTCGCTGCGCGTGGCACTCGCCGCCGCGGCCTGGCTGCTGCTGGCGCCGGGCGCCATCGCCCTGCCCGAGGACCGGCAACAGCCCATCCGCATCAGCGCCGATCAGGCCCTGCGGGACGAGCGCCAGGGCTTCACCGAATATACCGGCAATGTGCGCCTGCAGCAGGGCAGCCTGCAAATAGAGGCAGAGAAGATCACCGTTTTCCACCAGCAGATGGCCGCGGACCGTATCCTCGCCGAAGGCAGACCCGCGCGCCTGCAGCAACAGCCCGAGGCCGACAAGGGCATCGTCCACGCCGCCGCCCAGCGCATCGAGTATTTCCAGGCGGAAGAACGGGTAAACCTGACGCGACAGGCCCGTATCGAACAGGAGGGGTCGATCGTCACCGGTGACAGCATCGACTACTACATGGCAGAGCAACGGGTGCGCGCCGATTCCGGCCGCCGCGAAGACGGCGGCAGGGTCGAGGTAGTGATTCCCGCGCAGGCCCTCGAGGGCGACGAGGCAAACGGAGCAGCCAGTGGCGCGACTGAAAGCGAGTAATCTGGCCAAGGCCTACCGCGGGCGCAAGGTCGTGGTGGACGTTTCCGTGGAACTGGGCAGCGGCGAAGTCGTGGGCCTGCTGGGTCCCAACGGCGCCGGCAAGACCACCTGTTTTTACATGATTGTCGGCATTATCGCCGCCGATGCCGGCAGGATCGAGCTCAACGGCGAGGACATCACTGCCCTGTCCATGCATGAGCGCGCACGCCGGGGGCTGGGCTACCTGCCCCAGGAAGCGTCGATCTTTCGCAAGCTGTCGGTACAGGACAACCTGCTGGCAATACTGGAAACACGTCCTGACCTGAACAGGCAGGAGCGCCACAGCCACTGCGACCGCCTGCTGGAGGAATTCCACCTCACCCACCTGCGCAACAATCTCGGACAGTCCCTGTCTGGCGGCGAGCGCCGCCGGGTGGAGATCGCCAGGGCACTGGCCACCGAGCCGGACTTCATCCTGCTGGATGAACCCTTCGCCGGCGTTGACCCGATCTCGGTCAGTGACATCAAGGACATCATTACCCATCTGCGCAAGCGCGGCATCGGGGTTTTGATCACCGATCACAACGTGCGCGACACCCTGGATATCTGCGAGCGCGCCTTCATCGTTGGTGAGGGCCACATCATCGCCGAGGGTACCGCCCAGGAGGTGCTGGACAGCCCGCGCGTGCGCAAGGTGTATCTCGGCGAACACTTCCGGCTGTGATCCCGGCCCCTGGCCAGCGACGCTCTAGCAAAATTCGCGCCACCCTGTTGCGCGGCCACGTCGGCCGGCGCTACACTCACCCGACAACCCCATCCAAGATGGTACCCGGGATGACGCCAGCACACCGATGAAACAGTCGCTTCAGCTCAAGCTTGGCCAACAGCTGACCATGACACCCCAGCTCCAGCAGGCTATCCGGCTGCTGCAGCTGAGCACTCTGGACCTGCAGCAGGAAATCCAGCAAGCCCTGGACAGCAACCCGCTACTGGAGCTGGCGGAAGACGATTTTGACGGCGAAGTGGAGGTGGACAATACCACGCGCCTCGAGCGCAGCAGCGACCAGAGCGGCGACAGCCTGCTGGACAGCCTGGAGAGCGACTCTGCCGGCAGCCAGAACCTGGCTGAGGACTGGCAGCCGGGCAGCCTGCCCGAGGAGCTGCCGGTGGACACCCAGTGGGAGGACCTGATGCCCTCCTCCTCCGCGGCTCCCGGCGGCGGCGGCGGTGAAGACAGCTTCGACGGTGACTATGACAGCCGCAACAATGCCAGCGAAAGCCTGCAGGATCTGCTGCGCTGGCAGCTCAACCTGACCCGCCTGTCGGACACCGACAGGGTGATCGCACTGGCCCTGATCGACGCCACGGACAGCAACGGCAGGCTGCAGACCAGCGTCGAGGACATCCATCAAGCGCTGACGCCGGAGCTGGATATCGACGTCGACGAGGTCATTGCCGTATTGCACTGCCTGCAACAGTTCGAACCCGCGGGCGTCTGCACCCGCGACCTGCAGGAGTGCCTGCTGGTACAACTGCAGCAGAAGCCCGCCGACACGCCCTGGCTGGAACAAGCCAGGCTGATGGTCAGCCGGCACATGGCGCAGCTGGGCAGCGGCGACTACAGGCAGATCATGCGGCGCATGCGCCTGGACGAGGACCAGCTCAAGGCGGCGCTGGACCTGATCCGCTCACTGGATCCCAATCCGGGTGAAAACCTTGGCGATGACACCACCGAATATGTGGTCCCGGACGTGTTTGTCAGCAAGCGCAACGGCCGCTGGGTAGTGGAGCTCAACCCTGACATCGCCCCGCGCTTGCGCATCAACGACAGCTATGCCAGCCTCATCAAGCGAGCCGACAGCAGCGCCGACAACACCTTTCTCAAGGACAACCTGCAGGAGGCGCGCTGGTTTCTGAAAAGTCTGTACAGCCGCAACGAGACCCTGATGAAGGTGGCCAGCAAGATTGTCGAACACCAGCGCAACTTTCTGGAACACGGCGAGGAGGCGATGAAGCCTCTGGTGCTGCACGACATTGCCGATGCCGTCGAGATGCATGAATCCACCATTTCGCGGGTGACCACCCGCAAGTACATGCACACACCGCGCGGCATTTTTGAGCTCAAGTATTTCTTTTCCAGCCATGTCGGCACCACCGCTGGCGGCGAAGCGTCCTCCACCGCGATCAAGGCGCTGATTCGCAAGCTGGTAGCGGCGGAAAATCCGCGCAAACCCCTCAGCGACAACAAGATCGCCAACCTGCTGGAAGAACAGGGCATGCAGGTGGCGCGAAGAACAGTGGCCAAATATCGGGAGATGCTGTTGATCCCCCCCTCCAACGAGCGCAAGAGATTGGTCTAGAATGCCAGAGTACTGCCCTGCAGTACGTTAGCAGGCGGCCGTTGACATGTCGGCTCGCCAGTTCCGGGCACAACTGCCCGGGTTATCGATGAAGAAGGAGTCAGGTATGCAATTGAATGTCAGTGGTCACCATGTAGACGTCACCGATCCGCTGCGCGAATACGTGGCCAGCAAGTTCGAACGGCTGCAGCGACACTTCGACCAGATCACCAATACCGACGTGACCCTGATCGTGGAAAAGATGGTACAGAAGGCCGAGGCCACCATTCACATCTCCGGCGCGGATATTTTCGCCGCTGCCGAATCAGAGGACATGTATGCCGCCATTGACGCCCTCGCCGACAAGCTGGACCGCCAGCTTATCAAGCACAAGGAAAAGGCCCGAGGTCACTAGGATCCCATCATGCAAGTTCTCTCGGAACTACTCTCTCCCGGACGTACGGTCTGCCGTGCGCCGGGTAGCAGCAAGAAAAGACTGTTCGAGACCCTGGCCCAGGTCATCAGCGAGAACAACCCCGATCTCGCTGACACCGACATATTTGCCCAGCTGATTGCGCGCGAGCGCCTGGGCAGTACGGGTCTCGGCGCCGGCATTGCCATACCCCACTGTCGCATCGCCAACTGCAGCGAGCCGGTCGGCTGCCTGGTCACCCTGGAAGAAGCCATCGACTTCGATGCCCCGGACGATATCCCGGTGGACATACTGTTCGTCCTGCTGGTCCCGGAGCAGGCGCACCAGGAGCACCTGGATATCCTCGCGCGCATCGCCCGCCTGTTCAGCCAGTCCGACTTTTGCGCACAGCTACGCAGCGCCGCCGATGCCGAGACCCTGTACCGCCGGGCCACCGAGTGGAGCGACTGATTTGCCTGGCATGCAGCTGGTCATCATTTCAGGTCGCTCCGGCTCAGGCAAGAGTACCGCCCTGCACCAGCTCGAGGACGAGGGCTACTATTGTATCGACAACCTGCCCGTGGCGCTGCTGCCGGCCCTGGTCGAGGAGGCCAGCCGGCCCGAATTCGAACACTTCCGCGGCGCGGCAGTCTGCATTGACGCCCGCAATGCCTGGCGCAACCTGGAGAACTTCAGCGCCATTGTCGAGTCGCTGCCGGACACGGTCAGGAGCGAAATCCTGTTTCTGGACGCCCAGGACAGCGTCCTCATCAAGCGCTTCAGTGAAACCCGGCGCAAGCACCCGCTGAGCGATGAGCGCATGCCGCTGGCCGAGGCGATTGAGCGCGAGCGGCAGTTGCTGGAACCCATCGCCAGTGCCGCAGCCCTGGTGCTGGATACCAGCCAGATGACCATTTATGAGCTGCGGGACGCCGTGCGCCAGCGCCTGGTAGGGGACATGTCCGGCAGCATGTCGATCCTGATACAGTCCTTTGGCTTCAAGCGCGGGGTCCCCACTGACGCCGATCTTGTCTTTGACGTGCGCATGCTGCCCAACCCGCACTGGGTCAAGGAGCTGCGCCTGCAGAACGGCCTGGATGAGGATGTCAGTGCGTTTCTCGAAGCACAGCCGATGACCGGCGACCTGTTTGCCAGTATCTGCCAGTACCTCGACCGCTGGCTGCCACACTACCGGGACAGCAACCGCAGCTACATGACCGTGGCGATCGGTTGTACCGGTGGCCAACATCGGTCAGTATATCTCGCGGCCAGGCTGTTCCGGCACTATCAACAGGAGTTTCCGCAAGTACACGTTCGACACAGGGAGCTGCAGTAGCAGCGGGAACAGTGATCCAGACACAAGTCACAATCATCAACAAGCTGGGCCTGCATGCCCGCGCCGCCGCCAAGTTTGTCGGTTGCACCACGACCTATGCCAGCGCTGTCAGGGCCGGCCGCGATGGCCAGATGGTCGATGGCAAAAGCATCATGGCCGTCATGATGCTGGCCGCTGGCCAGGGTACGGTACTCGATCTCGAAATCGATGGCGAAGATGAAGACGCCGTCCTTGCGGCGCTGCAAACGCTCATCGACAACCGCTTCGACGAAGGCGAGTAGCCTCCATGGCCCAACGCTCCACGACATCCCAGGCGCGCCTCGAGCGCCTGTCCGAAGCTCTCGGTAGCGGGACGTTTGCCGACGTCAAGCGGATGCTCAATGGCCTGCCCGCTGCCGACGTTGCCCACCTGCTGGAGTCCTCTCCGCCCAAATTCCGCCACATTCTCTGGCAGATGGTGGAGCTGGAAAACGAAGGCGACGTCATCAACGAGCTGGGAGAGGAGTTGCGGGGCCACTTCCTCAGCGACATGGATGCCGCCGAGGTCGCACAGATCACCGAACACCTGCAGGATGATGACCTCGCCGACATCCTGCAGCAGCTGCCGGACCGGATAACCCGGGAAGTCCTCGATTCCATGGACTACCGCGACCGGGCACGCCTGGAACAGGTGATGACCTACCCGGACGATACCGCCGGCGGCCTGATGAGCACGGATACCATCACCATCCGCCCGCCGCTGACCCTGGATGTGGTGCTGCGTTACCTGCGCCGGCACGACAAAATACCGGCGATGACCGACAACCTGTTTGTGGTCAATCGCAATGACCAGTTCATCGGCCTGCTGCCGCTGAACACGCTGCTGGTATCGGACCCCAACTCGACCGTGCGCGAGATGATGATCACCGACATCGCCCCGATACCGGCCTGGATGGCGGACGACGAGGTAGCGCGCCTGTTCGAGCGCAATGACTGGGTATCGGCGCCGGTGGTGGATGACGACGGCCGGCTTGTGGGTCGAATCACCATTGACGACGTGGTAGACGTGATCCGCGAGGACGCCGACCACTCGCTGACCTCCATGGCAGGCCTCTCGGACGACACCGATACTTTCGCGCCGGTGATGCATACTGCCAGCCGCCGGGCCATCTGGCTGGGCGCCAACCTCGCGACCGCCTTCCTCGCCTCGTCGGTAATCAACCTGTTCCAGGACACCATCGAAAAAGTGGTAGCGCTGGCGGTGCTGATGCCTATTGTCGCTTCCATGGGCGGTATTGCCGGCACCCAGACCCTGACCGTGATGGTTCGCGGTATCGCGCTCGGTCAGGTCAGCAAGAACAACGAGTCGTGGCTGATCAACCGCGAGGTTGCGGTCGGTGTGCTGAACGGCATGCTGTGGGCCTCGGTCGTGGCCGTCGCCGCGTCACTCTGGTTCAGCGACTGGAGCCTGGGCCTGATCATTGCGCTGGCAATGGTCATCAACCTGGTGACCGCGGCCTTCACCGGCGCCGCCCTGCCACTACTGCTCAAGCGCATGAAAATCGACCCGGCACTGGCCGGCGGTGTGGTCCTGACCACAGTGACGGATGTGGTCGGGTTTTTCTCTTTCCTCGGCCTGGCGACCTGGTTCTATGCCTGATCACGATTCCACTGACGACGACGGGGACCTGTACGAAGGGCCCAGCAAGAGCGAGCTCAAGCGGCGCATGACTGCCCTGCAGGCGCTCGGCGAGACCCTGACCGGACTCAGTGACAAGCAGCTGCGCAGGATTCCGATTGACGACCAGCGGCTCGCCGACGCCATCCAGGAAACTCGCCGCATCACTTCCAACAGCGCCCGGCGGCGCCATCTGCAATTCATCGGCAAGTTGATGCGCGACATTGACGCCGAGCCCATTGCCGAGGCCCTGGCCGCCCTGGACCGGGAGCGCAACCAGGCCGCCGAGCAGTTCCAGGGGCTCGAGCAAGTGCGCGATCAGCTGCTGGCAGCGGGGCTGCCCGGCATAGAAGACATCGTCAGGCGCTGGCCGGATGCCGACCGCCAGCACTTGCGCCAGCTGCTGTTGCAGGACCAGCGCGAGCAGCAGCGCAAGCAGGCACCGGGCGCAAGGCGCAAGCTGTTCCGTTACCTGCGGGAGCTGGACGAATCAGCAGCCGGGCCGGACGCGGATTCGCCCCCGGCAGACTGAGTCGCGGCCTCTGCGCCCGCGCCTGCGCCTGCGCCTGCGCCTGCAGCAGGGTCACCGCTGGCCTCATCACTGCGTCCATCCCGTCCATTGCCGGTATCGAAAATGCGGTCGAGGCGGATCTGCGGATCATCCCAGCTGCCGCCGATACTGTAGACCGCGCTGGCTAGTTGCGACACCTGCTTTTCAAAGAGCTTGCTGACGACAAAGACACCCGCCGCAATCGGCAGGCCCGCCGTCAGCGCCGCTACCCATGGCAGGTTGTTGACCACCGGCAGTGTGGCCACCAGCTCGCCATCGAGACTGCGGGACGCAATATCCGAACTGCCGCTGAAGCGGAAGCCGGTGGCGGCGCTGGCAACGTCCAGTCGCGGCACCTCAATCTTGCCGTTGGCGAAATTCACCTCCCCTTGCATGCTGTCAAACGGGATTCCGGATTCGAACAGCTGGGTCAGACTCAGGCGCTGGATGATGTCGGCGAGATTGAGAATGCTGACCACCCGCAGGGTGCCCGAAGCACCCGCGGACGCGGTCAGGAAACGCCCCTCCTCCACCGCCACCGACAGCGCACCGGTACTGGCCGCAAGGGCAAACGCCTGCGGCGCTCCCGGCCAGCGGAGATCCAGCCCGAAACGCCCGCTGCTGGTCTCGAGGATGCGCTCATAGTCCAGCATTGCGAGGGTATCGCCGAGATCGGCAGCCTGCAGTTGTGCCTGCAGGCGGGTACCCTCCGTGGTCCACACCAGCGCTCCCGGGTTCTCCGCGGGCAGCGTGAAGCCGAGCAGTTCACCGCGGATGCGCTGCGCCTCAAGGCGGCCCTCACCCGGTTGCAGGGCAAAGGCCAGCTGCCCGAGCGGTCGCGAACCGCGCTGCAGGTCGGCAATGTCCACTTCCAGCGCAGGCCAGTCGCGGAATTGTGCGGGATCGGCTTCAGTGTCGCCGCCGGTTCGCCAGCCGGACAGGTCGAGGTAGGCCAGGTCGACGGCGGCGCTGGTACGATCAGCAGCTACCGTGACGGCACCCTGGACCCAGTCCGTCTCCAGGCCGATGCGCCAATACTCCGGCTCCTGCTCCAGATCCACGATTACATTGTGCCAGTCTTGCCCACGGAACTGGAGACTGTCGATCAGCAGCTGCTCCACCGTCAAACGCAGCCCCGCCGGTACCCGCCCGTCGCGAGCCTGCCCGGGCAGGTCCGCAAACAATGCCTGCCAGGCGGCGACATCAATCAGCGCGGCGTGGCCGGAAACCCGCAGCCGGCCGGGCAGCAGTGGCAGCGAGCGATCCTGCAGTCCAAGCGCAGCGCCCTCAAGTCCCTGCTCGCCGATACCCAGCCGGGCATGCCAGCGGCGCCCGCCACTCACCTCCAGCTGCAGCGGCCTGGCTCCGAGTTCGGCCCGCAACTCAAACGGCAGTCTTGAGCCTGCGGGCTTGGCCCAGGTGGCCGGCAGGTCCAGCGCCAGGCCCTGCAGGTCAGACTCAAGTTGCAGCCGCGGCAACCGCCCCGGAGCAAAGTCCAGGGTGCCGGCGACCGACGCCGCACCGCTGACCAGAGGCGGCAGCCCCGGCCCCAGCCACTCCCGCAGGGCATCCACCTGAACTTCGGTGGCAAAAGCCAGCTGCACCGGCGCCATGCCCCCCGCACGGCCACCATCCGGTCCCGGCAGGGCCGGGAGCTGCCTAAGCCCGAGCGACAGAGGCTGCTGCCAGAGGCTGGCCGTCAGCTGCTCGGCGCTGAAGCCGACCGCCGAATTGTAGAACAGCGTGCCGCTGATATCCTTGAGCTGCAGGTTGCCCGGGCGAATATCCAGCTCGGCATCGCTCACCGCCACGGTCAGCTCCACCGCCGGCGGTGGTGGCGCTGCTGCCAACAACAACTGCAGGCGAATCTCTGCCGCCATGCTCCCCTGCGCCTGCCAGTCGGCCAGGGCGCCCCGCAGGCCGGTGCCGGCAGGCGATTGGTTCAGTACCTGCAAGCCATCGCTGGCGCTGCCCGCAAGACTGGCGGCGATGGCCAGACGCATGTCGCCCCCGCTATCCCGCCAGGCCTCCGCAGACAGCGTCTCGATCTCGGTATCGTACAGGCGCGCGCGATCGGCCCAGACGCTGACATTGGTGTCATCAATCAGCACAGTGCCCTGGACATCCGCCAGCGCGGGCCAGTCCGGATGATATTCCAGTTGTGCGTCACGCACGTCGAAGAACAGCTGCACCGTACGCAATGCACCCGCACCGGGGCGCAGGCTGCCGCGCCACAGAAATGCGCCGGCATCCACCACGCCGTGTTCCAGGCTGGTCTGCAGCCAGGCAAGGAGGTTTTCGTTCAGGATGTACGGCAGGTAGCGAGCGCGGTAGCCGGCATCCGCGTCGCGCAATCCCACCAGCAGGTCCATTTCGATACCCGCAGGGCTGGGGGCGAACGGTATCGACAGGCCCAGCAGTGCCCGCGCCGTACCCTCCTCGCCGACCGCGGTCAGCAATCCGCTCTGCAAGCGCAGGCCGTCGCCGTCCCAGGCCATGTCCAGACTGCCGAACAGTTCCCGGTAGGCCAGGGGTTCCCGGTACACCGAAGGGAAATCCAGTACCACCGTATCGCTGTCGAGAATCAGCTCGCCGCGACCGGGTGCCAGGTGCAGAAACCCGCTGGCTCCGCTGACACCCGGCGCGCCGCGCCAGGAGTTCAGGGCCAGGTCGTCAAAGCCCAGATCCAGTGTCCACGCCCTGCTGCCGCTGGTCACATCCTCCAGATACAGCTGCAGGGCACCCACCTTGCCGGCCGGCGTCAGCTCCGTCATTGCCGCTGCCAGGGCCGGGGGCAGCAGCCGCGCCTCGCTCAGCAACTCACTGCTGTCTGCCAGGGGCAGTCCGCTGCCACGCACGCGCAGCGAATCTCCCCAGAGATCCACTTGCAGGCGCGGCAGGGTGATTACGGCACCACCGTGACCAATCTCCAGGTCCGAGGTAAACAGGGTCAGGCGCTGGCCGCGCTGCAGCAGGCTGGACTCCAGCCGCAGCGACGCCAGTGGCAACGACCAGCTCTCGTTGTTGCCTTGCAGCAACAGGTCCTCGCCGATCAGGCGCAGCTGCAACCCGGATATGCCGCCAGACCAGGCCAGCCAACCCTCGACAACTGCCTCGCCCGTTGCCTTGAGCGGCAGCGTTTCTGCCAGCAGCGGCCGCCAGCGCGCCAGCTGCGCCAGATCGGCAAGCTCGGCGCGAACATAGACATCGCCGCTGTAATTTTCCGGCACCAGCGGGTTGCCCAGTCCATCAGCCAGAATCAGCACCTGGGACCCATCCACCGAGGTCAGCTGTCCCCGGAGCTGGCGCCGGGCGCCATCCCGCGACAGCGTCAGGTCCAGGGCCAGCTGTTCCTCCTCCCCCGCCGGGCCTGTCAGCTGCAGGGTGTTGGCCACCAGTGTTACCCGCTCGATGTCCAGCAGCACGGCCTGCAACCAGGCAGCGGCAGCGCCACCGCCGCCACCCAGGCCCTGCAGCCGGAAACTGCCATCCGCGCCCAGTTCCCCCGTCAGCAGCAGGTCCTGCAGGCGCAGGCGACTGAACCGCAGTGAGCGGCTGACCAGGCTGTGCCAGATATCCAGCGTCACCCGGCCGCCACCCAGCAGCAGCGGCTCACCATCGGGAAACCCGAGGCGCAGGTCCGCGAATACCAGCACCGGGCTGAATCCCTGCCACTCGGCCGACAATTGCCCCTCCTCGATGACAAAGGGAGCACGGGAATTCACCTGCTCCACCACCCAGGCCTGGTTGTCCGCCACCATGGAGACCAGCAGGCGCCCACTACTGACGTAAACCGCCAGCAGCACCACGAAGCCGACAATGCCCACCCAGAGCACACTGCTCAAGCGGTGATAGATTGATGCCTGCACAGAACCTGGCGCCACTTCAGAGTCCCCCCGCGGCGGGCCGGGCGACGCGGCCGCTGCCAGCGCACTCGGGGCAGGGCACCAGCAGCACCTCTGCCAGGGGTGGCCGGGTCTGCCTGCGGGTGAGGATTGCCAGCCCCAGCTTGCCGACGTCGGTAACCGGGCCCGCATCAGGATCGCTGGCCAGCGCCTGCTTCAGTGCCAGCAGCACCGAGCGCCAGTGGCCGCTCTCGCGCAGATCGATAAAGTCCACGACAACAATGCCCCCGAGCGCGCGCAGGCGCAGCTGCCTGGGCAACGCCGCCGCCGCTTCCAGGTTGGTCTGCAGCAGCGTTTGCTCAAGGTCGCTGTGACCGATGGAGCTACCGGTATTGACATCGACGGTGGTCATGGCTTGCGTGCGTTCGATCACCATATTGCCGCCCGAAGGCAGGGGCACCACCGCAGCCAGCGCGGCGCTGATCTCCGCTTCCACGCCGCGGCGCCGGAACAGGGACCCGGGTTCAGCGCATTCCTCCTCCACCGGCGCTGCCAGGGCCAGGTCCTCCGCACACCAGGCCCTGATCTCGGCGGCACAGCTGGCAGCATCCACCACAATGCGCGGCACTCCCGCACCGGCACTGTCGCGCAGCACGCGCAGCGGCAGCGGTGGCTCGGCCAATACCAGGTGTGGAGCGGCAGCCTGCGCGGCGCCGGTTCGAAGCTGTCGCCAACGGGCAGCGAGTCTGGAGGCATCGGCGCGCAGCACCTCGGCGCTCACGTTCGCCGCGGCGGTGCGCGCAATGAGACCGGCGCGGCCCAGTTCCAGCTCGGCCACCAGGCCCGGCAGGAGTTGCCGCAATCGCTGCCGCTCCGTGTCCGGGCCAATGCGGCGGGAGACAGTGCCGCGGGCGCCCGCAGTAGCGAGCACCAGATAGCGCGAGGCCAGAGTGATGGCGCAGGTCAGCCTGGGCCCCTTGTCACCCAGGGCATCGCGGGTGACCTGGACCAGCAGACTCTGCCCCGCGCACAGCTGGTCCCCGATCGCTCCCGGGGCCGGCAGGTCAGCGGCTGCCAGGAAGCCATTGACGCCAATGCCGATGTCGATGAATGCGCCGTCCATGCCAGGCACGATCCGCTGCACCCTGCCGCTGTAAAGGTTACCCACCAGGCTGCGGCGATCCGCGCGTTCAACGTGCAACTCCTGGATCACCCCCCCGGCAAGCAGCGCCACCCGGGTCGCACCGGCGCTGACACTCACCAGGATCTCTTCATCCATCCGTGGGCCCCAGGGCAGTTGCAATGCCATGCGCGGCGAGCAGCTGCCAGGTCTCTGCCAGCGGCAGCCCGACCACATTGCTGTAGCTGCCCTCGATAGCGCTGACCAGAGCGCCACCCAGTCCCTGGATGGCGTAGCCGCCCGCCTTGTCCCAGGGCTCTGGCGTCGCCAGATACCGCTCACAGACCTCGCGAGTCAGGGTCAGGAACGTGACCCGGGTTTCTACCTCCAGCGCGGCCACCCCATCGCCTGACTGCAGGCAGACCGCAGTGATGACCGAGTGCGTGCGACCGCTGAGGCGCGCCAGCATGGCAAGGCCGGCAAAATGCCCGGCGGGCTTGCCGAGAATATCATCGTCTATCACCACCGTGGTATCCGCTGCCAGCACCGGGGCGCCGTCGCCGCGCCGGGCACGGACGGTCCCGGCCTTCTCCCGGGCCATGCGAGCAACATAATCCCGGGGCGTCTCACCCGGGCGTACGCTTTCATCAATGTCTGCCGCATCCACGACAAAGTGGACACCGAGTCGAGTCAGCAGTTCATGTCGACGCGGAGAGGCAGAGGCAAGGACAAGTGTTGGCATGTCAGCTGATTCGGTAATGGCGGCGGATGCCGCGCAGCAGATGGAGGACCACTGGCCACAGCAGGGCGCTGGACACCGCGGGCAGCAGGAACAGGAGACTGCGGGCGCCGGCACCCTCCAGGTTCTGCACCCACTGGCCGATCAGCTGATGCAGGCCTATGAGAAGGAACACCACCCCACACTGCTGCCACAGACTGAACACTCGCAGACGCTGGTACACAAGCAGCGAGCACAGGGCCAGCACTGACAGGGAGAACGCGTTCTGTCCCAGAACCGCACCTTCCAGGACATCCACCAACACGCCCAGCAACAGCGCAGTGAAGATGCCGATCCGGTGTGGCAGTGCGATACACCAGTAAACGAGCACCAGTGCAACCCATTCGGGACGGGCCCACAACAGCCAATGCGGCAATGGCAGCACCGCGAGCACCGCCGCCAGCAGGAAACTGACCGCCACCACGGCGAACACCAGCGCGTTGCCGGCCGCCACCATTCAGGACTCCCCGGCCGCGGGTACCGGATCCTCCGGCGCTCCGACAAACACCAGCAAGACATGGCGGCTGCGGTTCAGCGCCGCACTGGGCCGGGCAATAACCCGGGCAAAGGGTTGGCCGGGGTCACGCTGTACCAGCACCACCTCACCCACGGGGTAACCCACGGGAAACCGTCCCCCCAGACCCGAACTCACCAGCAGATCGCCTTCCTGGATATCGGTTGTTGCAGAAATATGCTGGACCTCGAGCGCATCCAGGGAACCGGTACCCTCGGCAATGGCGCGGACGCCGTTGCGGTTGACCTGGACCGGGATGGAGTGGGTCAGATCGGTCAACAGCAACACCCGCGAGGTGAACTCACCCACCTCGATCACCTGCCCCATGAGCCCGTCTGCATCAATCAGCGGCTGGCCGCCGTAGACACCGTCGCGGACACCCTTGTTGAGGATCAGTTGATGCCTGACCGGATCGGGGGACACCCCGATGAGCTCGGCGACCAGCACGTCGTTGCGCAACATGGCGGTGGAATTGAGCAGCCCCCGCAGCCGCGTATTCTCGGCCTGCACGGACGCCATCTGCAACGAGCGCCCCTGCAACAGCAGGTTCTCACGCTGCAGGCGTTCATTGTCCTCCAGCAGCTGGCGCCGGGCGCGAATGTGCTTGTCCTGCCAGGCGCCGACACTGGCGGGAATGTCGGCCACCCAGATCACGGGGGTGGTCAGGGTATCCAGAAGGGCCCGGGTCTGGCCCAGGCTGTTGAAGCGCAGGTCGGCGGTGATCAGGCACACCACCACCAGGGTAGCCAGCAGGATGCGCAGACCGAGGTGGGATTCCTTGAGAAATAGCGGCTTGATGGCAGCGCCCGCGAACAGGGTTACTCAGTCGAGAGCAGATCGATGGTATGGCGGTCCATCTGTTCCATCGCCCGGCCGCCACCCCGCGCCACACAGGTCAGGGGATCGTCGGCCACAATCACCGGCAAACCGGTCTCCTCGGAAATGAGCCGGTCGAGGTCGCGCAGCAGGGCGCCACCCCCGGTCAGGACAATGCCGCTCTCGGCAATGTCGGCCGCCAGCTCCGGAGGCGACTGTTCCAGCGCGGACTTGACCGCCTGCACAATGGAAGACAGCGGGTCCTGCAGCGCTTCCAGGATTTCATCGCTGTTGAGGGTAAAGCTGCGCGGCACCCCTTCGGCCAGGTTGCGCCCGCGCACATCGATCTCCCGCAATTCGCTGCCGGCAAAGGCACAGCCGATTTCGGTTTTGATCCGCTCCGCCGTGGCATCGCCGATCAGGCTGCCGTAGCGCCGGCGCACATGCGACACGATGGCCTCGTCAAAACGGTCGCCGCCGACGCGCAGGGAGTCGCGGTAGACCACACCGTTGAGGGAGATGATTGCGATTTCAGTGGTACCACCACCGACATCAACCACCATGCAGCCGCTGGCTTCCTCGACATCCAGGCCGGCACCGATCGCCGCCGCCATCGGTTCCTCGATCAGGCGCACTTCCCGGGCCCCGGCGCTGAGCGCGGACTCGCGGATGGCGCGGCGCTCTACCTGGGTGGACATGCAGGGAACGCAGACCAGAACTCTCGGACTGGGGCGGATAAAACGGCTCTCGTGTACCCGGGCAATGAAATGCTGGAGCATCTTCTCGGTGACCTGGAAGTCGGCGATAACGCCGTCCTTCAGGGGGCGGATAGCGGTGATGTTGCCGGGGGTGCGGCCGAGCATGCGCTTGGCCTCGGTACCTACCGCTTCGATAGTCTTGACGCCATTGTGGAAACGGATCGCCACCACCGAGGGCTCATTCAGTACAATTCCCTTGTCGCGCACGTAGATAAGAGTGTTCGCTGTGCCCAAATCGATGGAGAGATCGTTTGAGAACACTCCGCGCAGCTTCTTCAACATGAATTTTTACTACCTTGTGAATAGGTCGGGGAACTCCGGACGCGGAGCTCTGCAAGCACCCCTTGCTGCCGCCCTCTAGTTAAAGACGGCAATATCTTTATTCTACGGTGTGTGACTTGGCTCGCAACTGTATCAATCGCGGGGATTTTGGGCAAGGCGCAAATGTGATAAGTTTACGCCCCCGCCGAGCAGGCGGCAGCACAGCAACGGTAGCGGAGTCGATGACAATACAGCAGGACGAGATAGAGAAAATCGCGGAACTGGCACGCATCCGCATCGCTCCGGATGAGGTGGCAGAGGTGACCTCCCGCATCGCCAATATCCTGACGCTCGTGGACCAGCTGCAGGCCATCGACACTGCCGGCATAGAGCCCATGGCCAACCCCCTGGATGCCGTCCAGCGCCTGCGCGTGGACGCCGTCACCGAGGCCAACCAGCGCGATGCCTTCCAGGCAATCGCCCCGGCGGTGGAAAGCGGCCTGTACCTGGTCCCCAAAGTCATCGAATAGCGGTTCGACCGCTCCCAGGACGTCACATGCATGAACTTTCAGTCGCCCAGCTGAGCCTCGGGCTGCGCGAGAAACAGTTTTCCAGCGTCGAACTTGCGCGCACCTACCTCGACCGCATTCGCTCACTGGACGGGCGCTACAACAGCTTCGTCACGGTTGACGAGGAAGGCGCCCTGGCGGCGGCGGCGGCGGCGGATACGCGCCTGGCCGCCGGGGAAACCGGCCCCCTGCTGGGCATCCCGCTGGCGCACAAGGACATTTTCTGCACCCGTGGAGTCCGCACCAGCTGTGGCTCGAGGATGCTGGACAATTTCATACCGCCCTATGACGCCACGGTAGCCACCCGCCTGCGGGACGCCGGTACCGTCATGCTGGGCAAGACCAACATGGACGAGTTCGCCATGGGCTCCTCCAACGAATCCAGTTTCTATGGCCCGGTGCGCAACCCCTGGGACCCCGGCCGCGTGCCCGGCGGCTCCTCCGGCGGCTCCGCCGCGGCCATCGCGGCGCGCCTGGCGCCCCTGGCAACAGGTACCGATACCGGCGGTTCCATCCGCCAGCCGGCGGCCTTCTGCGGCATCACCGGCCTCAAGCCCACCTACGGGCGGGTGTCCCGGCTGGGCATGGTGGCTTTCGCTTCCAGTCTCGACCAGGCCGGCCCCATGGCCCGCAGCGCCGAGGATTGCGCCCTGCTGCTGAACGCCATGGCCGGCTTTGATCCCCAGGACTCGACCTCCTCGGAGCTGCCGGCGGAGGACTACAGTGCCGCCCTGCAGCAGCCGCTGACGGGCCTGCGCATCGGCCTGCCGCGGGAATATTTCGGCGCCGGCCTGGACGCGGCCACCGGTGAGCGCATCCACGTCGCCCTGGCGCTGCTGGAGCAGCAGGGCGCCACGCTAGTCGACATTTCCCTGCCCCACACCGGGCTCAGTATCCCCACCTACTACATCGTCGCCCCGGCGGAGGCGTCCACCAACCTGTCGCGCTTTGACGGCGTCCGCTACGGCTACCGCTGCCAGCAGCCGCGGGACCTGCACGACCTGTATACCCGCAGCCGCGAGGAGGGCTTCGGCGACGAGGTCAAGCGACGCATCCTGGTGGGGACCTACGCTCTCTCCGCCGGCTACTACGACGCCTACTACAAGAAAGCGCAGCAGGTCCGGCGCCTGATCCGGCAGGATTTCCTCGATGCCTTCGGGCAGGTGGACGTGATTGCCGGCCCGACCACACCGGGCCCCGCCTTTGGCCTCGGCGCCAAGGGCAGTGACCCGCTGGCCATGTACCTGGAGGATGTCTACACCCTGGCGGTCAATCTCGCCGGCCTGCCCGGCATGTCAGTACCCGCCGGCCAGGTCGACGGCATGCCCGTGGGCCTGCAATTGATCGGCCAGCACTTTCGGGAAGCGCGCCTGCTCAACGTTGGCCACCAGCTGCAACAGGCCTCGGACTGGCATCTGCAGGTGCCCCCGGTGGGAGCCCGCTCCGCGGGCGATGGCCCCGGCGAACAGCCACACTCGCCCGCGGAGCGAGCTCCCACAGAGCGGGCACCATCGCCCGCGGAGCGGGCTCCTACAGGAGACGCGCCATGAGCTGGGAAGTGGTGATCGGGCTGGAAGTGCACCTGCAGCTGGCCACGCGCTCGAAGATATTTTCCGGCGCCGCCACCACGTTCGGTGCGGAGCCCAATACCCAGGCCTGCGCGGTGGATCTCGCCATGCCGGGCATGCTGCCCGTGCTCAATGAGCAGGCGGTGCGCTATGCGGTGATGTTCGGCCTCGGCATCGGTGCCGAGATCGGCCTGCGCTCGGTGTTCGACCGCAAGAACTACTTCTACCCCGACCTGCCCAAGGGCTACCAGATCAGCCAGTTCCAGGCGCCCATCGTCGGTCGCGGCGAGTTCGAGATCCAGCTCGAGGACGGCAGCACGCGCCGTATCGGCATTACCCGCGCCCATCTGGAGGAAGACGCCGGCAAGTCCCTGCACGAGGATTTCCACGGCATGACCGGCATTGACCTCAACCGCGCCGGCACCCCCCTGCTGGAGATCGTCAGCGAGCCCGACCTGCGCAGCGCCGAGGAGGCCGTGGCCTACCTGAAGACCCTGCACAGTCTGGTCACCTACCTCGGGATCTCCGACGGCAACATGGCCGAGGGCTCCATGCGCTGCGACATCAACCTGTCCCTGCGCCGCGCCGGGAGCACCACCCTCGGCACCCGCGCCGAGATCAAGAACGTGAACTCCTTCCGCTTTGTGGAGAAGGCCATTCACCACGAAATCGAGCGCCAGACCGACATCCTCGAGAGCGGCGGCAAGGTGGTGCAGGAAACCCGGCTTTATGACGCCGACCGGGATGAAACCCGCTCCATGCGCAGCAAGGAAGTCGCCAACGACTACCGCTATTTCCCGGAACCCGACCTGCTGCCGGTGGTCATCGATGAGGCCTGGGTCGAGAGCGTCCGCGCCACCCTGCCGGAGCTGCCGGCGGCGAAGCGCCAGCGCTTTGTCAGCGACTACGGGCTGTCCACCTACGACGCCGGCGTACTGGCCGCCAACCGTCCCCTGGCCGACTACTACGAGGCCGTGGTCGAAGGCTGCGGTGATGCCAAGATCGCCGCCAACTGGGTACAGGTTGAGCTGCTGGGCCAGCTCAACCGCGGCGAACTGGACCTGGGCCAGAGCCCGGTTGACGCCGCCGGCCTGGCCGGCCTGATCCGGCGTATTCTCGACGGCAGTATCTCGGGCAAGATCGCCAAGCAGGTGTTCGAGGCCATGTGGGCGGGAGAAGGCGATGCCGACACGATTATCGCCGCACGCGGCTTGCAGCAGGTCAGTGACAGCGGCGCCCTCGCGGCCCTGGTCGACGAGGTGATCAGCGGCAATCCGGCCCAGGTCGCCCAATACCTGGCTGCAGACGAAGGCAAGCGCAAGAAACTGGCCGGTTTTTTCGTCGGCCAGATCATGAAGCTGTCCAGGGGTCAGGCCAACCCGCAGATGGTCAACGAACTGCTTAACGACAAGCTGGCTGAGGCCGGCAGCGACGGGGAATCATGAAGAAAGACAAGGAAAAGGTAATCGACGAGGTCTGGACCGAGGACCACGTGCGCAGCTTCCTGCAGGTCCGCGCCCACGACGGCAGCGATACCGACTTTCACATGCTGCTGAAAGCCTACCAGAGCATGCGCGCCTCGGACTTCGAGCTGTTTGTGCAATTTTTTCTCGGCGAAGGACGCAACCTGGATGCCACCGGCAGGGACGGGCGCAGTGTGCTGCAGATTGTCGATGAGCATCGCCACGGGGCCGAGTACGCGGCGATCCTGCGCCGTGCCGGCGCCAGCGCCTGAGCCGCACTACACTAGCGATCGATCGGCACCCGGCCTTTCATGAAGCGCTCGCGGTTCTTGCGCTTCTGCTCTTCGCTCTTGCGCAATAGCACGTAGACCGCCCCGGTGCCGCCGTGACGAGGCTGGGCGCTGTGGAAGGCCTGCACCACCGGCATTTCCCGCAGCCAGACATCGACGTGGCCCTTGAGCACCGCGCTGCGCTCGCGCTCGGCCTTGCGCTCGCCCTTGCCGTGAACCAGCATGACGCTGCGCAAGCCCAGTTCGAAGCACTGCTCGATGAAGTCGAACAATTCCCTGCGAGCCACGCGTACCGTCATCCGGTGCAGGTCCAGGCGAGCCTCCTGCTCATAGCGGCCCTGGCGCAACTTGCGATAGACCCCGTTCTGCACCCCCGGCCGCTTGAAGTCCAGCACATACCAGGCATCCAGCGGCTCGGCCTCGCGGTCATTGAGGATATTGCGATCCACTTCGGGCCCGGTGACAGCCGCCTGGCGCCGCTCTGCCAGGGAACTGTCACGGTCATCGAAGGACCCGCCCAGTGCCACCCGGCGCTCCCGCTTCAGCGGCACCACATCGCCCATTTCGCGATGAAAAAGTGTTCTGTCGTCGTCAGCCATGGCTTCCCGCTCCCATGCGATGCATCATTATAACCGACACCCCGAGAACCAGGACCTCACTATGGAAGGCAACATTGTTCGTGGCGCTGATTACCTGCTGCGCGGCGCACGCCTGCTGACGCACCCGACACTGCGGCTGTTCGTGATCGTGCCGCTACTGGTCAATATCCTGATCTTCGGCTCCCTGCTGGGCCTGACATTCAGCTTCCTCGACCGCAGCATCAGCAGCTGGATGGAGAGCCTGCCGGCCTGGCTGGGCTTCCTCGAATGGATCATCTGGCCCCTGCTGGTAGTGGTATTCGGGCTGCTGAGCGGCTACGTATTTACAGCCGTTGCCCTGCTGATCGCCTCGCCCTTCAACAACCTGCTGGCGGAGAAGACCGAGGAACTGGTCACCGGCAAGCCTGTCGATGCCCTTGAGGGGCCGCTGGCGGCGCTGCTCTCGGTTCCCAGGGCGATCCTGCGGGAGCTCGCCAAACTGCTGTACTACGTACCGATGGCCCTGCTGGTGCTGATCCTGAGCTTTGTGCCGGGTATCAACCTGGCCGCGCCGCTGCTCTGGTTCCTGCTGGGTGCCTGGATGATGAGCATCCAGTTCGTCGACTACCCGGTGGACAACCACCAGCTGGGGTTCGGGGAAGTGAAGGTGGCGGTCGCCAGGCGCCGCCTCAGCAGCCTCGGTTTTGGCGGCAGCGTGGCCCTGTGCGCGGGCATTCCCGTGCTCAACTTTTTTGTGGTACCCGCCGCAGTGGTGGGCGCAACCCTGCTCTGGTGCGAGGAACTGCGTTAGCGGCGCCCTACTCCAGCAGCTCCGCCGGGGGATGAGTGCACTCCAGGCGCGTGCCCAGCAGGGCCTCGATATCGGGCAGCAGGAAGGCGTCATCCTCGCTGGCAAAACTGATGGAGATGCCAGTGGCGCCAGCGCGGCCGGTGCGGCCGATGCGGTGCACATAATCGTCGGGGTCCTCCGGCAGGTTGTAGTTCACCACGTGACTGACACCCTCGACGTGAATACCACGACCGGCGACATCGGTGGCCACCAGCACCTTGATCTCGCCTTGCTTGAACTGTGCCAGGGTGCTGCTGCGCTTGGCCTGGGGAATTTCCCCGGAGAGAATACCGCAGGAGACACCAGCCTTGCGCAGGCGCTCGTGCAGGCGCCTGACCTGGTCCCGGCGGTTGGCGAACACAATGACGCTGCTGGCCTCGGGGCTGCGCACCAGATTGACCAGCAGCTTGTAGCGCTGCTCGCTGCTCACCAGGTAGACCTTCTGGTCGACGGAATCGGTGGCCACGTGGTCGGGCTCGATTTCAACCGTGATCGGCTCGTAGGTCCACTGTTCGGACAGATTGAGGATATCCTGGGTAAAGGTGGCCGAAAACAGCAGGGTCTGGCGATCCTCCTTGCGCGGGGTGGCGCGGACGATACGCTTGACCTGCGGAATGAAGCCCATGTCCAGCATCCGGTCGGCCTCGTCCAGCACCAGGATCTCCACCCGGTCCAGGAATACGTCCCGGCGCTGCATGAAGTCGATCAGGCGCCCGGGGGTCGCAACTACCAGGTCGACGACTACCGAGCCGAGGCGGTTGAGCTGCTTCTGGTAGTCCATGCCGCCAATCAGGGTTGCCACCTTCAGTCCCGTGTACCTCGCCAGGTCTTCTGCATCGGCGGCGATCTGCATCACCAGCTCCCGGGTCGGCGCAATCACCAGTGCCCGCGGCTCGCCCAGAAAACGTTCACCTTCATCCGGGTTGCAGAGCAGGTCGTTGAAGACCGTAATCAGGAAGGCGGCCGTCTTGCCGGTGCCGGTCTGGGCCTTGCCGATGGCGTCGTGGCCCTGCAGGGTCTGGGGCAGGATCGCGGCCTGGATCGGAGAACAGTACTCGAAGCCAAGATCGGCTATGCCATGCATGATCTCGTCACGCAGGCCCAGGTCATGGAAGCGGGTCTGCCCGTCCTGCGGCGGCACCTGGAAGTCGTCGAGGGTCCAGCCATCCCGTGACTGCGCCGCCTTCCGGGGTCGGGACCTGTCCGCCTTGCCGCGGCCGCGGTCACTGTGACCGGGGCTGCGCGGTGGCTTGCCGTGGGTGGAGTCGCTGCTGGGGCTTTCCGGGGCGGGGGCGGAGGAGGCTGCGCCGCTGGCGCTGTTGCCGTCGCGCCCGAGTAGACTCTTGATCAAGGTGATTTCCTGTCCGGTTGCAAAACTTACCGCTGCGTTCAAAGGGGCGCTAGTCTAGCATTTTTGGCCGCGAAAAGGAGTGCCGGGGATATAGCCGCGAGAGGTAGTAATCGGCGCTGACAAAACGCCCGCCTCCCAGGCACAACAGGGCCAGCAGCATGATGAAGTAGGTGGCGGCAAACTCGATGCCGTTGTTGAGAATCACCAGATTGCCGTGCTCCGTGAGCCAGGCATAGTTGCCGTGCTCGCGCAGCAGTTCCCGCGCCGCGCCCAGACGCACGGCAATCTCCTCGGCGCCGGAGTCGGCGATCGCGGCCCAGCCGTTCTGCCAGTGGACGCTGAATGCTGCGACCGCCATGGTCACCATCAGCGGCAGCGCGACCCAGCGGGTGGCGAGACCCAGCAACAACAGCAGCGCACCGATCGCCTCGGTATAGGCCGCCAGGTATGCCAGCAACGTCGGCCACGGCAATCCCAGGCCCCAATCGGGGTTGCCGAACCACTCAATGGTGTTGTCCATCCCGCGGATCTTCTGGATCCCCGCCAGCCAGAACACCGGCACCAGATACAGTCGCAGCGCCAGGGGGGCGAGCCAGTCCAGGCTGCGCAGGGCACCGAACAGGCCATCGTGCAGGGAGTAGTACAGGGATGCCAGGCGATTCATCTACAGGCCTCGTGAAACTCAGAGGGTGTGACAGTGGCAACCGGGAAAAGTTTGTCAGCGCCGACAATCCGGGCAACCGCTGCGCCGCTCCAGCACCAGGCGCTGCAGCGACAGGCTGCGCAGGTCCAGCATCAGCACCGCCCCGCGCAGGCTCTGCTCCATGCCGACCAGGAACTTGATGGCCTCCAGGGCCTGCAGCGAACCGAGCACACCCACCACCGGGCCCAGCACACCATTCTCGGCGCAGGCTGCATTGCTGTCGTCCGCCGCCGCATCCGGATACAGGCAGCGATAGCAGGGCCCGCCACGGGCCGTGTCGAACAGCGCCAGCTGCCCCTCCATGCGAATGGCGGCAGCAGACAGCAGCGGCACGCCCGCCGCCACACAGCCGCGGTTGAGGGCATGGCGGGTGGCAAAGCGGTCGCTGGCGTCCAGCACCAGGTCCGCGCCCCGGATCGCCGCGCCCATGCTGTCGGCGTCGAGGTGGCGAGCGAGCACCTCGACCTCGACCCTCTGGTTGAGCGCACGCACGGCGCGGGCCGCGGATTCGGCCTTGTTGTCACCCAGCCCGGCCTCGGTGTGGGCAACCTGACGCTGCAGATTGCTCAGCTCCACCCGATCTCCGTCCGCGAGCCGCAGGGTGCCGACGCCGGCTGCGGCCAGGTACAGCGCTGCGGGGCAACCGAGCCCCCCCAGGCCCACCACCAGCACGGTCGCCGCCGCCAGCGCTTCCTGGCCGGCAATGTCGACCTCCGGCACCAGCAGCTGGCGGCTGTAGCGTTCCAGATCCGAGTCATCCAGCACCGCAGCGCCCCCCACTAATACGCTCCAGGCGAGCGAGATCGCGGCGGGTCTCGACCTCGGTGAGGCCGGCGGCGGCCAGCAACTGGCGAACCGCCTCCCCCTGCTGAAAACCGTGCTCCAGCAACAGCCAGCCGCCCGGACGCAGGTGGGCCGGGGCCGCGGCCGCCAGCTGCCGCAAATCGTCCAGCCCGGCGCTGCCCGCCACCAGCGCACTGCGCGGCTCGAAGCGGATGTCACCACGGCCCAGCCAGGGGCTGTCGCTCTCTACGTAGGGCGGGTTGCTGACAATGAGGTCGAATTGCTCGCCCTGGAGGGCGGCAAACCAGTCCGATTGCAGACAGCGAATCCGGCCCGGGCACAGGCGCCGGGCATTGTCCCCGGCTACCGCCAGCGCGGCGGCAGACGCATCGCTCGCAGTCACCTGCCAACCCGGGCGCTCGCAGGCCAGCGCCAGGGCAATGGCACCGCTGCCGGTGCCGAGCTCCAGCACTGCCGCGGTCGGTGGCAGTGGCAGCTCCAGGGCCCACGCCACCAGGGTCTCGGTTTCGGGACGGGGAATCAGCGTCGCCTCAGTCACGCGCAGGGACAGGGACCAGAATTCCCGCTCGCCAGTCAGGTAAGCTACCGGCACGCCGGCACGGCGCCTGTCCAGCAAGGCCGCATAGTCCGCTGCCTGCACTGCGGTCAGCGTGTGTTCCGGCCAGGTGTAGAGCCAGCTGCGGGATTTGCCGAGCAGGTGGCCCAGCAGGATCTCCGCGTCGCGGCGCCCGCTGTCACCCGGGAGGTCGTCGCCGGCGCGCAGGCAGGCTGCGACCGTGGCCATCAGTGCCCGGCCAGCGCCGCCAGCTGGTCGGCCTGGTACTCCTGTCGCAGGGGGCCGACAATGACGTCCAGGTTGCCCTGCATGACCTCATCGATGCTGTACAAGGTCAGGTTGATGCGGTGGTCGGTGATCCGGCCCTGGGGGAAGTTGTAGGTGCGGATACGCTCGGACCGGTCGCCGCTGCCGACCAGGTTGCGGCGCTGTTCGGCCTGTTCCGCCGCCTGCTTGTCCACCGCCGAAGACATCAGCCTGGCCTGCAGCAGGGACAGTGCCCGGGCCTTGTTCTTGTGCTGGGAGCGTTCGTCCTGACACTCCACCACAATACCGCTGGGCAGGTGGGTGATACGGACGGCGGAATCGGTCTTGTTGACGTGCTGGCCACCGGCGCCGGAGGCGCGGAAGGTATCCACGCGAATGTCGGCCTTGCTGATCTCGCTGACCTCCACCGCATCCGGTTCCGGCATTACGGCCACCGTGCAGGCAGAGGTGTGGATGCGGCCCTGGGACTCGGTCGCCGGCACCCGCTGCACGCGGTGGGCACCGGATTCGAACTTGAGGTGGGCGTAGACATCCCGTCCCTCCACCAGACTGATGATCTCCTTGAAGCCGCCGTGTTCGCCCTCCCGTTCGGACAGCACCTCGATACGCCAGCCCATCTGTTCGGCGTAGCGACTGTACATGCGAAACAGGTCGCCGGCGAAAATCGCAGCCTCGTCGCCGCCGGTGCCGGCGCGAATCTCCAGAAACACGTTGGCGGAGTCCTGCGGATCCCGGGGCAGGAGCAGGGTCTGCAACTCCAGTTCCAGTTCCGCGAGGCGTGCACTGGCGCTGTCGATCTCCTCCTCGGCCATGGCAACGATATCCGGATCCGACTCCGACAGCATCTGCCGGGCCTCCTCGACGTCTTCCCGGACCCGATGGTACTGGGCGTAACACTGCACCAGGGCTTCCAGTTCCGAGTATTCACGCGACAGGTCGCGGAAGCGGTTCTGGTCGGCGATGGTTTCGGCGTCGCCGAGCAGGGCGGCCACTTCCTCGTGGCGATCCGTGAGGGCATCCAGTTTGGTCAGCAGTGAGGCTTTCATTGCAATATGCGCTGGCCGGGTGGTGGGTTGGGGATATCCCTGGTGGGGTCTTTGGAGCTCGCTTCCGGCAATTGCTCCGGCCCCCCGGCTGAGGCGCCCCCGGCTGAGGCGCCCCCAACAGACTCCAGGCCCAGCAGCTTGCGGGCCCCAGCCAGCAGGTCCTGGCGGCCATCGGCGCTGGCCCGCTTGAGACCCGCAGTGGGGGCGTGAATCAGCTTGTTGGTAATGCCGCGCGCCAGCTGGGCAACGATCTGCTGCGGATCGTCTCCCCGCGCCAGGCTGCGCAGCGCACGCTGCAGCTCCTGTTCGCGAATGCTCTCTGCCATCTCCCGGTACTGACGCACGGTATCCACGGCGGCCAGGCTGCGCACTTCCTCCAGTACCTGGGCCACACCCTCCTCAATCAGCAGGTCCGCCTTGCGGGCCTCGCTCTGGCGGCTACGCAGGTTCTGTTCGACGATCTCGCGCAGGTCATCCACGGTGTAGAGGTAGATATCCGCAAGCTCCGCGACCTGGGGTTCGATGTCCCGCGGCACGGCGATGTCGACCATCAGTATGGGCCGGTGCTTGCGCGCCTTGATGGCCTGCTCCACGGCGCCCTTGCCGAGAATAGGCAGCTGGCTGGCGGTAGAGGTAATGACGATGTCCGAGTGCAGCAGGTGCTCGGGAATATCCGCCAGCAACACCGCTTCGGCACCGAACTTTTGCGCCAGCTCCCGCGCGCGACCCAGGGTACGGTTGGCAATGACGATGCGGCGCACGCCTGCCTCGACCAGATGGCGGGCGACCAGTTCCACCGTTTCCCCGGCCCCTACCAGCAGCGCATCGCAGCGGCTGAGATCGGAAAAGATATGGCCCGCCAGATCCACCGCGGCGTAGGCCACTGACACCGGGTTCTCGCCAATGGCGGTGTCGGTGCGCACTTTCTTGGCAATCGCAAACACCTTCTGGAACAGGCGGCCGAGCTCGCCACTGATCGTACCGGCCTCCAGCGCCACCGCGTAGGCCGACTTCAACTGGCCCAGGATCTGCGGCTCCCCCAGCACCATGGAGTCCAGGCCGCTGGCCACCTTGACCATATGCTGCAAGGCGGCGCCGGCTTCATGGTAATAGGCGGCCTGGCGCAGTTCCTGGCTGGACAGGTGATGGTAGTTGGCCATCCATTCGATCAGTCGGGCGGACTTGTCCGCCGGCTTGCAGTTGTCGGGGACCATGGCGTAAAGCTCGGTGCGATTGCAGGTGGAGAGGATGACGACCTCATCCAGCCCCGCCTGCTCGCAGGCATTCTCCAGCGCTTCCGCAACCTGCTCCGGCGCGAAGGCCACGCGTTCGCGCACCTCGACACCGGCGGAGTTGTGATTGATGCCCAGGGCGATCAGGTTCATGGCGTTGGTGGTCGGCTCCCGTGGCGGCGGGCCACAAAAGGCCGCGGACCAAACCACAATCGGTAGGAATATGCGCGGATTCTAGCAAGTTACAGCCCAAAAGACAGGTGTTTGCGTATCTAAACACAGGAACCTCTGGCGCTCTCCCGGGTCCACAGGAGTTGGGATTAGTCGCCCGACTATGTCACTATTGCGCCGTGTACGCTGGATACTCATGCCTGCCCTGAAAATGTTCCGACTAATCCTGACATCTGCGCTGCTGCTGGCCGCGTCCGGTTGCGCCATCACCGCCGTGGCGCCGCCCGAGCCGCATGCGGAGGAGCACGCCAGCCCGGCCGCAGTGGCGCCCGAGCCCCCGGAGCGGGCCTTCCCGGAGGACAGCATCTACCCGCTGCTGGTCGCCGAGTTCGCCCTCCGCCGCAGTGCCTATGACACGGCACTGGGCAACTACCTGGAGCAGGCAGAACGGCTGCGCGATCCCGGGGTCAGCGCCCACACCACCCATCTCGCGCAGTTCATGAAGCGCGAGCCCCAGGCGCTGGAAGCCGTGCGGCTGTGGGTGGAGCTGGAGCCCGGACACCCGGAGGCCAACAACACCCTGGCCACCCTTTTGGTTCGCCAGGGCCGCCCCGCGGCCGCGGTGCCGCACCTGGCGGTGCTCGCCCGCCAGGGCCTGCAGCCCAATTTCCCGATGCTGCTGGGCGGGTTTCGCGAGCTGCCCGACACAGAGCAACAGGCGCTGGCCGAGGCCGTGAATACCCTTGAGGACGACTTTCCCGATGACACGCGCCTGCTGCTGACCCGGGCGCTTATCCTCGACGAACTGGATCAGGCCGAGGCCACGAGCGCCGTGTTGGAACAGCTGCTTGCGCTGGAACCCGGACAAACCCAGGCCCTGTTGCTGGACGCCAAACTGCGCCTGGAGGCGGGCCATCCCGCGCCATTTCAGCGCATTGAGGAGGCGCTCGCGGCAGCGCCGGACAACAGCAGCCTGCGACAGCAGTACGCACGCCTGTTGACGCGCTCCGATGTCGATGCCGCGCGTCGGCAGTTTGAAATCCTGTCCGCGCAGTCGCCCCGGGATGGTGATCTGCTGCTGTCCCTGGCACTACTCAATCAGGACAATGGCGACACCCTTGCCGCCAAGGCCTACCTGCGCCAGGTGCTGGCCCTGGAGCAGCGGGTTGACGAGGCCAACTACTATCTCGGCCGGATCGCCGAGGACGAAGGCAGGCCGGAGGAGGCCATCGCCGCCTATAGCCGGGTCGAGGACCCCGAGAGCAGGGAGTTCTTCAGCGCCCGCGGCCGGGTTGGCCGCATGCTGATCCAGCGCGGCGACAGCAGCGGCAGCGCCGAATTCTTCGACCTGCAACGGCAGGCCTACCCGGAACTGCGGGAACAATTGTACGCTCTTGAGTCGGAGCTGCTGGTCCAGGCCAGACTACTCGACGCAAGCATGGCGCTGCTCAACCAGGCCCTGGCAGAGCTGCCTGAAGCCACATCCCTGCGCTACAGCCGCGCCATGCTGGGTGAGCGCCTGGACGACCTGGCACTAATGGAATCCGACCTCCGCCACATTCTGGAGCAGGACCCGGACAACGCCACCGCCCTCAACGCTCTCGGCTACACTCTCAGTAACCGGACCACCCGCTACGACGAGGCTTACGCCCTGATTGCGCGTGCGCTCGAACTTGCGCCCGAAGAGCCCGCCATTCTCGACAGCATGGGCTGGGTGCTGTTTCAACAGGGCAAGGCAGAGGAAGCCGTGAGCTACCTGCAGCGCGCCTGGGACGGCCTCCCCGACCCCGAAGTGGCTGCGCATCTGGGCGAAGTACTGTGGACCCTGGGCGAGAAGCAGCAGGCCTACAGCGTCTGGCGCGACGGCCTGCTGCAGGACCCGGAGCATGACCTCCTGCAGGAAACCCTCGAGCGGCTGGGCATTTCCGTCTCTGACCTGCGGCCACAGTGAACCGCACCGGTCCTGCCTGCCTGCGCCTGCTGCCCCTGTCTCTGCTGCTGTGGCTGGCCGCCTGCGCCACGGGCCCGGCGCCCGTCGCTGAATACCCCTGGCAGCAGCGCAGCCAGCAACTGGCAAACCTCGAGAGCTGGACCGCCCGCGGCAAAATCGCCGTGCGCAGCGGCCAGCAGTCCGAATCCGCCAGCCTCGACTGGCAGCAACACGGCAGCCACACCAGGCTGCAGCTGGCGGGCCCCATGGGGCTGCAGGCGACCGAGATCCGCAGCGACGGCCACGAACTGCTGATCCAGCGCGGCGATGAGCTGACGCGCCTGGACATCTCCACCCCCGACGCGGTGCGCCTGCATACCGGCTGGGATCTGCCGCTAAAGGCCCTGCCCTACTGGCTCAAGGGCCTGCCCGCGCCGGCCCCTCGCGCCACGACCGTGGAGGTGGTCGACGAGCTGCTGCAGCAGCTGGAGCAGGATGGCTGGATAGTCCGTTACCAACACTACCAGCAGTTCGATGACTACCTGCTCCCTACCCGCCTGAGCATTGAGCGCGGGGATACGCGGGCGCGGCTCGTCATCCAGGACTGGCGGCCGGGGGCAGCGCCATGACACCCGCTCTGGCGCTGCTGTCGCCCGCCAAGCTGAACCTGTTCCTGCACGTGACCGGGCGCCGCGGCGATGGATACCATACCCTGCAGACCGTCTTCCAGCTGCTGGACTGGGGTGACCACATGGAATTCAGCCCGGACCATGGCGGCCAGGTGCAGCTGCACATGCCGGGCGTTGCCGTGGCTGCAGAGGACAACCTGATCCTGCGCGCCGCGCGCCTGCTGCAGCGGGGCAAGCTCGGCGCGCGAATAACCTGCCACAAACGCATCCCCATCGGCGGCGGCCTGGGTGGCGGCTCCTCCAACGCCGCCACCACCCTGCTGGCCCTGAACCATCTCTGGGAACTGGGACTGGCGCAGGCCGAACTGCAGGCCCTGGGTGCCGACCTGGGCGCCGACGTACCGGTGTTCGTCGCCGGCCACAGTGCATGGGCGGAGGGGGTCGGTGATCAACTGCAACGCATCGCGTTGCCGGAAGCGTGGTATCTTGTGCTCAAGCCTGCCTGCTCGGTGCCGACAGGGGAAATTTTTTCCAGCCATGAATTGACACGGGACACCTCGCCAATCACAATAGCCGCCTTTTTTCAGGGGGTCTACCGCAACGACTGCGAGCCGGTTGTGGTGGCCAGGTACCCTGAGGTCGGAGACGCGCTGCAGTGGCTGCGAGGCTTCGCCGCGGCGCGGCTGACCGGCACCGGCGCCTGTGTTTTTGCCGCCTTTGGCAGCCAGCAAGAGGCGGTCGCGGTGCAGAAGCAGGTCCCGGCTCGATGGATGAGCTTTACCGCCCGTGGCATTGATGTGTCGCCGGTACTGACGGCACTGGCCTGAGGTAAACAACAGAATTATTGGGGTGTCGCCAAGTGGCAAGGCACCGGGTTTTGATCCCGGCATTCGTAGGTTCGAATCCTACCACCCCAGCCATACAGAAGAGCTTCGTGATCTGACCGCATGAAGCGGCGGATGCGAAGCAGGAAAGCCGACCGGTAGGGTTCGAACCAGGTTCGACCACTGCCGCAGGCAGTGGGGCGGAGGAGCAACGCGACGCCGGGCGCAGCCCGAGGGCCGAAGGCCCGAGTCAATCCTACCACCCCAGCCATACAGAAGAACTTCGTGATCTGACCGCATGAAGCGGCGGATGCGAAGCAGGAAAGCCGACAGGCCCACCCCAGCCACGTATCCCCAGGAGAGAAGTGCCGTGTCCTCCAAGCTGATGGTCTTTACCGGCAACGCCAATCCGGAACTGGCCCAGAAAATCGCCAACCGACTGTACCTGTCCCTGGGCAAGGCCAGTGTCGGCAAGTTCAGTGATGGCGAGATCGCGGTAGAGCTGAACGAAAACGTCCGCGGCAAGGACGTGTTCGTGGTGCAACCCACCTGTGCGCCGACCAACGACAACCTGATGGAGTTGCTGGTCATGATCGACGCGCTGCGACGGGCGTCGGCGGCGCGGATCACCGCGGTGGTACCCTACTTCGGCTACGCCCGCCAGGATCGCCGGGTGCGCTCGGCGCGGGTACCGATCACCGCCAAGGTGGTGGCGGACATGATGGTCACGGTCGGCGTCGACCGGGTATTGACCGTGGACCTGCACGCGGAACAGATCCAGGGCTTTTTCGGCTGCCCGGTAGACAACGTCTACGGCTCGCCGATCCTGAATACGGACATACTCGCCTGCAACTACGAGAATCTCATGGTGGTGTCGCCGGACATCGGCGGCGTGGTCCGGGCCCGGGCAATCGCCAAGCAGCTGGACGATGCCGACCTGGCAATCATCGACAAGCGCCGGCCGCAGGCCAATGAGGCTCAGGTCATGAACCTGATCGGCGAGGTTGAGGGCCGCATCTGCCTGCTGGTGGACGACATGGTCGATACCGCCGGTACCCTGTGCAAGGCCGCCGACGCTCTCAAGGAGCGAGGTGCGGACAAGGTGGTGGCCTACTGTACCCATGCGGTGCTGTCGGGCCGCGCCCTGGACAATATACACGGCTCCCAGCTCGACGAACTGGTGGTCACAGACACGATTCCCCTGAGCGCGGAAGCCCGTGCGATAAAGAAGATCCGCCAGCTGACCATTTCGGACCTGCTGGCAGAGTCGATACGCCGGGTGTCCAACGAGGAATCCATCAGCGCGCTGTTCCAGTAGGGGCAGCGCTAAACCAAGCTCACTGTTGCGCCGGTCGCAGGCAAGACAGTGTCATCAAAGGAGTCCAGACAATGTCTGACCAATTTGAACTGTACGCAGAGGTGCGTGAGGACCTGGGGAAAGGTGCGAGCCGCCGCCTGCGTCGTCTCGCTGACCAGGTCCCGGCCATCATTTATGGTGCCGACAAGGATCCCCAGCCCCTGTCCATTATCCGCAAAGACCTGGAAAAAGCCCTCGAAAACGAGGCCTTCTTCTCCCATGTTCTGGTGATCAACGTCGGTGGCAAGAAAGAGAAGGCCATCCTCAAGGACCTGCAGCGTCACCCGGCGCGAAACAGCGTCACTCACGCTGACTTCCTCCGGGTAAACGAGAAAGTTGCGATCAAGGTGCATGTACCGATCCACTTCCTGAACGAAAAGACCTGCCACGGCGTCAAGGTCCAGGGCGGCATGATCCAGCACCAGGCCACCGACATCGAAGTTCTGTGCCTGCCCACTGACATCCCCGAGTTCATTGAAGTCGACATGGCCGATGTGAAGACCGGTGAGATCATCCACCTGTCCGACATCGTCCTGCCCAAGGGCGTCACCTCGGTTGCCCTTTCCCTGGGGGAAGACCACGACCTGGCCGTGGCCTCCGTGGTGGCACCGAAGGGCGGCAGCGGTGATGAAGACGACTCCTCCGCGGACGAGAGTTCAGACAGCAGCAGCGAGGACTAACCCCTCGCGACCGCGAGGCACTGGCATTGGCAACTTCAATTTCCATGATTGCCGGACTGGGCAACCCGGGCAGCGACTACCGGGGAACCCGTCACAATGCCGGTGCCGACTTCGTCGAGGCACTGGCGCGCCAGCATGGCGCCACCCTGCAGGCGGAATCCCGTTTTTTCGGGCTTACAGCCCGTATTCAGTGTGCAGGTCACGACCTGCGCCTGCTCATTCCCACGACTTTCATGAACCGCTCTGGCCAGGCCGTTGCCGCCATGGCCAGCTTCTACAAAGTGGCCCCTGAGGCCATTCTGGTGGCACATGACGAACTGGACATCGCCCCCGGAACCGCCCGCTTCAAGCGCGGCGGCGGCCACGGTGGCCACAACGGCCTGCGCGATATCGTGTCCTGCCTCGGCAACAACAACGGTTTTGCGCGCCTGCGCGTCGGCATTGGCCACCCGGGTCACGCCTCCCGGGTGACGGGTTACGTGCTCAGCAAGCCGACCGCGGTGGAACGGGAGAAAATCGATGCCAGCATCGACGCTGCCATCGATGCCCTGCCCTTCCTGCTGGCCGGCGAGGACACCCGGGCCATGACCCAACTACACAGCTTCAGTGCCGCCTGAGCGGCGCTGCGGGCCTTCAAACACGTTATCGATTACAGGATTCATTCATGGGTTTCAAATGCGGCATCGTTGGTCTGCCCAATGTCGGCAAGTCCACCCTGTTCAACGCCCTGACCCGGGCCGGCATTGACGCGGAGAACTTCCCCTTCTGCACCATCGAGCCCAACGCCGGCGTGGTACCGGTGCCGGACCCGCGGCAACAGCGCATCGCCGAAATCGTCAAGCCGCAGCGGGAAGTCTCCACTACCATGGAGTTTGTCGACATCGCCGGACTGGTCGCGGGCGCGTCCAGGGGCGAGGGTCTCGGCAACCAGTTCCTGGCCAACATCCGCGAGACCGATGCCATCGCCCACGTGGTGCGCTGCTTCAATGACGACAACGTGATCCACGTCGCCAACCGTGTTGACCCGCGCTCGGACATCGACGTGATCAACACCGAGCTGGCGCTGGCGGATCTGGAGAGCTGCGAGAAACAGCTGCAACGGGTCACCCGCAATGCCAAGGGCGGCGACAAGGAAGCCATCGCGCTCAAGGCACTGCTGGAGAACAAGCTGCTGCCGCATCTGAACGAGGCCCTGCCGGTGCGCTCACTGGCACTGGACGACGCGGAGCGGGCACTGGTCAGAACCCTGCACCTGCTTACTGTCAAACCGACCATGTATATTGCCAATGTCGATGAGGATGGTTTTGACAACAACCCCTACCTGGACACCGTGCGCGAAATCGCTGCCAGCGAAGGTGCAATCGTCGTCGCCATCTGCAACAAGCTGGAGTCGGAGATCGTCGAGTTGGAGGACTCCGAGCGCCTGGAGTTCCTGCAGGACCTGGGGATGGAGGAGCCGGGCCTGGACCGGGTGATCCGAGCCGGCTACCAGCTGCTCAACCTGCAGACCTATTTCACCGCCGGGGTGAAGGAAGTGCGCGCCTGGACGGTAAAAGTGGGCGCCACCGCGCCGGAAGCCGCGGCGGTGATCCACACCGATTTCCAGAAGGGGTTTATCCGCGCCGAGGTTATCAGCTACGACGACTTCATCACCTACAAGGGCGAACAGGGCGCCAAGGACGCGGGCCGCTGGCGCCTGGAGGGCAAGGACTACATCGTCCAGGACGGCGATGTGATCCATTTCCGTTTCAACGTCTGAGAAGCTGCGCAGGCAGCAGCTATTCCCCCTTGCGCGGCCCACACAACCCGAGCATCCTGGCGCCGGCAAACACGGCCAGCGCGACGACAATGCCGAACATGCCCTCGTAGTATTCAGCCAGCAGGGGAATCCGCGTCCAGCCGTAGACTGCCGCCAGGGCGGCGAGCACCATGACAATGGCGAGCCCCTCGCCGGGGCGATAGCCAAGCACGTAGACCAGCAGCAGTGGCCCGAAGCTGGCACCCAGTACCCCCCAGGAAATCACCACCAGATCAAACACGTTCTGCGGCCCGGACAGGGCGATCCCCAACGCCAGCGCCACCACCGTCAGCGTCGCCGTTTTCACCCGCCACAACTTCTGGGTCTTGCCCATCGCGTCCTCAGTCACCGCAGCCGAGCAGGCCAGCACCAGGGAGTCTCCCGTGGAGATGGTGGCGGCAAACACGCCGGCGAGCACCAGGCCGACCAGTACCGGAGGCAACAGATCCACCGCCATGGTTGGCAGTGCCAGTTCAGGGTCAAATGCCTCCGTCTCCGGAATCAACAGGCGCGACAGCAAGCCCACGCTGTTGGCCGCCAGATAAAAGGCTACATACCATGCATAGTAATAGAGCCTCGCCCGATTGGTGCTGGCCGCGGAGTCCAGCGACATGAAACGAATCATGATGTGTGGCTGTCCGATGACACTGAAACCGGCAAACAGCCAGCCCAGGATGAACAGAGTGGGGCCCCAGGGACTGGCCAGCCCCGCCACGGCGCCGGGCCACAGATCCATATAGTCGGGGGACACCGCATTGAGCTGCTGCCACGTGGCGCCGACCCCGCCGAGGTGGTCCACGGCCACCCACAGCATCAGGAACATGGCCACGATCATCACTATCGCCTGGGCGGCATCGGTCCAGATGGCAGCGCGAATGCCACCGGCAAAGCAATAGGCAACCACAATGAACGCCCCGATGACCGCGCCCGCCCACAGGGGCCAGTCAAAGAGGACATACAGGGCCTTGCTGCCGGCATTCAGCTGCGCCGCCGCGTAGGCGCCGAGGAAGATGAAACAGACCAGCCCCGCCAGGCGGCGATAGCGGCGAAAATCAGTGCCGTGCCAATTGGCAAGCACCCCCGGGAAGGTGTTCTGGCCGGTGCTGGCGGTCCGTTCCCGCAGCCGCCGATGAACGAAGGAGGACATGATGAAGTCCCCGAGCAACCAGCCCACCATCAGCCATACCGCGGGCAGGCCGGTGGTATAGGTGTAGCCGATCACGCCGATGAACATGTAGCCACTGTTGTTGGTGGCGACTGCAGAAAGCCCCGCGAGCCAGGGCTTTATCGAGCTGCTCGCCATCAGGTAGTCGCTGGAGCTGCTGCGGGCGTAACGGTGGGACAATACGCCGACCAGCACAAAGCCTGCCAGGCAGAGCAGAAATGCAAGGATTGTTGTCGTCATACTCGGCGACCTCCCGCTTCGGACAATGCTGCACCTGTCAGATGATACAGGTCATGAGGCGAGGATGCTGACCGGGGCGAAAGACCGCGAGGTGGCAATCCCTGACATCGTGGTCGCACGAGGTTACTTCTGGCAGCCAATGCAGCGTGTCACCGTCGGTTCGACAGCATCTCTGTGCGCAACTGGCACAGCTGGCGACGGAAGTCATCGAGCTGTTCTTTTTCCATGCCCACCTCACACCAAGTGCCTGTGGTAGACCGGTGCGAAACCACCACCGGGAGTGCGGAAGTTGGTGGTCTGGCCCTGATAGAGTCTCGCAGCAACCAGCTGCACTACGCCATCGTAGACATAATTGCGCAGGTCGTACTTGAATACCAGGGGCGTCGTTGCACCCAGGGCGAAGCGCTCCCCCGGGGGTACCAGCGCCTGGGCGACGTAATCTCCCGCCAGCACTTCACTCCACACTCGCCTGGTGATCTTGTCACCACGCCAGGCTGCCCTGCTACCGTAACCGCTCGCGGGCTTGAAAAACAGCCGCTTGCGCTGGGCCCACAGACGCTCGGCATGGGCGGGATCGACGACTTCAGTTCGGGGAATACTCTGCAGGAGAATCTGTTGCTGGCTTTCAGGTACCTGCAGGGCACTCAGTTCCACCGGATCAGTCAGCAGCGCCAGATTGCGCTTGTCCGCATACAGGGCATGGGCCTGCGGATGGGGCGTCAGTACCACCGCATTGGCCAGGTAGGCTTCGCGAATGGCAGCGCTGCCGGGCTTTTCCAGCAGAAAATCCGTCAACCGGTTATAGACCAGATCGACAGGCCTGGATCCGGCCCAGAGCGCACCGTTGCTGAATTGCAGTTGCTCCGGCGCCACAATGACCGCTTCGATGCCGCAGCGCTGGAACAGTTTCCGGAACAGGATAAACTCCGGATACAGGTACTGCTCCCCGGGATTCTCATCGACAATCGCGAGGCAGCGCAGTGGCTGGTCACGGCCCGACAGCTGCCATTCCCGCTGGAACATGGCGACAATGGCCTGCTCCAGTTGCAGTGCGGTCGCCGCGCCGGGAACAAGCGGCGCCACTTCCGGGCAGCAGGCACGCTGGGCCCGGGCCAGCACGGCATTGAGCAGCGCGCCGCCGGCGTTGGTATTGATTTCGATCAGTCCGACAGAATCGGCACCAACATGAAAGTCATACCCCATGAACACGCCTCGGGCACCACCCGGGTCGTGACGGGCGATGGCCGGTGCGGAGTCCAGCACCCTCTGCCGCCACGGCCCGGAATTCACCACGGTTTCGACGGCACCGATGACGGCATTCATCCGCTGGATATGATCACTGGCGACAAATACCGGCTGCGCAGAGAACAGGTAGGGGCAGCGTTCCCGGGTCATTTGATAGAGACCCTGCCCCCCCAGCTCCGTTTCCAGCGCCCGACCCAAGGCAGCCTCGTCAAGGCTCACGCAAAAGCAGTGTTGATTCAGCGCCTTCAAACCAGCGCTACCCGGGACGCGCAGCGGGGAACCAGTGGCTGGTGCGGTTGGCAAAGGCCACCAGTGACAGCATCACCGGCACTTCCACCAGTACACCGACGACGGTCACCAGCGCGGCGCCGGAATTGAGCCCGAACAACCCAATGGCCACGGCCACTGCGAGCTCGAAGAAATTGGAGGTGCCGATCAGCGCACAGGGGGCGGCGACATTGAACGGCACCCGCCACAGGTAAGCTGCGGCGTAGGCGAGGGCAAAGATGCCGTAGGATTGAATCAGCAGCGGCACGGCTATCAAGGCGATCAAAAACGGCTGCTCCAGGATAATCTGCCCCTGGAAGCCGAACAGGAGCACCACAGTCGCCAACAGCCCCAGTATCGATAACGGTTTTATGCGCGAGGTGAAGCGCGCCACCTCGGCTTCGCCCTGTGCCCCGGTGCCGGCCGTGCGCAGCAGATGCATCCTGGTCAGGGCGCCGGCCACCAGCGGTATGACCACATACAGCACAACGGACAACAACAGGGTTTCCCAGGGTACGCTGATATCGGTCACGCCCAGCAGCAGGGCGACAATCGGCGCGAAGGCAAAAATCATGATGACGTCGTTGAGAGACACCTGCACCAGCGTGTAGTTGGCATCGCCCCGGGTCAGTTGCGACCAGATAAATACCATGGCCGTGCAGGGGGCGGCACCGAGCAGAATCATGCCGGCGATATACTGGCTGGCATTGGCCGGGTCGATCAGGTCGGCGAAGACAAACTCGAAGAACAGCACGCCCAGTGCGGCCATGGTGAAGGGCTTGATCAACCAGTTGACCACCAGGGTGATTACCAGGCCCTTCGGGCGCTCGTGAATACGCTTGAGGCTGGTGAAATCCACCGCCACCATCATCGGGTAGACCATGAACCAGATCAGCACCGCCACAATGAAGTTGACCGAGCCGTACTCGAATCCTGCGAGCCGCTGAAAGGTATCTGGCAGCAAAGTGCCCAGAGTGATTCCCGCGATAATACAGAGCAACACCCACAACGACAGGTAGCGCTCGAACAGGCTGAGCGGGGAGACGGTTTGTTTCCGGGTCGTTGCATTCATTTCCAACTACGTCCATTGCCTGATTTAGATAGTGAGCCAGAGTACCTGGCGCCGGGCAGCCAGAGAGAAATGATCACGGTTGCCACCAGCATGCCGGCGGAAATCCACAGGCAGGCAGCCAGCCCACCGACACCCTGGCCAGCCATCTGGAACACCCAGCCCGAAAGCACGGTACCGACAAGCCGCCCCATGGCGTTGGCCATGTAGTAGAAGCCGACATCCAGCGACACGCCGTCACGGCCGGCATAGCTGACAATCAGGTAGCTGTGCAGCGAGGAATTCACCGCGAACAGCACACCAAACAGCAGCAAGCCGCCAATCAGGATTGTGGCGGGATCTATCCCCGCGCCCAGTCCCAGGGCGATCAACATCGGCAACAGCGCCAGGCTGGCTGCCCACAAAGTCGCTGAGCGCCCGTCTGGAACCGCCCCCTGCAGGCTGCCGGTAATCCGCGGTGCGAACACCTGCACCGCACCGTAGCCGATAATCCAGAGCGCGAGAAAGCCCCCGGTCTGGCTGTGGTTCCAGCCCAGGGTCTGGGACAGGAATACCGGCAGGGCCACCACGAACCAGACGTCCCGGGCGCCAAACAGCAGCATGCGTGCCGCCGCAAGTATGTTGATGGCGCGGCTCTTGGACAGGATTTCGCGGAATTTTGGCTTGTTGGTTGCCTTGCCCAGATCCTTTTGCAGGAGCACCAGGCTCGCCAGCCACACCAGCGCCAGGGCCGCCGCCATTGCCCCCACGGCGCCGGCAAAGCCCAGCCACATCAGCAGCACCCCACCGAGGAAGAAACCCGCCCCCTTGAGAGCGTTTTTCGAGCCCGTGAGAATGGCCACCCACTTGTACAACGCGCCCTGGGCATCGGCGGGCAGCAGCAGCTTGATCGAGCTCTTGGCGCTCATCTTGTTCAGGTCCTTGGCGATGCCCGACAAGGCCTGCGCCGCCATCACCCAGGGCACGGTCAGCAGCGCTGCGGGCACCAACAGCATGGCCAGGGCAAC
This sequence comes from uncultured Haliea sp., assembly GCA_963974125.1. GTDB lineage: Bacteria > Pseudomonadota > Gammaproteobacteria > Pseudomonadales > Halieaceae > Haliea. The sequence goes on along the minus strand of CAXBCH010000017.1, from coordinate 6,037 downwards.
GACCTGCAGCGCCAGACCGATATTCATGGTGCGATTGAGGCCCACATGGGCACCGAGCCAGCCCCCCACCAGGTTGGTGATCACCCCGAAAATCTCGTAGAACAGAAACAGCAGCGCGATCTCCAGGGGCGAGTAGCCCAGCCCGTGGAAATGCAGCACCACCAGCATGCGCAGGGCCCCATCCGTCAGGGTGAAGGCCCAGTAGTTGCCGGTGACCACCAGGTACTGGCGGATCTCCGCGGAGAGGTGGCTCAACATGGCTATGCGCCCTGGTCTGAGCGCCCGACTTTCAGCGCCAGTTCGGCCGTGCGATTGGCGTAGCCCCACTCATTGTCGTACCAGGCGTAGATTTTCACCTGGGTGCTGTTGACCACCATGGTCGACAGGGCATCGATAATGCTCGAGCGGGGGTCGGTCTTGTAGTCGATGGACACCAGCGGGCGTTCCTCGTACCCGAGAATGTCCTGCAGTGGACCTGATTCCGCAGCGGACTTGAGCAACGCATTGACGGCCTCCGCGGTGGTCGCCGTCTCCACTTCGAACACACAGTCAGTCAGCGAGGCGTTGGCCAGGGGCACCCGCACCGCGTGGCCATTCAGGCGCCCCTTGAGCTCCGGGAAAATTTCGGTGATCGCGGTTGCCGAGCCGGTAGTGGTGGGAATCAGGCTCATGCCGCAGGCCCGGGCACGGCGCAAATCCTTGTGGGGGGCGTCGAGAATGGTCTGGGTGTTGGTCAGGTTGTGGATGGTGGTCATGCTGCCGTGGCGAATGCCCAGGTGTTCGTGAATGACCTTGACCACCGGCGCCAGACAGTTGGTGGTGCAGGAGGCCGCGGTGACAATCCTGTGGGTTTGCGGCTGATACAGATGGTCGTTCACCCCCATGACCACATTCAGCACTTCCGGCTCCTTCACCGGAGCGGTAACTACCACCCGCTCGACGCCCTGGGCCAGGTAGGCGTTCAGTACCTCGACTTTCTTCATCTTGCCGCTGGCCTCGATGACCAGATCGCAGCCCGACCAGTCGGTTTCATCAATGCGGGTATTGCGACTGGTGGCAATATGTCGCCCCTGGACCACAATCGCGCCATCCCCGGCAGCGGCATCGTGATCCCAGCGCCCGTGCACTGAGTCGAATGTCAGCAAATGCGCCAGGGTTGTCGCATCGCCCGCGGGGTCGTTGATATGGATAAATTCGACCTCGGGCCAGTCCCATGCCGCGCGCAATACCAGACGGCCCATGCGACCAAAACCATTGATGCCGATCTTGATGCTCATGCACAACTCCGGAAATGAATAAAATTCAACAGCAATCGCCAGCCTGCTTCTGTCGCTCGATGGCTTGCAGGCGCAGCACATCCGCGGCGCAGGGCGCCACTGCGCCGAGTCCGTCGCGAGTTGCAGCGAGCACGTTGCGCTGCCAGCTCTGCAGGCCGGGGTGGAGCCGGTAATACACCCACTGCCCTTGCCGTTGATCGCTCACCAGATTACAGGCTCGCAGCTGGGCCAGGTGCCGGGAAATCATCGGCTGTGAAACCTCGAGGGCGTCCGCGAGGTCACAGACACAGATCTGCTCCCGCACCAGCAGCAACAGCAGACAACGCAAGCGAGTCTCGTTGCCCAGGCACTTGTAGAAGTTCTCACCGTTCATGGGGCAATTCTGCCTCTGGCTGTGTGACCAATTTCATTTCCTGCGCCGGAGCAGCCTCCGCCCCTATCAATATGCGTATAACCATATATACACCTGGACAGAAAATCAATCTGATCCAATGCCTGCTGCAGGATACTGAGCCCGGGCCGCCGCATCCCGCCACCTGGCATCGGTCTTTAAACCTTCATAAACGGCCTGTTTTGCTTCATCATCCACCCTGTAGCCGCAACGCTTCAAGGAGTAGACAACCATGGCACGCAACGTTACCGTCGCCGCCACCCAGATGGCCTGCAGCTGGGACCGGGAGGCCAACCTCGCCAATGGCGAGCGCCTGGTGCGCGCGGCCCACGGCGAGGGGGCGCAGGTCATCCTCCTGCAGGAGTTGTTCGAAACCCCCTACTTCTGCCAGCAACCCAACGAAGACTACATGCTGCTGGCGACGCCGCTGGCGGAGAACCCGGCGGTCCAGCATTTCCAGACCCTCGCCAGGGAACTGCAGGTGGTCCTGCCCATCAGCTACTTCGAACTCGCGGGGCGCGCCCGCTTCAACTCGGTGGCGATCATCGATGCCGACGGCAGCGTGCTCGGCAACTACCGCAAGAGCCACATCCCGGATGGCCCCGGCTACCACGAGAAGTTCTACTTCAACCCCGGCGACACTGGTTTCAAGGTCTGGAACACCCGCTACGGCAAGCTGGGCGTGGCTATTTGCTGGGACCAGTGGTTTCCCGAGAGCGCCCGCAGCATGGCGCTGCTGGGAGCCGAGTTGCTGTTCTACCCCACCGCCATCGGCAGCGAACCCCACGACCCCACCATCCACAGCCGCGACCACTGGCAGCGGGTGCAGCAGGGCCACGCCGGCGCCAACCTCATGCCGCTGATCGCCAGCAACCGTATCGGCCGGGAACAGCAGGACGGCAGTGACATCACCTTCTACGGCGGCTCCTTTATCGCCGACCACACCGGCGCCATGGTCGAGGTGGCTGACGGCGACAGCGAAACCGTACTGGTGCACAGCTTTGACCTGGACGAGATCGAGAAAATGCGCACCGCCTGGGGCGTCTTCCGGGACCGGCGCCCGCCCCTGTACCAGCCCATCAATACCCTGGATGGTGATCACGCGTGAGCCTCCGCACCGGCAAGCCGCGGGCCGACGGCTTCTTCATGCCGGCGGAGTGGGCACCCCAGACCCAGGTCTGGACCCTGTGGCCCGAGCGCCCGGACAGCTGGCGCGCCGGCGCCCTGCCCGCCCGGGCTGCCTTCGTCGAAGTGATTCGCGCCATCGCCCGCTTCGAGCCGGTAACGGTCGGTGCTTCCCAGGCACAGTTTCAGAACGCCAGCACGCAGTTGGCTGCAGACACCCATGTTCGCGTAATCGAGCTTGCCAATGACGACGTATGGATGCGCGACTGCGGCCCGACCTTTGTCATCGACGGCAAGGGTGGCCTGGCGGCGGTGGACTGGGAGTTCAATGCCTGGGGCGGCCACCACGGCGGGCTCTATCCAAGCTGGGACCTGGACAACCAGGTGGCACAGAAAGTGGCGCAGCTGGAACGGGTACCGCGCTACGCGACACCGGGCTTCGTGCTCGAGGGTGGCTCCATCCATGTCGATGGCGAGGGCACACTGCTCACCACCGCCGAGTGCCTGCTGCACCCCAATCGCAACCCGCACCTGTCCCGGGCAGAGATCGAGCACTACCTGCGCGATTACCTCGCGGTGGATACCATCATCTGGCTGCCCGAGGGCATGTACAACGACGAAACCGACGGCCACGTCGACAACTTCTGCTGCTTCGTCCGCCCCGGCGAGGTGCTGCTGTGCTGGACCGACGAAGAAAACGACCCCAACTACAGCCGCTGCCGCTCGGCAATGGCGGTACTGGAACGCAGCCGCAATGCCCGGGGCCGCGAACTGGTGGTCCACAAAATGCCGATCCCGGCGCCGGTATACGCCATCCTCGAGAGCGAGGGCGGCGCCCTCGGCCAGGTGCCGGACGAGAACGGCGAGCCCGAACGGCTGGCGGCCTCCTACGTGAACTTCCTGATCGTGAACGGCGGGATCATCGTGCCGGGCTTCGATGACCCGCAGGACAGCGTGGCCCGCGAACTACTGCAGACACTGTTCCCGGAGCGCGAGGTGGTGATGGTGCCGGGGCGCGAGATCCTGCTCGGCGGCGGCAATATCCACTGCATTACCCAGCAGCAGCCCCGGCCCTGACGCGCTTGACTTGGGAAATCAAAATGGGGAAAATGCGCGCCTTCCTGGGGTCCTGTCCCCTGTCAAAATTGTGGCTACGTAGCTCAGCTGGTTAGAGCACAGCATTCATAATGCTGGGGTCGGTGGTTCAAGTCCACCCGTAGCTACCACTTTTTTCTTTTTAAATCAAAAGCTTACAAAACACTCGCCTTGCGGTCACTAGGCGGTCACTACACCTGAGTCAGACCAACTGTATAACCTGGTTCAGCAAGGCCAGCACCTCGGCAAAGCGGGCATCGGTCACACTTTTCATTGGATGGGGCGCGCCGCCGCGCAGGCGCCAATCGAAGGACTTGGGCTGATGGCAAAGCACGTAACTGGCTTGCCCGGCCTTGCGGCCGCCAGCAACGCCGACGGCTACCGCGAAGGGGTTGTCGGCGTTACAGCTGGCCGTGGTCATCGGCAGGCCAATGACCAGGGATGTGCGTTCGTTAAAAGCTTTGGGAGACAGAACCAGAAAAGGATGCACATCGCGCATTTCTTTCCCGCGCTGAGGGTTGCAGCCTATCCATATGATGTGCTGGCGCTCGGGTACCCAGCCCTTGGTTCGTTTTACCACCGCTCTGCCTCCAGGCGCTCATCGACAGACATGGCTTCCCCGCCGTGGCGCTGAGGGTCAAAGCGAGCCAGGCGCTGCTCCAGGCTCAGGGGTTCGTCACGCAGCGGGATGATAATGATTCGCTCCCCTTCTACCGTAATACGCACCCGCTGGTCGGCATGCAGGCGCGCAGCACGAGCCACAGCCGCAGGTAGGCGCACACCAAGGTTGTTGCCCCAATGCTTGATATCAAGAACCGCTTCAGTCATGGCAATCTCCGGGATAATGTTTAAATGAAGTATAAACACTATTTGCCGTACCGGCAAATGCCGGCGCGGAAGGAACCAAGGTGGACCCTGCGGGAGATTTGCGGGACTTGCTCTGATCCGTTGTGCTCTGTAGTGGGAAATTCGCTGTGGGTGGTGGTGCGCCAGCCCGGTCGATTTAAGCTAATAATATCAATAGGTTAAAAATATCTCGCCAAATTCATATTGCCGGGGTCGGTGGCCGGACCGTCAAGTCTACCCGTAGCTACCACTTTTTGGACAGCACGCTCAGTGTGGCACTTGATGCTGAAAGTGGGTGAGGAGGAGTTCATCCCATTGTTAATGATGAAGAGCCCAAAATCCTGGGCGAGCTGCCCGGCGTGACGAAACGCCATTGGTAGCACCAGGACCGGCGATGGCAATTGCAGCGGGTTACCGCCCGACGTAATAGGATTCCTGGCGGGGAAAGTATCGGGCGCCGGCTGTCTCTATAGCCGACACCCTCGCCGGTCTATGGGTCGGCGCGTGACGACCTGCCGAACCGGCTCAGACCCAGGCCGGTCATTGCAATGACCAACAGCGCCAGCGCCCAGGCGGGCAGCACAGGAATGGCCTGGGTGTCGCTACCGGCGGAGCCGCCCAGCGCAGTGGAGAAGTTGATTACGTAGCCGCCCTCGTCCTGATCGGGATCGGGGCCGGATTCACGCCCCGCAATCACTGCGATCTCCACGGAGGGGGACGGCAGGATTCCGGAATCGTTGTCCATGAAGTCGTTGATTCCCGCCTGGTAGTCCGCGAGAGACTCGAACGCCCCGATATTGTTGTCGCCCACAGAAATGAAATACGTGCCGGCGGCGAGGTTCAGGGTGAGACAGCTGTCAAGTGAATCCAGGGAGGTGATCACGGTACAGGACGAGTTGTCATCGTCGTCGCCCGCCAAGGCCTGGCCAGCCGAATTGAACACCAGCAGGTTCATATCCGGATCGCCATTCACGTCGGCGATGGCTTCAATGGTGAAGTTCCCGGATACAGGGACCACGATGCGGTAGGTATCGACATCCTCACTGGTCACAGTGTTGATAATCTCGCCATCGATCTGCGTCGTACCCGCGGGGACTGCAGTGGCGCCGGCCAACGTCGCGGGGGCGTCGCTGGATTCGACGAAGACCTGCGCATTGGCGCCGGCAGCGGCGAGCATGGCGCCGCAGAACACCATGCAGCTGCGGGTGAACAACTTCATCTGTCGACGATTCATGGCGTTTTCCTTCCCTAGCAGCCTGTCGGACTTAACCGGATGATATCGACGTGGGATAATGAACGCCAC
>CAXBCH010000016.1:0-89698 GCA_963974125.1 uncultured Haliea sp. | reverse complement strand
GTGGGCGCACCGACGCCCTCCGGTCCGCAAAACGACATCCCCGCACCGGATCAACGCAGGTGGAAGACTGGGGGCCACGGTACCCTGTCAAAGGAAGGGGTGGACAGTGTTGGCGTGATTCAAGCGCAATGCCAGCCCTGATCCTCACCGAGACGAAGTCGATGGTGCCCAGTCAAGGTGCCCCGCGTTGATTCGGGGGGCGGGGGCTTCGATGCGGACTTGGAGGGCGTCGGTGCGATCTCCCGATCCCCTTAGTGGCTTCTAACCCGCAGCCCTGAAAGTGGGAACAGGTCAGCTCAACTGGCACCGACGCCATGGCAAGTGCCTGATCCGCTCACACCGTGCGCGGCCAGACGGCCGCCTAAGATTACCGCGGGAACGCGCGCCGCATGCGCCCGGAATGGAGTATCGGAGTCCGCGCCTCCCGGAGCGACGCAGCGGTCGCCAGGCCGCCACGTGAACGAAGCGATCCATCGGGCAGTCCAGGAGCAACGCAGCACCGGGATGCGCAGTCCACCAGGCTGCCAATCGATCGGAGGGGGTCGGAACTTACGCCACCGGCTGCAACTGCTCAACAACCAGCTGCAACGACCGCCGCCCCCGAAACTCGTTGACGTCCAATCGGTAGGCTGCCTCGACCCACTCCCGCGCCGGATCCGGCCACACCTCGAGGTCGACATTGAAGGCGATGGCATCGACCACCTCGCCACCCGGCAGCCCGAGCACCAGTTTCAGGTGCCGCTCGCCGACGATGCGCTGCTGCACTACCCGGAAGCGGCCGTCGAACAACGGCTCGGGGAAATGCTGCCCCCAGGGACCGCCAAAGCGCAGGGCTTCCGCCAGTGGCAGCTCGAACTCGTCGGCAGCCAGTTCGCCATCGGATTCCAGCACTGCTTCCAGGTCCAGGTCGCGGCCATGGAGCGCGACTTCCGCGACGAAGGCCTCGGCGAAGGCGGGATAATGGGCTTTCGGCAGGCTCAGGCCCGCCGCCATGGCGTGGCCGCCGAAGCGGGTGACCAGGCCCGGATTGCGGGTGGCCACTGCGTCCAGCACATCGCGGATATGGATGCCATTGATCGAGCGGGCCGAGCCCTTGAGTTCGTCGCCACCGGGTTCGGCGTCGGCGAAAACGATGGTGGGACGGTGCAGGCGGTCCTTGACCCGGGAGGCGAGGATACCGATGACGCCCTGGTGCCAGCCCGGCTCGTACAGGGCGATGGCCGCCGGCGGGCTGCCATCCTGCTCCTGTAGCGGCAGGTTCTCCAACAACGACAGCGCCTCCTGCTGCATACCCCGCTCGATCTGCCGGCGGTCCTGGTTCAGCTGCTGCAGGCGCCCGGCGTAGTCCCGGGCAACAGCGGTGGAGGGCGCGAGCAGGCATTCAATGCCAACCGACATATCGTCCAGTCGGCCGGCGGCATTGAGACGCGGCCCGACGGCAAAGCCGAGATCGGAGGCGACAACGCTGGTGGGGTCGCGGCCCGCAACCTCGAGCAGGGCAGCGATGCCGGGCCGCGCGCGGCCACTGCGGATACGCTGCAGGCCCGCCGCCACCAGGATCCGGTTGTTGCGATCCAGCGGCACCACATCCGCCACCGTGCCCAGGGCCACCAGGTCGAGGCAGTCAGCGAAGTTGGGCTCGGGCAGGGACCTGCTGGCAAACCAGCCGCGCTGGCGCAGTTCCGCCCGCAGCGCCAGCATCACGTAGAAGATCACCCCGACCCCGGCCATGGCCTTGCTGGGGAAATCACAGCCGGGTTGGTTGGGATTGACGATGACATCCGCCGCCGGCAGTTCGCGTCCGGCGAGATGGTGGTCCGTGACCAGGGTGGCGATGCCCAGCGCCCGCGCCGCTGCCACGCCCTCGATGCTGGAAATGCCGTTGTCGACGGTGATGATCAGGTCCGGCTGCCGCTCTGCCGCCAGCGCCACGATTTCCGGGGTGAGACCATAGCCGTATTCGAACCGGTTGGGGACCAGGTAATCCACGTGGCTGGCGCCGAGGGCGCGCAGGGCGGTGATGCCGAGTGCAGTGCTGGTGGCGCCATCGGCGTCAAAGTCACCGACTATCAGCAGCCGCTGCTGGTTGGCGATGGCGTCAGCCAGCAGCACTGCCGCTGCCGCCGCCCCCTGCAGCGTGGCAGGCGGCAACAGCTCCTGCAGCGACAGCTTGAGCTCGGCCGGTTCGGTAACCCCGCGACCACTGTAGATCCTTGCCAGCAGTGGGTGCAGACCGGATTGCACCAGCCCGGGGGCCGGTTCGGCCTGGCGGCGCGCGAGTCTGCGGGTCAGCACGGGCGCTCAGGCGCCCAGGTTGTTCGCCATGAACGCCTGCACTGCCGCCAGGTCTTTCGGCAGCACCTCAAAGCGCTCCCGGCGATCAAACAGGTCCGCCAGGTGCAGGGGCAGCGCGGGTTCGGTCCCGATACCCGCGCGCTGGATCGCCTGCGGGAACTTGGCCGGGTGCGCAGTCGCCAGGGTGACCACCGGGATACCATCGCCGATGCCCGACGCCAGCGCCGCCTTCACCCCGATCGCACTGTGCGGATCCAGCAGATACTCACAGTCCTGCCAGGTCGAGGCGATCTGGGCACAGGTTTCCTCGTCCGGTACCCGGTAGCTGCTGAACAGGTCGCGGGCGCGGGCCATGGCGGCCTCGGAGAAGTGGACATCGCCCTGGTCAAAGTCGCGCATCAGCGTATTGACCGCGGCGCCATCGCGATCGTAGAGATCGAACAGCAGGCGCTCGAAGTTGCTGGAAACGGTGATGTCCATGCTCGGCGACAGGGTGTGCTCCAGCGACTGGCGGCCGTAGGTCGCCGTGGTCATGACCCGGTGCAGCACGTCGTTGCGGTTGGTGGCGATGATCAGCTGTGCCACCGGCAATCCCATCCTGTGGGCCAGGTAACCGGCGAAGATATCACCGAAATTGCCGGTCGGGACCGAAAACGCGACCGGCCGCGCCGGGCCGCCCAGGGCGACGGCGGCGTAGAAATAGTACACGATCTGGGCCATGATCCGGGCCCAGTTGATGGAGTTCACCGCCACCAGGCCGCGATCCGCCGGCAGCACGCCGCGGTTGCCGAAGGTGGCCTTGACCATGGCCTGGCAGTCGTCGAAGTTGCCCTGCACCGCCAGGTTGTGGATGTTGTCGCCCACCACCGTGGTCATCTGCCGGCGCTGTACCTCGGACACCCGCTCATGGGGGTGGAGAATGAAGATGTCGATGTTCTTGCAGCGTTTGCAGCCTTCAATCGCGGCGGAACCGGTATCGCCGGAGGTCGCGCCCATGATCACCACTTTCTGCTGGCGGCGCTCCAGCACATAGTCCAGCAGGCGTCCCAGCAGTTGCAGGGCAAAATCCTTGAATGCCAGGGTGGGACCGTGAAACAGCTCCAGCACCCACTGGTTGTGGCCAATCTGTACCAGCGGCGCGACCGCGTTGTGGCGGAACACGGCGTAGGTGTCGGCGATGATCTGCCGCAGGTCCGCGGCGGGAATGCTGTCGCCGACAAAGGGCTCGATAATGCGCTGCGCCAGCTGTGGGTAATCCATGCCGGCCATGGCCGCGATCTCGTCGCGGCTGAACTGCGGCAGCGTCTCCGGGACGTACAGGCCGCCGTCAGAGGCGAGACCGGTGAGCAGTACCTGCTCGAAATCCAATACCGGGGCCTGTCCCCGGGTGCTGATATATTTCACGCGCGCCCCCGTCAACCGTCCAGAACTTCAACCCGAATGCGGACCACCTTGCCCGCAATCGTGTCCAGTGTCTCAATCTTGGTTACCGCCTCGTCCACCTTGCCCTGGGCCGCCCGGTTGGTGAGAACGATCAGCGGCACCGTCGCCTGTCCCGGCGCGGGCGCCTTCTGGATCAGGGCCTCGATGCTGATGCCCTGGTCGCTGAAGATGCTCGCAATCCGCGACAGGACGCCGGGACGGTCCTCCGCCTCCATGCGCAGGTACCAGGGCGTCTCCACCTGCGCCATGGGTACGATGGGCAGGTCGCGCAGGGACTCATTGCAGAACGACAGCGAAGGCACCCGGCTGACCTGGCCGGCGCTCAAGTCCCGCGCCAGGTCCACCAGGTCCGCCACCACGGCCGACGCCGTGGGCTTGCCGCCGGCGCCGGCACCGTAATAGAGAGTCGGGCCGACGGCACTGCCCTCGACCAGGACCGCATTCTTGACCCCGTTGACGTTGGCCAGCAGGCGGTCTTTCGGAATCAGGGTGGGGTGCACCCGCAGCTCCACGCCGCTCTCCCCCTGCTTGGCGATCCCCAGGTGCTTCACCCGGTAGCCCAGCTCCTCGGCATAGTCGAGATCCTGGGGCGTGAGGCGTGAGATGCCCTCGGTGTAGACCGAATCAAACTGCAGCGGGATACCAAAGGCGATGGACGCCAGGATCACCAGTTTGTGGGCGGCATCGATGCCCTCCACGTCAAAGGTCGGGTCTGCCTCGGCGTAGCCCAGGGCTTGCGCTTCCGCCAGCACATCGGAGAATTCCCGGCGATGCTCGCGCATCTCACTGAGGATAAAGTTGCCGGTGCCGTTGATGATGCCCGCCAGCCACTCGATACGGTTGCCGGCCAGCCCCTCGCGCAGGGCCTTGATGATGGGAATGCCCCCGGCGACAGCCGCCTCGTAGCGCACCGCCACGTTGTATTCCGCCGCCAGCGCAAACAATTCGTTGCCGTGCTCGGCAATCAGCGCCTTGTTCGCGGTCACCACATGCTTGCCGGCGCGGATCGCCGCTGCCACCAGTTCCCTGGCAACCGTGGTGCCGCCGATCAGTTCGACCAGCACATCCACTTCCGGGTCGGCGACCAGTGCGAAAACGTCCCGGCTCACCCGCACACCATCGAGGTCGCAGGCCGGGTTGTCGCGACGGATGCCGACATGGACAATTTCCAGCGGGGCCTGGGCCCGCGCCGCGATGGCCTCGGCGTTCTCCCGCAGCAGATTGAAAGTGCCGCTGCCGACAGTGCCGAGGCCGCAGATACCTATTCTTACCGGTTGCACGTGGCTATTCCCTGTCTCTGTCTCGGTGGTGGTCATGGGTTCAGACGTGTCCGTCATTGCGGAACATGCGCTTGATGTTGCGCAGGGCCTGCCGGGTCCGGTGTTCGTTCTCGATCAGGCCGAAGCGGACGTAGCCCTCGCCATACTCGCCGAAACCGACGCCGGGGGATACCGCTACCTGTGCTTCCTGCAACAACCGCTTGCTGAATTCAATGGAACCCAGCGCCTGGTAGGCCGCGGGAATCCGGGCCCAGACAAACATGGTGGCCCGCGGCGGGGTAACCGGCCAACCGAGGGCATTGAGGCCACCGCAGAGCACGTCCCGGCGCGATTTGTACATGGCGTTGATTTCACTGACGCAGGTCTGGTCGCCCTCCAGGGCAGCAATGGCGGCCACCTGGATCGGGGTAAACATACCGTAGTCCAGGTAGGACTTCATCCGCCCCAGTGCGCCGATCAGCTGTTTGTTGCCACAACAGAAGCCGACCCGCCAGCCGGGCATGTTGTAGCTCTTGGACATGCTGAAGAACTCCACGGCGACCTCGCGCGCACCCTCGACCTGGAGGATGGAGGGCGCCACATAGCCGTCGTAGCACAGGTCGGCATAGGCGAGATCCTGCACCACCCAGATCTGGTGTTCCCGGGCCACGGCAATGACGCGCTCGAAGAAGTCCAGCTCGACCACCTGGCCGGTCGGGTTGGAGGGGAAGCTCAGCACCAGCATTTTGGGCCGTGGCCAGCTGTTGCGGATGGCGCTGTCCAGTTCCTGGAAGAACTCCTCCTCGTTGCCCATCGGTACGTGGCGGATATCGGCACCGGAGATCACGAAGCCGTAGGGGTGGATCGGGTAGGCGGGATTGGGCACCAGGATGGCGTCCCCGGGGCCGGTGGTCGCCAGCGCCAGGTGCGCCAAGCCTTCCTTGGAGCCGAGGGTGACAATGGCTTCGCTTTCCGGGTCCAGGGTGACGCTGTAGCGCCGCTGGTACCAGTCGCAGATTGCCTTGCGCAGGCGCGGAATGCCCTTGGACTGGGAATAGCGATGGGTATCGCCGCGGCGGGCGGTCTCAATCAGCTTTTCGACAATGTGACTGGGTGTCGGCTGGTCGGGATTGCCCATGCCGAAATCGATAACATCCTGGCCGGCCGCGCGCGCCTTCTGCTTGAGGTCGCCGATAATATTGAAAACATAGGGCGGCAGGCGCTGGATGCGCTGAAACTGGTCTTCCACGGCTTGGGAACTCGCTCGGGCGGCCGATGACGGGCCGCGATCTAAAAAAGGTGGCAAACAGTACTGAGTACGCCCGGCACTGTCAACGCATCCGCAGGCTCTGGCTGCCGGAAGGCACCGCTGGCGCTGCTACAAACCCAGCGTGACCATGAGTTCGTCAGCCGACTGGTAGCCCGGAATCAGCTGCCCGCTGGCGGTGATGATGGCCGGTGTACCGCGGACGCCGAGGCTCTGCCCCAACTGGTACTGACCCGCAATGGGCGTGTCCTTGCAGACGTTGTCCGGAACCGACTCGCCGTTCTTGAGCCGGGTCAGGATCAGCGGCGGATTGTCCGCGCACCAGGCGGTAGCCAGCTTGCGATAGCCCTCGGACCCGATGCCGGCCCGTGGATAGGCCAGATAGCGTACTTCCACCCCGCGCTTGTTCAGTTCCGGTACTTCCCGGTGCAGCTTCTGGCAGTAGAAACAGGTGATGTCGGTGAAAACGGAGATATGGGACAGGGTCTCTCCCTGCGCCGGGAAAATGATCATGTCACTGGTATCCAGCGCTGCCATTTCCTCGGCGCGCATGCCATCGCGTTGCTTCTCCGCCAGATTGACATAGCCCGCCGGGCCCACGGTAAAGAGATCGCCGACAATGAAAAACTGGCCGCTGGCATTGGCGTAGACCAGCGGACCATCCTGGAACTGCACCGCGTACATACCGACAATTTCACTGGCTTCGATGCTGGCGACCTTGAGGCCGTTGGCGGGGCTCTCCAGCATCTGACGCAGGGAGTCAGCCACTTCCGCAGGGACTGGGTCCTCTGCCCGTGCCAGCAGGGAGAAGGCTGAGAGTGCAACCAACGCTGTGGCAATGAAAACTCGGTTTAACATCGATTATCCTCTGGTTACTGCGGCGTGAGCCGACAGGATTCTGTTCGCGGCGCCTGTTTGGAGCACGCGGGAACACACAAGTTCCTCAGCCACGGGGGTGATGCTTCGCATGCAGCTCCTGCATCCGCTGTTTCGCCACATGGGTATAGATCTGCGTGGTCGTCAGGTCACTGTGACCCAGCAACATCTGTACTACCCGCAAATCCGCGCCGTGATTCAACAGATGAGTCGCGAAGGCGTGGCGCAGCGTGTGCGGAGACAGCGGCTTGTTGATCTCCGCACGACGGGCGTAGATTTTAATACGATACCAGAACGTCTGGCGAGTCATCTGTGTCCCCCGGCGGCTGGGAAACACCGCATCGCAGGGTATGCCCTTGAGCAATTCCGACCGCGGCCCGGCCATGTAGCGCTGCAGCCAGCTCAGGGCCTCCTCCCCCATCGGCACCAGCCGCTCCTTGCTGCCCTTGCCGAACACCCGCACCACACCCTGGTTCAGGCTCACCTGCACCAGTTGCAGGCCGGTCAGCTCCGACACCCGCAGGCCACAGGCGTAGAGCATTTCCAGCATCGCCCGGTCGCGAAACTCCAGGGCAACGTCGGTATCCGGCGCCGCCAGCAAACGCTCCACATCCTGCTCCGACAGCGACTTCGGCAGCGGCCGCCCCAGCTTCGGACTGTCCACATCCAGGGTCGGGTCCACCTGCAGCCGCCCCTCCCGCAGCAGGAACCGGTAAAAACTGCGCGCGCAGGACATGAACCGCGCCGTCGACCGCTGCGACTGCCCCTTCACCAGACACGCGCCCAGATAAGTCTGCAGATCCACCCGATCAGCGCCAAGGATGCTGCCACCCCGTAACGCCAGCCATTCCTGATACTGGCTAAGATCCCGTCGGTAAGCACTCAGCGTATTATCACTGAGCCCCCGCTCCATCCACATGGCGTCGATATAGTGCTCAATATCAGGATGGGTAGCGGGCATCCCGCAAGATTACCACGGAAGCGGCCATCGGGAGCATTGGGCAAGAAAGCTTGGGTACCACCCAGCCTGAGTCCGGAGATATCGTGAGGGGCTGGCCGGACCGTTGGCGACATGGATGTCGCCAAAGAGCCCCCATGGACGGGTTCACGGCGTGTCCGGCCAGCCCCTCACGGTAGCTCCGGGCGGTGGACCCTGGGCACCCAAACCGAGGAACCTCGAACACAAAAAAGCGGCCCGCAGGCCGCTTTCGCTGGTAATCTCGCGCCTCAACGGGCGGTGAGCTTTTCCTTGATCCGCGCCGCCTTGCCAGACAGCTCGCGCAGGTAGTACAGCTTGGCCTGGCGCACGTCGCCGCGACGCTTGACCGTGACGCTGTCGACCAGCGGGCTGTAGGCCTGGAAGGTACGCTCGACGCCAACACCGTGGGAGATCTTGCGCACGGTAAACGCAGAGTTGAGTCCGCGACTGCGCTTGGCGATACAGACGCCTTCGAAGGCCTGCAGACGCTCGCGGTTGCCTTCCTTGACCTTGACCTGAACGACCACGGTGTCACCGGGGCTGAACTCGGGCAGATCCTTTTGCATTTGTTCAGCATCTAGCTGAGAAATAATCTTGTTGGTGCTCATGGTGCGCTCCTGTCGTTTACCGTGCCTAGCTTCACAGCTAGCAAATTAAGCCAAATCCCGCTCCTGGCGATACAGTGCCAGCAACTCCTGTTCCTCGGGCGTCAACGCCCTGTCCCGCAGCAGATCCGGGCGCCGCTCCTGCGTGCGGCCCAGCGCCTGCTTCAGGCGCCAGCGGCGGATCTTGTCGTGATCGCCGCTGAGCAATACCTCCGGCACCGTCCTGCCCCGGTACTCTTCGGGGCGTGTGTAGTGCGGGCAATCCAGCAAGCCGTTGGCGAAGGAGTCCTCCTGCGCTGACAGCTCGTGCCCCAACACTCCCGGCAACTGGCGGATAACCGCATCCATCACCACCATCGCCGCCAGCTCGCCGCCGCTGAGGACGTAGTCGCCGATGGAGAGCTCTTCGTCGATCTCGCTCTCGATCAGGCGCTCATCCACACCTTCGTAGCGGCCCGCCACCAGCACCAGCGCCGACTCCTGCGCCAGGCTCACCGCCCTGCGGTGATCAAACCGCTGCCCCTGCGGCGACAGGTAGATCACGCGGCTGCGCGCCCCCGCCTGCTCCCTGGCGGCCGCAATGGCCCGCTCCAGGGGAGCCACCTTCATCACCATGCCGGGGCCGCCACCGAAGGGGCGATCATCCACCGTACGATGACGGTCCTGCGTAAACTCGCGGGGGTTGCTGAGGCTGAAGCCCAGCACTCCCTGCTGCACCGCGCGGCCGGTAATCCCGTGCTCGCTGACAGCGCTGAACATCTCCGGAAACAGGGTCACTACCGCTATATGCATGTGCCCTAGTCCTCCGGGAACCAATCCACCTCGATGCGTCCTGCCGTCTCGTCAACCTGCCTCACGGTGGTGCCGGGGAGCCAGGGAATCAGACGTTCCCGCTGGTCGATACTGCCCTCACAGGCCTTGATCACCAGCACATCATTGGCTCCGGTTTCGAGCAGGTAGTCGACTTCGCCGAGCAGCACCTGACCTTGTTCCGTGCCACACCAGACCTGCATGCCCTGCAGCTGGTGCCAGTAATAATCGCCCTCTTCCAGCGCCGGTAGCATATCGCCTGCAACACTGACCTCAAGCCCCTGGAAAGTCTCCGCCAGGTTGCGGTCGTCAATGCCGCGGATATGGGCCACCAGACCCTTGCCCTGCCGCCGGCCAGAGTCGAACTCAACGGCCTCCAGGCCGCCGCGGCGCTCTACCATCCAGCCACCGTAGTCAAGGAAGTTCTCCATCGGCTCGGTGTAGGAGTGAATCTTGACCCAGCCCTTGATCCCGTAGCAGCCGGTTATCCGGCCGATGACGAGACGGTCGCTGGCAACAGCTTCACTCATGCCACCCGTACCGGCTCAGGCGGCTGTGCCAGCTTCCCTGACCAGCTTGGCGACGCGCTCGGACAGCTGCGCGCCCTGGCCCTGCCAGAAAGCGACACGCTCGGCGTTCACTTGCAGACGCACTTCCTGGCCGCGGGCGACCGGATTGAAGAAGCCCACGCGCTCGATGAAACGGCCATCACGCGACTTGCGGCTGTCAGTGACTGTCAGGTGATAGAACGGGCGCTTCTTGGCACCACCACGAGAAAGACGAATTGTTACCATATTCGGTTATTTCCTGAAAATGAGTCGGGATCTGCGGCCAAACTTCCGACATATCCACGCCAGTACCCGGCACTACGGCCGCAAAGGTGGCGTATCATACGGAACTTCACCGGGTTTTGAAAGCCCTCGCGGGCGGAAATTTTCAGCGCTGCCAGTGCTCAAACCACTTGATAATTCAGCTGGTTGCTGGCTTACCGGAACGGGAAGCCGCCGCCGGAGCCACCGCCGGGGGGCATCATGCCACCGAGACCTCGCATCATCTTCTCCATGCCCCCGCCCTTCATCTTTTTCATCATCTTCTGCATCTGCTTGTGCTGCTTCAGCAGGCGATTGAGGTCCTGTACCTGGGTACCCGAGCCCTGGGTGATACGGCGCTTGCGCGAGCCGACAATGAGGTCGGGGTTGCGGCGCTCCCGGGGCGTCATCGAGTTGATCATCGCCTCCATGCGCGCGAACATTTTCATGTCCATATTCTGTTGCGCCATCTGCGCCACGTTGCCCATGCCCGGCAGCTTGTCCAGCATGCCGGTGATTCCACCCATGTTGTTCATCTGCTGCAGCTGGTCGCGGAAGTCCTCGAGGTCGAAGCGGCCGCCCTTCTTGACCTTGCGCGCCAGGCGCTCGGCCTTGTCCTTGTCGACCTTCTGCTCCGCCTCCTCGATCAGCGAGAGCACATCGCCCATGCCGAGGATGCGCGAGGCCAGACGGTCCGGGTGGAACGGATCCAGGGCCTGGGTCTTTTCGCCAACCCCGAGGAACTTGATCGGCTTGCCGGTAATGGTGCGCACCGACAGGGCGGCGCCCCCGCGACTGTCTGCATCAACCTTGGTCAGGATAACCCCGGTCAGGGGCAGGGCCTCGCCAAAGGCCTTGGCTGTCGTCGCGGCGTCCTGGCCGGTCATGGCGTCGACCACAAACAGGGTTTCCGCCGGCTTGCAGATCCGGTGCAGCTCCGCGATCTCGGCCATCATCGCCTCGTCGACAGCCAGGCGGCCGGCGGTGTCGATGATCAATACGTCGCTGAAGCGGATGCGGGCATGGTTCATCGCCGCGCGAACAATATCCACCGGCTTCTGCTCAGGCTCGCTGGGGAAGAAATCCGCCCCGACCTCGGCGGCGAGCGTCTCCAGCTGCTTGATGGCAGCGGGCCGGTAGACATCGGCGCTGACCACGGTGACCGACTTCTTGTCCCGCTCCTTCAACAGCCGCGCCAGCTTGGCCACCGACGTGGTCTTGCCCGCGCCCTGCAGGCCGGCCATGAGGATGACGGCCGGCGGCTGCACCGCGAGATTGAGACCCTCATTGGAGGACCCCATCACCGCTTCCAGCTCCGCCTGCACAATCCGCAGGAAGGCCTGGCCCGGACTCAGGCTCTTCATGACCTCCTGACCCAGGGCACGCTGTTTTACCGCCTCGACGAAATCCTTGACCACGGGCAATGCCACGTCCGCCTCCAGTAGCGCCATGCGCACTTCGCGCAGGGTGTCCTGGATATTGTCTTCGCTGAGGCGCGCCTTGCCGGTAATGGAGCGCAGACTCTGCGACAGGCGATCGGAAAGACTCTCAAACATCGGAATGACTCTCGGCAGCGGCCGGCGCTATTGATTCCGGCCGGACAAATCGGTACAAAGGAACGCAGTATACGCCACCCGGGTCCAACCCCCAAACCATGCCGCTGCCCCTGCTAGCCATCGTTGCCGCGCTGCTGTATTTCGCTGCCGCGGGCCTGCATCTGACGCACATCCTGCAGCGGCGACCGCGGCTCAGTGGCGCCGTGATCGGCATGGGTGCCGTGGCCCTGCTCTGTCACGCCCTGGTGGCGTGGTTCAGCATCTTTGACGAGCACGCTGTTCACCTCGGGTTCTACAAAATCGCCGCCCTGATCTTCCTGGTGATCAACGTCGCCTGCCTCGCCTGGCTGGTGCGACGCCCGCTGCAGAACCTGCTGGTGGTCCTGATGCCACTGTCGGCGATCGCGACCCTGGTTTCCGCCTTTGCGCCCCAATCCGGTACCACCCCCGAAAGCCTGGGTCACGGCCTGCTGCTGCACATTGCTTCCTCTATCCTGGCGTACGCGGTACTGACCCTGGCAGCCGCACAGGCGGCACTGCTGGCGGTACAGGACCGCCAGCTCAAGCACCACCACGCCGTCGGTATTGTCAGTTTCCTGCCGCCGCTGCAATTGATGGAGACCATGCTGTTCGAGCTGCTCTGGGCCGGCGTGGTCCTGTTGACCGTAGCCATCCTGTCCGGCTTCCTGTTCCTGGACGATATCTTCGCCCAACACCTGGTGCACAAGACCGTACTGACCCTGATCGCCTGGGTGATCTACTCCACCCTGCTCTGGGGGCGGTACCAGATGGGTTGGCGCAGCCAGACCGCGGTGCGCTTTACCCTGGGCGGCTTTGCCCTGCTCATGCTGGCCTTCTTTGGCTCCAAACTGGTCCTGGAGCTGGTCCTGCAGCGCGGTTGAGCGGTCCGCAATTGATCGGTCACGGGGCTTGCTCCTGCCCCGCTTTTTCTTCAAGATAGCCGGTCCATTCATGCCAAAGGTCCGCCCCCGCTTTGAACGAAGCACCGCTGGGTCTCTTATACTCAGTCCTGGTAGTCCTCATTCTGCTGTCCGGTTTCTTCTCCAGCTCGGAAACCGGGATGATGTCCCTCAACCGCTATCGGCTGAAGCATCTCCGCAAGCAGAACCACAGGGGCGCCCGCCGCGCCAGCAAGCTGCTGGAGAGGCCGGACCGGCTGATCGGCCTGATCCTGATCGGCAACAATGCGGTCAATATCCTTGCCTCCGCCATCGCCACCGTGATCGCCATTCGCCTGTGGGGTGACGCCGGCATCGCCATCGCCACCATTGCCCTGACCCTGGTGATCCTGGTATTCGCGGAAATCACCCCCAAGACCATTGCCGCGCTGCACCCGGAGCGCGTTGCCTTTCCTTTCAGTATCGTCCTGCTGCCGCTGATGAAACTGATGTACCCGGTGGTCTGGCTGGTCAACAGTGTCACCAACGGCCTGCTGCGCCTGCTGGGCGTGGACCCCGCCGCGGCCAAGGAGGAGCACGTCTCTTCCGAGGAACTGCGCACCATCGTTACCGAGGCCGGCGCGCTGATTCCGCCCCGCCATCGCGGTATGCTGCTGAATATCCTCGATCTGGAGGAGGTCACGGTGGATGACGTGATGGTGCCGCGTAACGAGGTCTACGGCATCGACCTGGACGATAGTGACGAGGAGATCCTGCGCTGCGTCCAGGCCAGCAACCATACCCGGCTGCCGGTCTGGCGCGACGATATCAACAATATCGTCGGCGTCCTGCACATGCGCAATATCAGCCGTATCATCGACAAGCAGGGCCTGGACCGGGACGCGCTGGAACGGGAGATGGACAAACCCTACTTCATTCCCGAGAGCACGCCGCTACACACCCAGCTGGTGCATTTCCAGAAGAACAAGCTGCGGCTGGCGATCGTGGTGGACGAGTACGGCGAGGTCATGGGGATTGTCGCCCTGGAAGACATTCTCGAGGAAATCGTGGGCGAGTTCACCTCGCGCATGGGGGACGACAACGAGACCATTTTTGCCCAGCGCGACGGCAGCTATATCATTGCCGGCAACGCCAACCTGCGGGAGGTCAACAAGTCCCTCGACTGGCAACTGCCGACAGACGGGCCGAAAACCCTGAGTGGGCTGATTCTGGAGTACCTGGAGTCGTTCCCGGACGGCAACGCCGGCCTGGCCATCGCCGGCTACCGCTTTGAAATTCTCGAGCTGCAGGGCAACGTGATCCAGGCAGTGCGGGCCTCCCCGGTGAAGGCCAAGAGCAAGCTTACCGGTTGGCTGTAACGGGCCGCGCAAGCACCAGCCTAGTCCTCTCCCACCTCTTCATCATCCGTGAAGGCATCCCGATGGAACTCGGCGGCCTGCACCACCTCACGCAATCCACACTCCGCCAGTTCCGGCACATCCCCGCCGGCCAACACTTCCAGCACCGTATGCACCCCCCGCGACAGGGAGGTCAGGTTATAGCCACCTTCCAGCACCAGCGCCAGCCTGCCATCGCAATGCCTGTCGGCGATATCCTGGAGCATGCGGGTCAGCACGGCGAAACCATCATAGGTCAGGTTCAGTGCCATGTCGTTGCGATGCGGATCGAACCCCGCCGAGACCAGCACCAGGTCTGGCTCAAAACGCTCGGCGGCGGGGACAAGAATTTCCCGGAAGGCTTTTTCGAAAGCGATATCGCCGGCATCCTCCGGGACAGGCACATTGACAGTGTAGCCTTCACCAAGCCCGGCCCCCACCTCCTCCAGGTCTCCGGATCCCGGATAGAACGGGGCGGCGCAGTGGATATCAAAGAACAGCACATCGGGATCGGCCCAGAAAATATCCTGGGTACCATTGCCGTGGTGGGCGTCCCAATCAACAATCAGGATACGCTCACAACCCAGCTTCGCCTGGGCATGAGCTGCCGCAACGGCGACGTTATTGAACAGGCAAAAGCCCCGCGCCCTGACGGGCTCGGCATGATGCCCCGGCGGCCGCACCAGGGCGAAAGCGCTCCGGGTTTCCCCCCTCACCACCGCTTCCACCGCGGCAATGGCGTTGCCCGCCGCCGAGGTTGCCGCCTTGATACTGTCCGGCGACACGGCGGTAGTATCCCGGTCCAGCCAGGCCCGCTTTCCCTCCAGGGAAAAGATGTGATCGAGGTGAGTGGTGGTGTGCACGCGGCCGAGTTGCTCGTAGGTGGCGTGGGCACCGGCCTTGAACTGCACCCCTGGAATGGGTTCCTTCTCGAGCAGCTCCATGATGGCACTCAATCGTCCCGGGTGCTCAGGATAGCTCCACTTGAAATCCAGGCCCTTGAGCAGCGTCCTTACCCGTTTTTCCACCCGGCTGGGGAGATAGGGCACATCGACTTCGGGATGGTGTCCAAGCATGACTTCATCGTAGAAAACGGTCACACTGCGATCACCTATCACTCGTCACCCCCTCGAGACAGACGCTTCTTTACCAGATGGGTGAAGGCTGCCGCGCGGACGCCGGTGGGCTTGAATCCCAACCTGCTCCAGGTCGCTTCGGCCTCCTTGTTGGCGACAGAGTATTCGAGAATCAGCTCGTGGGCATCCCGGGATTCGGCAAATGCCACCAGCTTCCTGAGCATGGCGCTGAAGATTCCCCGTTGTCGATACTCCGGTTCCACCCAGATGTCATCAATGACACCCGATTTGAATTCCAGATCCCCGGCCTGTTCCCAGATGCCCTGGCTGCGCCAGATATAGATGTAGCCCATTCCAACAAGCCCGGTGCCCGGGGCCTCGGCCACCACCACCAGCTTTTCAGTATTGGTCAAGGCAGAGGCAAGAATTTCCATGAGCCGCTGTTTTTCTTTCCGCTTCAGCGTTTGCGGCTCGCCTCCGGCGACATGCAGGGCAAGCTTGGCCATAAAACCGACCAGCATCGGAATATCTCCCTGCTCCGCCGGCCTTATGAGAATCTGATCTTTTTTGGAGCGTTTTTCAGCCATGGTCGGTTCCGCCGGAACCTTTTCCCCTGCAGCCCTTTCCCGGAAGATAACGCAGATGGCGAGTGAATTGCTACAACCAGACCTTGTCATCCGCAAGCCGCCGGTCGCGGGCGCGCGCGAGGATATCGTGTTTCTCGGCAGGATCTGCCATGAACCAGTCGGTGATCTCCGCCGCGCTGCGGTAGCAACCCAGGCAGATATCATCTTCATTCAGCAGGCACACCGAGATACAGGGTGACGCCAGCTCTTGCTCCACACTCATTGCTGCACCTCCAGGCCGCGGTTGTAGCGGGCGGCATTCTGCACATAGTGGTCGGCGTTCTGACCCAGCGCCGTCTGCTCTTCTTCCGTGAACTGGCGCCGGACCTTTGCCGGTGCCCCCAGCACCATACTGCCGTCGGCAATTTCCATACCCTCGGTCACCAGGGCACCGGCACCGATCAGGCAGTTTTTACCGACGTTGGCACCGTTGAGGACGATCGCGCCAATACCGACCAGGGAACCATCGCCGATGGTGCAGCCGTGGAGCATGGCCTTGTGGCCCACGGTCACGTTGCTGCCCACCACCATCGGGAAACCGGGGTCCGCGTGCAGCACCGCCCCGTCCTGGATATTACTGCCGGCACCCACCTCGATGCGCTCCGCGTCACCGCGCAGCACGCAGCTGAACCAGACACTGCTGCGCTCGTGCAGGGTGACATTGCCGATCACCGCGGCATTGGGCGCGATGAAATGGCCACTGCCAACCAGAGTGACTTCCTGCCCGTCAAGGCTGTACTTCATGCGTCTTCCTCCGTAAACGTCAGCGGGTCCAGCTCCGCCTGCAGGCCCAGGTTCACCAATGACAGCAGCACCCGGGCAGTTGTGCCCCATACGGTATCACGGTGCAGGCGGAAATGGGGCACCCGCAGCGGGCGGCCGTCGACCGGGTCGGGCAGATTGCGGACATGCCAACCGGAAGCATCGGCAAACTGCTGCAGCGGCAGCAGCAGCAGCTCGGCCACCTCACTCGGGTCCGCCCGCAACGGCAGGTCTGCGGGGATGACCGCCACACAGGGATGAATGGTAAAACCGCTGCGGGTCACCAGCGGCGCCAGCTCACCCACGCGGCGCACCCGGTCCGGCAGGCAGCACACTTCCTCCTCGGCCTCCCGCAACGCCGTATCCCAGGGCCCGCGATCGGCGGACTCGCGCTTGCCGCCCGGAAACGCCACCTCACCCGGGTGCAGGGGCAAGTGCAGGGCGCGACGTCCCAACAGTACTCGCGGCTCCGTTTCATCCGTCAGTGCCACCAGCACGCCGGCCTGGAGCCCACTACCGTCCCATGCCGGGCATTCCAGGGGCAGGGCCGCCTGCAGTCGCTGCAGCAGTCGCGCCGGCATCGTCATCGTCAGCTGCCCTCGGCCTGCAGTGCATAAAAGCGCTCCGCGAAGGCATCGAGCTGGCCCTGCTCGATTGCTGTGCGGATGCCCGCCATGTGGTTCTGGTAAAACCGCAGGTTATGAATGGTGTTGAGCTGTGAGCCGAGGATCTCGTTGCATTTATCGAGGTGGTGCAGGTAGGCGCGACTGAAGTGCTGGCAGGTGTAGCAGTCGCAGTCGGCGTCCAGTGGCAGGGTGCTGGTCTTGTGGCGTGCATTGCGCAGCTTGAGTATCCCGCGGGACGTGAAGATAAAGCCGTTGCGGGCATTGCGGGTGGGCATCACGCAGTCGAACATGTCGATGCCGCGGCGCACGCCCTCCAGCAGATCGGCGGGCGTACCCACCCCCATCAGGTAGCGGGGGCGCTCCGCGGGCAGTCGGGGCTGCAGATGGTCGAGCACCTTGAGCATCTCTTCCTTGGGCTCGCCCACCGACAGGCCGCCAATGGCATAACCGTCGAAACCGATGGCTTCCAGTCCGGCCAGGGACTCGGTGCGCAAATCCTCATGCATGCCGCCCTGCACGATGCCGAACAGGGCCGCCGGACTGTCGCCGTGGGCGGCGCGGCTGCGCGCCGCCCAGCGCAGGGACAGCTCCATGGAGGCACGCGCCTCCTGCGCCGTGGCCGGATACGGGGTGCATTCATCAAAGATCATCACGATGTCTGACCCCAGCTTGTGCTGGATGGCGATCGACGTCTCCGGGTCGAGGAATACCCGGGCGCCGTCCACCGGTGACTGGAACTTCACCCCGGCTTCGGAAATCTTGCGCATGGCGCCGAGGCTGAATACCTGGAAACCGCCGGAATCGGTGAGGATGGGGCCATCCCAGCCCATGAAGTCGTGCAGGTCCCCGTGCAACTGGATGATGTCGGTACCGGGCCGCAGCCAGAGATGGAAGGTATTGCCGAGGATGATCTCGGCGCCGATGCCACGGATATCCCGTGGCAACATGCCCTTCACCGTACCGTAGGTTCCCACCGGCATGAAAGCCGGCGTTTCCACACTGCCGCGAGGGAACATGAGGCGGCCGCGGCGGGCGTGACCGTCACTGGCGATGTGTTCAAACTGCAGGTGGCAAGTGCGGCTCATCGCGACTCCAGGGCAGCGGGCTCGGGGGTAATGAACATGGCATCGCCATAGCTGAAAAAGCGGTAGCGCCGGGCAATCGCCTCGCGGTAGGCGGCGGCGATGTGCTCGCGACCGGCGAAGGCGCTGACCAGCATCAACAGGGTGGATTCCGGCAGGTGGAAATTGGTGATCATCGCGTCCACCACCTGGAAGCGGTAGCCCGGATAAATGAAGATATCCGTATCTCCGCGCAGCGGCGCCACCAGTCCCCCGCCACTGGCGGCGGACTCCAGCGAACGTACCGCGGTCGTCCCCACCGCCACCACCCGTCCGCCCCGGGCCCGGGTCGCGGCTACCGCGGCGCAGAGGGCCTCATCGACCTCCAGGTATTCCGAGTGCATGTGGTGGTCCTCGACGGCATCCACCCGCACCGGCTGAAAGGTACCCGCGCCCACGTGCAGGGTAACCGCAGCCCGCTCCACGCCGGCGTCTGCCAGCTGCTGCAGCAGCGCCTGGGTGAAATGCAGGCCCGCGGTGGGCGCCGCCACCGCGCCATCGCGCTCGGCAAAGACGGTCTGGTAACGCTCCCGATCCGCCGCCTCGTCCGCGCGCTCAATGTAGGGCGGCAGCGGCATGTGGCCAATGTCCAGCAGGATTTCGTGCAAGGCGACACCTTCTGGCGCCTGCAACTGGAACAGGGCGCCCTCGCGCCCGGTTACCGTGACCTGCCAGGGGCCTGGCTCCGCACCCTCCACAGACGAAAGGTGGATAACCATACCCGGCTTCGGTGACTTGCTGGCGCGAATATGGGCCAGTGCCGTCCCCGTGCCGGTCATCCGCTCGATCAGGATCTCCACCTGCCCACCGGTGGCCTTGCGGCCCCACAGGCGCGCCGGGATTACCCGGGTATTGTTGAACACCAGCAGGTCGCCGGTACCCAGGCATGCGGGCAGGTCGGTAAATTGCAGGTGCTGCAGCGCACCGCTGGCGCCATCCAGCGCCAGCAGGCGACTGGCGCTGCGCTCGGACAGGGGCCGCTGGGCAATCAGCTCCGGCGGCAGGTCATAGTGGAAATCGCTGACTTTCATCGCAAAAAAAGCCGGCCCGAAGCCGGCTTCCTGGCCTGCAACCCGGCTCAGGCCTCCGGTTCGCTCCCGGCGTCGGCCTCGGCTGCAGCTTCTTCCGCTGCTTCAGCGGCGGGCTCTTCCGCAGGCGCTTCCTCGACCGGGGCCGGTTTCGGTGCCGGAGCCTTCACCAGGCCTTCCGCGGCCAGAATGCTGACTTTCTCGTCGCCATTCACGGCCTTGCGCTTGGCATCCTGAACCGCATAGCGCTCGTCGCCACGCTGGAAAATGCTGTATTCGGGGGTCTTCTTGACCAGTTTCATCGCCATGATCTTTTCTCCTGTGATACTCAGAAATCGGGCCCCGGGGGGCAGCCACTGCGCCGAAAGTTCATTATCGGCGCGGCGCGCAGTCTACAGGCAAATGGCCACCAGGTTAAGGAAAATCATTGCAGTCAGTGCCGCGATTGCTATAATCGCGCGCTCTCCACGGGCCGATCGTCAGCGCCCGCCGCCCTTCTGCCGGAGTGGTGAAATTGGTAGACACAGGGGATTCAAAATCCCCCGCCGTAAAAAGCGTGCCGGTTCGAGTCCGGCCTCCGGTACCACTACCCACTGCAGATAAACAAGTTAGGCGATATTGTCTGCCTGCCGCTGGCTTCGGGTTGCTCTCGGCTGTGGAAAAAAGACTGTAAACGTGGTGCTTCCCCTGCCAGAGGCCACTGCTACGCGGCCACCGTGCGCCTCGACGATAGAGCGTACAATGGCCAAACCAAGCCCAGCGCCTTCACCTTGGCGTGTCCTGGATGGATCGACACGGTAAAAGCGATCGAAAATATCGACCAGATGCTCGGCAGGGATCTCGGATCCCGGGTTCTGCACGCTGAGTGAGACCTCTTGATCCGATGACATGTCCAGTCGAATCCCCACCTTCCCACCCGGAGGCGTGTGGCGGATGGCATTGGAGAGCAGGTTGGAAATCGCCCGTCGCACCATGGCGCGGTCGCCCTCTATGGTTGGTACCTGACCTTCCATTGACAGACCGATCTGTCGCTCTTCCGCCAGCGCTTCGAAGAAATCGAACAACTCGCTGACCTCGCGGGCCAGATCCAGCGGTACCTGGACCGGCTTGAGCAGACCATGGTCACTTTTCGCCAGCCACAGCATGTCATTGACCATTTTGGCCAGCCGTTCCTGCTCCTCGAGATTGGAATACAGAAGTTCACGGTATTCCTCTGTGGTCCTGGCCTTGCCGAGCCCGACCTGGGTCTGGGTAATGAGATTGGTAAGCGGTGAGCGCAACTCGTGGGCGATATCGGCGGAAAAGTGCGACAAGCGAGTAAAACTGTCTTCCAGTCTACCGATCATGTGATTGAACGAGGTGACCAGGCCCTGTAATTCCGCTGGGACCGAGAAGGGATCAAGACGCACATTCAGGCGGTCGGCCTTGACGTCTCCCATTCTGTCGGAAAGTCCGCGCAGGGGAGCATGCGCCTGATGCACGCCATACCACGCGGCCAACAAGGTGATGGCGCCGGCGAGGCTCATGATGAACCACAGACTGCGGCGAAAATTTTGCAGAAACTGCAGATGAAAGCCTATATCGATGGCAGAACTCACCGAGTAGCTTCGATCCATGATCTCGCTCTGCTTGAGAACGCCGCGGAAGGTCTTCCCATCATCCTGCCAGGTTTGTAGATTGTCAGCGTGAATCAAGGCCACTGGGGTGAGATTGGTTGCCACCTGGGACAGGTCAGCTCCCGGGGTGCCGTAGAGAATGTCCCCCTGCCGGCTCTGCACCTGGAAATAGACACCGTGATGTCCCGATATGGCGTTGGACAGCGCCTCGCGCAGTCGTGTTGGATCATCGCCGCCCTGGTGCAGCGCTTTTACCACGGCTTCGGTCATCACCGCCAGTTCACCGGCATCCTGCTCCACAAAGTGGCGTTCGACAGCATTGAGCACCAGGCTGCCGATCAGGAGGAGGCTGAGGCCAATGGTCAGCCCGACGAACACCATGACCCGGGCGGCCAGTGACAGTGGTTGCCGATTAATCGCTTTCATCGTCGGTTTCGACTTCAAGCTTGTACCCCATGCCCCGCACTGTGTGGATCAGCTTGGGCTCGAAATCGTCGTCAATTTTCGCCCGTAGCCGGCGAATCGCCACATCGATCACATTGGTGTCGGAATCAAAGTTCATGTCCCACACCTGGGACGCAATCAGAGAGCGAGGTAACACCTCACCCCGGCGACGGGCCAGCAGCTCCAAAAGACAAAATTCCTTGTGGCTGAGATTGATCTTCCTGCCTGCGCGCGTGACACGGTGTCTGGGTAGATCGAGGACAAGATTGGCAACCTGTAGCTGCTCCGACAGGGAGGACGTGGAACTGCGACGCAATAAAGTACGTACGCGGGCCAACAATTCGGCAAAGGCGAACGGCTTGACCAGGTAGTCGTCGGCACCCAATTCCAGGCCCTTGACACGGTCATCCACAGAATCGCGCGCAGTGAGAAACAATACCGGGGTCTGGCGGCCGGCCTCGCGCAAAGACTGGACGATACGCCAGCCGCTCACATCCGGCAGCATGACATCCAGGACTATCAGCTCAAATGTCTCCGTCATGGCGAGGTGATGGCCGTCCAGCCCATTACGTGCCAGCTCAACGATAAAGCCAGCCTCTGCCAGTCCCTGACGAAGATAGTCGCCGGTCTTTACCTCGTCCTCCACAACCAACAAGCGCATAATGGATCTATCCTGATCAGTGTCCTTCCAGTTTAACCGGCTGTGCCCAATTGTAAGATTACACGATGATTACCAAGTTGTAATTTGAGCGTCATCTGGAAGACAGGACCCGTTCACTAAGCTGGGAAAGCGATAGCCGAGTTGACCCCAACCCAGGCGGGCTCAGGGCCCTTGCAGGCGGCATTGTAGAGCAGGGAAAACGGAGGATTCATGGTCAATGAGGACGAGAGAAGAACGCGCTACCGCGAGGATAGCCTGACGTTACCAGGAACTGTGATGCTGGGAACCGGCGTCATGATCGGCGCCGGCATCTTTGCACTGACCGGTCAGATGGCACAGATGACAGGCGTTCTTTTCCCTCTGGCGTTCCTGGCCGCCGCAGTGATTGTTGCCTTCAGCGCCTATTCCTACATCAAGATTTCCAACACCTACCCGTCCGCTGGTGGTATCGGCATGTATCTGCACAAGGCCTACGGAGACCGCTTGCCGACGGCCTTTAACGCGTTGTTGATGTATTTCTCGATGGTGATCGCCCAAAGCTTTCTGGCACGCACCTTTGGTGCCTATACCATGCAGCTTTTTGGTGGTGACGAGAGCGGCATGATGGTGCCTGTACTCGGCGTGTCACTCATTATTGCTGCCTTTCTGGTAAATCTTTCAGGCAATCAGCTGATCCAGGGCGTGGCCTCTTTCATCGGCGTATTGAAGATTGCTGGCATCCTCATGTTCGGACTGGTGGGAATCTGGATCGCTGACAGCATTTCGGTCGACTTCTCTGACCCTGGCGAGGCCGGAACCGTGGGTAACTTCCTGGGGGCGACGGCACTCGGCATACTGGCGTTCAAGGGCTTCACGACGATTACCAACAGTGGCTCGGAGGTGAAAGACCCGACACGGAATGTTGGTCGTGCGATCGTGATTTCCATCGCCGCCTGTGTGGTGATCTATACCCTGGTCGGTTTTGCCGTTGCGAGCAATCTTTCGCTCGCTGAAATCATTGAGACCCGGGACTACTCTCTCGCCGCTGCCGCACGCCCCGCACTGGGTGAGTGGGGTGTGTGGTTCACGGTAGCGATTGCCATGATGGCTACCGCCGGCGGCATTCTGGCCAGTATCTTTGCGGTCTCGCGCATGCTGGCAATGCTGACGGAAATGAAACTGGTCCCTCACAGCCACTTCGGCATGTCAGGCAGCATTCAGAAGCATACGCTGGTTTATACCGTGGTGCTGGGGCTGGTGCTGACCGCATTTTTTGATCTGTCGCGAATTGCTGCGCTGGGTATCGTGTTCTACCTGATTATGGACATTGCCATACATTGGGGCGTCATACGTTATCTGCGCGACGACATTGAAGCTAAAGCATGGGTGCCGGTTACGGCGATTTTCCTTGATCTGCTCGCGCTGGGCGGTTTCGTCTGGGTGAAGCTGAATTCCGATCCTTTTGTGATTGGCGTTGCCGTTGTTGCGATGATCCTCATCGCGATTGCGGAGCAGATTTTCCTGCAAAAGTCGGCGGGGACCAAACAATCTGCTCAGGAGGAATCCCACGAGCACCACCACTGAGTCGTGGAGCTGCAGGGAGGGGACATGCCATAGGAGATCAGATTCCTGAGGCCACGGGCGGCTGGAGGCGTCTGCTACTCAAGTCTGGAGTGCATCCGCACGAACCCGCTACCTGGTGCTCCAACGGTACAAGGGAACGAAGACGAGGGCGATATACCAGCCATAGAGATAGGTTTCCACCAGGCCAATCAGAAACCCCGGCCACGTCAGCCATTCAAAGCCGGGCAGCAGTGGCGCCCATGCCTCATACATACGCATCTGCGCCGGTGCGAGAAGACCAAAGCCCACACACAACACATAACTGATGACCAAAAATAGAGACAGGCTTTTTCCTACCGGGGCGACTTGTATGCGAGTTCCTTCAGCTTTGGAGTTAGGCATGATTGTTGTTCTCCTGTGCTTTGCGTAACACGGCTACATGACTTGTCACACTCGAGAGGACGAACGTGGCCGCATAATTGAAAATCGGCTTCAGGTACGGCTTTAGCCAGCCCTCATGCAAGCAGCCAGAACGATTCCGGTGCTCCGGTTTTTCTCGAACTGAAAACGCCTTACTGCGCCAGCGTGATCATAGAACGCAGTCCCTTTCCGCAGCATTACCTAATGATTACAGTGATGTAATACTTGGGTAATCTCCCTGTTTGCTTCACAAGCCTATTATTCACTGAGGCCTCCAATCATCTGATTTCACTGAGGCAATCCGTTCTCAATGCTTCAGAAGGCTGCCCCAACCGCAAAGAAAGGCGCAGCAATGCCAGCGGGAAGCACGATCATGAAAGTATTCACACCTTTGCTAGTTTTTATGCTCGGTAACGGCAGTGCCTTGGTCAATGCAAATGCCAGTGATGATGTGTTGATGCTCTCCGAGGCGGTGGACATCGCCATCGCGGCAGATCCCTGGCTGACTGGCAGCCGCCTCACCCAGGCCGCCTTGACCGACGAGGCGACGGTTGCCGCCACGTTGCCCGATCCCAGAATGACTCTGATGGCCGGTAATTTTCCGGTCGACAGTTTCGATATCAATCAGGAGCCGATGACCCAGGTGTCAGTGGGTATCAGCCAAATGTTCCCCCGCGGCGATACACTCGCGCTTGCGCAACGGAAAAAGCAGGAGCTGGCCCTACAACATCCCTTGTTGCGTGAAGACCGTCGAGCGCGGGTGACGGCGACAGTCACACAGCTATGGCTGGACGCGTACCACGCCCAGGAAAGCATCCGTTTGATAGAGCTGGATCGCGGTCTGTTCGAACACCTGGTAGACGCGTCACGGGCGACCTATGCGACTACCGCTGGTCGGGCACGGCAGCAGGATGTGATCCGTGCGCAATTGGAGTTGACGCGGCTGGAGGACCGAATGATAGCACTCAGGCAGCGACAGGAAGCCGCGCAGATGCGTCTGTCCGAATGGATCGGCTCACGTGCTGGCGATCAGCTGGCGGCGACACTGCCCGCAGAGGCGCCCAGAGAGTCGGTAGCGACCCTGGGTTCCGATCAGGAGAGGTATGAGCGGTTGCGTCATCATCCCAGCTTGCTCGCGCTGGAGAGGCGAATCGAGGCCACGGAAACCGATCTCGATCTGGCGCGACAAAAGTACAGACCTGAGTGGGGGCTGTCTGCCCAATATGGCTATCGCGATCGGGACTTGATGGGACGGGACAGGGCCGATCTGTTTTCCCTTGGCGTCACCTTCGATTTGCCTCTTTTCACCGCCAACCGTCAGGACAAGGAAGTCAGCGCCGCCGCTCGCCATGCCGAGGCCATCAGAACCGAAAAGCAGCTGTTGATCCGTCAGCTAATGGCAGAGCTTGAAACAGCCAGCGTACAACTGGCGCGCCTGGATGAGCGGTACGCACTTTACAGGGACCGGCTGCTGCCGCAAATGGCAGAGCAGGCCGAAGCCTCGCTGGCCGCCTACAACAACGACGACGGTGACTTTGCCGAGGCCATACGCGCCCGTATCGCCGAGTTGAATTCCAGTATCGAAGCGCTCGCCATCGCGGTAAAGCGGCAGAAGACTATCGCTCGAATCAATTACCTGCTTGCCCAGGCATCACCTGATTCCACGCAGCCAGTGGCAGACTTCTGAGGTATTCAACATGAAAACGCCTGTAAAAATCCTGATGGGGGCTGCTTTCGGTGTGTTGATTGGGGGCGGCGGTGTCTGGTTGTTTGGCACTTCACAGGAAGACACTGCCAATGCACCCGGCAGCGCAAACGAACCGCTCTACTGGGTGGCGCCCATGGATCCGGACTACAGGCGCGACCAGCCGGGAAAATCCCCCATGGGCATGGACTTGATTCCCGTCTACAAAGAACAGGATGCGGGGAGCGAAGCAGGCACCGTTCGCATTTCACCGGATGTCGTCAATAATCTCGGTGTGCGCACCGCCACGGCAACAAGGGGCCGCCTGCATCTGGATATCAAAACGGTGGGGTATGTGCAGTACGACGAAGACTTCCTGGTGACTATCAGCCCGCGAGTGGAAGGCTGGCTGGAAACACTACACGTCAAGGTGGCCGGTGATGCTGTTACACAGGGTGAGCCCCTGTATACGCTCTACTCGCCCACCCTGGTCAACGCCCAGGAAGAGTTACTGCTGGCACTGAGGCGGGACAATCCGGTCCTGATCGAAGCTGCCGTCGAGCGATTGTCAGCCTTGCAGGTGCCGCGGACGAATATCGAGCAGTTGCGCAACACCGGGCAGGTCAGCCAGACCATCACCATCACCATCACCGCACCACAGTCCGGCGTCATCGACAAACTGGAGGTGCGCGAAGGCGCATTCGTCAGGCCGGGCTCGCTCCTGATGTCCATAGGCCAGCTGGAGCACATCTGGGTCATCGGTGAAGTGTTCGAGCGCCAGGCGAATCTGGTCAAGGCCGGCGACAAGGTACAGGTTCACCTGGACTACCTGCCCGGCAAGGAATTATCGGGTCGTGTGGACCATGTCTACCCATCGCTGAACGAACAGACACGCACCGCCCGGATTCGTGCACGTTTTGACAACCCGGATGGTTTCCTGAAGCCGGGAATGTTTGCGCAGGTCGTCATCGAGACCCGACCAGGGCCTGAGACTCTCCTGATCCCGCGGGAGGCGCTGATCCGTACGGGTAGTCAGGCGCGCGTGGTGCTGGCACTGGGCGAGGGTCGATTCAAATCCATTGCGGTGGATGTCGGGCGCGTGGGCGAGCGGGAGGTGGAAATCCTCTCCGGTCTCGATGAGGGCGAGCGTATCGTCACTTCCGCACAGTTCCTGATTGATTCGGAGTCCAGCAAGACCTCGGATTTCAGGCGGATGTCCCACGGCGACGAGGAGCCTGGCGAGAATGGCAGCCACGAGCATGGGCAAAGTGGCCATGATTGAATCCATTATCCGCTGGTCGATCGACAATCGCTTTTTTGTAGTGCTGGCCACCGTGATACTGGTTGCAGCTGGTCTGTTCGCGCTGAAGAACACGCCGGTTGATGCCATTCCGGACCTCTCCGACGTCCAGGTGATTATCAAGACCAACTATCCGGGGCAGGCCCCGCAGGTAGTTGAGGACCAGGTGACCTACCCGCTGACCACCGCGATGTTGTCCGTGCCAGGCGCCGTCACGGTCAGGGGCTATTCCTTTTTCGGCGACTCCTTCGTCTACGTGATTTTCGACGAGGATACGGACGCCTATTGGGCGCGTTCGCGGGTGCTCGAGTACCTGTCCCAGGTCGCGCCCACCCTGCCACCGAGCGCCCGACCGCAGTTGGGACCGGATGCCACCGGTGTCGGCTGGGTGTACCTCTACGCCCTGGTGGATCGCAGCGGACAGCATGACCTCAGTCAGCTGCGCAGCCTGCAGGACTGGTTTCTGAAATACGAATTGCAGACGGTGCCGGGGGTTTCCGAGGTCGCCGCCATCGGCGGCATGGTCAAGCAGTATCAGGTAAAGGTGAACCCGGAGAAGCTGCGCGCATTCGGCATACCATTGTCTCACCTGCAGACAGCCATTCAGCGGGGGAACCAGGAAGTGGGGGCCTCGGTGGTGGAAATGGCCGAAGCCGAATACATGGTACGTGCCACCGGCTACATTCAGAGCGTCGAGGACCTCGCCCTGATCCCCCTGGGGGTGAACAACCAGGGGACGCCGCTGCTGCTCAGGGACGTGGCGGATATCGAAACCGGGCCACAGATGCGCCGTGGCATCGCCGAGCTCAATGGTGATGGTGAGACCGTTGGCGGTATTGTGGTGATGCGCTCTGGCGAGAACGCGCAGAAGACCATAGATGGTGTCAAGGCCAGGCTGGAGAAGCTCAAGGCGGGGCTGCCGGAAGGGGTCGAGATTGTCACCGTGTATGACCGCTCCGCGCTGATTTCCCGTGCCATCGCGAGTCTGTGGAAGAGCCTGGCCGAGGAGCTGGCCATCGTGGCGCTGATCTGTATCATTTTCCTGCTGCATTTCAGATCATCCCTGGTGGCGGTCATCAGCCTGCCACTGGGCATCCTGACAGCCTTTATCGTGATGTACTGGCAAGGCATCAATGCCAACATCATGTCTCTCGGTGGCATTGCGATTGCGATCGGCGCGATGATTGATGGCGCTATCGTCATGATCGAGAACCTGCACAAGCACATGGAACGTACGCCCTTGACGCCCGAAAACCGCTGGAAGGTAGTGGCCGAAGCAGCGTCCGAGGTGGGTCCGGCACTGTTCTTCAGCCTGTTGATTATTACGGTGAGCTTCCTGCCGGTTTTTACCCTGGAGGCACAGGAAGGCCGCATGTTCAGCCCGCTCGCCTACACCAAGACCTATGCCATGGCTGCCAGCGCGGCGCTTGCGGTTACGGTCATACCGGTACTGATGGGCTACTTCATTCGAGGTAAAGTGGTCGCTGAAGGCAAAAATCCGATCAACAGGTTTCTGGTTGCAGGCTATATGCCGCTGCTCAAGAGTGCCTTGCGTTTCCCCAGAGTCACCCTGGTCGCGGCAGCCTTGATCTTCCTCGTCGGGATCTGGCCGGTGCATAAAATCGGCAGTGAGTTCATTCCCGATCTCGATGAAGGTGATCTCATGTACATGCCCACCACCTATCCTGGATTATCCATTGGCAAAGCCAGGGAACTATTGCAGCAGACCGACAAGCTGATTGCGACCGTGCCCGAGGTGGAGACAGTTTTTGGAAAGGTCGGTCGCGCAGACACAGCCACGGACCCCGCCCCTCTCACCATGATCGAGACCTTCATCCAGCTCAAACCCAGAGGGCAATGGCGGGAGGGCATGACCACAGAGAAGCTCAAGCAGGAACTGGATGCCCTGGTGAAATTTCCGGGCCTGACCAACGCCTGGGTGATGCCCATCAAGACCCGCATCGACATGCTGGCTACCGGCATCAAGACCCCGGTGGGTATCAAAGTGGCAGGCGAGGATCTGCAGGAAATCCAGAGCATTGGCCAGCGATTGGAACAGATCCTCAAGGATGTTCCCGGCACCGCCTCGGTCTACTCCGAACGGGTGGCCGGAGGGCGCTATATCAAGGTGGATATTCAGCGCGGCAAGGCCGCGCGCTATGGTCTCAACATCGCCGATGTGCAGCAGGTCGTCGCCACCGCCATTGGCGGCATGAACGTGACCCAGACCATTGAGGGGCTTGAACGCTACCCGGTCAATCTGCGCTATCCCCAGGACTATCGGGACTCGCCGGAGCAACTCTCGTTGTTGCCTGTCGTCACGCCAGGAGGACAGCGTATTGCACTCGCTGATGTAGCAGAAGTCTATGTAGAGGATGGTCCCCCAGCCATCAAGAGTGAGAACGCGAGGCTGAATGGCTGGACCTTCGTGGACATCGAAGGTGTGGATGTGGGCAGCTATGTTGAGCAGGCCATGGACGTCGTGCAGCAGCAGCTGGACCTGCCACCCGGCTACTCGGTGACCTGGTCCGGGCAGTATGAATATATGCAGCGGGCCAAGGAAAAGCTGACCTACGTGGTGCCACTGACCCTGGCCATCATTATCGTGCTGTTGTACATGAACTTTCGCAACTTCGTGGAAATCGCCATTATTCTCGGAACATTACCGCTGGCGGTGATCGGTTCCATCTGGCTTATGTATCTGTTGAACTACAATTTTTCCGTCGCTGTAGCCGTCGGTTTCATTGCCCTTGCAGGCGTCACGGTGGAGATAGGAATCATCATGCTGACCTATCTCAATCAATCCTACAGAGGGCTATTGGAAGCAAGCAGGCAACGCGGTGTCACCCCTCTCAGGGAAGAGCTGCTGGAGTCAGTCACGCAAGGGGCGGGACTTCGTGTAAGGCCGGTGATGATGACGACAGTCTCCACCATTGCAGGGCTGCTGCCCATAATGCTCAGCTCTGGCACGGGCGCGGAAGTAGTCAGCAGGATTGCGGCACCCATGGTGGGCGGCATGATCAGCGCAGTCGTGTTGACTTTGCTGGTGTTGCCAGTAGTGTATTACCTGTGGCGGGGATACTCATTGCATGAATGAATAAAGCATCCTGATACCACCCTGCATGGCTCC
Organism: uncultured Haliea sp.; assembly: GCA_963974125.1. Classification (GTDB taxonomy): domain Bacteria; phylum Pseudomonadota; class Gammaproteobacteria; order Pseudomonadales; family Halieaceae; genus Haliea. The sequence continues at coordinate 59,467 of CAXBCH010000016.1, read as the reverse complement.
CGGTCTCAGTGTGCTGCCTCCGTCGAAGCTACATGAGTGACCCCTCGACTATCTGAGTTGACTACCGTTGCTGCCGCGTCGATTCATGCCTGCGCTTTGCACCTCGTCCCGCTCAAGCTCAGACTGACAACCGATGCACAGCTGTACACCGGGGATGGCCTTGCGCCGAGCCTCCGGAATCGCCAGCCCACACTCCGCACAAACCCTGGCGCTGTCTCCGCTGAGCAGTTGTTGCCGCGCGCGCTCTACGGCCTCGTCAAGGCTCGCATCAATCTGCTCCTGCACCGCACCGTCTCGAGACCAACCGCCCGCCATCATGCACTCCCGAACAAACCCAGCAATTGGTAGACAACGGTCACAGATCAGCGTTCCAGCCGCATGGCGAGCAGCAGGTAGAGCGTCTGGATCAGGGGCACGATAATCCAGTCAGGGTGGGGATAGCGCATGACCAGGAAGATGCCCCAGATTGAGATCATGGTGCCGACGTATTGGGGATGAGGCACCACCGAGAAAGGAAATCCGGTCACCCATGGCAGCTCATGGCCGAGCCGGTTGCCGTAGAAAACGCCTGTTTTACCCAGGCGCCAGAACACGCCGACATTGAGAATCTGCCCAATCACGAACAGCCCGGCACCGATGACAAGCAAGTGCATCGGCGCGCTCGGCAATGGTGGAAAACGCCCGTCAAACAGCGACCACCAGGCAACGAATACGCCGACCTGAATGCACTTGAAAACAAGGAACAGCCGGTACAGCGCCTCGACCGGATCGCGCTTCCCGAAAATCCACCCCCGGCTGCACAGCCGCGTGAAGCCTGCCGGATTACGCCAGATCAGAACATAGCCGACGCGTTCGATGGCCAATAATATTGCGGCAACGAGGGCGGCTATCCAGAGCATGCGAACCTTCCAGTCATCGGGAGCTATAGTCAGGTTGCAGCGATGAATTCAAGGGCAAACCCATGCGCGTCTAACCGCCATCAGCCGCCAACCCCTCGTCCTCCGCCCCCGGCCAGGCATAATCGTGAGGCGTCGGCCGCCCGTCCGCATCCAGATTGACGAACACAATGCGGTCGATGGAAATGATTGTCTGCAGGGTAATCTTGTTGCGCACCTCCGCGCGCAAGGTCACCGAAGTGCGCCCGCAGGCGGTCACTTCAACACCCATCTCTATAATATCGCCCTGGTGCGCCGAACTGACAAAGTTGATCTCGGACATGAACTTGGTCACCAGGTGACGGCTGCCGCCCAGTTGGCACATGGCGAAGATCACCGCTTCCTCGTCGATCCAGCCAAGCAACTGGCCGCCGAACAGACTGCCATGGGGGTTGAGATTCTCCGGTTTGATCCATTTGCGAGAATAAAATTTCACTGATTGGCCTCTCTGGCTTGGTGGATGGCAACCGAATCGCGTACCCATTATGCTATGTTAACCAAAAATGCGCATGAATCAGATAAACTGGTCTGCGCGGCAAACACCCGGCAACGGCAAGGCAATGGAGCAGGCAGCGAGCACACAAGACACTCACTTCCGGTGGCAACGCTGGACCATCATTGCCGCTGGGGCTATTACCGTGCTGGCTTCCTTCTGGTACATCTTTCAGGAGGATCCCGCAAGCCTCCCTGATTTCTCCCGGTTTGACCAGACCGGTGAGCTGAAAGAGGCATTTTTTTCCTACCTGGAGCCCATTATCGAGAGCCAGAATGACGCTGTGCGCAAGCAGCGGGTCAAGCTTCTAGCAATCGCCCGGGCGTTCGATACGGACGGTGACATCGGCTTCTACCGGCGTTGGCAGCTCAACCAGCTCGCTGAGGCCTACGGCGTGCCGGAGGACCTCGATACAGAGACGACGATCGAGACCCTGCTCCGGCGCATAGACATTGTGCCTTTGGAACTGGCAGCGGTGCAGGCCGCCAAGGAATCCGCCTGGGGGCGGTCCCGATTTGCGACCAGAGCCAACAACCTGTTCGGTCACTGGTGCTTTGATCCCGGTTGCGGCCTGGTACCCCGAAACCGGATTGCAGGGCGAAGCCATGAGCTGAAAGCCTACGATTCGGTGAGTGAGGCCATCGCCGGTTACATGCACAATCTCAATACTCACCCCAAATACCTGCGATTTCGCCAGCTTCGGGCGCAACTGCGGGAAGCCGAGGAGCGGCTTTCCGGCATCGCCCTGGCCGACGGCCTGCTCTACTACTCGGAGCGCCGCGAGGCCTACATACGGGAAATCAAGGCAATGATCAGGCAGTATCGGGAATTTACCAGTGAACTGGAGGACAAAGCCCAGACATGATTTTTCGGCTTTTGCTTTTTATGCTGGCCTTTTCCACTTTCCCGGCCGCGGGTGGCTCCGCCGATCACGGCGTTATCCTGCTCTATCACCACGTCAGCGAATCCACGCCGCCCAGTACCAGCGTGACACCCGACCGCTTCCGACAGCACCTGGACTACCTTGCGGATAACGGCTTAAATGTCATCGCTCTCAATGAACTGTTGTCCAGGGGCTTGTCGGGCGAACCCCTGCCCGAGAATGCCGTCGCCATCACCTTCGACGATGCCTATGTCTCGGTCTTCACCGAAGCTGCACCAATGCTTGCCCGGCGGGGTTGGCCCTTTACCGTATTTCTGGCGAGCCAGCCCCTCGACGACCAGGTGCCGGGCTACATGTCCTGGCGGCAAGCGCAGCAACTGCTGGAGATGGGGGGCGACATCGGCAGCCACTCCCACAGCCATGACTATCTGGCGCGCCGACAGGATGGCGAAAATGACGGGCAGTGGCACCGCCGCATGGAAACGGAAATCGACCAGAACCTGCAACGGATAGCAACGGAGCTGGAGGTGGAGGTTTCCGCCTTTGCCTACCCTTTTGGAGAGTACAATCAGGCCCTAAAAAGCATGGTGGCAAGGCGCGGGCTTTACGGCGTCGCCCAGCAATCAGGTGCCGTCGGCCGCCACACCGATCCGCAACAGATTCCGCGCTTCCCCATGGCTACCGGTCACGGTGATGTCGATCGCCTCAAGCTGGCACTCAACAGCCAGCCTCTGCCGGTCGTGGCTGAGCGCCACGACAAAACGTCGCTAATGCTCGAACTGGTGGATTCCGGCATCCCCTCTATCAGCTGCTTTTCCGCCGCTGGTGACAGCATTGCCGTAAGGAAGATCGACGAGACCCGCTACCGGGTCGAGTTGCCGGCAACCGGGGCCGGGCGCAACCGGGTCAACTGCACAGCACCTACCGGGGCCAATTCGGGAGAGTTCTACTGGCATTCCTACCTGTGGCTGGGTGATTGAGGTCAGGGAGCGGGCTTGCCAGCGCCAGACTCCGGCATCTGCAGCAGCTCCAGGTAAAGCGGAAACTCCGGATGCTCCAGGTAGGCAAACACGGTGTCGGCATTCCAGCGCTTGTACCAGTACGGGGTGTAACCGACGGTCGCCAGCTTTTCAATCCAGGCGTCCGTGTCCGTTACCCGGTAACGCAGGTGATGCAGCCCTTCACGGCCGGACTGGATGAATTCGCTGTGAGGACTGGCGCCTTCCAGCCACTGGATCAACTCGATCTCGAGGTCGCCACTGCTGCCGAACGCAATCTTCAGGCTGACATCCTCGCTGCTGCCGCGAAAGTCGGCGGCCTGTACCGAGCCATCCATATAGGTAAACGGGCCGAATACCGGGCCATACTGGCGCACCCACGCGTCCAGGTCTTTAACCACAAAGCCGATCTGGTCGATGGGCGGCAGGCCCAGGGCCTCAAGCGCGGGATCTTGCATCATTGTCAGCTCCTTTTGCCACAGGTTCTTTGCCGTAGACTGTCCCGATTATGTGCGATTTTTACCCGGTTCGCGAACCCTGATACTGGTCGAACAGGATGCCCATGCCCTATGAAAAGAGCACTGAACTTCCAGATGCGGTCCGGGACCGCGTTCCGACACGCGGCCAGAAGATCTACCAGCAATGCCTGTTCGATCCGACTCGCTCCCCTTCAGCGAGACTGTAGCTCAATGAAGTCATCCAGCACCTGGTACAGGTACTGGCAGTCCTCGGTGGTCATGGTGGGATGACAGGGCAGCATCAGGCCATGGCGCATGACCCGCTCCGCGTTGGCATAACCGGCCGGATCCAGACGGTAGTTCACCTCCTTCATCATCGGCTGCAGGGCCACGTGGCCAGAGAAGATCACCCGGGTGAAAATGCCCGCCTCTTCCAGATGTACCTGCAGCTTGCGGCGGCTCCAACCCAGTTCCGGGCGCAGCATCACCGGGTAGCAGATCCAGGTGGTGAAGACATCCCCGGACACGCGCGGCTTGATGAAGTACTCGCTGCGGCTGTCCATGTACTCGTCGTGCCGGCGGAAGCGCTCCTGGCGCAGCCGGGTGAATTCGTCCAGCTTGTTCAGCTGCTCGTGGCCGAAAGCGGCGCCGGCCTCGTTGGGAATGAAGCCATAGCCCAGCTCCTCGAAGATGAACATGCCGTCGTACTCGATGTCGCCCAGGTCCTCCAGGAAGCGGCCATCGCTCTCGTTCTGGCGCGAGCCATAGAGGTACTTCTCCGAGGAGCGGCCCCAGGCCCGCAGCATCAGGCCGCGGTCCCACAGCGCCGGGTCATTGACCGCCACCAGGCCGCCATTGCCGAGGCAGGTGATGATATGGAAGATGGAAAAGCTGGTGATGCTGATGTCACTGCGCGTGCCGGCGGGGGTGCCGCGAAAGGTACCGCCCAGGGTATCGGCGCTGTCCTCGATGATTTTCAGGCCGTGCTTGTCGGCAATGGCCCGCAGCCGGTCCCAGTCGGGCATGCCGCCAACCAGGTTCGGTACCAGCATGGCTTTGGTGTTTGCCGTGATCAGCGGCTCGATGCGGTCGATATCGATCTGGTAGGTGTCGGGCTCCACGTCGACCAGCACCGGAACGTGGCCGTTATGCACGATACTGGAGATGTCGGTGCCAAAGGTCAGGGTCGGGGTCAGGATTTCGGAACCGGGCGGCAGGTCCAGCAGGCGCACCGCCAGCAGCAGCGCCGAGCTGCCCGAATTGACCATCACCCCGTACTCCTTGCCCAGCAGCCTGGCGCAGCGGCTCTCGAAAGTGGAGGTCTGGCCGGCGACCACCATGCTGGTCTCCATCACCCTCACCACCGCATCGATTTCCTTCTGGTCGAGCATGGCGCCGCCGTAGCGGATTTCTCTCGGGGGTAGTCTCATGTTTTATCCTCTCGACAGTTTGGTGGCAACGCAGATCAGCGCATCAGCGCTCCGCCGTTGACGTTGTAGACCTGGCCGTTGATCCAGCGGCCCTGCTCCGACAGCAGCAGGGCGACAACGCCGGCAATATCCTCGACCTGGCCGAGGCGGGTCCCGGGGATCCGCGCCAGCATCCCGTCCAGCAGTGCCTGCGGCACCAGTCCGCTGGCCTGCATTTCCGGCGTATAGACAAATCCCGGGGCCACGCAGTTGGCGGTAATTCCCTCCCGCCCCCAGCGTGAGGCCACATGACGCATCAGGGCGTTGAGCCCGCTCTTGGCAGCAGCGTAAGCGGGGCGGGTGTTCTCCCCCACATCCGCGGCACTGGAGCTGGTATAGACAATCGCCCCCTGGCCACGCTGCAGGAGATGTGGCAGTACGGCTCGGGTACACAGCAGATGGCCGCGCAGATTCACCTGCAGGGTGCGGTCGAACACCGCCAGGTCTTCCGCCAGGGCATCGCTGTCCTCGAAGATGACACGGAGATCCGCAGCGTTGACATGGGCGCCGTCCAGGCCGCCCAGGCGGGCGACTGCGAGGCAGACAGCTTCATTGACCGAAGCCTCGTCTGCAATATCAATGGGCAGTGCAAAGGCGCTGCCACCTGCCGCGGCGACCTCCTCCGCGACTTGGTTCGCAGCATCGATATTGATGTCCGCCGCGCAGACCTGGGCGCCTTCCGCCGCGAGTTGCTTGACGGTCGCGGCACCAATGCCGGTGCCGGAACCGATGACGATGATGGCCTTGTTATAGAGTCGTTCCTGCATGAGCCTGATTCTCCAGGGTGGCGGCACGAATGTGCGCTCAGGGCAAACGCCTGATCGCGGGAGGTGAATAATCGCCAGCGAGTACTTCCTGCGCCGGTTCGAAGAAACGCAGGGTCACAAACAACGGCCCGTCGTTCACCGGCAGCCAATTGACATCGCCGGCAACGGGTTGAGTCTGCTGCAGCCGCACCACCACCGAGCCGTCCGCGCGCCGCTTCAGGTCGGACATGCGATCGGTCACCGCATAGCGGCGTTGTGCATTGGGGATCAGGTCAACAGTGCGTGCATCATAGACATTGAGTGCCCAGAAGGCATTGGCTGGCGGCAGCCCGGAGGCCGGGAACACGATTTCGTAGCGGTTGCTGCCTGCCAACGGCGCCCCCGCGGCGTCGGTGAGGGCCGACAGGTAGATCGTCTCCTCGGCGCGATTGCCGAGAAAACCGTGAAACTCGACCATGGCGCGGCGCAGGTAATCGTGACCATAGACGCCATAGGTCTCCTGACGCGGCGTACTCCAGCCAGTCACCGGCGGCGCAGCCAGTGGCGAATCTGCCAGGATGCGATGACCATCCTCGATTGCCCGTTCCAGTCCGCGTCGTATCCCTGCGGGAAGATTCCGCGCCGAAAACTCCGCACCGGGTCCGATGCCGACCTGGTCCAGTTGCGCCATCAGCAGCTCCTCGCCACCGATGCGGGGGTTCTCGCGCAGAAAACGGTTGAGCACCTCGAAAAACGCCAGCGATGTCAGTGCCGCCCGGTCTGGCAGTGCGAAGTCCGCGGGAGAGCGCCCGGTACCCGTCATGCGGAAGCCGTACATCACCTGTCGCGCCGCTGCCAGATCATCGGGGCCGTCCACCAGCACCCGTCCCAGCAGATAGGCGTAACGGGTGCGCATGGGTATCAACCGTACACCCTCAGGCGCTTCGCCCCGCCAGTCCGGCCCGACCACGAGCATCTTCTGTGCGCCGGTACCGGTAGTCCGGCGCCCGCTGTGCTCGACCTCGGAGTACAGGTCCGCGTAGGTCAGCACATAGTAGCGGCCGGCCGTATCCGGCGCTTCAATCAATACTGGCTCATCACTCAGGTCCATCCAGGCGGTGAAATACAGGGTACTGGTATTCGGCCCCCGTCCCGCGTAGAGCCCGCCCGGCTCGGCGAGGTTGTCCTGGAAGGCTATCTGGTTGACCGGGGCATAGACGCCACCCGGGTCCCGATCCGGCGTGATCTGGTCGCGCATCACGCGCAGGTAGTCGACCACAGGGTAGCCATAGAAATAGGCCTGCAATCCAGCGGCGTAGGCCAGGGCCTGCTGCCGATGCTCGACAATGGCTGCGGGGTCCACCCTGGATGCAGAGGACTCAGCGGCTAGCGCTGCGCGGCCTCCGGCCCCCGCCATAACAGCGCACAGCGCAATGGCACAGAGGTGGCGCATTCGCGTGCCAAACCCGGGCCCGGGGGCTGGCTTCAGTTGGCTCACAGGATATCCTCGTCAACGTATTGAGACGAAACCGTAATCCAGAGGATCGGTTTACAACAGTGCTGCAGCGGGCAAGTGATGATCTGGACTAAAGATATAGACCAACACCGGGGCATTTGCCGGTGACCTTCTTGCCAGCGGCGATCACACGGCCCACGATGACCACCCAATAAAAAAACAGGAGTGAGCGCATGAGCAACCCGGACCACCGCTCTCGGGACCAGCAGCTGGTTCAGGCCTGGGACCAGTTCTGCGACCAGCTCAAGGTCGCCGGCCGCATTCCCTTCCGCGACGGTGTGCCAGCGGGCGATCTCAGCCGCAGCGCCGGCTTCCGCTGCCTGGCCCAGAACATTGGCCTCGGCATGCAGTTCTTCCTGGAAAACGACGACCCCCTGCACCCGGAGCTACTCCACTACTTCGACCCGATTCGCAAGCAGGGCGGCGACAATCCCGACGCCGTCTATGTCGGCGCCCCGATCAACGGCACCGACACCTATCGCATACACGGCAACCGGGGCAGCGCCCGCTATTTTGCCGTCACCGCCGTGGAAACCGGCAACACGCCCTGGGGCGGAGGTGTGGCCCACGCCCTGTTTGGCCAGGATCTGCAGGTGGAGCCGGACGGCAGTTTCGAGCTGATCTGCAGCCCCGACCCGCATCCCGGCAACTGGCTGCAAACCTCGCCGGACACCTTTCGCGTCACCTTCCGCCAGTTCTTCGCCGACTGGGAAAACGAACGCCCCATGCACGCCAGCATCGAACGTATCGGCGGCGCACCGGCCCCGAAGCCGGTGATGGACCAGGAGCGTCTGGCGCGCGGCCTGGACGCCGTATCCCGCTGGGTAGGCGATTCCCTTACCTATTGGGCGGACATGATCGAGCGCTGGAAGATGCGCCCGAACACATTCCTTTCCTACCGCCAACTCGATGACAATGCCATCGACGCCACCCCCGGTGGCGAGCCCCTGATTGCCTACTGGCAGCTGCCCGCGGACGAAGCCATCATCGTCCGCGTGACGCCGCCGCAGGCCCACTACTGGGCAGTGGAATTCGGCAACTACTGGTGGTGCTCCATGGACTACCGCAGCATCCTCAGCAATACCAATTGCCACTACGCCCGGCTGGAGGACGACGGGGAGCTGATCCTGGTCATCGCCCACGTGGATACCGGCCACGCCAACTGGCTGGACCCCGCGGGATTCCACGAAGGCTATGTCACCGTGCGCTGGATGCAGGCGGACCACTACCCATTGCCCCAGGCCACCCAGGTCAAGCTGGTGGAACTGGACCGGCACCTGCCCGCCAAGGCAAGGAAAGTTACCCCCGCGGAGCGTTGTCAGCAAATCGCCGCCCGCCGCCGCGGCGTAATTCAGCGCTTCGGCGTCTAGCAGGAGGACACAACATGGATCTGCAACTGCAAGGCAAGACCGCCATCATCACCGGCGGCAACGGCGGCATCGGCCGCGGCCTGGTACTGGAATTTGCCCGCGAAGGCCTGAATGTGGTCAGCGCGTCACGGGACGTCGCCACCGGTGCAAAGCTCACCGCGGAAGCCGCGGCAATGGGCCTGCCCGGCGAGGTGCTGGCGGTAAAGACCGACGTCACCGACCGCGCCAGCGTGGACGCCATGGTGGCACGCGCCAATGCCGAGTTCGGGCCGGTCGATGTGCTGGTCAACAATGCCGGCGGCGTCGCCCACCCCTCCGACTTCGAGAATCTCGACGCCGAAGCGCGGCGCTGGGAAATCGCCCTCAACGTGGACGGGGTGGTGAACTGCTGCCAGGCGGTGGCCGGGGACATGCTCTCGCGCCAGACCGGCAGCATCATCAACATCTCCTCCAACTCCTCCCTGCTCGGCGAGGCGGCGGCGAACGTCGTGCACTACGGTGGCGTCAAGGGTTTCGTCAACAGTTTCAGCAAGGGCCTGGCCTGGGAGTGGGCGGGCAAGGGTGTGCGAGTGAACAATATCTGCCCGGGCTGGATCGTGCCCCATGACGAGCAGGATGTGGGTGAGGGCAGTTTCTGGAACCGTTTCGGCTTCGACACCATGGGCAAGCCAGAGGATATGGAAAAGGCCCTGCAGGAAGGTACGCTCTACAACATGAGCGGCCTGCCGATCCCGCGCCTGGGGCGCCCGGAAGACATCGCCTGGCTGGCCCTGTTCCTGGCCTCGGAGCGCTCCGGCTACATCACCGGCCAGCTGATCTCGGTCAGCGGCGGCGCCTGGATGCCATGAACAGCAGCTGGACACCACCACCGCGACCCACCTGGGTGCAGCAGGTGATCGACGAGGGCCGGCACATGGACATCCGCAGCCTCGTGCCCCTGCGGGCCGGGGAACTGATGGCCACGGCGCGGCGCAACACCGGCTTCGACGACTTCGGCAGCGACGAGTGGCTGGAAGGTTTTCACATCTTCCTCAAGGCCCTGGACGAGGAAGCCGACCTGCATCTGCTGGGCCGCCTGATGACCCGCTCCGATATCCTGCGCTGGCTGGAGGCACGGCTGGGCATTGAGGCCGCCTACGCCGAACACCCGGAAATCGACGACGAAGTCATCCAGCAGCCGGTAATCGTCACCGGCCTGCCCCGCGCCGGCACCTCCATCCTGTTCGAGCTGCTGGCACAGGACAGCCAGTTCGGCTCGCCGCGCAACTGGGAGATGATGTTTCCCTTTCCGCCCCCGGAAACGGCGAGCTACCACAGCGACCCCCGCATCGAACGCTGCCAGCACCTGGTGACCCAGTGGAGCCGGGTAGTGCCGACCTACGCCGCCATGCACGAGATGGGGGCCGAGATCCCCAACGAGTGCATCGTCGCCATGAGCTGCACCTTCCTGACCGAGAACCTGCCCGGCCAGTACCAGATTCCCAGCTACAATGCCTGGTACTACCAGCAGGACCTGGGCTATGCGTACCGCTACTACAAGCGCATGCTCAAGCTGCTGCAGTGGCGGAACCCGCGCCGGCACTGGCTGCTCAAGGCGCCCTCCCACCTGGGCAACCTGCCGGTGCTGTTCGATACCTTCCCCGACGCGCGGGTGGTGATCACCCACCGCGACCCGATCGTCGCCCAGGCTTCGGTCACCAACCTGCTGGGGACCCTGTACTGGATGCGCAGCAGCCAGCCCTTTGATGCCAGTGCCTTCGAGAACCTGATGACGCCGGAAGCCGGCGCCGCGCGCCTGGACGGGGTCGTGGACCTGCTGCAAGCGAGTGCGGTGCCGTTGGCACAGATACACAGTTTTCTCTACGCCCAGCTGGTGGAGCAACCGCTGGACGCGCTGCAGTCACTGTATCAGGGAATGGGGCTGAGGCTGGAGCCGGCTGCACTGGAGGCAATGCAGGATTATCTGCAGGCAAAGCCCCAGGGGAAGTTTGGCCGGCATCAGTACAGTATCGGCGAGCGGGAAGAGAACGCGCGCAAGCGCCTGCTGTTCCGGCGCTACCAGAATTACTTTCAGGTCCCCGACGAGGTGTAGAAAACCATGGCTTTTGTCTGCGTCAAATACGAGTGCCGCGCCCCTGCGGAAACCACGAAGCTGTCCATGGCGGACATGTACGACCTGGCCCTGGAGCAGATCGCCTGGATTGATGCCCAGGGCTATCCGGTCACCATCAACTTCTGCGAGCACCACGGCAGTGACGACGGCTATCTGCCCAGCCCCAGTGTGCTCGCCGCCGCCGCGGCCCGGATTACCCGCAATGTGCGCCTGCAGGTGAATGTGCTGGTGCCCTTCAGCGATCCCCTGCGGGTAGCGGAAGATGTGGCGGTGCTGGACCATCTGAGTCGCGGCCGCGCCGAGGTGCTGCTGCTCGGTGGTTACGTGAGCTCGGAGATGGCGATGTTCGGCGTCGACCCGAAGCAGCGCGGCGCCCTGATGGACGAGGGGGTCCAGACCCTGAAGCAGGCCTGGAGCGGCCAGACCTTCGAATTCCGCGGGCGCCCCGCGCGTATAACCCCGCAGCCACTGCAGACTCCGCATCCGCCCATTCTTATGGGGGGCAGCGCGGCACCGGCCGCGCGCCGCGCCGCCCGGGCGGGTGACGGCTTTATCGCCGGCATGCCGCATCTCAACGAAATCTATGTAGCCGAGTGCGAGAAGCTCGGCAAGACCCCGCGTTTCCAGGCGGAGATGGCGCACTCTTTTCTCTACGTTTCCGAGACACCGGAACAGGACTGGCAGCGCCTGGCGCCCTGCGCCCTGTATGAAACCAACTGCTATGCCCGCTGGCAGAGCAGCACCGACCTGGACATGCTGTTCAGCAGTGCGCTGGACGCGGACGCACTCAAGGCCCTGGGCACCTACCAGGTGGTGCGCCCGGAAACGGTACTGGAAAAGGCACCGTCACTGGCACCGAACGACGCCTATGTCCTGCACCCGCTGGTGGGTGGTCTGGATGCGGATACGAGCTGGCGGACCCTGCGCAATTTTTTCGACAAGGTGGCACCGAAGGTGGCAATCAACCCGCTATAACAAGGATAACTGGTCATGCACACAATCGATCTGACAGGAAAAGTGGCGCTGGTCACCGGCGGCAGCCGCGGGCTGGGCAAGGCCATGAGCCTGGGGCTTGCGGACGCCGGCGCCGACGTCATTGTCGTCAGCCGCCGGCTGGAAAATTGCGAGGCGGTGGCGGAGGAGATCCGCGGCAAGGGGCGCAGGGCGCTGGCATTGTCGGCCCACATGGGGCGCACGGAGGATCTGGACGCAGTCATCACCAGTGCTTACGACACTTTCGGCCATGTCGACATACTGATCAACAATGCCGGCATGAATCCAGTAATCGGGGAACTGTCCGAACTGCAGGTGGATCTGTTCCAGAAACTGTTCGACGTCAACACCAAGGGACCCTGGTACCTGGCCTCGCGGATGGCGCCACGGATGGCGGAACACGGCGGCGGCTCGGTCATCAATGTCATCTCCGTGGGCGGACTCAAGCCTTCCGCGCTGACGGGGTTCTACGCCGCCACCAAGGCCGCACTGGATGCCCTGACCAAAGTAATGGCCGCCGAATGGGCCGGCAAGGGCATTCGCGTCAACAGCCTGGCACCGGGCAGCTACCACTCCGACCTGTTTGACAGCGCAGCCACTATTCCCGGCTATCTGGAGGGCGCCATCAACGCCAGTCTGCAGAAGCGGGTGGCGGAGACAGACGAGATCATCGGTCCGGTACTGTATCTGGCGAGTGACCTGTCGAGCTATACCACCGGCCATACGCTGGTCAGCGACGGTGGCTATATGGTGCTGTAAGACGCGCTGGAGTCTCGCCGCTGGCGCGGATGCACATTCCGGCCTAGACTCCCTTGGGAATTTCGAGGAATTGGATCATGTGTGGACCCTGCACTTGCGCGCCCCTCCGCTGGAGCTTGCCAGCCGCCGCCTGCGCGCTGCTACTATCCTTGCCGCTGTCACACCACGCGGCCTCGCAGGAGGTCTCGCGCCTGGAGATCCACAAGGATATGCCGCATATCGGCGCCAGCGGCCGCACCGCCGTGGAGATCTACCTCGCCATGGATCTCGCGGGGTTCAATCTGGAAAACCCGATCGATCCCGCGCTGACCCGGCTTGAGACTTTCGCGGATGATCGCGGCACGGATCTCCTGGCGCGGCACAAAGTCCGTAAACGGGAAAATGAAGAGCGCGGCTTTCCCGCGCCGGACCCGGTCGCCTTTGCGGGCGTCGGCGACTGGACCAATGACAGGGACATCAAGCTCGCGATCAGCGTTGTCGACACGCCCTCCGCCGGTGCCACAAAGCTGCGACTGGCGGGCGAGGTGGTGCTCAATTTTGCCGCTGAGGGTGAAGCCGGGACCGCGCTGGTGGAGGATATCCCGATGCCGGGTGGTCGCGCCGACAGCGGCTTCGCCAGCCCCCTCGGAGAACTGCAGATCAAGGGCGGTGGCAGTGCCAGCAGGGACGACGTCACCTGGCACAAGTTCCTGGTCAGCAGCGACAGCAGTGCCATTGTCGGGGTCAGCGTCGTCGGTGGCGATGATGCCGACGAAGTATCGTTCTGGTCCCTTGAGCCCAATGCCTTTGTCTTCCGCGAGCCGCCGGCAACGGTTGCCCTGCAGCTTCGCTACCACGGCCAGAAAAAGGTTCATGTACCGCTGGACATGAGCATCTCCCTGGGACTTTGAACACGACCCCGATTACCCCCAATCAACACAGGAAAGACACCATGGCAACACCAACATATGCTATTGCCACTGCCGTCGGACTCGCCCTCAGCAGCAGTGTTTTCGCCCAGGAGAGACAGCTTGGCCCGGTCGGCAACTGGCAGGGTAGTACTGCCGATGTGGCACTGATGAGCCGGGAAGGTCCGGAGCCTGTGGGCGGTATCAACGACGCAGGCCTGGTCACTGTTGCGCTGCCGGCCAGCGACGAGGAGGGCCGTCCCTTCGCCAGTATTTTCGGCTGCAACACCGAGGGGGAAGTCATTATCAGCCCCGCGGATGCAACCTTCACGCCCGGAGGGCTGGCCATTGTGGATATGGCCGGAGAGGAATTCTTCGGCGAGCTGCTTGCCTTCAGTTCAGCAGAGTACGGCGTGGCCTGGCTCGACGCCATGGGCCAGGGAAGCTCGCCCGAGATGCCCGGCGCCAGATACCAACTTGTCCATGTATCCGGACCGGTCACCGTAACAGGGCGCTGCGAGGGCGACTTCTGGGTGGATGGTGGCGCCGGTTCAGCGGTCAAGCAGGTGTCGGAGTACGATATCAAGCTCACGGCCGGCTGGAATCTGCTGAAAACCGATACGCGCAGCGCCGTGACCAGCAATCTGGGCGTCACCTTCCCGCTCGATACCCGCATGGAGGGCGCAGCGATCACCTCCGAAGAGGTATACTGGCACCTCGATTCCGAATGATGCCGCAGAACACAACGAATGAACACACAGACGCTATCCCGCCAAACCCTCTTTGACACGCTCCACCGCAGTGCCCACCGCCATCCCGACAAGCTCGCCCTGCGCCAGGGCGAGCGAGAGCTCAGCTACAGTGCGTTTCGCGACCTCTGTCTGCGCGTCGCGGGGAGCCTTGCCGACAGAGGGATACAAGCGGGTGACCGGGTGGCCATTCTCTCCCGCAACTCCATCGACTTCGCCGCGGTGCGTTACGCTGTCGCCGCCATCGGTGCCATTCTGGTGCCGGTCAACTTCATGCTCAATGTGCGCGAGACTGCCTACATTCTCGGCCACTCCGGCGCTCGCCTGCTGTGCGTGGGGGCAACCGAAGGCGACAAGGCGGTGGCGGCCGCAGCAGAGTGTCCGGACATCGAGCAACTGGTGTGGCTGGCAGGCGGGAATGCCAGCGATACCCCCGCGGGCATGATTCCTTTCGGCGATCTGTGCAGCGGCGGCCACTACACCGACAATCCCGGCATCGATGCCAATGCCCCGGCACAGATCATCTACACCAGCGGCACCGAATCGGCGCCCAAGGGGGCGGTTCTGAGCCATGCCGCCATTCTCTGGCAATACAGCGCCTGCCTGATCGACGCGGAGATCGCCGAGGAAGACACCACCCTGCACGCCCTGCCCCTGTTCCACTGCGCCCAGCTCGATTGTTTCCTCGGGCCTGCGATCAAGGCCGGCGGCCGCAACATCATCACCGATGACAACACACCGGCCAACCTGCTGCGCCTGCTGGCGGACGAGCAGGTGAGTTCATTCTTCGCCCCGCCCACGGTGTGGATCTCGCTGCTGCGCAGTGAACACTTCGACCAGTCCGACCTCAGTGCCCTGCGCAAGGGCTACTACGGCGCCTCCATCATGCCGGTCGAGGTGATGAAAGAGATCCACAGCCGTCTGCCCGACATCCGCCTCTGGAACCTGTACGGCCAGACCGAGATGGCGCCCATGGCCACCATCCTCAAGCCCGCCGACCAGCTGCGCAAGGCCGGATCCGCGGGTCGCCCGGCGCTGTATACGGAAACCCGGGTGGTCGACGACGAGGGCCGCGACGTTGGCGTGGGCGAGGTGGGTGAAGTCGTGCACCGCTCTCCCCAGCTGCTCACCGAATATTATCGCGACCCGGAGCGCACAGCAGCCGCTTTCGAGGGCGGCTGGTTCCACAGCGGCGACCTCGGGGTCATGGACAGTGAAGGCTATCTGACCATCGTTGATCGCAAAAAGGACATGATCAAGACCGGCGGCGAGAACGTCTCCAGCCGCGAAGTGGAGGAAGTGATCTACCAGCTCCCGGAAGTGTCGGAGGTTGCGGTGATCGGCCTGCCGCACCCGCACTGGGTGGAGGCAGTGACTGCAGTAGTGGTCGCCAGGGACGGCTGCCAGGTGGATCCTGACGCCGTCATACAGCATTGCGCAGCGCAGCTGGGCGGCTTCAAGGTGCCCAAGGCCGTGCTGGTGGTGGACAACCTGCCACGCAACCCCTCAGGCAAGATCCTCAAGCGCAATCTGCGAGAAGCCTTCGCTGACACCTTCGCGACAGCGGCGAGCCAGTCTGGCGACCACTGACGACAGCAGTATCCAGCAAACGCTAACTGCCCGCACTGGCGGCTGCGTAGTCCTGCATCGCCGCCGCGAGCATGAAGTCCCTGTCAGTGATGCCACCGGCGTCGTGAGTGGTCAGCTCCACCCTGACCCGGTTGTAGACATTGCACCACTCGGGATGGTGGTCCAGCTGCTCTGCCCGCAGGGCGCAGCGGGTCATGAAGGCAAAAGCGGCGTTGAAATCCGGAAAACGGAACTCGCGCACCAGCTTGTCGGCCCGCAGTTCCCAGCCGGGCAGCTCTCCAAGGCGCTCGCGAACCTCCGCACTGGTCATGGCTATCGCTGGCATACAGGTCCCTCCCGTGGATGATCACATTGACAAGCTGTTTTCCGGTTCAGAAAAGCTGCGCCGGACTCCAGCCAATGGCACAATAAACGCTGCGCAGCCGGAAGTAAAAAGTTGCCACTCCGCAAACCGCGCCAGAATAAAGGAATTGCCATGAAATCTGTCTGCCTGCTCTCTCGCCGCCCCGACTCGACCCGAGAGGCTTTCCGCGACTACTATGAAACCGGCCATTCGCGACTGGGCAGCCGCTATTTCCCGTTCAGCAAATATGTGCGCAACCACGTGCTGTCATCCGCCCCCGAGGTGGATTTTGATGTCATCACCGAATTTTTCTTCGACGACGGGGTGGATATCGCCGGCGTGCACAGTGGTCGCGTGCGCGAGATTCTGGACGAGGATGAGCGCCGGTTCATGGATCAGAGCCTGATTCGCCCCGCGGGCGCCGAGGAAATACTGCTCTCGGGCCGCCCGCGTGATATTGCGCCGGCGGGAACACGGCGGCAAATGCTGATGCTGAGTGGAGGCGGAGACACCAGCGCGTTTCGTGACGCCGTGAACAGCTGGGGCGAGGAACTGGCGGCTGCTCACGCCCGTCTGCTCCGTGTCACTGTCGACTACGCCCAGTCCTTCACACCCGAGGGCGAGGGCCGGTTTCCCTGCGACGCGGTACTGAGCCTCTGGTTGCCGGAAGGCGGCAGTGCACTGAGCGGGCTGACTCCGCCTGCGGCGGTCGAGCTGCGGGCCAACGTGCTGACCGAAGTCTGCGAAAGCACACCGGAATTGCTGCAGGAGCTGTACGACCCCGCCACTTTCTAGCAAGGAACCCCGCTGGGGGGGTGACTCGGCCAGCCAGGCCTCTCAACCGAGCGGCTGCACAAACTGCCTGGCGAAATCTTCCATAAACCGCTTCTTGGCATCCAGTGAAGAGCGGGTACCGAGGGCAAAGGAGAAAGGCAGATTGACTCCGGCGGTCATGCCCTGCTCGCGCAGCCGCTTGAAGGTATCCAGGTCGGGACTGGTGGTAAGGCCGACGATGGTCTCGAAAGGTTCTGACTCGCGCCCCGCCTCGCGGCGATACTGCTGCAGCCTGGCCATGATGGCGGGCACCTCGTCCGGCGCGTTGCCTGCACCCAACCAGCCCTCACCGCGAAACGCGGCGCGCCTGAGCGCTGCGTCGTTGGCACCACCCACATAGATCGGTATCTGCTGCGATGGCGCCGGCTCAATGCACAGGCGGGGGAAGGTGTAGTGCGGCCCCTCGTGCTCAACCATGCCGCCTTGCCACAGCTTGCGCAGTACCGCGATCATCTCGTCCATGCGCTTGCCGCGGCCGCTGAATTGCACGCCGTAGATATCGAACTCGTCTTTCATCCAGCCCGCGCCAATGCCCAGCGCAAAGCGGTTGTCACTGAAGATCGCCAGTGAACCGGCCGCCTTGGCGACCTCAAACGGATTGCGCAGCGGCAGCACGTACACCGATGTCGACAGGCGCAGCCGGGTCGTCGCCGCCGCCATGAAGGCGATGCTGACCCAGCAATCCGGGTAAGGTGAATCCGCTGTCATCGGCGGTTTGCCGTCCCCGGAATAGGGATAAGGTGCGTTGACGGTCTCGGGAAAAACCGCATGGTCGGCATTCAGAACGCCTTCGAAACCCAGCTCCTCGGCGAATTGCGCTACCGCTACCAGTTGCTCTGGCTCGCACCAGGCCAGGGATTGCCAGAATTTCATCAGTTCAACTCCTTGAATCGTGCCGGGAACTTTCGCGGGCCGGGTGCTTTGCAATAGCCTGCCATCTGTTCAACGCTTGCATTACACTGCAAGCTGCAGCGCAATGCCAGTTGCACACTGTCCGCGGACAGGAACGGCAGGCTCGAAATCAATAACTTGAACTGAAGCAGCCCATGTCCAACGCCATCCGTATTGACGACCTCGCCCATCCCCGGCTGACAGATGTCCAGCGTGCCGCAATGGCCTACGGGGAACAGCAGCAAATCGATTTCAGCGAGGCGGCAGTGCTGGCCGCCGCCCGTGAGCGCACCGGGCTGACGGATTTCGGGTCGGAAGACTTTCGTGAACGTCTGCGACTGCTGTTGGACGAGTGGGGGAATGACCCGGACATGACCGGCAGCCAGCGTGCCAACCTGTTTGGCTACCTGGTCCGCTATGCCAGCAATCGCCTGTTGATTCAGGACCAGTGGCAGCGCCATCCCGGCATTCTCGAGCAGGAAATCCGCCAACCCCTCATCGTCGCCGGCCTGCCCCGCTCCGGCACCACCCACCTGCTCAACCTGCTGGCCGCCGACACCCGGTTCCGGTCCCTGCCGCTGTGGGAATCCTACGAGCCGGTGCCCCTGCCCGGCGAAATGCTGGCGCCCGATGGCGTGGATCCGCGCTACCAGCGCTGCGAGGAAGCGTGGCAGGGCATGCAGCGGGTCACCCCGCTGCTGGCGGCGATGCACCCGATGCATCCGGATCACATCCACGAAGAGCTGGAACTGATGGGGCCGGACTTTGCGTCCTACAACTTCGAGTGGCTCGCCCCCAGCCCGCGCTGGCGCGACCACTACTACCAGCACGACCAGACACCCCACTACCAGTACATGCGCGATGTTCTCAAACTGCTGCAGTCGGGTCGGGGACCGGACCGCTGGGTGCTGAAGTGCCCGCAGCACCTGGAGCAGTTGCCGGTACTGCGGACCGTGTTCCCGGATGCCACCTGTGTTATCACCCACCGCGACCCGGTGGCGGTCATCCAGTCCGCGGTGACCATGCTCGCCTATGGCTACCGCATGAGCCGCAAGCGCATTGATACCCGGGCCATTGTCGAGTACTGGAGTGATCGCGTGGAGCACCTGCTGCGCGCCTGCGTACGCGACCGGCAGTGTTTTCCGGCACAACAGAGCATCGACATACTGTTCCACGAATTCATGGCGGACGACATGGCCACGGTGGAACAGATCTACGCGACTGCGGGCGTGGAACTGACGGCAACTGCCCGGGCGCAGATGCAGGCTTTCGTCGACGCGCACCCCCGCGGCAAGGAGGGCAAGATGGTCTACGACCTGAAGGGCGACTTCGGGGTCGATCCGGCGGCGCTGCGGGAACGTTTCAGTTTCTATTTCGAACAGTTCCCGATACGCGCGGAGCACAGTTGAGTACGAGCATTCTCTGGCCCATCACACCAATCCAGATATCCTGCAAACAAGGAAACCCTGTGTATAAATCGATCGCCCTGCTGAAGTGCAAGCCAGGCCTCTCTCGCGAGGCCTTCATCGACTACTATGAAAGCCGTCACGTGCCGTTGATCCGCAGCCTGCTGCCGCAGGTCTGCGGCTATCGGCGCAACTTCATTCGTCCCGAGGGCGCCTTTATCAACGAGGCTGCTGCGGAACGGGACTTCGACGTCATCACTGAAATCTGGTTTGCCGACCAGGCCGCCTACGACGCCGCCATGGCACTGAGTGCGCAACCGGACATCGGTGGGCGCATTGCCGAGGACGAGGAAAACTTCCTGGACCGCTCGCACACCCGCATGTTCGTAGTCGATGAGCACATCTCGGACTGCAACTGAACACACGGTCCGCGCCGTCCTGCGCAGGCCGTGGTTACATCCACAGGGAGGCAGGCAAACGTGACTGCAGAGGAACCGCTACAGGGCTGCTGGCTGTTGCACGCCTATGAGCTGCAGCAATCCGACGGCAGCGTCGTACACCCCATGGGCGAGCAACCCGAAGGCCTGCTCTTCTATAGCCCGGGTGGCCACATGTCCGTGCATCTCATGCAACCCGGGGCGAAGCCGCCGGCGCCGGAGCAACTGCCCCCCGGCTTGAGCGCCGATCTCGCCGTGTCCTATGCCTGCTACAGCAGCTATTTCGGCCGCTACACTGTGGACAGCAAAAAGGCCATCATCACCCACCACCTCCGCGGCGCCTCGGTGCTGGGCTGGGCCGGCAGCGAGTTCCCCCGCCACTACCAGCTGGAGGGCGAGCGACTGACTCTGTCCGCGGCCGTGAATGAGCAGGGCAGCAGGGCCGTGCTGGTGTGGCAACGCGGATCCTGAATCCGGGAGTCACAGTGCTTGATCGGTGCGATTGCTCCCGAGCACTGGCGGCAGTTTCCTCGCGGGGATTGTCGACTGCAGGTACTTGCCGGCTGTAATTACCGATGCCTCAACCTGAGCACTACTCCCAGAAGAAAAAGCAACAACACTGTCAGCAGCAGCACCATCGCCGGCCATTGACCACGATCCCAGACAATGCCGGCCACCAGCGGCGGGATACTGCCCCCCAGGTAATAGCTGGTCAGATACAAGGCAGAGGCCAACGCCCGGCGTGATTGTGACCGGGCACCCACCCAGCCACTGGCGGTGGCGTGCACACCGAAGAAACCGAAGGTGAACAAGGCCACACCCGCAATCAGAACCGACAGATTGACCGTCAGGCTGAAGAGCAGCCCCGCACCCATCATCCCGGCCATCGCCAGCGTTACGCGCCAGGGCCCATGCCGGTCAACCAAACGCCCCGACGCGGCCGAAGACCAGGTGCCAAGGGCATAAAGCAAAAAGAGCGCTCCGATTGCGGTTTGCCCAAGCTCGAAGGGGGCAAGTGATAACCGAAACCCCAGATAGTTGTAGAAGGAGACGAAGGCACCCATCAATAGAAACGCCACCAGGAATAGCCAGGGCAGCCCCGGATCGCGCAACAATAGCATCGTATCCCGCAACAGGGCCCGAGGACGCAAAGAGCGCGGCGTGAAGAGCAGCGCAGGGGGGAGCAAATACCAAAAGGCCATCGCTGCGCCCAGACCCAGCAAACCCAGAAACATGAAGGCCACCTGCCAGCTGGCCAGGTCAGCCACCAGCGCGGCCAGGAAGCGACCGGACATACCTCCCAGGGCATTCCCGGCGATATAGAGACCCATTGCCCGGCCACGAGCAATGGGAGACATTTCGTCTCCCAACCATGCCATAGCGGCGGCCGGAAGGCCCGCCGTTGCGATCCCCGCCAGACCACGAAGCACCACCAGCTGCAGAAAGGTCTCCGCCAGCGGCAGCAGCAATGCGCACAGCACAGCGAGAACAAGGGAGCCCTTCATCATCCGCGAGCGGCCGTAGCGGTCTGCCAGCAGGCTGGCGGGGATCAGTGTCAGAGCCAGGGTGGCGGTGGCCATCGACACCAGCAAGCTGGCGGAGGCAGCGGAAACTTCAAACTCGCCGGCAAAAAGTGGCAGCAGCGGCTGGGGACCGTAGAGTAGAGCAAAAGTCGCCCAGCCACCGAGGAACAGGGCCAGGTTGGCGCGACGATAGGCGGCAGTGCCAGGCGTGAGGGCCGCGTTCTGTGTCATGCCGGCGTACGATACGCCAATCTTCTAGCTCAGCCCGCCAGCAACTGCACATTCTCGGTCAGCGCGCCCTCGGGGTCGGTGGCAAACTGTACCCGAACTCCGTGCTCCGGCATATCCTTGAGTTCACCTACCAGCGCACCACCATTGACGACGATTCGCTCCCTCAGGGCCTCGATATCATCGGTTACAAAGCCAAGAATGACCTGCTGGTCACGGGGCTTGCAACGAGCGGTGAACCTGAACATCACCAGAGTCTCTCCTTCCATGCTGGCACTGGTGCCGAGAATCACCTCGCGGAACGGTTCACCAAGGCCGTCACCGTCGCCGGCAACTCTCACTACCACTTGCAGACCATAGACTTCGCTGTAGTACTCGGCCATCTTTTCTTCGTCGTCGACGATGAGTTTGGTAAAAAGCGAGCGGGGTTTGCTGTCTGCCATTATTGTTCTCCTGAAGAGGTGTTTAACATTGTATTATTTTAATAGTAAGATAATTGCATCCACACTGTCGAGAACACAAGTATGAAAACTATTATCAACCGCTGCTGCTGGAGGTTACTGTGAGCGAGGTACACATTCTGGACGAGATTGTCCTGCAGCCCGATGACATTCATACCGTACTGCAGCTGCTGGAAAACGGGTACCTGCCGGGGCTGCCTGCCCGCCATACACTCACCCTCGCCCAGCGCTGGGTGTCTCCACCGGTTCAACTCGATAATCAGCACAATACGCTGTGGCTGTTGTGGGAAGTGACGGATATTTACGGCTATTACACCATGCGGGGCACCGCCGGCCCGGAGGTTACTGCTTTCTGGGGGGCGGTCGACAAACTCTGCCTGCAGCGGCGGCGCCATGTGCTGGGCGATGCCGGTCAACCGCTCCCCAAGCCTCTGGAGGACATATGAGCACCCTTGAAACCGTACAACTATTCTTGCAGGAGGGGGCCGACCTCGAAGCCGCCGAGAGCACTCTGCGCAGCCAGCTAAGCGCAGCCGGAAGTCTTGCCGACTGGTACTGCGGCCGCAACCTGGAAGGCTGCTGGGGAGGCGGGCAATTCACTGTCGACCTGAAGTGGAATGCCAACACCGAACAACCCGCAATGGACTTCAGCAGCCTGCCCGGCTTCGCCAGCGCCGACGCCGTCTGCTATTACACCGTGGACAGCGGCCAGCGAGATCCCGGTCTGCGCCAGGGCATCTGGCGCACCCTGCTGCTCCACGTGCGCAAGGGAGTTCACGCCACTGACGTCGAGGCCTTCGAGCAGGAACTGCTGGGTATGCCCCGCTACATGGCGGCGATCCGCAACTGGCGCCTGGCCCGGGTGACCACGCCGGGATCGCGCTGGACTCATGTGTGGCAGCAGGAATACGCCTCCATAGACGGCTTGATGGGGGAATACCTACTGCACCCCTACCACTGGGGCTGGGTGGACCGACGTTTCGATCCCGAGTTTCCAGACGCCTGGATCGTGGACACGGGCCTGTGTCACGTATTCTGTCCATTGCAGAGCAGCATCATCGTACGCACTGAATGAGAAAGGAGAGTACCATGACAGCACCCACCCCATTACAGGGCAAGGTCGCCCTGATCACCGGGGCCAGCCGCGGCATCGGCCGCGCCATTGCCCAGCGCCTGGCCTCAGCCGGCGCCATAGTCGTCGTCACTGCCCGCAGCGTGGACCAATCCGCGGAGTTTCCCGGCACTCTGGCGGAGACCGTTTCCCTGATCGAGAGCACCGGGGGCAAGGCCATTGCCCTGCGCGCGGATATCGAGTCAGTGGACGATCTGAAGTCCCTGGTACCCCGAACCATCGCCACAGCGGGCCGCCTGGACATTCTGGTCAACAACGCCGGCATTGCCCACTATGCCAGGGTTGAAGATATGCCCCGGGATATGTTCGACCTGACGGTTCAACATTATCTTCGCGCCCCCTTCATCCTCTGCCAGGAAGCGGTAGCGGAGATGCGTAAAAATGGCGGCGGCTGGATCGTGAATATCGGTTCGGTAACGGCCCAGCGCCCGATTCAGCCCTGGGGCGACTGGGAACGTCTGGGTGGTGCCACTGTCTACGCGGCCGTCAAGCTAGCCCTGAACCGCTTTACCCAGGGCCTCGCCGCAGAGCTGGAGAATGACAACATCGCCGTCAATGTGGTGGCACCCAGCACTGCCATCAGCACCCCGGGGGCGGATCGCTTCACCCCCGAGGATTACCCGACGGAGCCGGTGGAATACCTCGCTGAAACCGTACTTGCCATGTGCCAGCTACCCGCGAACCAGCGTACGGGCTTGATCGCCCACAGCCTGCACTTTCCCTGGCGGGAAAAGTTGCCGGTGTTCACCCTGGATGGCACAGAGGCCTTGCCGCCTGCGGAAATCCCTGCCTACACGCATCCTGATATCTGACCGCGGCAAGCGTCCCGCAGCAAAAAAGGGGCTTTCCTTGCAGCCCCTTTTTTCCATTGCCCACCCGTCAATCCAGATATCGCGTCAGCCGACGCCCAGCCCCATCAGCACCTCGGGAGGCAGCGCCGGGTCAGCGAGTGCCGACAGGTGCCGGGCCCGGTTGTTGGCAAACTCCTGAGTGGTTTCCGGGTGGGTTGAAACCCAGAACTTGCCCGCGGCGATCTGCGGCAGGATCAGCTCGGCCGCGGCGTAGCCGCTCATGCCCTCCGACTTGAGCATGCTGCGCATGATCTCACGGTGCCGGGCATTCACAGGATCTGCCCCGGTGGTGGAATCATCAAAGATACGCGTCGCCACAGGCCCCGGCAGGATGGCCGAGACATGGATGGGTGCCTTCTTCACCTGCATCTCCAGATAAAGGCACTCACTGAAGGAAAGAATAGCGTGCTTGCTGAGCACGTAGGACGTCTGGATGGGCATGATGCCCAGGCCCCCGATGGAGGACGTGTTGGCAATCCAGGCCCGCTTGCCCGCCTCCAGCATGCGCGGCGCAAACGCCCGCACTCCGTGGATGGCGCCGTGAATATTAATGTTGAGGGTCTTTTCCCACAGGGCCGCGGGCAGCTCCCAGACATAGCCCAGGGTTTCAATACCGGCATTGTTGACCAGCAGGGTGACATCGCCAAAAGATTCATGGGTCACAGCGGCGAGGCGATCCAGGGCTTCCGGTTCAGAGACATCAGTGTGCACCGCCAAGGCCTCGGCGCCACCGGCACGAATTTCCTCCGCCACCTGCTCGGCACGATCCAGCGCCACATCGGCCAGCACCACGCGCATGCCCTGCTGCGCCGCGAGCCGGGCCAATCCTTCACCGATACCCGAGCCGGCACCGGTAATGACCGCAACGCCGCCTTTGAAAACCGCCATAGTGTCGTTCATGCGAGTTGCTTCCCCGTATTTTTCGATACATTTATCTTATCATTAAATTAATTGAGAGGCACCACGCGGCATACTGTTTACAGGGTATCCACCTGGGCCAGGGCCGGGACAATCAGCCGCTGCTGACTGGCACTGGCGCTGCCAGTTTATCGAGTTCGCGCTCGATATTGGCAATCATCTGGCTGAAGCCCAGTTCCAGTACCTCTTCACTGCGGAGCTCGCTGTGAGGGCGCCGCAACATGATCAGGAAATCCTGCTCGTCGGGGTTCAGGTGGTCAATGTCAGTGAGGGACATGGGGGAGCGGAAAATGCTGCCCTCGCGCTCATTGAAGACCAGGGCAATGGCCATGCTGCAGAACATCCAGGAGTGCAGGGCGAGCTCGCGGTCGCGAAATCCGAGTTCGTACAGTGTGCGCGAGACCGTTAGGGTAATGCGCAGCCAGCCGGGTGAACTCTTGCCGTCGATGCCCATTACCTTGAGGATGATGGGGTAGTCATCCGAGTGCTTCTTGAAGGTCCACAACCACTGGCGCAGAGTGTCCTGCCAGGTCTGGTTGCGCTTGCGCGGCGGCATTTTGAAGCGCATGCAGATATGATCGGCAACCGCTGCCAGCAGGGCCTGTCGGCTGGGAAAATAATTGTACAGCGCCATGGAAACCGTATCCAGCGAGGCCGCCACCCTGGCCATGGTGAAGTCCTCTACCGGCCCCTGCTGCAGCAGTTCCATGGCCTTGTCCAGGACCATTTTGCGCGACAGTCGTGGCGGCCTGCCCGCAGCCCCAGGTACTTTTTTCGGCCGCCCCACCTTTGCCGGGGCTGCTGCGGTCGCACGCTTGCCAGTCGCGCTCGCGCCGGCCGCCGCCTTGGCACGCGGCTTTTTCCCTTGCTTGTCCTTGACTGGCATGCTGGCCCCAATGAATTCTGTAACAGGTACACGGGCCTGTACCCGCGAGCGTTTCCAACCTGCAAATATAGCTTCGCCGGGCCGCAGACAGCAAGGGCTGAACGCAAACGCTTGCCGCAAGCAGGGAAGAAAGGCTATTTTATAGTGTTTTTGTAGCCCGCAGAGCTGTGACCGGAGTACACAGGATGAAAGCAGTCCGCTGCCACAACCATGAAATTCATGTCCATGATGTCCCCGCACCAAGTGGGGAGGGCATCCGGGTGAAAGTGGCCTCCGCCGGCATCTGTGGCAGCGACCTGCACTTCTGGCAGGAAGGCTGGCCCATACCGTTCACCCTGGGCCACGAAATTGCCGGCATTACCGCCGACGGCACCGCTGTCGCCATCGAACCGACAGTGTACTGCGGCCACTGCGAACGCTGTGTCCGCGGCGACTACAACCTGTGTGTGCGCGGCTCGGAGGCGGTCATGGGCGTCGGTCGCGATGGCGGCATGACCGAAGAGATCATTGTGCCGGAGAAGTGCCTGGTGCGGCTGCCGGGCGGGATTCGCAGCGAGGACGCCTGCCTGGTGGAGCCGCTGTCCGTGGCGGTGCGCGGCATCGCCCTGGCGGGCATCAGCGACAAGCACAAGGTGGCCATTATCGGCGGCGGCAGCATCGGCCTGTGTGCAGTGGCCATAGCGCGGCAGGCTACCACCAAAGTGCATCTGTTCGCCCGCCACGATGCCCAGAAGCTGGCCGGGGAAATCCTCGGGGCAAGCCTGGGTGGCGAGACAGACGACTACGACCTGGTGATCGACTGCGCGGGGACTGACTCGGCCATGGAACAGGCAGCCAACCTCTGCCGCCCGGGCGCCACCATTCTCATGCTCGCTTCCTACTGGGGCGGCCTGACCATGCCGGCAATGCAGATGATGATGAAGGAGCTGCGCACCGTGACCTCCATGGCCCAGGCGCGCCAGGGCCTGGTGCGGGACGTGGAAATCGCCGCGGCCGCCCTGGCCCGCAACCCGAAAATCGCCCCGACATTGATTACCCATCGTCTGCCGCTGGAAGCTGCGGCGGAAGCTTTCGCCATTGCCGCGGATCGCAAGCAGGGAGCAATCAAGGTCGCCTTCAACCCCTGACGGCGGCGCTGGCCCCCGCTGCTGGCGATGCGACATGGTGCAGCTGATAGTGTTCGCGTACTGGCGCGCGGGTCATGCGCCAGTAATCCACCAGGCGATAGGGACAGGACAGGAACACACGACCCTTGCTGTTCTTGTAATAACTTTGTGCTTTCGGGTGCGACCAGATCAGGCCCTTCATGGTCTCATCGATCTGCACGTTGTACGCCACCGTGGCTTCCTCCGTCGGCTCCAGGGCAGCCGCCTCCGCGTCGTTCAGCCACTCCAGGCATTCCATGATGTAGTGCACCTGGGTTTCCGAGGTGATGTTCTGGCCGCCGGCATGGTTTGGGGCGCTGTTCGGGCCCACGGTGAGGAACAGGTTCGGGTAGCCTGGCACCGTAACGCCCAGATAGGCGCGGGGATCATCCTCGCCCCACTCCGCCTTCAGATTGCGGCCGCCGCGGCCAATAACCTGCAGGCCGCCGGTCATGTCAGAAATATCGAAGCCGGTCGCACAGAGGATGATATCGACCTCAATCTTGCGGCCGTCCTTGAGCACCATGCCATCCTCGACGATATGGTCCAGGGTATTGTCCTCCAGGCTCACGTTGTCCCGACACAGGGTGTCCAGCCAATCTATATCCATGCAGATTCGCTTGCCGAACACAGGATAATCGGGGACCAGCTTCTCCAGCAGGTCCGGGCGATCCTGCAGCTTGGCCTGGTAATTTTGCAGGCAGTACTGGCGCACCCCTTCGTTGTACGCGGACACGGAAGTACCATCCTCGCACTGCCATTCCGGGTCCAGCTTGATGTTCTCGTAGAGGCCATCCGCCGCGAACCAGTAGGCCCGGAAACGGAACCATTCGGCGTAATGGGGGATGTGGCGCTGGGCCCAGCGCACCGCCTCCGGCACCTCGATAGTGTGGTTGGGCATGACCCAGTGCCGGGAGCGCTGGAATACCGTCAGCTGGCCCACTTCCGGGGCAATCGCCGCACCGAGCTGCACGCCGCTGGCAGCAGTACCGATCATCGCCACGCGCTTGCCTTTAAGCTCCACGGAGCTATCCCAGCTGGCGGTGTGCATGACAGGACCGCGAAAATCCTGAAGCCCGGGGATGTCGGGCAATTTCCAGCGGTTGACCGGGCCGTGGGCGTTGATGACCGCATTGGCGCGCACGGTGCGCTGGCCGCGAGCGTCCTGTAATTCGACGTCCCAGGCCTGCGCCACCTCGTCCCAGGTCATGCCCAGTACCCGGGTTTCGAAGGTCACGAAGCGGCGCAGCTGGTACTTGTCGGCGACCCGCAGCAGATAGCGCTGGAACTCGGGCCCCTTGGGTGTGTAGTGCGACCAGTCGGGATTCAGTTCGAAGGAATAGGAATAGAAATGGCTGGGCGTATCCACGGCGCAGCCCGGGTAAGTGTTTTCCCACCAGGTACCACCAACCTCGGGATTCTTCTCGATGAGCTCGAAGTTGTAGCCCGCCTCGTTGAGCTTGATCGCCGCCAGCAGGCCAGTCAGGCCCGCACCGATCACCAGGACCTTGAAGTCTGCGGATGGCGCACGACGTCCCGGTCGGGCGCTACGGCGCTCCGGGGGCTCAAACCCCATCTGCTCCTTGAGCATGGGAATGAATTCCTCGTCCACCGGCTCACCGACATCGGTGCTGAGCATTTTCCGCAACAGCGTCTCCTCCGGCGGCACATCCGCAACCGGCGGCTCGCGGGTGAGGAGCGCAAACAGGCGCTCGCGCAATTCCCTTGTCAGTTCCTCGGGGATGCTCTGCGGCGGATCGAATATTGAGCCAATGTAGGTAGCAAAGCGCTGCATGAAAGCCACATCACCCTCGAAGTGCGTCAACACCATCAGCAGGGTGGGAACATCGCCCTGCTCCAGGGCCTCGCGCAGGGCGGCGTGGTCGCGAATCGGCAACGTGGGTTTGTTATCAAGCAATGGCGCGTTCATGGCCTTCCTTTTTTATCAGTTCGCGAAACGATAGCGCAGGGACATGCCGTACATGCGCGGTTCGCCGTAGACGGTGTTGGTGAAACCGGACGACTGGGAGAAGCCCACGTACTCGTTCACCGCGTAAGTCTTGTCGGTGGCATTGGTCACAAAGGCACGGGCGTCGAATCTGCTGCCAAGCATGCCGTTCCACTCCAGCGAAAGATTCACCGTCTCATAGCCAGCTACCCAGGCCGTGGGATCTTCCCGCTCGGAGGTTGTCGCGGAGGAATAGCTCTTGCCCTGGTGATTGACGCTGGCGAACAACACCAGCTCCCCCTGCCCCTCGGCCAGCGACAGGTAATAGCGTGCGTTGAGCGCCGCGATATGTTCCGGCGTGTTCTGGAAGGGAATACAGGAATAGTCGGCAACCAGGTCCGGCTGCCCCACACCCGGCCAGGTGACCGGGCCACTGCAGGGATAGAGTGTCGTACCCCCCCGGAGCGGATCCGCATAGATCGTCAGATCGTAGTCGCGGTATTCCGCGTCGGTATATGAATAGGCCAGGCTCAGCTCAAGGTTGTCGACCGGCGCAATGGTTGCCTCGAACTCCAGGCCACGGATGCGGGCTGCATCCGCGTTGAAGGTAATGGCACCCTGATCGAGACAGGTGAGACTGGCACTGAAATTCTCGCCATTGGGTCCGGTACAGATAAATTCGCCGGTATTGCCATTGCCATTGAGGTCGTTGACATCGGGCTGGAAACCGCCAATGGGGAAATTGTCCGCCGCGGCGCGCTGGATGTCGTCGTAATCCATGTGATACAGGTTAACGTTGACCCTGGCAGGCATGCCCGCGACCGCGAAATCGGTTTTCATGCCCAGCTCATAGCTGGTCACGAATTCGGGCTCGTAGGTCAGCTGGCGGGGAGCCGCATAGTTGAAGCCGCCCGCCTTGTAGCCACGGGTTACCTTGCCATAGAACAGCGTGTCATCAGTCGCCTGAAAATCCAGGCCAGCGGTCCAGGTCCACTCCTTCGACCGCTGGGTGGCGGCGCGTAGCACACGCTCGAAATCATTGGGCGTCGAATAAACGCGATCCGAGAAATAGTTTGCGGTCAGGCGCTCGCCCTGGGTCTCATCGTCGGTGTGGCGCACACCAAGAGTGAGCCGAAGACGGTCCCAGTCCGGATTGAGCACCGAGAGGTTGAGCGTACCCTGAGAATAGAAGGCCAGGGCCGTGATGTCCTGGTTATAAAAAATGCCGTTGTTGAAGTCGGCGGCGTTGAAGGAACCCGTGCCCTGCAAGCCCTCTGGTTCAACGCTGGAGTAGTAGGTACCCACGACGTAGTCCAGGTTGTCATCCAGCGCCGAGCCCTGCAATTGCAGCTCGAAGGTCGTCTGGCTGTTGTCGGAGATAATGCCCCGGTCACCGGGCCTGCCCAGCGGGTTATCCAATTCACCGGCGCGCACGAAGGGATTGATCTGCCCCAGCATGGGCAGGATCGAACCATCGAGATCCCAGTCATAGGACACCTTCATCTCCTGATAGCTGACGATATTGCGCAACTGCAGGTTGTCTGTCAGTTGCAACGACAAGGTGTTGATCAAGGCATCGTGCTCAATGTGGGTGAACTGATCCTGGTTCATCGCAGTCTTGCGCGGCCCCAGTTCGCGCTGGCGCCCGATAATGTCCTGAGTGATGTCCGCATTGAATACGTCGCCGGAGAACAGGTTGTTGAGACCATAGGCAAAATTGCCGGCCAGGTTGGCAACATTCGGCCCGGGCCCGGCGCCGCTGAAGACAAAACCGGTGCCGTTGTCCTTCGCGCTGGAACGCAGGGCGAGGAGATGGTTTTCCAGGTTATCAGTCGGTCGCCACAGCACCCCGAGACGGCCGTGCCAGTAGTCCTTGTTGTCGTAATCCTTGCCCGCATACCCCGCGGAGCGTTCGCCGGGCGCAAAGGCGGCACACAGGGGCTGGGGCGTTGGCGAGCAGAGATCGCTGTAGCCGAAGGCCTGGGGGCCAACGTCGCGGGTAAAGCCGTCGCGCCTGACATCCTTGAATGAGAGCCGCACCATCAGCCGGTCATCCACCAGCGGCAGGTTCAGTACCGCCTCCAGCTCCTGATTGTCGAAATTGCCGACCTGGGCCTGAAGATAACCGTCCAGTTCATCCGTTGGTTGCTGCGGCCCCAACAGTAGGGCACCGCCGGTAGTATTGCGCCCAAACAGGGTGCCTTGGGGCCCGCGCAACACCTGCAGCGAACCAATATCAAAGAAGGTGCCCGGTCCGCCCTGATTGGCGATGATGCCCGACTGGATCAGCGGCACTTCGGCAAAATAGTTCACCACTCCAACCGGCGCCAGGTAAGTGGCGCCCTGACCGCGTATGGTGACCACCTCGGCGTTGCGCGGGTTACCGGCGCTGCTCACCGTCAGGGACGGCACCTTGCCCAGCAGGTCGAAGGCACTGTTGATGTTCTGCTGGCGCAGTCGCTCGGCATCAATGGCACTGATGGCGATGGGCACATCCTGAATGCTCTCCTGCCGGCGCTGCGCGGTAACCACGACTTCCTCCAGGCGGGCGAACTCCTGGGCAGACAGTGGCGCTGCGGCAAACGGCAGGCCCAGGGCGAAGCTGGCAACCAGGGCTTGAACTGTCAGGGGGAGCTGTTTCCGTGGAAAGTGTCTTGCGGGCATGGCGCACCTCGTTGGGAGCTGGAATCAAATGTTTATTTGTATTTATATTACATATAAATTATTTGTAAAGGAAGTGCGCGAGACAGGCGCCATGCCGGCGGGCGCGAGCCCGTCCACCGTGCTCAGAGGTCTGCGACTTTCAGCACCATCTTGCCCCGGTTGTGGCCCTGCTGAATCACCCGGTGAGCCTCCGCCGCCTCTTTCAGGGCGAACTCGCGCAGGGGTGGCAGGGTGATGTCGCCACTGACCAGAAGCGCGCCGATCCTGCGCAGGGTGGCGCTGCAACCGATGTCATCCATGGTTGAGAACACCCGGTTCACCCCCCTGGCAGCCCCGGCTGCAGCGGCGGCGGGAATGTCACCGTCATCGGTCAATGTTGGGATGCTGACGAAGGCCCCCCCGCTGCGCACCAAATCAAGACCATTGGGCAGGGTACTCACGCCCACCGCATCCATCAGGTAGTCGAGCCCGCCTGGCGCCCAGGCCTGAATGACGGTGGCGATGTCTTCCCGGCGGTAATCAATGACCCGCTCCACCCCCAGAGACTGCAGGTACTCGACATTGGCGGTAGAGCAGGTCGCCGCCACCCGGGCTCCTGCCCAGCGTGCAAACTGCACTGCAAAACTGCCCAACCCGCCGGAACCTCCGTGGATCATGGCAGTCTGCCCCGCCTCCAGACCGCCGCGGTCGAACAGGGCCTGCCAGGCGGTCAGCGCCGCCACCGGCAGCGCGGCCGCCTCGGCAAAACCGAGGCCCGGGGGGATGTGTGCGACCCGGTCGGCGCTGGCCAGCACATATTCAGCATAGCTGCCCTGCCCGCCCTGGCCGTGGTTGGTGGGCGTAAATACCCTGTCCCCCACCGCGAAGCCGGTTACACCCTCGCCCAGCGCAGCTACCACACCGGCGGCATCAAAACCGATGATGTAGGGGAAGCTGTAGGGCCGGAACTGGGCCAGAAAACCCTGACGATTTTTCCAGTCCGCCGGATTGACCCCGGCATACGCTACCTGGATCAGTAATTCACCCGGCTGCGGCACTGGAGTATCAATCTCCGCAAACTTGAGTACTTCGGGGCCGCCCGTCTCCTCAATGATCATTGCGTACATAGTGGTTTCCTTTTTATTCAGGCAGCGCGTGTGTCTTCGGGCTCTGGCGGGAAATACAGCGGCGCGCCCACATCGTAGACACTGCTCAAGAGTCCAATAAAGGCCTTGTCGGCAAGCGGGTCCGAAGGCATATCGAACCTCACGCCGCGTTGCTTGAGATCGGCGATAAAGATGTCAAACACCTGATCGTGGGTGATGTCGTCGGTGTGATCCACGGTGCGCTTCAGCTCCTCCAGGTCCATGTAGACATTCGAGCCCCAGTGAACGAGGAAACGGAACTCCTGCTCGGGAATTTGCTGGATCACTGTGTCGCCCGAGCGAATCTGCCACCCACCCGGCGTCAATGGATCCACCTCCATCACTGAGTCGAACGCCAGCCCCTCCGGTTTGCGCATTGCCACCGGCCCGCAGCTCTGGGCGGTGTGGAACATCATCTCGTTCTCCACCACCACGGCGCGGCCCCACATGGGCGCCGGGATCTGCTTCGGCTGCTCATGGGGACCATCCGGCCAGTAGGTAAAGCCACCACCGATTTTGCCCTTGTAGTACCAGGCTATCACCTGGGCCTTGCGCGCCTGCCAGCGCTTGAACAAGCCGGACTTGACCATGGTGTTCATCAGCCAGATGGGGGTGTTCTCCATGGTCAAGCCACGGAAGCGCGTGCCGTCCACATGGGGATTGCCACTACCGTCGCAAGGGCCCTGAATATTGAACAGCATGCTGTCCGGCTCCGCGTACTTCGCCCCCCAATAATCCCGCACCAGCTTGAGAAACTTGGGATTGTAAAAGCAATCCTCGATCTCCGGCTGGCTGCAGACTCCCCCATAGGAGAAGTAACCGCGAAATACCGGGGTGAGGAACATGTCCAGGCTGGGCTCCACACCTTCCGGCAGCGAGCCCGAGGTGGTGGCAATCAGCTCTTCCGCGGATGTGAAATGCTGAGAAATAATCAAGGTGTAAGGGCCGTTGTTGCGCACAGCACTCAGCAGGCGCCTGTGCTGATCGTCGCTGTAGGCAGCCTCGATAACCCGCGGCTCGGCCACCGGGCGGAAGATCTTCGCGCGTTCTATATCCATGTTTAACCTCGTGTCTTCCCGGGACAATGGCGCCGGGATCCAGTAGCCGTCAGGCCAGTTTGCTGTTGAAGAAGCGGACCATGATAGCCAGTGCCTCGCGGGTCTCCGGCAGCTGCAGTGCGTACCAGTGGGAATGCGGGAGGGCGTCGAAAACCACCAGCTCCGCCTGCCGTCCTGCGCGCAGCAGTGCACGATGGAACTGGGTGGTGGCGCTGAGCAAGGCATCGCGGGTGCCGGACACCAGCAGGGTGGGGGGGAACTGCGACAGATCTCCCCGCTCGGGCGATACCAGCGGGTCGCGGGGGTCGGCATCGCCCAGGTAATTGCGCACCTCACTCAACTCGTGATCAAGCGGAAATCCGTGTGCGCCATAAAAGCCGCTGAGGGTGAAGATGTTGCGGGTATCGCCAAAATCCTGGAGATTTCCCGCGGCCGAGAAAACACCGGCGCAGGCTGGCAACGCCAGGCCTTCACACTGCAGGCGAACGATGACCTGGCCGGTGAGAATACCTCCGGCAGAGCTGCCAAACATCCCCACCTTGTCTGCCGAAAACTGCTCCAGCACTTGCCGGTAGACCGCCAGGACATCTTCTACGGCTGCCGGATACTGGTGCTCCGGCGCCAACCGGTAATCGACTGCAATGACCGGCACCTGTGCCAGATGGGCAATGGGAATCGCCTCTACCAGCGCGCCGGAACCAACAACGAAACCACCACCGTGCAGGTTGATCAGCACGCGCCCCTGGTGCGCCTCCGGCATGTCCCGGGGGCGGATCATATGGCAGCGCACACCGGCGATCTCCATCTCCTCAATGTCCACCGGATACAGCGACTGCGCCTGCTGGTTGAGTGCCTCGAAAGCCGCCGCCATGGGTTCGCGGAAATGCCACATGGGCACCGGCTCATCGGGCATGGGGGCGTCACCCCAGGGATTCCTGGACAGGTAGTCCTGCGCCTCCGGGCTCACCGATGTCGGAACCGGTACCTCGTGCTCGCCCAGCCAGGCGCTACCAATGCCATCTACCCTGTAAGCCATAAACTCTGTCACTCCTTATGATTAGAGTTAAATTACCAATAAGTTTAATCCTGCAAACAGGAAAAGGTCAAGCGGACCGGGGATTTCAGGACGGGCAAAGACAGGCGCCCGGAGCCTGATCCGGCTCCGGGCGAGAGGAACTTCTACTGCACCGTCAGCCCGCCGTCCACAACCAGGGCGTGGCCAACCACATAGCCGGCATCCCCGGAGCACAGCCAGAGCACCGCCCTGGCAATCTCCTCGGGGGACGCGAGCCGGCCGATGGGGTGATTGGCACCGACCAGCGCCTTGTCCACCCCGCTGCCCAGGTTCTCCTGCAGCATCCGGGTGTCCACCGCGCCCGGGCAGACGGCATTGATACGGATACCGCGGCTGGCGTACTGCAGGGCGGAGGCCTTGGTGAGGCCCACCACGGCATGCTTGCTGGCAGTGTAGGCGGGCTTGTTGGCGACGCCGACCACGCCGGCCGCCGACGCCAGGTTGACGATGGCACCGCCACCCTGGGTCAGCATCTGGGCAATCTCATGCTTGAGGCAGAGAAATACCCCCTGCACGTTGACCCCCAGGATGCGCGCCATGGCGGCCTCGTCCCACTCGGCTTCCGGGGCCACCTCGGGATCGATGCCGGCATTATTGATGGCGATGTCGAGGCGCCCGTAGCGGGCAACCGCCTCCCGCACCATGGCCGCGGTGTCGGCGCTGCTCTGTACATCCGTGCGCACAAACACGGCACTGCCGCCCGCCGCCTCGATGAGTGCCACGGTTTCCCGGCCCGCCTCCACAATATCGGCGACCACCACACTGGCACCCGCACCTGCCAGCGCGCAGGCGACCGCACGACCGATGCCCGCACCCGCACCCGTTACCAGTGCCACTTTCCGTTCGAAGGTCTGCATTGTCAGTTCCTCAACGCTGGGATGAAATATTGCCGCCATCCACCACCAGTTCCGCGGCGGTGATATAGCTGGCCTGGTCCGAGAGCAGGAATGCTACCGCATTCGCCACCTCCCGGGGCTCTCCCAGACGCCCCAGCAGGATGCGGCGCTCAAACGTCCCCTCGGGCAGGGCGTCCACCGCCGGCTGCAGCATCGGCGTACGGATCTGCCCGGGGGAGACGACATTGATGCGGACGCCCCGTGGCCCCAGATCATCGGCCAGAGAGCGCACCAGGGAAATCATGCCGCCCTTGGAGGCACTGTAGGCGGGAATCAGGCCGTTGCCCAGGGTGGCATTGATGGAGCCGATACCCACCACCGCACCATGGCCGCTCTGCTCCAGGTCGGGCAGCAGCGCCTGCACCGACAGCAGCAGCGCCCGGAGATTGACGTTCAGGAGCCGGTCCCAGGCCTCCACCGCGGTGTCAGCAACCGGCATCTGCAGGACCATGCCTGCGGCATGCACCAGCCCCCCGATGCCGCCGATAGCCTCCCGGGTGGAGTTGGCCGCCGCATGGATGGCAGCCGGATCCGCCACATCCACCTGCAGTCCAACAGCGGCGACACCGTGTTCTGCACCGAGCGCGTTGGCCAGCGTGCAAACCGCGTCATGATTCAGGTCCCACAAGGCCAGCGGCCGCCCCGCCGCCGCCAGCGCCTCGGCGCAGGCACGGCCGATACCCGAAGCGGCACCCGTGACCACCACGCCACTGGTAGGTACGCTACTCTGTCGCATGTAAAAACTCCCTGTCAGGTTCATTTCAATACTATCAACGCCAGCGCAAGGACTATACCAAAAACAGCCGACACCGAGGTCGACACCTGCAATTAAAAGGACTTGCGCGTTACAATCGCACTTTTGCACAAACGTGGACC
Organism: uncultured Haliea sp.; assembly: GCA_963974125.1. Lineage (GTDB taxonomy): Bacteria > Pseudomonadota > Gammaproteobacteria > Pseudomonadales > Halieaceae > Haliea. Next base: position 22,812 of record CAXBCH010000016.1, on the reverse strand, counting down.
CGTCCATGCTGGATACCCGAAAAGTCCCCACCGAAGACCTGCAGGTTGGCATGTTCGTCAGCCAGCTGGATCGGCCGTGGCTGGGTACGCCCTTTCCGCTGCAGGGTTTTCGCATTGCCAGCAGGGACGAGATCCTGCAGCTCCAGAAGTTCTGCAAGTACGTGCTGGTGGATACGGAGCAGGTGGCCCCGGAACCGGAGCTGGAGCTGCCCAAAACCCGCGGCAGTCGCAAGCACTTGCCCATAGAGACGATTTTCTTCGACCGCAGCATCAAGTCCTACAGGGACAAGACCGACTTCATGGAGGAACACCGCAAGGCCAGCGCGGTGGTCACGGCGCTGACCGAGGACGTCGAGGACATGTACCTCAAGGTCACCCGCAACAACAAGGTCAACGTGGTCCGGCTGAAGCAGTCCATCGACCCCATGGTTGGCAGCATCAGTCGCAACCCGGATGCCTGCGTCTGGGTTGCGCGACTGAAGCACCACGACCAGTACACCTATCACCGGGCCCTGAGTTCCGGCATCTGGGCCGTTGCTCTCGGGCGGGAGCTGGGCCTGCCGAAGCAGGATCTCCGCGCCCTGGGTGTCGGCGGAATGCTGATGGATGTGGGCATGCTGCGGGTCAACCCGGACCTGCTGGGAGCGCAAAGGTCGCTCTCGGCGGAGGAGATGGCGGCAGTCAGGGAGCACATCGATTACAGCCTGGACATCATCCAGACCAGCGGCATCATGAATCGCGACATACTGGATATGGCCGCGCATCATCACGAGCGCTACAACGGCTCTGGCTACCCGAGGGGCCTGGCGGAGGATCGCATCCCCACGTTCGCGCGCATCGCCGGACTGGTGGACACCTATGGTGCCCTGACCACTGATCGCGGCCATGCTCCGGCGGTCTCCCCGGCGGAAGCGATGCGCGTTCTCTACGATGAGCGGGATATCGGCTTCCAGGCGGAACTGGTCGAGGCTTTTATCCGCGCGGTCGGGATCTATCCCGCCGGCACGCTGCTGGAGCTGTCTGACGGCTCCGTTGCCGTCGTGGTGGCGGAATACCGCGCCCACCGCCTGCGCCCCACCGTGCTGCTGGTTCTGGACCAGAAGAAACGTCCACTGGAAAAACCCCAGTTGCTGAAGCTGCAGGCGTCCACATCAGGCTGGCTGCGCAAGCCCATGCCGACCGTCAAGCGGGCGCTGGAACCGGGGGCCTTTGGCGTTGACCTGAAGTCCCTTGATCTCCACCGCCAATTCGGCATCTGATTGCGACCGTCGGGGCAATTTTCGATCCTTTCAGGCCACAACACCGCGGAACGGCGAATTCCCGCCTACCATTGGCACACTATCACCGTATCAGGGAGGATCGGCAGATGTTTGCGGGACAGAAAATGGCCGTCGCACTGGTGGCGACTGCGCTGGCAATGGTCAGCACCGGCGCAATTTCCCAGGAGGCAGACGCCAGCCTTGACACCTGTCGCCAGCTTCAGGACAGGATTGAACGGCTCGATGCCAGGCGCAAGGGTGGCGGCTCAGCGCAGAAAATGGATCAGTGGAAACGCCAGCGGCAGGTCTACAAGGACCAGTTTGATGCCCTGAGATGCCGCCACTGGGGCAATCAGTTGCGCTGAGCGGGGAAAAACACCAATTTCTCCAGATTTTTCGGCTTTTCTACAGAAAATTCGCTACAAATACCGCTTCCGGGGCTAACCTACGCCTTAAAGAGGTAACGGGCTGCTGTCCGGGGGGCGTGTTGCGGCATGCTTGAGACAATCAAGATCGCCACTGCTGAGCTGGAAGTAGGCATGTTTGTCAGTGCCCTGGACCGGCCGTGGCTGGAAACGCCGTTCATGATCCAGGGGTTCAGGATCGAGAACCGGACCCAGATTGCCCGCTTGCAGGAGTTCTGCCACTACGTATTCGTGGATACCCGTCAGAGCAAGCAAGCCCCGGCGAAAGTAAAGCGCAAAGGCACTGTCTCGCACAAGCGCGCTCCTGTTACCCACATCTTCCGCGACCGGTACCTGGAAACCTATGGCGACCAAACCGCCTTCAGCGAGGAGCGACCCCGCGCCGAAAAGGCTCTGGACCTGCTGATCAACGACCTCTGCGAGATTTTCGAGGAAGTTGGCAAAGGGGGCAAGATCAACATCATCCACCTGCGGAAATCGGTGGAACCGCTCATCGGAAGCATCAGTCGCAATCCCGACGCCTGCCTGTGGGTGGCGCGGCTGAAGCAGCACGACCATTACAGTTACGAGCACGCCCTCAGTTCCGCCATCTGGGCGGTGGCGCTGGGCAGGGAGGTCGGTTTTTCGCGTCAGGACCTGCGCTCGCTGGCCATGGGCGGAATGCTGATGGACATCGGCAAACTGCGCGTGGATCCGGAAGTGCTACGGGCTCAGCGCCCGTTGACCGCCAGGGAGTCGGCACATGTGCAGGATCACGTTTCCCACGGCCTGAAGATCATTGAAGAAAGCGGCATCATGAATCCTGACATTATCAACATGGTTGCGCATCACCATGAGCGCCACGACGGCTCCGGTTACCCGCTTGGGACCAAAGGTGACATGATCCCCGCAGTCGCCCGCATCGCTGCGATCGTTGATACCTACGGCGCTCTCACCAGCAACAGGGAGTACGCGGCCGCCATATCCCCCTCCCAGGCGATCCGGGTTCTCTACGATGCCCGCAACACAGATTTCCAGGCCGAACTGGTCGAAGCCTTCATCAGGGCTATCGGTGTCTATCCCGCCGGCACTCTTGTCGAGCTGAGTTCCGGCGAAGTCGGGGTGGTGGTTGCCGAGTACCGTACCCGGCGCCTGCACCCGAAGATCCTGGTGCTTCTGGATTCGCACAAGCAGCAGCTGGCCACACCGATGCCCAGGGAGTTGCAGGAGCAAAACGACAGAGCTGCACGACCACCTGTCAACATTGTGCGCAGCCTTGAGCCGGGCGCCTACGGCATCGACCTCGCAAGTATTGAGCGACCCGACGTCCACGTCACAGCGTGACCGACAGCGCGACCAAGCGGGTGATCTGGTGCCTGGAGGACGACCGTCAGGGGCACCGGCGTCAACTGGCCGGCCTGGCGCAGGCCCTGCGGTCTCTCAGGCCAGTGCACATTTGCCTGGTCGGCAGGGGCACTTCCATCGCCGACCTGCCCGCCCCGGACCTGATCCTGACCGCCGGCCGCCGCAGTCATTGGCGGGGCCTGTACCTCCGCTGGCGCCACGGCGGCAAGCTGGTGGCGCTGATGAACCCCGGGCTGCCCCGCCCACTGTTCGACCTGTGCGTCGTCCCCGAACACGATCGGCTCAGCCCCTCCGGGAAACTACTGCTCAGCCTTGGGCCCCTGAATCCGGTGGTCCCTGCCGCCGCAGCAAGGGCGGATTGCGGCCTGATCCTGGTGGGGGGACCCTCCAGACACTACCGCTGGAACAACGCCCAGCTGGCAGAACAATTGCGGCGCCTGCAGGTCGCTCTACCGCAAGTCACCTGGGTACTGACCACCTCGCGCCGCACCCCCGCAAGCTTCCTCTCCATGGTCCGCCAACAGCCGATTCCCGGGCTCCAGGTGGTCCCTGTGGAGGAGACCGACCCGGACTGGTTGCTGCAGCACTATGCCCGCAGTGGTGTGATCTGGGTGACCGAGGACAGTGCCTCAATGGTCTACGAGAGTCTGAGTTGCGGCGCTGCGGTGGGGATATTGGCGGTGCCAGCGCGGCGCGCAGGGCGTGTTGGCCAGGGCATCCGGAATCTCCTGCAGCAGGGCCGGTTGCAGCGGCTGGAAGACCTGGAAGCGCAGGGTAGAATGTCTGCCCCGCAGTCACCATTGCAAGAGGCGACACGCATTGCGCGAGAGATCGATCACTGGCTCGAGTAAAACGCCTCCCAACCCTGGTCCGGCAGAACGTCAGCTGGGCGACGCCGGCAATGCGTTCGCGGGTGGCGACAGCCGCCTCTGCTTCGTCGACCCACTGGATCCGGGCTGGTGCATCAAGATACTGCGCCCTGATCGCACGCCGGCGCGCAAGCGCCGCGGGCAGTCCTGGCTGAAACGACTCAAACCATTGCAACGCTTCGATGACAATCTGCAGGACATCCGCGTCTACCGGTGGCTGGAACGCAGTATCGGAGAGGCCGCGTACCGACTGGTACCCAGGATTGATGGCATGGTGCCCACCAATCTCGGGCCTGGTCTGCGCAGCGAGCTGATCCGGGACGATGACGGCAATATCTCCCTGACGCTACAGGCATACCTGAGCCGCAGCGGGCTGGATGCCAGTCTGCAGACCGCACTCGCCGATTTCAACCGTGACTGGCAGGCGCTGGGAATGCCGTCGCGGCGCCTGCTGCTGCACAACATCGTGGTCCAGCAGCGGGCCCAAAGGCCCATCCGGCTTGTCGTTGTGGACAGTCTTGGCTGGGGCGATCTGATACCGGCCGGCTACTGGGTCGCCCCCTGGGCAAGACACCGTGCTCGCCGGAAATTGCGCTATCTTGCTGCGCTGATTGAGGCGCAAGCCCGAAAACAGGGTCCCCGGACGTTTCCTTATTGCCGCAACCCCGCGAAATAACGTACCTTTGGGTGCAGCGTACACCCGAATCGAACTTCCCCAGTGGAGACCAGGCACTTGACCGTTGCCGGCCGCATCAACCTGTTTGTATTCTCGACCACAATCGGCATTGCCGTAGCGGTACTGTTGGCCCTGGGAATACGGGAATTCGAGCTGCAGCAGGACGCTCTGTTGCAGAAGGCAGCCACAGAGGTGGCCAGCGAAATACAGCTGCCCGCCAACATGTACCTGCGTGATGCCGCGGAACTGGATGCAGCCCTCGGCCGCCTCGTCAGGATCTCGTCCGCCGTCAGTTTTGTCCGTCTCAGTGATCCCGAAGGCGCCCTGCTGGCGTCGCAGGAGCGGTTCCCCGGCGCCATGGACGGAGTACCGGCGTTCAAGACGTTGCGTGGGACCGGGGTATCGAGCCTGGACACAAACCAGACATCCCATGCCGGTGATGTCAGCCCACCGGCCAGCGCTGCACTGGCAACCCTGGTCGGCGGTGAGCAGGTAATCGACCTGTCCCTGCCAGTGTTTTCCGCGGTCAACCCAACCCGCATCAACCTGACCCGGCAGGATTTCGGGGCAGCCCTGGCCATGCCCCAGGGCAGCCGCTTCGTTGTTGGCTACCTCCACATCGGTATCAGCCGCAGCATGCTGTTGTTGCAGATACTGCCTGTGCTCGGGATCATGGCGGTCATCGCACTGCTCATCGTTGTTACTGCCAGCTGGATGATCAGCCGCTATACCCGTCGTCTCACGGCACCGCTGGCGCGACTGGCGCAAATGGCCGACAAGATCGCCGGCGGCAATGTCGACCAGCCGCTGACTATTGATGGCGAAGGTGAAGTCAAGGAAATCGCCGCCGTACTCAACGCAATCATCGGCGGCCTCAACAGTTACAAAACCCGCATCGGGGTCGATCACCAGTTGCTCAGCATGAAAGTGGAGGAGCGCACAGCGCAACTCTCCCAGCGCAACGAAGAGCTCAACCAGGCGGTAAAGCAGGTCACGGAAACCAAGGACAGGCTGCGCCAGATGGCGTACTTTGACAGCCTCACCTCCCTGCCCAACCGGCGCCTTTTCACCGAGCAGCTCGACCTGCTGCTGCGCCTGACCAAGCGCAACGACGAAATGCTGGCGCTGCTGTTTCTCGATCTCGACAATTTCAAACGGGTCAACGATTCCCTGGGACACAGCGCTGGCGACACCTTGCTGCGGGAAGTCGCGGACCGTCTCGCCAGCTGTGTCCGCGACAGTGACGTGGTGGCTCACTTTGTCGATTCGGAGTCGCGTATTGATGTCTCGCGGCTCGGTGGTGATGAGTTCACCGTGGTGCTCAACCAGGTCGAGAATGCCGAGGCGGTCAGCAAGGTCGCGCAGCGTTTGCTGACTGCATTACTGGAGCCGGTGGAGATCGATGGCCACGAACTGGTGATCACCCCCAGCATCGGTATTGCCCTGGCCCCGAATGATGCCGACGACCTTGAGGGGCTGCTGAAGGCCGCCGACACCGCCATGTTTCACGCCAAGGCGAGGGGCAAGAATACTTTCGTATTCTATACCAGCGACATGGACGCAGCCGGGGTGGAACGGCTGCAGCTGGAAACGGATTTGCGCAAGGCCCTGGAGCGGAATGAACTGTTGTTCCACTATCAGCCACAGGTGGACACACGCACCGGCACTGTAGTTGGCGTGGAGGCCCTGCTGCGCTGGCAGCATCCGCAGCAGGGCATGATTCCGCCGTTCCGGTTTATCCCGGTCGCGGAGGAAATCGGACTCATTGGCGAGATGGGCAACTGGGGCATTCGGGAGGCTTGTCGCGAACTCGTCGAGCTGCGGAAGGAGGGACTGGAGCTACCGAAAATTGCGGTGAATGTCTCGGCACTGCAGTTCAACAAGAACTTCTGCCCCACCGTGAAAGAGATTCTGGAGACCAGTGGCGTACCACCTTCAGCGCTGGAACTGGAGCTCACCGAAAGCATTCTGATGGAAGACAGCCACAGCACGGTCAAGGCCCTGCAGGAACTCAAGGCAATGGGGCTGCGCCTCTCCATCGACGATTTCGGAACCGGCTATTCCTCGCTCAGTTATCTGAGCCGGTTCCCGCTCGACGAACTGAAGATAGATCGCAGCTTCGTGATCGACTTCGACAAAAGCGCCAATGACGCCAGCCTGGTGCGGGCAATCATCGCCATGGGCCAATCCATGCAACTGGAACTGGTCGCTGAGGGCGTGGAAACCAGCGAACAGTTTCACTTCCTTTCCCGCCATGGTGCCGACGTGATTCAGGGCTACCTGTTCAGCCGCCCGGTGACCGCGGCTGAGCTAAGACCAATGCTCGCGCCCGGATACTTCCTCGACCAGATCAGGGAGATCCGCGCCGAAGAGCGTCTCCCGGCCAGCACTCAGGTGTTGGACTGAGACCCTGCGGCGTCCGCCTGCTCGCGCTTGGCGCGCTGCACATTCTCCAGGTTCTGCTTGTACGCCGCTGTGACCTTGTCGACGCCGGAGGCGTTCAAGCCGCCTTCATTGCCGGCAACGGAATAGGTTGCGTAAACCCCCGAGGCCGTCATCAGGGCCGCTGATACGACCCGGGTCGGTACACCGTCGTTTTTCATGGTATTGGCCAGCTCGATAAAACGCTCCATGCATTGCGAGTGCTTATCGGCATCAGATTCGCTCATAAAATATCCTCTTACCTGGAAAATAGGCCTAGTCTATCACTTGAGCGCAAAGCGTTCATCGCCTGCGGCGGCTTGCACCAGGGCCCGGAACAGCGCCCGCTGCGGCGCCCGCAAGGGCAGGTACTCCGGGTGCCACTGCACGCCATAGAGAAATGGCTCCGCCGGGTGCTCGACCGCCTGCACGAAGCCGTCCAGATCCCGTCCGCTGACCACCAGCCCCTCACCGAGGTCCTTGATGGCCTGTTGATGAAGACTGTTGATCCGTGTCCGGCCCTCTCCCAGGATGGCTTCCAGTCCGGAGGCTGACTCCACCAGCAGGGTCTTGCGCGCCAGTGGTGTGCGGCGGTTGGAGGTTTTCCGGCGCAGATTGCGCAGGTCGGGGTACAGGGTCCCACCGCGCACCACATTCATCAACTGGGCGCCACGACAGATCCCCAGCACCGGCAGGCGACTGCCCATAAGATGCTCGAGGACGCGGATTTCAAAGCGGTCCCGCTCCGGATCGGCTGGCCCGGGTGCGTCGTCTTCGTCAAGGTATAAAGCGCGGTCTATGTCGTCTCCACCGCTGATCACGATGCCATCAAGGGCCGCCAGGTCGCCCGGGCAGGAATGGGTCAGATAGGTGGCGCTGGCACCGGATCGCCACAGTGCCCAGCGGATGAACCACCAGGCGAGTGGCAGCCCCCGGTCGCTGCCAGTGACACCGATCTGCGGCCGCTTCATGCCAGTTCAGGCAACAGGTATTCGGCGCTGACTTCTGCCCAGTCGCCGAACAGCCCCCCGGCGAGGCCGGACAGGTGCTCTTGATAACGGCGGGTAATGCGCTGCAGCCGCGGAGGATCACAGGCCAGCGCCTCCACCTGCAGCCACGCGCGCCAGGGCTGCACCAGGGACCAGTTCGGGTCATCAATCTCGCAATTCGGCAGCCGGTAGTGCAGGGTTGGGCGGGACTTGATGCGGTCGTCGGCGACCGCCTTGCGCACCCGCTTCTCATCAAGGTGTGCAAGCAGAGGCAGCATGTCCAGTGCCCGGTTGCGGGTGGGGTTGTGGCGCAGATAATCGTCTATCAGCTGCGCCTGCTCAGGGGCATAGTCCTGCTGCAGCAGCAGCTTGATGTAGGGCTTCTCGAAAGGATCAATGTAGGGTGTAATCCTGCGACTGATATTGACCTTGCTGCGCTCCCGCAACCAGTCGAACAGGCAGACAAAGGCCCGCAGATAGGCGAGGATCGTGGCGGCCTCCAGGTCGGGCATCTCCGGATTCAGGTGCAGGCCGTAGGCATAATGGGGGGCAACGCTGGTGCCCTCCGCACCAGCCTGGCGCAGGACCTGGAACAGGTCTCCCAGGCGCCACAGCTGCGCCATGGCAATCGGCGGACTGACAATCTCGAAGGGTACCACCTGCTCCGCTGCCAGTTTCAGTACGCTCTCGCCAAACTGGCCCAATTCATCGGGGTTATCCTCCAGCGCGCGAGCGCGCCCGCGGCGCTTGAGCCAGGCAAAATCCAGCTCCACCGCGAAATCACCCAGGCTGCTGTCGCGCAGGAACAACTCATAGGGTGACACCGTTTGCACCTCGCCACCGAGATGCTTCCGCATCAGGTCGACCACGCGGTCCAGCGGGATGCCGGAGAACTCCAGCTCCACTCCAAGCCGCCGGGGCTGCCCCTCCTGGTTTTCGGTACGTGGCGGCATGGGCCACTGACTCTCGCGGTAGTCATCAGACAATCCTGTGGTCACGGCATCCCTCATACAGTGGTTTCCCGGCGGCGTGCCAGGCGATACTGCTGCCACTGCAGGACGAAAACCGTCAGTGCCGGCAACAGGGTCAGGGTTACAATCGCCGCCCCAAGGATACCAAACATGACTATGACGCCCACCCCCCGGTACAGTTCGGTGCCGGCGCCCGGGATCAGCACCAGAGGCGCCAGACCGCAGAGGGTAGTAATGGTGGACATGGCGATGGGGCGGAGACGCGCCTCCACGGCTTCCTGCACGGCTGCCACCGCGGTCATGCCCTGCCCGGCCAGGTTCCCCACCGCGCGGTGCACGATCAATATCGGGTTGTTGACCACCGTTCCCATGAGAATCAGGAAGCCGAGCATGGTGATCATGTCGAAGGGCTGCACAATCCGGGCCATGCCCAGCAGCGGCAACCAGCCACCCACTGCGTTGAGGATCCACAGGCCACCGATGCCACCCGCTATTCCCAGCGGAATGGAGGTCATGATCAGCAACGGGTAGCCCCAGTGGCTGAAGATTGCCACCATCAGCAGATAGACAAGCACCAGCGCCACTGCATAGTTTCCGAGCAGCGCTTCCCGGGTCGCATCAAGCTGGTCCGCCGCGCCCGATATCGTCATGCTGACCCCCGCGGGCACTTCCCCGCGGCCCTGCAGTTCGCGCACCACCTGCTCACGAACCATCTCCACGCCCGTTTCCAGGGGCACACTGCGAGGCGGGATGATATTCAGCGTCACGGTGCGCCGGCCATTGACACGCCGCACCTGGGCGGTGTCCACGGTCTCCACGATCTGCGCCAGTGAACTCAGCGGCACCACGGCACCCGCAGGCGTGTAAATCGGCAGCTGCGGCATCGAGTCCAGCGATGCCGCCTGGCCGACATCGCTATAGAGATAGATATCAATCTTGTCGTCGGCGAGGAAAAGTTCATCGACATAGCTGCCGTCGGTCAGCGCCGCCACCGTAAACCCGATGGCATCGGCGTCCAGTCCCAACTCCGCCGCCCGCTCCCAGTCCGGACGGACCTCCACCAGGGGCTGGGCCAGGGTAAGCGACGATGGTCGGCTCTGGATCCGCGGGTTGTCGAAAACCTGCTCCGCCTGCCGGTAGGCCGCCAGCGCCACCGCGTAGATATCCGTCAAACTGGCTCCGGAGATATCCAGGTTGACGCTGCGGGTACCGCCGTCATTGCTGGTGATGATGGAGCCGCGGGCGGCAAATGCCCGCATGCCCGGATACTGTCGGTAGCGCTCGGTCAGCACATCCATCAGGGCTTCGATATCAGCCGGGTTGACCGGCTCCGAAATGATCCGCATCGAATCCGGTGCCACCCGCATATTGATATAGGACAGCGCCGGCACTTCAGCCTCGCCGCGGCCAAAAGCGTCGGGATCGGCATCGACGAAGGGCAGCAGCCCCGCGCTCACCTCCTGGGCGATCTCTGCCATGGCGCCCAGGTTGTAACCCGGCGGCGCATTCATCACAGCAAAAACCTTGGGCTCCTCTCCCTCCGGCAGGTATTCCGCCGGCGGTGTCAGCGCGATCATGAACCACAGGCTGACGCCGGTCACCACGGCTATGCAGGCGATGCGCCGGCGGGCGTTGGCCAGCAGGAAAGCGACAGAGCCGAGGGTAATTTCCCGCCAGCGCAGGCCGATGCCGGCATCCGCGGAGCCGCTGCGTCCCAGGGACAGGCGCGCGGCCGCGGTGGGCAGTACGGTGATAGCCACCAGCATGGAAGCCAGGATCGCCGCGGCAATGGCCACCGCGACGTCTGAATACAGCTGTCCGGCCTCTTCCTCGATGAAGACCACGGGAATGAACACCAGCACCGTCGTCATGGTGGAGGCGAACACCGCCGGCCAGACCTGGCGTACGCCCTCCACCGCGGCCCGCAACCGGGATGCGCCCCTGCGGCGTTCGAGTTCGATGCTTTCCAGGACCACGATGCTGTTGTCGAGGGTCATCCCTATTGCGAAAGCAATGCCCGCCAGCGAAATCACGTTGATGGTACGCCCGGCCAGCAGCAAGCCCAGAAACGCTACCGTTATACACAGCGGAATACCCATGACCCCGACAGCGGTAGCCCGCCCCGAGCGCAGGAACAGGTACATGACCAGGGTGGCAAACAGCGCCCCCAAAACGAGGTTCTGCCAGACATTGCGCACGGAAGCCTGGACATAGCGGACATCGTCCGAGGTCAGGCGCATCTGCAGCCCGGCGGGCTGCAGCAACTCTGCGTTGATAGCCTCCAGCTCCAGCAGCATCTCGCGCTTGATGTCGATGACGTTGGAACCGGACTCGCGCCGGATCGACAGGGAAATATTCGGGTCGCCGTTGTAGAACGAGAGATTGCGTTTCTCGAAATTCCCCGCCCGGACTGCCGCCACATCCTGCAGGCGAATCACAGCATCGCCGCGCCGGACCAGGATCAGCTGCTCCAGTTCGGCCAGGTCCTCGAAACGGCCTACGGTGCGCAGTAGATATTCCCGCTTGCCCGACTCGATATCACCGCCGGAACGGTCCCGGTTGCGGCCGCGCACCGCCTCCCGCACATCAGTCAGGGTCAGCCCACGCTGCGCCAGCCGCCCCGGATTGACGAGGATCTGGATCTGGCGCTCGGCACCACCGCCGACGCTGACCTCGGACACCCCCGGGACCCTGGCCACCCGCGGCTTGACGTTGTCCTCGACAAAATCCAGCACCCGGTCCATGTCCACTTGCCGCGGGTTGCCGGCGAGCGGGGCGATGCTGAAGAACATGAACGAATTGGCGGAAAAGGAGTTGGCGAAAATCCGCGGCTCATCGACGTTTTCAGGGTAGGCCGGCACCTGGCTGAGTGCATTGTTGACCCGAATCAGCATTTCCGTGATGTCGGTGCCAAAAGGGAATTCCAGCTCAATCTCGGCGCTGCCACTACGCGCCGAAGCAACGATACGCGACAGGCTGGGCAAATTGCGCAGGTACTCCTCCTGCTCCACCAGGATTTCTTTTTCCACATCCTGTGGCGTCGCTCCCGGCCAGGTCGTGCGCACGCTGATTACCCGTGTATCCAGGTCGGGAATCATTTGCACCGGGATGCGCAGCGCCGCGATGACGCCAACCACCAGCACCATCAGCACAATGACCGTGACCAGGGTACCCCGCTGAACCACCTGCTCAAACACAGCGTTCACGCTTCGCGAGCATCATGGTGAGGTACCCGTCACCGTCAAGGCTTGCCCGGGCTGCAAGGCCTCGTTGCCACGCACGACCACCTGACTGCCGGCTGCCAGTCCCGCCCTGATCTCGATGCGGCCACCGAAAGCGAGACCGACATCCACCACGTTTTCCACCGCTACGGCTGCACCGTCGGCCGCTTCAGCAACCGACCACACCACTATCCTCCCATCGGGATAGCGCAGGATGGCATCGCGGGGGACTGTTACTCCCACACGGCCCGTTTCCAGCTGCAGCAGTGCAGTCACTGACATGCCGGGCAACAGGTCGGCAGCAGCGCCGGCGTCTGGCAGGACACGCAACAGGAAGGTGCGCGCACCTGGCTCCGCGACGGGGACGATACTCTCGATGGTGCCGCCATGTTGCGCTGCGGGACGCGCTCCCGGGATGAAATTGACCGCAGCACCGGGGCGCAGGCTCGCCAGGTGATCCTCCGGCACAGCGAAATCCAGCCACAGCCCGTCCATGCCCACCAGTTCGAATACCGGCTGCCCGGGGTCCAGCCACTCGCCCAGGTCTGTCAGCCGGGTGCTGACAACCCCGGCAAAGGGCGCTCGCAGGCTGTGCCTGGCCAGGAGGGCCTCCTGCAATGCAGCCTCTGCCTGTGCCTGCTCGCCAATCACCTCGGCCTCAGCCAGGCCCGCCTCAAGGTCGCGCACGGTCGTTTCGGCAATGCCGCGCTGAGGCAACAGCACGCGCGCTTCCTGCAACCTGCGGCGGGCATCATCGCGCCGGATTGTGGCTTGCGCGGCACGCGCCAACGCCGCATCCCGCCGCAGCCGGGCCATCTCAGGATCCAGCTCCAGCAGCAAATCACCGACCTCGACCCGATCACCGGTATCGACCTCAACCGCAGTCACCAGGCCGCCGGTGGCCACGGACAGGCGGGCATTGCGCCGGGCGGTCACGGTGCCGTGCAGGTTCAGCTCCCGCAGGATCGGGACCTGGGTTGCCTGAGCAACGACGACCGGCACGGCATCGTCCGCGCGTGCCGGGGAAACCGCTGCCAGCAGTGCCAGCAACGCCAGCCGGCATAGGGTCATGCCAGCGAGAGCCAACGGGTGTGGTCGCACTTCACGCCTCCTTCCTGTCTGCCTGTGCCAATGCGCAGACCGCCCTGGTCCGGGCGGAAAACCGTGCCTGTGGGGATGATTACGGCCGCGATCGATGTTCGTATCAACGCCGGGCGGCCCGCCTGCTATAGTAGGGTAACTGATTGGGGCCACGGCGTCCCGAAACACCTTAGTACCCGAGAGGACCAGGCATGAGCACACGCTACCGCAAGGAACAGTCCATAACCGTCGACGGCAAGGACTACACGATTTTTCCCTTCGACTCACTGGACGCTGCCGGCGACACCGCCACCCTGCCCTACTCGCTGAAACTGCTGCTGGAAAACCTGCTGCGCCACGGCGAGGAGGATTTTGTCAGCGACGGCGATATCGAGGCGCTGGCCAACTGGGATCCCGCTGCAGCGCCCAGCCAGGAGATCGCCTTCGTGCCCGCCCGGGTTCTGCTCCAGGACTTCACCGGCGTTCCCGCAATCGTCGACCTGGCCGTCATGCGTGACGCCATGGTCGACCTGGGCGGCGAGCCGGGCAAGATCAATCCGCTATCGCCGGTGGAGTTGGTCATCGACCACTCGGTCATGGTGGACCACTTCGGCAAGGAGGACTCTCTCGCCCGCAACACGCAGATTGAAATAGAACGCAACCTGGAGCGCTATCAGTTCCTGCGCTGGGGCCAGGAAGCCTTCGACAACTTCAAGGTAGTCCCCCCCGGCACCGGCATTGTGCACCAGGTCAACCTGGAACTTCTCGCTCGCGGGGTCTTCACGCGCGAACAGGACGGCAAGCGCCTGGCCTATCCGGATACCCTGGTGGGTACCGACTCCCACACCACCATGATCAACGGCCTCGGCGTGCTGGGCTGGGGCGTGGGCGGCATTGAGGCCGAGGCGGCGATGCTGGGACAGCCCGTGACCATGCTGATTCCCGAGGTCGTGGGATTTCGGCTCGACGGTCGGTTACCCGAGGGTGCCACCGCCACCGATCTGGTGCTCACGGTCACCGAGCAGCTGCGCAGCTTCGGCGTGGTGGGCAAGTTTGTCGAGTTTTTCGGCCCGGGCCTGGCTCACCTGAGCCTCGCCGACCGCGCCACCATCGCCAACATGGCACCGGAATACGGCGCCACCTGCGGTATCTTCCCGGTAGACGCGGAGACCATCAACTACCTGCGCCTCACCGGGCGCAGTGAGGAGCAGCTGGAGCTGGTCGAGGCCTACATGAAAACCATGGGTCTCTGGCACGACAAAGACAGCGCGGAAGCGCGCTACAGCGCCACTCTGAAGCTGGACCTGGCAGAAGTCGTACCCTGCCTCGCCGGCCCCAAGCGACCCCAGGACAGGGTACCACTCACCGAAAGCAAGGCCAGCTTTGCCAAGGTCCTGTCGGAGTTCCAGGAACTGATTCTGGTATCAGGCGAAGAGGGTGACTGGGAGGAAGAAGGCGGCACCGTCACCGAGTCCGAGGCGACCGCTCTCAACGGCGTCACCATCAAGCGCGGCAGCAACGAACCGTTCCAGTTGCAACACGGTGCCGTGGTGATTGCCGCGATTACCAGCTGCACCAATACCTCCAACCCCGCGGTACTGGTGGCCGCCGGACTGCTGGCGCGCAAGGCCCGGGAGCGCGGGCTGAAAACCAGGCCCTGGGTCAAGACCAGCCTCGCTCCCGGCTCCAAGGTGGTCACCGAATACCTGGAACAGACCGGGTTGATGGCGGACCTGGAAGCGCTGGGCTTTTACCTGGTGGGCTACGGCTGTACTACCTGCATCGGCAATTCCGGCCCGCTGCCCGAGGATATCGCCACAGCGATCCAAAAGGGCAATCTGCTGGTGACATCGGTACTGTCCGGCAACCGCAATTTCGAGGGCCGGATCCACCAGGATGTACGGGCCAATTACCTGGCCTCGCCGCCGCTGGTGGTGGCTTATGCTCTCGCCGGCAACATGGGTATCGACCTCTACCGGGAACCATTGGGCACGGACGCAGACGGCAAGCCGGTCACCCTCGCCGACCTCTGGCCCAGCAACGAGGAGATCAGCGCCATCGTCGCCAGCGCCGTCAATGCGGACATGTTCCGCAGCAAGTATGCCGATGTCTACAGCGGCAACGACACCTGGAACCAGCTGCCGGTGGCGGACAGCGAGCGCTATCCCTGGCCGGAATCCACCTATGTCCGCAAACCCACCTTCTTCGAGGGCATGACCGCGCAGGCCCCTGCAATAGCCGGCCTCGAGGGCGCACGCTGTCTGGTCAAGGTCGGCGACAGCGTGACCACCGACCACATCTCCCCCGCTGGTGCGATTGCCGCTGACAGTCCCGCCGGCGAGTACCTGCTGGAGCACGGTGTGGACGAAGAAGATTTCAACTCCTATGGCTCCCGCCGCGGCAACCACGAAGTCATGATGCGCGGCACCTTTGCCAATATCCGTCTGCGCAATCAACTGGCCCCGGGGACCGAGGGCAGCTGGACCACCTGTTTCCTGGACCAATCAACAACCTCCATCTTTGCCGCCGCGGAGGCCTATCGCGAGCAGGGAGTGCCGCTGGTCGTGCTGGCAGGCAAGGAATACGGTACCGGCTCCTCGCGGGACTGGGCGGCCAAGGGACCCTCGCTGCTGGGGGTGCGTGCGGTGATAGCGGAAAGCTTCGAGCGTATCCATCGCTCCAACCTCGTCGGCATGGGCATCCTGCCACTGCAGTACAGCGAGGGCGATAGCGCAGAATCACTGGGCCTGACCGGCGCGGAAACCTTCGCCATTCCCGCCATCGGCCCGGACCAGAAAACGGTCACCGTAACCGTGTCCGACGCGGAGGGGGAAGCGCGCAGCTTCGAAGCGCGCATCCGCATTGATACACCCAACGAGTTCAGCTATTACCGCCACGGTGGCATTCTGCACTATGTGCTGCGCCGCCTCGCCGGTACCGCCGACAGCGGGGACTGAGGTGCAGGTACCGGGTCTACTTGCGCTGCTCCTGCAGTTTGCGCCGGGAGTGCTCCATCAGGGCCCAGAGGATGTTGCGGCAGCTCACCTGTCCCACCAGCCTGCCGTCTTCGACGACCGGGCGGCGGCGCTGGCGGGTGTCCAGCATCGCCTGCGCCACCTCGACGATACTGTCGCTGGCGCTGCAATAATTGACCGTGCGGGTCATGACCTCGCTGACCAGGGCGTGCTCGGGGTCGCCGTCGTTGTAAATCGACGCCAGTATGCCCCGCAGACAGTCGATTTCCGACAGCACCCCCTGCACCTGCCCGACTTCATCGGTGACGGAGAGGCCCGTAAGTCGGTGCTGCACGATCAACTCGACCGCCTCTACCAGGTTCGCTTCCGGTCGAATGGTCAGGGGCTGGCGGCGCATACAGTCGTTGACGGTTGTCGGCTGGGGCATGGTGCGGTCTCCGGTAGTTGGGCGTGTCACCGCAGTATAGCCCAAGGCCCTGGCAGCGGTGCGGAGCCATGAACCTCCACGCTGGCATATTTACCCTGGTTCGCCGTTGTCCTGACCCCGGGAGCCTGTATACTGTCGCTCCATTTATAGCGCCACCCCTCAAGGTACTTTCCCCATGACCGCCGAGTCTCCCGACGCGACCAGTTTCGCGGACCTGAACCTGCCTGATTTTCTCCTCCGCGCCCTGACCGATGTTGGCTACGAAACCCCTTCCGCGATCCAGGCCCGCACCATTCCACCGCTGCTGGCAGGCTCCGATCTGGTAGGCCAGGCACAGACCGGAACCGGCAAGACCGCGGCGTTCGCCCTGCCCCTGCTGGCGCGCTTGAAAGCCGCCAGCAAGCTGCCCCAGGTCATGGTGTTGACACCGACCCGGGAGCTGGCCATCCAGGTGTCAGAGGCGTTCCAGAAGTACGCCAGTCACCTGCCCGGCTTCCACGTTGTACCGATCTACGGCGGTTCCGACTACCGCGGCCAGCTGCGCCAGTTGCAGCGTGGCGTGCACGTCATCGTCGGCACTCCTGGCCGGGTCATGGACCACATGCGCCGGGGCTCGCTGGACCTGTCGCAGCTGCAGGCCCTGGTACTGGATGAAGCGGACGAAATGCTGCGCATGGGTTTCATCGATGATGTTGAATGGATTCTGGAGCAGACCCCGAAACAGCGCCAGATCGCCCTGTTCTCCGCCACCATGCCCCACGCGATCCGGCGCATCGCCCAGCACCACCTCAAGGATCCACAGGAAGTGACCATCCAGGTCAAATCCATGGCCAATGAATCCATCCATCAGCGTGTATGGATGATCGCCGGCATGCAGAAACTGGATGCCCTGACCCGGATCCTGGAAATGGAGGATTTCGACGCCATCATCATGTTCGTGCGCACCCGCATTGCCACCACAGAGCTGGCGGAAAAGCTGGCGGCCCGCGGCTATTCGGCAGCGCCACTGAACGGTGACATTCCCCAGCAGCAGCGGGAGAAAACTGTCGAGCGCCTGAAAAACGGCCAGCTGGATATCCTGGTCGCGACCGATGTGGCCGCCCGGGGCCTGGATGTGGAACGGATCAGCCATGTCATCAACTACGACATTCCCACCGATGTCGAAGCCTACGTGCACCGTATCGGGCGCACCGGCCGCGCCGGCCGCACCGGCCAGGCCATCCTGTTCGCCGCCAACCGTGAAAGGCGCCTGCTCAAGGCCATTGAACGCGCAACCGGCAACACCATTGTGCCCATGCAACTGCCCACCGCACAGGACGTGAGCAACCGCCGCAGTGATCGCTTCAAGCAGCAGATTACGGCCACCCTGGACACCCGGGATCTCGACGCTGCGCGGCAACTGGTCGACGACTATCAGCGCGAATTCGGCATTCCCGTGGTAGACATCGCCGCGGCACTGATGCTGCTGGCGCAGGGGGATGGCAAAGGGCAAGGAAATACCGCCGCCACGGCGCCGACGGGCTCCAGCACCAGAGAGACTCCCCGCGACCGCGAGGAGCGGCCACGCCGCGAGCGCGAGCGCAGCGAACGGCCAGCCCGTGCAGCAACAGCACAAAGGGACACTGCCCCCGGCAAGGGCATGGAACGCTTCCGGATCGAGGTAGGCCACAATCACGGGGTCAAGCCGGGCAATATCGTCGGCGCCATCGCCAACGAGGCCGACATCGACAGCGAACACATCGGTCGCATTGTGATTCACGACGACTACAGCACGGTGGACCTGCCCGAGGGCATGCCGCCGGAAATCTTCGATCACCTGCGTGGTGTCTGGGTAAGCGGACAACGGCTGAATATCGGCCGCCTCGACGACAAGACCACCGGCGCCGACAGCATGGCACGCCTCGGCAAGGCTAGTGAAGGCAAACCGTCCGGGCCGAAAAAACCGGGCAAGCCCAAGCCCCGGTTCAAGCCCCGGACCTGAAGTCAGGACAGGGTCTGTGCCACCATCCGTGCCAGACCCGCCATGCTCACCGCCAGCAGGCCGACTCCGAGAACCCGGAAGAACAGGGCGGTATCCGCCCGCAACGTGTAATCGTGAAAGCGCAGGCCCAGCACGTGCCCGACCGCGGCACAGGGCAACAGCCACAGGTGGTGCCGCCACTGCAGGTCAATGCCGGTCCAGGCAAATGCAATCAGTTTGATCGCGACCAGTACGAACCAGAGCACGAACAGGGTGTCGCGCAGTTCGTGCCGCGCCACACGACTGGCAGCCACCGGCACTACCAGCGGCGCGGCGATCAGTGACGTCCCGCTGACGTAACCGCCAAGGATCATGAAGAACGCATCGAGCTTGCGGCTGGTGCTCTTGAAGGGGCGCTGCAGGATATAGCTGACGGCGTACGCCCCCACCACCACAAAGATAAAACTGCTGACCACCGTCGCCGGTAACGTAATAACCCCCGCCACACCTATCAGCTTGGGAATCAGCATCAGTGGCAACGCGTAGCGCAGAAACGCCCAGTTGACGGTTGTCTGCACCGGGCCGGTAACGGCGTTTCCCGCACGCCGGCCCCTGAGGTGTGCCTGGGCTATGGTCAGAAAAGAGAACAGCAGCAGGTGTACCGAAATGATCGGCAGGTACACCAGCGGCGCATTGTGCACCATCAACAGGAACGGCAGGGTCAATACGGCACCGCCAAAGCCGAGGCCTGAACGCACGAAGCCTCCCCACACAAACAACAGTGCGATGGTCAGGTACTGCCACAGCGCGAGATCGGTCATCTGCTGTTGCTGTCGCCACGCCAGGCCGCGAGAGCATCCTCCACAGCAGCAAATCCCTTGTATTCATAGAGCGCCGGCGAACAGGCATCGATCGCGGCCAGCAGCTGGACAATTGCTCCCGGCACAGACGCCAGCGCTGCCAGAGGGTGCAGGTAGACCCGAATGGTAAAAACAATGGCGCCGGTCCTCGGCAGCCGTCGCAGTGACTGCCGCTCACTGCGGTAATAAAGCCCGGCGGTGGCGCTGCCTGGCTTCTCTCCGGGGCGCATGCAGAGCGCATTGCCTGCCTGCACGCTCCAGTTGTGGCGGACAACCGGATGCTCCACACGGAGATGTGCAAAAAAGCGCTCGATCTTTGGCTGCAGGGCAACATCAAAGCCCGGAATGACCTCGTGGATAGTACTCATGTTTTGGGCAAACTTGTCTTCCAGGCGCCAGTGACTGGGACTGCAAAGACTGGCTGCGGTGAGGACATATTCCCTGCCCCGCGGCTCCATGAGCACCAGATCGTCGGCAATCCACAGAGAGCTGTTCCAGAGTGGCTCGCCACCCTCAAGGGGAACTGTGAATTCGCCGCCAGCACATCGCAACGTCTGGCCCCGGGTTGAATAGAGCGCAGGATAATCCCGTTGCAGATGCGCCGCGAGCAAGCGAGCGGTTTCCAGCTGTGCGGGCATCGATTCCGGCAGTGCCTGCCAGACCCGCTGGCCCAGTCGCTGCCGCTGTTGCAGCTTGTGCCGATAAAACAGGAGGGCATCCGCATCCGGCTCTATCCACGCGGTTGTGGGCATCGGCGACAGCCCCATATGCAACAGTTCGGGTGACTGCATGTGTGGCAGGTAGCGCAGCGGGGATTGCAGGTCGGTCACGGTGTCTCGCAGGCTTCGTAAGGCCGCATATTTTGCGCCGATTCGCCCTCCCCGGCAAATATTGCCCGGGGCAACCATAGCTCCCAGCACGGCACAAGCCCTTGTGGCAGCCGGCGCCATTGGTTAGTCTCCGGTTTCCGTTTCGACTGCCATCAGGAAGCTTGGCATGCTATGGCCCCGCTCCATCCTTTCCAGGCTAGCTGTCTTGCCGCTGGGCCTTGCGCCACTCTATGTGAACGCAGAAGAGGCGCCACCGCCAACCACCTACTCGGCAGAATTCGCCATTGGCGGAGAGTACGACACCAACGTCACCATTGACGAACTCGATACCAGTATTCGCCAGGGCGACTATGCACTGACGCTGGACGGCAAGGTGGGCCTGCGCAAGCACTTCACCGGGGACACCGACCTGCGACTCAACTACGACTTCAGCCAGGACATGTTCCAGGAGTTCTCGCGGCTGAACCGGCAGACTCACATCCTGGGCGCCAATCTGGGCGTGAAGATGCAACCGCTGGACACTGGGCTGTCGTTGTTCTATGTCAACTCGCTGCTGGACGGCAAGGGCTTTCTGGAGTTGTATCGGGTATCACCTTCGCTATCAGGCTTTATCAACCGCAAGGTGTTCACCCGGGCCGCCTATATCTTCGCCGACAAGCGCATCAATGATCGATCTGAACGAGATGCCCAGACCCACACCGGCGAGCTGGATCTATACTATTTTGCCCGCGGCCTGCGCAGCTATTTCAACATCGGCTACCGGTTCAGGACCGAGCACGCAAATCTGGAGCGCCTGGACTACGAGGCCCATGCGGCAAAACTGCGTTACATACGCCGTATTGATTTCAAGAACAGGGTTTTGAAACTGGAATTGGCCTATCGCTACGAGGAGCGGGACTACAGCGGCATCACTCCAGGTATCGGCACTGGCGAAGGGGAGGAGCGAGGGGATGAACGCCATCGCTGGCAGGCAGATCTCGAATACCCACTGTCCAGTCACAGCGCACTGCAGATATACGCCGGCTACAGCGACTACAAATCCAATTTCCCTGTCAGCGATTACGAACAGGGTGTCGTTGGAACCCGTTTTATCTACCGCTGGTAATCACCCCGCAGAGCGGAGTATGCCATAACCGTAGGTATCGTCCCTGCCGGGAGAGCCTTCGTCCTGCACACTCCGGATCAAGGCCGCCCGGATATCTTCCAGCGGCGTCAACAGCCGCATGCGGGCCGCGGCGGTGGCCACGAACGGCACAGCAAACGAGGTGCCCGATGAAGTCGCATAACCCCCGCCGGAGCGCGCATGCAGCAGACCTACGCCGGGAGCGGCCAGATCAACATATTCCCCGCGATTGGCCAGCCGGAAGATGCGGCCGTTGGCGTCAACGGCAGTGACAGCGATCACCGAGGGATAGGCCGCCGGGTACATCGGCTTGGCCATGGGGCCGCCATTGCCTGCCGCCGCCAGGGTGACCACCCCGCGCAGGGCCGCACGATCCAGCGCCTTCTCCAGTAACCGGTTGGGCGGCCCGGCCAGGGAAATATTGACGACATTGACACCGGACGACATCAGCCAGTCCAGAGCCCGGACGAGGCTGACCGTGCTGGCAATTTCCCCGCGACCGGGGTCCTGCTCAAACACGGCGGCGGCATACAACTCCGCCTTCGGTGCGAGACCCAGGTAACTCTGGTCCTGACCAACGAAGATGGAAGCGATCGCGGTGCCATGGGCGGATGGCAAGGTAGCACCATCGCCGGCAAACGCTTCACTGTGGATATTGCCGCCACTGAGTGCCGGGTGCGCGGTATCCACCAGGCTGTCGATCATGCCCAGGCGCAGGGGCATGTCATCCGTGTCCGCTGGAAAGCGCAGGACCGAGCGCGGAGTGCTGCCTTCTACCGAGTGCCGCACCGGGGCACCGGCAGTGTAGACATGATTGAGGTCCACCTCGGCGCGCCCGCGGCCGACAACGTCGATCACCCCCTCGCGGACATCGTAGATCTCGAAACTGGATGGGGCTTCCACCTCCGCCAGTACCAGTCCCATGCCGGGCAGATCGGTGACGCGGTCGAACAGATAACCCTTGACCGCCAGTTCGTCGAACACCTCGGGTTCGGCCATGACCAGCCATTGCCGGGTATTGATACGTGCCTCATCGATCTCCAGCTGGCTTTCAAGCTCATCGACCACACTGTCTATCTCGGCTTCAAGCCGCTCTTCGATTGCGTCGACGACGGTGAACTCGACCGACTCTTCCACGGTACTGGCGACCGACTCCTCGACCGACTCTTCCACGGTGCTGGCGACCGACTCCTCGACCGACTCTTCCACGGTATCGGCAACCGACTCCTCGACCGATTCTTCCACGGTGTCGGCAACCGACTCCTCGACCGATTCTTCCACGGTGTCGGCGACCGACTCCTCGACCGATTCTTCCACGGTATCGGCAACCGACTCCTCGACCGACTCTTCCACGGTATCGGCAACCGACTCCTCGACCGATT
>CAXBCH010000015.1:0-96656 GCA_963974125.1 uncultured Haliea sp. | reverse complement strand
GCATGCTCCGACGTCACTGACCTGGGTGGAAGGGGGCGGATGCAGGGGCGCTTACTGTTTTGCTCAATCTAATCAGGGGGTAATTCCACCCAGCCTTGCGCTGGATAACCGTTGGTTTGCACGGGCCAGTTTTCTGCGAAAACACACCGTGCTGTCTATGGCCAGACACATTCAGGTCAACCGGGATTGGTGTCCCGTGATCGTACCGCCCAGCGGGCCTGCGCAGCTTCTGTTGCCAGGTAATCAGAAACACTCACCGAAGGATCAACACTATGCGCGACCTGAACTACCAACTGAAAATGTTATGCAGGCACAGCCATGAAGGCAGCTTCGAAACCCGGGTGGGCCGAGAGCGCCAGCTGACGGCCATCGCCAACCAGTTGCACGAGCTGGGCTTCCGACAGCTGCAGGCCACCTCCCTGAAGCAGAAACATGTCCGGGCCCTGGTCTACCACTGGCAGGGGCAAAACCTCTCCCCCGGCACCATTAAGAACCGCATGAGTTGTTTACGTTGGTGGGCGGAGAAGGTTAACAGGCGAGCCGTAGTAGCCGGCTCCAATGATTTCTATGGCATACCGGACCGGCAGTTTGTGTCCGAGAACAGTAAAGCCAAGGGCCTGGCACGCGAGCAACTTGACCAGGTCAAGGACGAGCATGTGCGGATGAGCCTGCGGCTGCAGAAAGCCTTCGGGCTGCGGTGGGAGGAAGCCCTCAAGATCCGGCCCCGCTGGGCCGATCGCGGGGACCACCTGCACCTGAAAGCCAGCTGGACCAAGGGGGGACGGGAACGCACCGTCCCCATCCGCACCAGGGAGCAACGCGCCCTGCTGGAACAGGCCAAGCGCTTGGCCGGACTGGGCGCCCTGATTCCGGGGGGGCGCAGCTATATCGAGCAGCTCAGGATCTACGAGCGCCACACGGCCAATGCCGGCCTGTCCAAAATGCACGGCCTGCGCCATGCCTATGCCCAGCAGCGCTACCTGGAACTCACCGGCTGGCCCTCCCCCCATGGCGGCGGGCCAAGCAAAAAGGACCTCAGTTCGGCACAGCAGCAGGCGGATCAACAGGCGCGCCTGGCCATCAGCAGGGAGCTGGGCCATGTCCGGGAGCAAATAACCGCGGTGTACCTGGGGAGATAGCCGATGCAGATCCAGCCCCGCCTGATCCGACTCCGCGACGCCCCCGACTACCTGGGTATGGACCGCAACCGCTTTAACCGGGAGGTGCGCCCTGCCCTGACTGAAGTTCGCATCGGGCGCCAGGGTGTCGCCTTCGACCGCCTTGAAATGGACGCCTGGGTGGACCAATATAAACGGTGCAACGGGCGTCCCGCACGACATCGAGGAGATGAACTATGGGACGCAATCGAAACTCCGGGCTGCGGAAGCGTGGTGGGATCTGGCATATCGACAAGCAGGTCCTCGGCCATCGCATTCACCAAAGCACTGGAACGAGCGAACTCAAAACGGCGGAGCTGATACTGGCCCGCCGGGTTGAGGAGATCAGGCAGGCGTCAGTATTCGGCGTACGGCCGGTGCGCATTTTCCGCGAGGCAGCTACGCGCTTTCTCGAGGAAAACACCCACCTGGCTACCCTCCGAACCTACGCCTTCCATCTCAAGGAGCTGGACACGTACATCGGCGAACTGCCGCTGCATCAGGTCCATATGGGCACACTGCAGGCCTACATAGATAAAAGGAAGAAGGAGGGCAAGAAGAACAAGACCATCAACGGTGCCTTGGCCACGGTAAGGCGGGTACTCAACCTCAGTGCCCGGCTGTGGCGGGATGAACACGGTTTGACCTGGCTGGAGTCGGCACCACTGATCCAGTTGCTGCCGTTACACGATGCCAGGCGCCCCTACCCGCTCAGTTGGGAGGAGCAACACCGCTTGTTCAAGGCGCTACCGGATCACCTGAGCCGGATGTGTCTGTTCAAGGTGAATACCGGCTGCCGGGATGGCGAGGTCTGCAGCTTGCAGTGGGATTGGGAGATCGACGTGCCGGAACTGGGTACTTCGGTGTTTCTCATTCCGGGAGAGAAGGTCAAGAACCGGGAGGATCGGTTGGTGGTACTGAACCGGGTGGCAAAGTCAGTGATCGACGGCGTGCGCGGGCAACACCCGCAGCGCGTCTTCACCTACTACGGCCGTCCCGTGCGCAGCATCAACAACAATGGCTGGAAAACGGTCCGGCGCAAGCTGGACCTGCCGATCCGGGTGCACGACCTGAAACACACCTTCGGGCGCCGCCTGCGTGCGGCCGGTGTGTCCCTGGAAACCCGAAAAATATTGCTGGGTCACAGGAACGGCGACATCACCACGCACTACTCGGCGCCGGAGTTGGAGGAGCTCATTGAGGCGGCAAATCGGGTGTGTTCAGGAAAGTCCGGCAAAACTCCGGCACTGGTGGTGCTGCGGCACCGGACCCAGGGCGCCGGTGCCCGGTAGGCGATTGATATTGAAGGGGAAAATGGTGGGCCGTGCTGGATTCGAACCAGCGACCAATTGGTTAAAAGCCAACTGCTCTACCAACTGAGCTAACGGCCCCGAAAGAGCTGCGTATAGTACGGATTTGGGTATAAAACTCAAGTGCTTTTTTACGTCATCGCCGCCTATTGTCCCGCTATGACCGGTAACGGGTAGGATCCGCGATGCCCGCCTGGCTGAAGCCCTCGCGCCGCAGGCGGCAGGAGTCGCACTTGCCGCAGGCCAGGCCCTGCCCGGTGGCTTGGTAGCAGGACACGGTGAGGGAGTAATCGACGCCCAGGGCCGTGCCGGCGCGGATGATATCACCCTTGGACAGGTCCATCAGAGGGGTGTGAATGGTCAGCTTCTGCCCCTCGACGCCGGCGCGGGTCGCCAGGTTGGCCATGGTTTCGAAGGCGGCGATGTACTCGGGGCGGCAATCGGGGTAGCCGGAGTAGTCCACCGCGTTGACGCCGATGAAGATGTCGTTGGCACCGAGCACCTCGGCCCAGCCCAGCGCGATCGACAGGAACACGGTATTGCGGGCAGGCACGTAGGTAATGGGGATACCGGCGGTTTCTTCTTCCGGCACGGCGATGGCCATGTCGGTCAGGGCGGAGCCGCCGATGCTGTCCAGGTTGAGGGTCACTACCTTGTGTTCGACGTCGCCGAGGGCGGCGGATGCCCGCGCCGCCGCCTGCAGTTCCGCCCGGTGACGCTGGCCGTAGTCGAAGCTCAGGGTGAAGCACTGATAGCCCTGGGCGCGGGCCATGGCCAGCACGGTGGTGGAGTCGAGGCCGCCGGACACCAGGATGACGGCTCGCCTGCCCGCCCCTGGCTGCTCAGTGCCCGGGCTCATCGTTCCACAGCAGTTTGTGCAGCTGCAGCTGCAGGCGCACGGGCAGGTTGTCGGCCAGAATCCACTCGGCCAGGGTGCGGCCGTGGAGCTGGCCGTGGCTGGGTGAGAACAGCACATCGGATACCCGCTCCGCGAGCCGGTACTCATCGAGTTTGAAGCGCGCCCAGTCGTAGTCGGCGCGATCGCAGATGACGAACTTGACCTGGTCGTTGGGCGTCAGGTGAGCGATATTGGCGTAGTCATTGCGGTGAGCCTCACCCGAGGCGGGCGTCTTCAGGTCCAGCACCTTGACCACTCGCGGATCCACGTCCGCGACCGGGAGCGCGCCGGAGGTTTCCAGTGACACTTCATAGCCGGCATCGCAAAGGGACGCCAGCAGTGGCAGGCAAGCGGGTTGCGCCAGCGGCTCGCCCCCGGTCACAGTGACATAGCGCGGTCGGTGACTGGCCACCGCCGCCAGCAGCCGCGCCAAGCTCCACTGCTCGCCGCCACTGAAGGCATAGGCGGTATCACAGTAGACACAGCGCAGCGGGCAGCCGGTGAGGCGCACGAATACGGTGGGCAGGCCCACGGTGCGGGCTTCACCCTGCAGGGAGTAGAACACCTCGGTGATGCGCAGGAAGATGTCTCCCGCGTCGGCGGACGCCGCAGCGGGAGTTCGGAGTTGAGTGCTTGCCATGGGCTTGAGACTGACCGGCGGTCAGTAGTTCTCGCTGATGAAATCCTGCGCCAGCTTGACCGCGGCACTGTTGGTGGAGCCGAATTCGTTGATCACGCGATCGAGGAACTCGCGGGCGCGCTCGCGGTTGCCCTTGGTATAGTGTATCCGGCCCAGCTTGAACAGCGCATCAGGCACCTTGGAGTCGGTCGGGTACATGTCCAGCAGCAGCATGAATGCCTGCCGCGCGGCCTCCGGGTCTGGCGGCGATGTCACCAGGTACAATTCGCCCAGCCAGTAGTGGGCGTTGGGGGTAAAACGCCCGGACGGATAGTCCTGCAGGAATTGCTGGAATGCGGTCACAGCCTGGTTGAACTGCTGGCTGCGCACCAGTGCATAGGCAGCCTGATAGGCTTCCGACTCACCCGGCTGTGCCACTGCAGCCGCAGGGGCCGCTGCGACAGGCGACGAACGCGGCGCCGCCGCCTCCGCCGTGGGAGCAGGGGCCGATGGTCCCGCTGCCGCCTCAGGTGCCAGTTCGCCGCTACCGCCAGCCAGCAAGCCCAGGCGGCGGTCCAGATCAATATAGCGCTCCAGGCTCTGGGCCTTGAGGGTGCGCAATTCGTGTGCCTGCTCCTCGACCAAGCCGTTGAGGCGCATCACTTCCTGCTGCAGTTGCTGCACTTTCAACAGCAACTGGCCGGCGTTGCCACTGGCACTGCCGACCGGGGCTGCCGGACTTTCTCCCTGCAGCACCGGAGCGGCCGGGGCAGAGCCAATGCCGTAGCTGGTAACGGGGTAGGACTCGGCAGGTTGCACCGTGGAAGAAGACGACGGATTCGCAGACTCTGCGGCGCGCTCCGCCTCAACGTCGATATAGTCCTGGGCGTGTGTGGTGGCCAGAAAGCAGAACGGGCCGACCGCGAGGGCCAACCCGTTTGCCAACAGCGCTTTGCTGAAGTAACGCATGCGCTACCGCGCCCTACTTGAGCTCAACGCGACGGTTCTGCGACCAGTTGGCTTCGCCGGAACCGTAAGCGATGGGCTGCTCTTCGCCGTAGCTGACCGTTTCAATACGGTAGCTGGCGATGCCGTTCACGACCATGTAGTCGCGCACGGTGTTGGCACGGCGCTCGCCCAGCGCCATGTTGTATTCACGGGTGCCGCGCTCGTCAGTGTGGCCTTCGAGGCGCACGCTGCGCTCGTTGGTCCGCAGCAGGGCGATATGGGCATCCAGCGCAGCCTGGGCCTGGGGCTTCAGGTTGGAGCTGTCGTAGTCGAAGTAGAACACGTTGCCCACGGCGGCGACGGCGTCCTGCAGGCGCTGCTGCTGGGAGCCAGCGGCCTCGGCATCAGCGGCGGCGGCGCGCTCGGCGGCGGAGCGGGCAGCAGCTTCGGCTGCGGCAGCAGCAGCGGCGTCATCGTCCTTGGTGTCCTTGCTGGAACAGGCTACGAGAAACGCGGCGACGAACAGTAGAGTCAGTGCCTTGCCAGCAACAGTCAGATGTTTCATTGTGGTTCTTTCCTTGCGAATGATGGTTAATGACATTGGTTACAACCGTCGTTTTCAACGACTTAGATATGGTGACCATGCCGGTTCACGGACGTCGCCTTCGCGCGCCGGTAAACGGAATTTCACTCCACCGTCCACGGAGACGGCGGCAAGAATGCCCCGGTCGCCGGATTTGGTGCCATACAATACCATAGAGCCATTGGGGGCGATACTGGGACTTTCGTCGAGCTCGGTGCTGGTAAGCACCTGCAGGCGGTTGCTTACCAGGTCCTGCAGCGCAATATGGAAGCGCCCGCTGGACTGGTGCACCATCACCATATTGCGCCCGTCCTGGGCCATGCGCGCCCGGGCGTTGTAGGTGCCCTCGAAAGTGACCCGCTCGGTGGCGCCGCTGCGCAGGTCATAGCGGTAGATCTGCGGGCGCCCGCCGCGGTCGGAGGTAAACAGCAACGACCTGCCATCCGGCATCCAGGCAGGCTCGGTGTCGATGGCGTAGTGGCGGGTAATCTGGGTCAGCTGCTTGCTCCGCAGGTCCATCAGGTAGATGTCGGGGTTGCCGTCCTTGGACAACACCATGGCCATGGTATTGCCATCCGGCGACCACGCCGGCGCGCCGTTGAGGCCGCGGAAATTGGTCAGCTGCTCGCGCACGCCCGTGGCCAGTTCCTGACGATATATCGCCGGACGGCTGGTCTCGAAGGATACATACGCTATGTGCTTGCCGTCCGGGGACCAGGTGGGTGCCATGATCGGCTCGCGGGATTCCAGCAGCACGATCGGGCGGGCGCCGTCGGAGTCGGCCAGGGTCAGGCGGTAGTAGTCCTTGCCGCCCGGGTTGCGGGTCACGGAAACGTACAGCAGGCGGGTGGCAAAGGCGCCGGGGATACCGGTCAGGGTTTCATAGACTTCGTCCGCCACCCTGTGGGAAAGCATCCGCGCCTCTTTGACATGGCCCTCTTCATAACCGTGCAGTACGCGCGCCTGGCGATTGACGTCGAACAGTTCGTACTCGATCCGCATCTGCACCGGCCCGGTCACCGACACCCTGCCGATCAGCACATAGTCGGAATTGATCGCGCGCCAGTCGCGGTAGAACACCTGCTCCTGGGTAGTGGGCCGGGCCAGCATGTCGCCGCGGTCAACCGGCTCGAACTGGCCGCTGCGGGCGAGGTCGTCATCGATAACCTGGGCCACATCGGCCGGCGGCGCCCCGCCGCCCTGCCAGGCAAAGGGCACTACCGCAATCGGCGTGGGGTTATCCATGCCCTGGGTGATTTCAATGACCAGTTGCGCGCGGGCGCTCATCGCCGCCAGGGCAATCACGGTCCCCAGTATCACTGCTGTCAGGTGTTTCATCAGTAACGTAGATCCTCTGGTCGGAATAACAGGCGGAAACGCCGGAAGTTCTGTTCGAACTCACGCGGCGGCAGGTTCTTGAGCTCGGGGAAGTTGCCCGCGCGCTCGACCGCGGCAATGGCGGAACGGTCGAACGCGGCATCTCCGCTGCTGCGCAATACGCTCACGCTCACCACCTCACCGGTGGGGATCAACTGTATGGACAACAGAACCTCCATTCCGTTGCGGGCGCTGGGCGGGCGGCTCCAGCGCCGCTCCACAGTCTGCTGGATCAGGGAAGCGTAGCTGGCGGCCAGCTCCGCGGACGCGGCGGCGGCGCGCGCGGCCTGCTCCGCCGCAGCCTTGCGCGCCGCTTCCTGCCGAGCCGCTTCCGCCAGCTCCTGCTGTGAAGGGCGAGGAGGCTCGGGCTTCGGCGCCGGCTTTGGTTCCGGCTTTGGTTCCGGCTTTGGTTCCGGCTTGGGTGCGGGCTTTGGCTCTGGCTTCGGTTCCGGCTTGGGTTCGGGCTTGGGCTTGGGCTTGGGTTCCGGCTTGGGCTCGGGTTTTGGTTCTGGCCTGGGCGCGGGCTTCGGCGCAGGTTCAGGCTTTGACTGTATCTCGCTGACATCCACCAGCGTCGCATTGATGACTTTCGGCATCGGCTTCGGTTTCAGCACCCGCTCCTCGGAGCTGGACCAGTTCGCCGTCAGCAGGAAGATGACGATGGCATGCAGCAGCACAGTCGCCAGCGCCGGACGCAGGATGATGCGCGGCGTTACCGGCTTGGCGTAGATAGAGTTCACTGGGGTGGCTCTGTCACCAGTCCGACGCTGGGGGCGCCCGCTTCCTGCAGGGCGGCCATCAGGGTGACAACCTCGCCGTAGGGAACAGCGCGGTCACCCCACACCAGCACCGGCTTTTCCGGGCTGCGGCGCATGACCGCACCGACGCGCTGGGTGATGGTCGCCAGCTCGAGGGCCTGCTTCTCGTCCTCGCCGAGGTTGAGGAACAACTGGCCGCTGCTGTCGATGGAGATGATCAAGGGCTCGCTGTCCTGGTTGTCCACCGGGTCGGCATCGGCCGTGGGCAGCTCGACCTTCACTCCCTGCATCAACATCGGCGCGGTCACCATGAAGATGATGAGCAGTACCAGCATGACGTCGATATAGGGAACGACGTTGATGTCGGCCATGGGGCGTCGTTTGCTGCGGGACCTGGGCATGGCGGCGGTTACCCCGTTTTCCTGTCGCGCGCGCGCACGGCATAGGCCTGGCGGTAGAGAATGCTGGAAAACTCATCGACAAAGGTGTCGTAGCGATTGAGGAACATATCCATGCGGCTGGCAAAGCGGTTGTAGGCGAGTACCGCCGGGATGGCGGCGAACAGGCCCATCGCGGTGGCGATCAGGGCCTCGGAGATGCCCGGGGCCACCGTGGCCAGGGTCGCCTGGGTGGTGGTGGCGAGGCCGCGGAAGCTGTTCATGATCCCCCAGACGGTGCCGAAGAGGCCGATGTAGGGGCTGGTGGAACCCACCGAAGCCAGGAAGGACAGGTGCTTTTCCAGGCGCTCCTCCTCCCGCAGCATGGCCACCCGCATGGCCCGGCGCGAGCCCTCGATCACTGCCTCGGAATCCATCTCCGACTGTTTCGCCAGGCGCGAGAACTCCTTGAAACCGGCGCGGAAGATGCTCTCCATGCCGACGATCATGGCGCCATCGGCCGTGCGCTCATTGCCCTCGCGGTAAAGTTGGGACAGGTCGATACCGGACCAGAAGCGCTCCTCGAACTCGAACATCTCCTCGCGACCGTTGCGGAAATAGATAAACCGCTGGACGATCATGTACCAGGAGGCCATGGAGGCCGCCAACAGGGTCAGCATGACCAGCTGCACGGTGAATCCGGCCTCGAGAATCAGGTCGATAATACTCAGTTGTGCTTCCAAGTGTCGGGCTCCCCCTCAATGAATCTGCGCGGCGCGCAGGGTGTCCAGCATGTCCCGCGGCAGCCGCCGCGGCCGCACCCCGGCCCGGTCGACGCAGGCAATGGTGACCTCGGCGGAGGCCAGCAATTCGCTGCCGCGGCGAATGGCCTGGTGCAGCACCAGGGTGGCGCCGCGCGCCTCCGCCAGGGTCACGGCCGCTTCCAGTTCATCATCCAGCAGTGCGGGAGCCCGATAGCGGATGGCCACATCCCGCACCACGAACATCAGGTCGTGGTTGAAGATGTAGTCCTTGCCAAAGCCCAGGCTGCGCATGAATTCGGTGCGGGCGCGTTCCATGAATTTCAGGTAGTTGACGTAGTAGACGATGCCGCCGGCATCGGTATCCTCAATGTAGACTCGCAGCTTAATTGAAAATTCCGCCGCACTCACGCGTTCTCGTCCCGATCGGGCTGCAGTGGTAATTGTGCCGTTTCCGGTGTGCGCCCGGCAGGCAGGCCGAAGTGCAGATAGGCGTTGCGGGTCACCATGCGCCCGCGCGGGGTCCGCACCATGTAGCCCTGCTGGATCAGGTAGGGCTCCAGCACGTCCTCGATGGTGCCGCGCTCCTCGGAAATCGCGGCGGCGAGGCTGTCCACACCCACCGGGCCGCCGTCGAACTTCTCGATCATGGCCAGCAGCAGGCGCCGGTCCTGGTGGTCGAAGCCCAGGTGGTCGACGCTCAGCATGTCCAGCGCGCGATCCGCCACCTCGGCGGTGATGTGGCCGTCGGCCTTGACCTCGGCGTAGTCGCGCACTCGCCGCAGCAGGCGGTTGGCGATGCGCGGCGTACCGCGGGCACGGCGGGCGATCTCGGCGGCGCCGTGGCTGTCGATGCCGATACCCAGGATCGCCGCCGAGCGCGCGACGATGGTGGCCAGGTCCGCCACCTGATAGAACTCCAGCCGCTGCACGATGCCGAAGCGGTCCCGCAGGGGCGAGGTCAGCAGCCCGGCACGGGTGGTGGCGCCGACCAGGGTAAAGGGCGGCAGGTCCAGCTTGATGGAGCGGGCCGCCGGCCCCTCGCCGATCATGATGTCGAGCTGGTAGTCCTCCATCGCCGGGTAGAGGATTTCCTCGACCACCGGACTGAGGCGGTGAATCTCGTCTATAAAGAGGACATCCCCCGGCTCCAGGTTGGTCATCAGGGCGGCGATGTCCCCCGCCTTTTCCAGTACCGGGCCGGAGGTGGTCTTCAGGGACACACCCATTTCGTTGGCAATGATGCTGGCGAGGGTGGTCTTGCCGAGGCCGGGGGGGCCAAAGATCAGGGTGTGGTCCAGGGGCTCGCTGCGGCCGCGCGCAGCCTGCAGGAAAATGGCCATCTGGTCGCGCACGACCGGCTGGCCAATATACTCTGCCAGGGTCTTCGGGCGAATCGCCCGGTCCAGCAGCTCCTCGCGCTCGCCCCTGGCCTGGGGCGCGATCAGGCGGTCGGTTTCAATCATCAGCGGCTCACCACGGCTTTCAGGGCGCGGCGGATCAGGTCCTCGCTGTCGGCAGCGCTGTCGTCGTTGACCGCCGCTATCATGCGCGCGGCCTCGGCGGGCTTGTAACCGAGGGCAACCAGCGCCCCCTCCGCATCCGCCACCTTGTCATTGGCCGGTGTGTAACCGGCAGCCGGAACCGAAGTGCCGGCCTCCGCCCACTGGCCCAGCCATTGTTTGAGCTTGTCGCGCATTTCCACCAGCAGGCGCTCGGCGGTTTTCTTGCCCACGCCGGGCAATGCCACCAGCGCCGACAGGTCGTCCCGCTGGACACAGCGGGCAAACTCCGTGGCATCCATGCCCGAGAGGATCGTCAGCGCCAACTTCGGGCCGACGCCACTGACCTTCACCAGCTGCCGGAACAGGGCACGGTCGCGCTCATCGATAAAGCCATACAGCAGCTGTGCATCTTCGCGCACCACGAAATGGGTCAGCAGGGTAACATCCGCCCCCAGCTCCGGGAGCTGGAACAGGGTGCTCATGGGGACCTGGATGTCATAGCCCACCCCGGCCACATCCACGAGAATGTCCGGGGGCTGCTTGTACACCAGGGTGCCGCGTATCCTGCCTATCATGATTCTGCCACCGTTGCGCTAGCGCATCCGCCGCCGGCGCACGGAGGTGGCGCCGACGATGTTTATCATACTGTGTTGGGTGTGGGCGTGACACAGGGCGGCCGCGAGGGCGTCAGCGGCATCCTCCTGCGGCTCCGCCGGCAGCTTCAGCAACACCTTGACCATGTGCTGGACCTGGCTTTTGTCGGCGGCGCCGGTGCCCACCACCGCCTGCTTGATCTGGCGCGCGGAATACTCGGCTACCGCCATGTCCTGCGCCACACAGGCGACGATGGCGGCGCCCCGCGCCTGCCCCAGCTTGAGTGCGGAACCCGCGCTCCTGGCCATGAATACCTGCTCGATGGCCAGCTGGTCGGGGCAGTGCAGCAGCACCAGCTCGGTGACGCTGGTGTAGATGACCCGCAGGCGCTCGGACAGGTCGCCTGCCGGCAGGCGGATAACGCCGCTGGTCAGGTACTCGCTGCGACCGGAGACGTAATTGATAATGCCAAAACCCGTTTTGCGGGAACCGGGGTCGATCCCGAGGATGACCGCCATACTGTACTCCGAGCGCTGCCTGGAACCCCTGATCTGTATAAATCTACAGTATTATGCGGGCGGGTCCAACTCCCGTTTGGCCTGGCGCAGGCGGATGTTGAGTTCCTTGAGCTGCGCTTCCCTGACCTCGCCCGGCGCATCCGTGAGCACGCAGTGGGCGGTCTGGGTTTTCGGGAAGGCGATGACATCGCGGATCGACTGCGACCCGGTCATCAGCATCACCAGCCGGTCGAGGCCAAAAGCGAGACCGCCGTGAGGCGGTGCGCCGTATTGCAGCGCCTGCAGCAGGAACCCGAATTTCTCCTCGGCTTCCTCGTCGCTGATCCCCAGGATGCGAAACACCGCTTCCTGCATCTCGCGCTGGTGGATGCGGATGCTGCCGCCGCCGAGCTCGGTGCCGTTCAGCACCATGTCATAGGCCCGGGACAGGGCGGCTGCCGGGTCCGCCACCAGCGCCTCCGGGGAACAGGAGGGCGCGGTGAACGGATGGTGCAACGGGGTCAGGCCGCCATTGCCATTGTCCTCGAACATGGGGAAGTCCACCACCCACAGGGGTGCCCAGCCGGCGCGAACCAGCCCCTGGTCCTGGGCCACCTTGAGGCGCAGGGCGCCCAGGGACTCGTTCACCACCGCCGTGCGATCGGCGCCGAAGAAGATGATGTCCCCGTTCTGCGCGCCCAGGCGCTGCATCAATTCCGCCACCACCGCTTCCGGCATGAACTTGAGGATCGGCGACTGCAGCCCCTCGACACCGGCGGCGAGATCGTTGACCTTGATCCAGGCCAGCCCGCGGGCGCCATAGATACTGACAAATTTGGTGTAGTCGTCAATTTCCTTGCGGCTGATGCCGGCGCCGCCCGGCACTTTCAGCGCCGCAACGCGGCCACCGGGATCGTCCGCGGGACCGCGGAATACCTTGAATTCCACCTGCTGCATCAGGTCGTCGATACTGACCAGCTCCAGGTCGATGCGCAGGTCCGGCTTGTCGGAGCCGTAGCGCTCCATGGCCTCGGCCCAGGGCATGCGCGGGAAATCGCCCAGCTCCACCGCCAGCACGGTGCTGAACAGCTGCCGGATCATGCGCTCGGTGATTGCCATGATCTCTTCCTCGTCGAGGAAGGAGGTCTCGATATCGATCTGGGTGAATTCCGGCTGCCGGTCGGCGCGCAGATCCTCGTCGCGGAAGCACTTGGCGACCTGGTAGTAGCGGTCGAAGCCGGACACCATCAGCAGCTGCTTGAACAGCTGTGGCGACTGCGGCAGGGCAAAGAAGTGCCCCGGGTGGGTGCGACTGGGAACCAGATAATCGCGGGCGCCCTCGGGGGTGGCCCGGGTCAGGATCGGGGTTTCAATATCGAGGAAACCCTCGGCGTCGAGGAAATTGCGCACCGCGGTGGTGATCTTCGCCCGCAGGATCAGGCGGTTCTGCATCTCGGGCCGGCGCAGGTCCATGTAGCGGTACTGCAGCCTGACATCCTCGCCGACGTTGGTATATTCATCCAGCTGGAACGGCGGGGTGCTGGCGCTGTTGAGGATCTCCAGCTCCTTGCCCAGGACCTCGATCTGGCCAGTCGCCATGGCGGAATTCACCGTGGCCTCGGTACGGGCACGGACCCGGCCCTTTACCTGCAGCACATACTCACTGCGTACCCGATCGGCGCGCTGGAAGTGCTCGCCGGTGTCCGGGTCAAATACCACCTGCACGATGCCAGCCCGGTCACGCAGATCAAGGAAAATGACGCCGCCGTGGTCACGACGACGATCCACCCAGCCATACAGGGTTACCGTTTCGTCGATGTTGGCTGTGCCCAGGGCGCCACAATAATCACTGCGCATAATTCCGTTCCGTCAGTTGTCAGGTTGGCCCCGGGGGGCAGGGTCTGGTGACGCGACACTAGCTGGCGGGCTTCGCCTCACCGCCCTTGGGGGCGGCCTTGGAGGCGCCACCGCTGTCGGCCACCGCCGCGGGAGCCGCTGCTGCCGCAGGCGCGGAGCCCTTGTCGTCACCGCTGGCGGCAAGGTTCTTCTTGCCGCCGGTCTTGAAATCGGTCTCATACCAGCCACCGCCCTTGAGGCGGAAACCGGCTGCGGAAATCTTCTTGCGCAGCTGGGCCGCGCCGCAGGCGGGGCAATCCACCAAAGGCGCGTCACTGACTTTCTGCAGCGCCTCGTGCAGGTGGCCACAGGACTGACACTGGTACTCGTATATCGGCATGGAGTGTACTCGCCAGTAAAAGGAAAGGGGCAGTAAAATTCGAGGCGCGGATTTTACCCTATGGCAGGGCGCAGGCCAATACGGAAGAATCTGGGGAAATCGGGGAGGGATGCGTGCCCCTGCACCAGACCGTGCCGAGGCGAGGAGGGCCTTGCCCCGCCCGCAGCCGCGGACAGGGCCTGCTGCCGGGGGATCAGTCGGCAGCGAAGTCCTTCATTTTCTTCAGCGGGCGCACTTTCACCGCAACGCTGGCGGGCTTGGCCTTGAAGGTGGTTTCTTCACCGGTGAAGGGGTTGATGCCCTTGCGCGCCTTCTTGGCGGGCTTCTTCACGGTGGTGATCTTCATCAGGCCAGGCAGGGTAAACTCGCCAACCGCACGCTTCTTGAGGCTGCGCTCCATCAGCGATTCCAGCTCGTTCATGACGTCGCCGACCTGCTTCTTGCTGAGGCTGGTGGATTCCGCGATGGAGGCCACGATCTGGGTCTTGGTGAGTTTGTCCTTGATTACGGGTGCCGCCTTCTTGGCAGGTGCGGCCTTCTTGGCGGGTGCTGCCTTCTTGGCTGCTACTTTTGCCGTTGCCGCTTTCTTGGCAGGTGCTTTCTTCGCTGCTGCTTTTTTCGTAGCCATAATTATTCAACCTTCGTTCAAATGAGTTGGGACACGCATCCGAGCCAGACTGGCCAACACCACCTCTGCCGCCACCGGACTCAGGGACAGATATTAACCATGAAACGCTGTAATACAAGGGTTTTCCCGCGCACGACCGCAAAAAAACCCTGTTTTTGCTGCATTTTGCCGTTTTTTAGCCGACAACTCCGGCACCGGTGCGCCCCAGTCGTCGCATTCCCGCCAACCCTGTACCGGCGCTGAGTTCGGACGTAAACTGAACGGCCTCCAAATCACCCCCAATGGACCCGAGCAAATGCGCACCAGCGATTACCTGATCAGCACCCAGAAAGAGACCCCGGCCGACGCGGAAGTCATCAGCCACCAGCTGATGTTGCGCGCCGGGCTGATACGCAAGCTGGCTGCCGGGCTCTACACCTGGCTGCCGATGGGCCTGCGCGTATTGCGCAGGGTCGAAAAGGTGGTGCGCGAGGAGATGGATGCCAGCGGCGCCATCGAAGTCAGCATGCCGGTGGTGCAGCCGGCGGAGCTGTGGCAGGAATCCGGCCGCTGGGAACAGTACGGCCCGGAGCTGCTGCGGATACAGGATCGGCACCAGCGCGACTTCTGCCTGGGGCCCACCCATGAAGAGGTGGTCACCGATCTGGTGCGCAACGAGGTCAAGAGCTACAAGCAGCTGCCCCTGAACCTGTATCAGATCCAGACCAAGGTGCGGGATGAAATCCGGCCGCGCTTTGGCATCATGCGCGGCCGCGAATTCCTGATGAAGGACGCCTACTCCTTCCATATCGACCAGGCCTCACTGGAAGCGACCTACCAGGTGATGCACCGCACCTACAGCAACATCTTCACCCGCCTTGGCCTGGAGTTCCGTCCGGTGATTGCCGATACCGGCAGCATCGGCGGCAGCGCCTCCCATGAGTTCCATGTCCTGGCCCACGCCGGTGAAGACGCCATCGCCTTCAGCGACAGCAGCGACTACGCCGCCAACGTCGAGATGGCCGAAGCCCTCGCTCCGGCAGAGGCGCGTCCTTCGCCATCCGCAGCCATGGCGGAAGTAGCCACCCCCGGGGTGCGCAGCATCGAAGAGCTGGCGACGCTGCTTGCGGTGCCCGCCGCGCGCACGGTGAAAACCCTGATCGTGGAGGGCGATGAGCCGGGGGCCCTGGTAGCGCTGGTGCTGCGTGGAGACCACCAGCTGAACAGTATCAAGGCCGAGAAACTGGCCGGCGTCGCCAACCCCCTGGTCATGGCTGGCGAGGAGTCCGTGCGGGCAGCTTGCGGTGCGGGTTTTGGCTCCCTCGGGCCCGTTGGCCTGCCGCTGCCGGTGATCGTCGATCGCAGCGCCGCCCAGCTGGCAGATTTCATCTGCGGCGCGAACCGCGACGACATCCACCTCAGTGGCGTGAACTGGGAGCGGGACTGCCCTCTGACCCGGGTGGAAGACCTGCGCAATGTGCAGGAGGGCGACCCCAGCCCCGACGGCCAGGGCTCGCTGTTGATCCGGCGCGGGATCGAGGTGGGTCACATTTTCCAGCTCGGGAGCAAGTACAGCGAAGCCATGCACGCCCAGGTGCTGGACGAGAACGGCAAGAGCGTCACCATCAGCATGGGCTGCTATGGCATCGGTGTCAGCCGCATCGTCGCGGCGGCCATTGAGCAGAACCACGACGAGCGCGGCATCATCTGGCCCGAGGCCATGGCGCCGTTCCAGCTCGCCATCGTGCCCCTGAACATGCAGAAGTCAGAGGCGGTTGCCGAAAGTGCCCTGTCCCTGTACCAGCAGTTCCGCGATGCCGGCATCGACGTGTTGCTCGATGACCGCAACGAACGCCCCGGCGTCAAGTTCGCCGACATGGAACTGCTGGGCATTCCCCACCGCCTGGTCATCGGCGACCGGGCCCTGGCCGAAGGCAACCTGGAGTACAAGGGCCGCCGTGACGCGGAGGCGACGCTGATCCCGGCGGACGCGGTGGTCGCCGACGTACTCGGCCGCCTGCAGCGCTGACACCCGCCATGGCAGCTAGCGACAGGCCGGCGAGGTTGTGCTGGCAGGTTCTGGCAACGGTCCTGCTGCTGGCACTGCTGGCACCGTTTGCCGGCAGCCAGCCACAGGACCCGGAGGAGCGCGCGGCACTGAGGGCCTTCCTCGACCAGACCATCAACAGCGCCGACAGCTTCGCTGACCGCTACGATGCCGAGGTCTGGCTGGTGGACATGTCGGCGCGCCTGCAGCGGTTCGTAAAAGACTCGGAGGAGCGGCTGCTGTTGCTGCGCCAGGTACACGCGGCTGCGTCCAGGGCGTCACTGCCACCGGAGCTGGTGCTGGCGGTGATCGAAGTGGAGAGTCATTTCGACCGCTTTGCCATTTCCCCCGTCGGCGCCCAGGGCATGATGCAGGTAATGCCGTTCTGGAAGAACGAAATCGGCCGCGCCGATGACAACCTGACCATGAACCTGACCAACTTCGAGTATGGCTGTCGCATTCTGCAGTTCTACCTGCAGCGGGAAAAGGGTGACCTGCACCGGGCCCTGGCGGCCTACAACGGCAGCCTCGGCAGCCGGCGCTACAGCAACAAGGTCTACCAGGCCTGGGCCAGGCACTGGCGCACGGGGCCGCTGCCCTGGTCGCGCTGACGGCCCCGGCCCGCGCCGCTATTCAGGCGCCAGGGCACCAGATCAGCGGAACGCACCCGGCGACTGCCCGGTCCACTTCTTGAATGAGCGGTGAAACGCGCTGGGGTCGCTGAAACCAAGCGCCTCGGCCACTTCGCACACCGACAGCCCCGGATGCCGGAGCAAACTAATGGCGCGATCACGGCGCGCCTTGTCCTTGATCCGCTGGTAAGACGTACCCTCGCTCTCCAGGCGCCGGCGCAAGGTCCGGGCCGACATGTTGAGCAGGCCGGTCAAGTCCCCGAACCTGGGCAGCTCGCGCCGGAAGTCATCGCCAATGATGGCGAGGATGCGCCGGGTGGTGCTGTCGTGACAGGCCTCGGGCGCGTGCAGCAGAAGGTAGGGCGCCAGCGCCATGAACTCACCCAGTTGTTGCTCATCGCGCAGAATTGCGGCTTCCAGGTGGCGGGCGCTGAACGTCACCGCATTGACCCGGGCCGCAAACGTCACCGGTCCCGGGAGAAAGTAGCGCAGGGAATCGCTGTTGCCTGGCTGCGGACCGGCGCAGCTGGCACGGGTAATATCGATTTCCTGGCCGATCAGCCAGCTACAGAAGCGCAGCCAGATGGCCAGTCCCGACAACACCCGGTGCTGGTGGCGGGCAGTCACCCCGGTGCCGAGGTAGGTCAGCGTGGCCTCTCTGCCATCGGCGTGAATCAGCAGGCGGTTCTGGACCGGTGGCCGCAATCGCGCCCGGCAGCAGGCATTGAATTCGATCGCGCGCTGCATCGCTACCCCCAGCGTACCGCCGCCCAGCATGCTCAAGGCGACCAGTCGCAGGGTGCCGGGCGGAGTCGGCGCATCCGGCATGCCGCCCAGGGTTTCATCGTTCAACTGCCGACACAGCACACTGCAGAGACGGCTGTACTGGGCGGGCGTGGCGACATCGGTCAGGGCCTGATCGCGCAGGGGGTCGTGGGCAAAGCCCGCCCTCGCCAGCAGACGGTCCCGCGGCAGTCCGCTGGCCGCAATCGTAGCCAACAGACTGCGGGTCAGCGCTGCCGGCACCCGGGACAGCTGGGGCTCACTCGCGTCAGCGGAACTGTGGCGGCTCATTCGCTCCTCCTGCGTGATCTCTGGCATCGCAGTATAGTGCTGCGCCCTCCCCGACCAAAGCCCACTGTAATCGCGACCCGACAGTTTGTTGTACCGGCCGCGGATTTCGCTGTATTTGACAAGGCCGGTCGCGCTGCCCAATATGCCCGCATCAATTCAGCTTCTGGCGCCAGCATTGCCATGAACGATATCAGTCAGCTGAGCAAATGGAACAGGGATCTGTCGCGCGCCATTTCGGCGCTGGGCAGCGACCAGTTCTTCCCCTCGCTGATCGAGGCGATTCGCGGCCAGGTGCACATCGACTACCCCCAGATCTGGCTCTATCACCGGGATCTGCCGCCGCAGGTTCTCTATCACGAGATTCCGGCCCCGGCCGTCTCCTCCCAGGTGGACACCTACCTCGACGGCCCCTATCGCGAAGATCCATTCTACCAGGCCTCGATGAACCAGCCGCGGTCCAAGTTCTACCGCCTGTCCCGGATTACCGCCGGCAAGCTGCGCGAGTCGCAGTACTATCGGGACTACTACGCCGACACCGGGACTGTCGACGAGGCCATCTACCTGTCCCGGCTGCGTGCCGGCAACGTCATCAACCTGTGCATGATGCGCCTGCCGCAGCAGGGCGAGTTCAGCGAGCAGGAATACGAGACCCTGTACCTGCTGGCGGAGCCGGTCTCGGAGCTGATCAAGTCCCACAGTGAACACGACGACTTCGCGGTCACACACCTGATCCAGCCGGGCATCAATCACCAGATCGACCTGGCGTTCCGCACCTTTGGTGCGTCACTGCTGTCCCCGCGGGAGAAGGATGTACTGGAACTCATGCTCCGGGGCTATGGCACCGACACCTCGGCTGATCGCCTGGGCATTGCCCTGGAGACCGTGCGCCGACACCGCAAGAGCATTTACCGCAAGCTGGATGTGAGCTCCCAGACCGACCTGTTTTCCCTGTTCATCAATGCCCTGACCTGCCTCGGTGAGGCCGCCGGTGACGACCCCCTGCGGGTGTACATGGCGCCGGCCCGGTGAACACGGTGACACAAGCCCCGACCCTGCCCCGGTTGGGGCATTGAACCCCCGCGCCAAAATCCCGATAGTGCAGCCTTACTGGCCTGAATCACGGTGTCCGAATGTCCCTTGAAGCCGACTGGTTCTTGCGGGCCCACCCGGAAATCACCACCGTCGAGGCCCTGCTGCCCGACTGCAACGGCATCATGCGCGGCAAATGGCTGCCGCGGCACAAGCTTGCCAAGATTTTCGATGGTGAACTCAAGCTCCCCAAGACCGCCCTGAGCCTGGATATCTGGGGCCGGGATGTAGAGGAGCTGGTGTTCGCGTCCGGCGACGCCGACGGCATTTGCCGCCCGGTAGAGGGCTCCCTGCTGCCGACGCCCTGGTCCGCGGGCGGCCAGCACGGCCAGGTCATGTTGTCCATGTTCGACGCCGATGGCACGCCCTACATGGGCGATCCCCGCCACGTGCTCAAGCAGGTCGTTGCGCGCTTCCAGGATGCCGGCTGGACCCCGGTCGTGGCTGCCGAGCTCGAATTCAGCCTGGTGCGCTGGGACAACGTCGTGCCCATTCACACCTGCCCTTCCCCCGCCGGCAGCCAGCCGGTTGGCGGCAACATGTATGGGCTCGATGTGCTCAACCAGCACCAGCAGATGATGGAGGAACTGCGCGTCGCCTGCGAGCTCCAGGATCTGCCCTTCGACGGCGTGGTCAAGGAGTCGGCCCCCTCCCAGTACGAGATCAACATGCAGCACGTCCCCAGCCCGGTGCTGGCGGCCAAGCAGATATTGATGATGAAGCGGCTGATCAAGGGCGTCGCCCACAAGCACGGCCTGGTGGCGAGCTTCATGCCCAAGCCCTTCGAGGACGAGGCCGGCAACGGCATGCACGTCCATTGCAGTGTTCTGGACCAGCAGGGCAACAATGTTTTCGACGACGGCACCGAGCGCGGCACTCCCCTGCTGCACCAGGCCATCGCCGGCTGCCTGCAGCACATGGCTGACTCGATGATCATCTTCTCGCCCGGCTTCAACGGCTACCGCCGCTTCCAGCCCGGTACCCATGCCCCCACCTACCCGAGCTGGGGCTATGAGAACCGCACCGTGGCGGTGCGCGTGCCGGCCGGGTCCCACGCCGCCCGGCGGCTCGAACACCGGGTCGCCGGCGCCGACTGCAATCCCTACCTGCAGTTCGCCGTGGTCCTCGCCGCCATGCTCGACGGCATCGAGCAGCAGGCGTCGCCGGGCACCCCCACCAGGGGCGACGGCTATTCCCAGAAAACCGGTTCCCTGCCGGGGTACATGCACGAAGCCCTGGACCGGTTTCGCGGGTCCGAGTTCATCCGTGCTGCGCTGGGGGGCGAATTGCAGCGGATATTCACCCTCACCAAGGAACAGGAAGAATCCGAGTTCCGGCGCCGAATCTCCCTGCTCGAGTACCAGTCCTACCTCGAGCGCACCTGAGGAGGTGGGGCCGCCCAGGCCACGCAGATCCTGGCCCCGAGGGAACCAAAGCCGTCCCGCATGATCCAACGACGCTGGAAGCACTGCCACAAGCAGGACTTTTCGCCCCCAACAGGCTATCATGCAATCCTGCATATCCACCCCCAGAGCTTCACGTCCATATGCCTACCGCACCAGCCAAGCCGCCCCTGATTCCGGTCAATGTCGTCATTTTTGTCGGCTTTCCGCTCCTGGCCCTGATCCTTGTCCCCCTGTGGGGGGTCTATCACGGCTTCTCCACTGCCCAGTGGCTTTGGGCGCTGGTTTTGCTGTACCTGAATGGCCTCTCCATCACCGGCGGCTACCACCGCCTGTGGGCACACAATGCCTACGAGGCCCACCCGGCCCTGAAGTGGTTCTTCGCCCTCTGGGGCGCGGGCGCGCTGCAGAACAGTATCCTGATCTGGGCATCAGACCACCGCCGCCACCATCGCCATGTCGATGACAACGACCAGGATCCCTACTCCGCCGGTCGCGGCCTCTGGTTCAGCCACATGGGCTGGATGCTGCGCCACTACCCCAGTGGTGACAATGACTTCAGCAACGCCAGGGACCTGCAGCGCGACCCGGTGGTGATGTTCCAGCACCGCCACTATGTGGCCCTGACCACCTTCATGAACGTGGTGCCGGCCCTGCTGCTGGGCATGGCCCTGGGCGATGTGATTGGCACTCTGCTGGTCGTGGGCCTGCTGCGGCTGGTAGTGAACCACCACGTCACGTTTTTCATCAATTCACTCGCCCACTTCTGGGGTACCCGTCCCTACACCGAGGGCAACAGTGCCCGGGACAACGGTTTCCTGGCCTTCCTCACCTACGGCGAGGGCTACCACAACTACCACCACATCTTCCAGCAGGACTACCGCAACGGCATCCGCTGGTGGCAGTGGGACCCGACCAAGTGGATGATCGGCCTCTGTGCCCGCCTTGGCCTGGCCAGCAAGCTCAACAAGGTTCCGGATTTCAGGATCCAGCGCGCCATGGTGGACGCCCAGTTCGCCAGGGCCCGGCGGGAACTGGCGGAGCAGGCGGACAACGAGACCCTGCGGGACCTGCTGGAACGCGAGTACCAGCTGTTCACGGAATCGGTCAACCAGTGGCGGGCCCTGCAATCCGCGCGCTATGAGCGCAAGGTGGCCGAATTCGAGGACGCGCTGGAAGCCGGGCGCCTGCAGATGCTCGACAAGTGGGAGCGCGCCACCGTGCGCAACAAGCTGCGGGAACTGGAGTACGCACTGAAGAACCAGCGCAAGCGCCTGGGCATGCTGCTGCAGCAGCTGCAATCGCCGATGGAAGCGTCGGGAGCATGAGCAGACTCAGCTGATCCCGCCGCAAGCCGGGGGCGTAACAAGTATTCCGGAAAGGCAGCACTGACTGCCGACCACAGGAGAACGCGACATGGCTTCAACCATCTACGATTTCAGCTGCCAGACCCCGGCCGGCAAGAAGCAATCCCTCGAGGAATACCGCGGCAAGGTCCTGCTGGTGGTCAACACTGCCT
The DNA here is from genome assembly GCA_963974125.1 of uncultured Haliea sp. GTDB lineage: Bacteria > Pseudomonadota > Gammaproteobacteria > Pseudomonadales > Halieaceae > Haliea. The sequence goes on along the minus strand of CAXBCH010000015.1, from coordinate 74,665 downwards.
CCAAGTGCGGCTTCACACCCCAGTTCGAAGGCCTGGAAAAGCTCTACGAGCAGTTCCGCGACCGCGGCTTTGCGATCCTGGGCTTCCCCTGCAACCAGTTCGGCAAGCAGGATCCGGGCAGCAATGACGAGATCATGGAATTCTGCCAGCTCAACTATGGCGTCAGCTTCCCCATGTTCGGCAAGATCAATGTCAATGGCGGCAACGCCGACCCGCTGTTCAAACACCTGAAGAAAGCCGCACCGGGGACCCTGGGATCACAGGGCATCAAGTGGAACTTCACCAAGTTCCTGATCGACAGCGACGGCAATGTGGTAAAGCGCTATGCGCCCACCACCAGGCCCGAGGATATCGCCAGCGATATCGAGCCCCTGCTGCCCTGACCCGCCCTCCGGGTCAGTGCTCGCGGGTGGCCCGGAATTCAATCTCGGGCCAGCGCTCTTCCATCAACGCGAGGTTGACCCGGGTAGGCGCCAGGTAGGCCAGGTGACCACCACCGTCAATTGACAGCTGATCGGCCGCCTTCTTGCGAAACTCTTCCAGCTTGCGGGCATCGCTGCAGTGGACCCAGCGTGCGGTGTAGACATTGACCGGCTCATACATCGCCTCGACCTTGTATTCATCCGCCAGGCGGTAGACCACTACATCGAACTGCAGCTGGCCAACAGCGCCGACAATCAGGTCGGCATTGTTCAGGGGCGCGAATACCTGGGTAGAGCCCTCCTCCGACAACTGCTGCAGGCCCTTTTGCAGCTGCTTGGATTTCATCGGGTCGCGCAGGCGGATGCGGCGAAACAGTTCGGGCGCGAAGTGGGGTATCCCGGTAAAGTTGAGATCTTCCCCGGCGGTAAAGGTATCGCCGATCTGAATGGTGCCGTGATTGTGCAGGCCGATGATGTCGCCGGCTACTGCCTCCTCCACCAACACCCGCTCCCCGGCCTTGAAGGTGACCGCATCGGCGATCCGCACCTCCTTGCCGATGCGCACATGACGCATCTTCATGCCCTTGTCGTAGCGGCCGGAACACAGGCGCAGGAAGGCAATCCGGTCCCGGTGCCGGGGGTCCATATTGGCCTGGATCTTGAAAACGAAACCGCTGAACTGTGGTTCCCCGGCACTGACCTCGCGCTCCTTTGCCTCCCGGCCCAGGGGCGGCGGCGCCCACTCGACAAAGTCATCGAGCATCTCGCGGACGCCAAAGTTGCCCAGTGCGGTACCGAAGAACACCGGGCTCAGCTTGCCGGCCAGGAATGCCTCGGCGTCGAAGGGGTGGCTGGCACCCCGCACCAGGTCGATCTCATCGACAAAGTCCGGGTACTCGTCGCCCAGCAGTTCCCGCGCCGCATCGCTGTCCAGGCCCTCGATACGCCGGTCATCCGGCAGCACGCTGCCCTGCCCCGGGGTATAGAGGTGGATCACGTCGGTATAGAGGTTGTAGACACCCTTGAAATCGCGGCCCATGCCGACAGGCCAGTTGATCGGCGCGCCCGCGATCGCCAGCACCTGTTCGATCTCATCCAGCAACTCGATCGGGTCGCGAATGTCCCGATCCATTTTATTGACGAAGCTGAAGATCGGCGTATCGCGCAGGCGGCACACGTTCATCAACTTGATGGTGCGGTCCTCCACACCCTTGGCGCCGTCAATGACCATCAACGCCGAGTCCACGGCGGTCAGCGTGCGGTAGGTATCCTCGGAAAAATCCTCGTGCCCGGGCGTGTCCAGCAGGTTGACGGTGCGGCCGTGGTAGGGGAACTGCATGACCGAGGAGGTCACGGAAATGCCGCGCTCCTGCTCCATGCTCATCCAGTCGGAGGTGGCATGGGGCCCGCGCTTGCCCTTGACACTGCCCGCCACCTGGATCGCACTGCCCAGCAACAGCAGTTTCTCGGTAATAGTGGTCTTGCCCGCATCCGGGTGGGAGATAATGGCGAACGTGCGGCGCGCGGCAATGGCCTGGCTCAGCTCTGGCATGATGCAACCTGCTGGAAAAAGCGGGGATTATACGCGCTTTGCGGCCTCAAGGCAGTGTCCGGGCAGGGAACCCGGAGGTAGCGATGGAGTCAACTGCTGGAGCGACAAACGCTCCCGGGGAATTTGGCGTATAATTTCGCGCCCGAGTCATCGGGAACCTCCCTCTCGACGTAAGGAAGTCATGAAAAAACTCCTGATACCGGCGCTTGCCATTGCCGTGATTGCATTGGTCCTGTGGCCCCGATTGATGCCCTCCACCACCGACGGGGGCACCGCGGTCGCCCGCCCGGGGGGCGGCGCAGCAGCGGTTCGCACCCAGCGTCTTGAGCCGGAGACCTTCGAGAGCCGCATGACGTTCAACGGTACCCTGATGGCCGACCAGTCCATCGACATTCGCAGCGAACTGCGCGGCAAGGTCGAGCAAATCCACTTTACCGACAGTCAGGATGTACAGGAAGGCGACCTCATCGTAGTGATCGAGTCCGGCGAGGTCGAAGCCGAGCTGCGCTCCCTGCGGGAACAGCTGGCCCTCGCCAGCACCCAGGCCGAACGCCTGCAGAACCTGTTCAAGAGTGGCTCGGTGACCGCCAGCGAACGCGATGACGCCGTGAGCCGACGCGAAGTACTGCGCGCGGAAGTCGAGCGGCTGCAGGTGCGACTGGCCAAGACCCGGATCACTGCGCCATTCGACGGCACCCTGGGACTGCGCCACATCAGCACCGGCGACCTGATCGAGGCGGACACCCTTATCACCACCCTGCAGACGGTCTCTGACCTGACGGTCGATTTCAGCGTGCCCGAGCGCTTCCTGCGCCTGGTACAGCCGCAGACCGAGCTGTCCCTGAAGGTTGCCGGCCACGAGCAACCCTTTACCGCCACTGTTCGCGCCATCGACCCGCGCGTTGACATCGCCACCCGCACCCTGACCGTACGCGCCGACGTCGACAACACGGAGCGCAAACTGCTTCCCGGCAACTATGCCCGGGTGGAACTGGTGAGCCGCAACGATGCGGCCCTGGTGGTACCCAGCGTGGCTGTACTGCAAAGCCTGGACGCGGTCTCCGTGTTTACCGTGGAGGACGGGATTGCTGTGCGCCACACCGTGCAAACCGGCCACCGTGACGAAACCCGGGTGGAAATCCTGCAGGGCCTGGAGCCGGGTGCGGAGATCATCACCTCGGGCATCCAGTCGGTGCGCGATGGCCAGCGAGTGAACATCCAGCGCCGCCTGGACCTCGGCTGATGCGTCTGCATGAACTGAGCATCCAGCGCCCGGTGCTGGCGGTGGTGATGTCCATCGTCATCATCGTTTTCGGCCTCATTGGCCTCGGCGAATTGGGTGTGCGCGAGTTCCCCATGGCCCAGCGCCCCATCATCTCGGTGCAGGCTGCCTATCCGGGCGCCAATGCCAGCGTGGTGGAAAGCCAGATCACCGAAGCACTGGAGGAAGAGCTCAACACCGTTTCCGGGATCCGCACCATGACCTCGATCAGTCGCGAGGGCCTGAGCACGGTGACCACGGAATTCAACCTTGGCGATGACCTGGATACCGCCGCCAACGACATCCGCGACCGGGTGGGTTCCGCCCTGCGCCGGCTGCCGAACGACGCCGAGGCGCCCACCGTTACCAAGGCCGATGCCGACGGCGACCCCATTATTTTCCTGAGCGTGCGCAGCCAACAGCGCAGCCTGCTGGAACTCAGCGCGCTGGCGGACGATCTGTTCAAGACCCGCTTTGAAACCATCTCCGGGGTGGGTCAGGTCGACATCTGGGGTTACAAGGAATACTCCATGCGCCTGTGGCTGGACCCGGACGCGCTGGCGGCCCATGGACTCACCGCCATCGATGTACGCGAGGCGCTGCAGGCCGCCAACGTCGAGCTACCCACCGGACGTCTCGAAGGCGACAGCATCGACCTCAATATCCGCACCCTGAGCCGGTTGGGAGACGATCCGGAAGAGTTCGAGAACCGGATCATCAAGCGCAACGGCGACCGTGTGGTGCGGCTGCGCGATGTGGGTCGCGCGGAACTGGGGGCACTCAACGAACGCACGGTGCTGCGCCGGGACGGCATTACCAACGTCGGGGTGGTATTGCGGCCCCAGAGCGGCGCCAATGAAATTGCCATTGCCGACGAGTTCTACCGGCGCCTGGCCATTATCGAGCGCGACCTGCCGGCGGATGTGGACCTGGCGATTGGCTTTGACAACACCACCTTCATTCGCGCCAGTATCAAGGAAGTTATCCAGACGCTGGTGATCGCCCTGCTGCTGGTCTGCGCCACAATCTTCACTTTCCTGCGGGAGTGGCGCACCACCATCATCCCCATCATCACTATTCCCATCGCCCTGATCGGCACTTTTTTCGTGCTTTACCTGGCCGGGTTCTCGATCAATGTGCTGACACTGCTGGGCATGGTGCTGGCCATCGGCCTGGTGGTGGACGACGCCATCGTGGTGGTGGAGAACATCTACAAACGCATCGAGAGGGGGCAGACCCCTGCGGTGGCCGGCGCCGAGGGTGTACGCGAGATTTTCTTCGCGGTAATCGCGACCACACTGGCACTGACGGTGGTATTCGCGCCGCTGATATTCCTCGGCGGCCTCACCGGGGTCCTGTTTCGTGAGTTCGGGGTTACCCTCGCCGCGGCGGTGATCATCTCGTCCTTCGTGGCCCTGACCCTGGCACCCATGCTCTGCACCCGCTTTCTCAAGAACCGGGCCCGCCACCCGGCCCTGTACCGGGCTACAGAGCCGTTTTTCGACGGCCTCGCCGATCGCTACCGCGACTCGCTGCGCACGTTCCTGAGCCATCGCAGCTGGGCGCCGCTGATCCTGCTGGTTTGCGTGGGCCTGGTGGTCACCCTGTATCGCAGCCTGCCCCAGGAGCTGGCACCGCTGGAAGACCGCAGCCAACTGTTTGTGTCCGCACGGGGCCCGGAGGGCGCCGGTTTCGACTACATGTTCGACGCCATGACCCGCTTCGACGACGTGGTCAGGGACAGCGTCGGCGATGATGTCAAAACACGCCTCACGGTCACCTCACCCGGCTTTGGCGCCTCGACTACCGTCAACAGCGGCTTCTCGCGTGTGGTGCTGAAGGACCCGGCCGAGCGCGAACACACCCAGGCCGAGGTCGCTTCCATCCTGACCGCCGCACTGGCGGGCTTTCCCGACCTGCAGGCCTTCGTGCGCCAGTTCGAGACCATCAATGTGGGCGGTCGCGGACTGCCGGTCCAGTTCGTGGTGCAGAATACGGATATCGACAAGGTCAGGGAGGTTATTCCCCGTTTCATGGAGCGGGCCCAGCAGCATCCCGCTTTCAGCTACGTCGACGTGAACCTCAAGTTCAACCAGCCGGAACTGGTGCTCGATATCGACCGCGACCGCGCCGAGGCGCTCGGCGTCAGTACCCGGGACATCGCCGACATCGTCCAGGCATCCTTCAGCGGCCAGCGCTTCGGCTACTTTCTCAAGGACGGCCAGCAGTACGAGATCATTGGCCAGATGGTGCGCAGCGGACGGGACGACCCCACCGACCTGTCGCGCCTGTCGGTGCGCGCCGCCAACGGCGCCATGGTACCTCTGCAGAACCTGGTGACCGTGCGCGAACAGAGCTCGGCACCGGTGCTGTACCGCTTCAACCGCTTCACTGCGGCAACATTCTCCGCCAATCTGGCCGATGGCGTCACCCTCGGGGCAGGTATCGAAGCAATGCGCGAAGTTGCGGCGGCCGTACTCGATGACAGCTACAGTACCGAACTGGCCGGGCAGTCGCGCGAGTTCGACGAAACCGGCAGCAGCCTGGTGTTTGTTTTCGTACTCGCCCTGCTGTTGATCTACCTGGTGCTGGCCGCCCAGTTCGAGAGCTTCCGCGACCCGCTGGCGATCATGCTGACCGTGCCGATGGCTATTACCGGTGGCCTGATCAGCCTGTGGTACTTCGGCCAGACGCTCAACATCTTCTCCCAGATCGGCCTGATCATGCTGATTGGCCTGGTGACCAAGAACGGCATCCTGATCGTGGAGTTTGCCAACCAGCGCCGGGAGGCCGGCCTCAGCATCGCCGATGCTGTCGAGGAGGCAGCGGCGGCGCGTTTCCGGCCCATTCTCATGACCACCCTGTCGACCGTACTGGGCACGCTGCCCATTGCCCTGGCGCTGGGCGCCGGCTCCCAGAGCCGGGTGCCACTGGGCCTCGCGGTGATTGGCGGCATGTTGCTGGGATCATTCCTGTCACTGTACGTGGTGCCCGCCGCCTACAGGCTGCTGGCAAGCCGCTCGGTCAGGGGCGAGGCAACCATGGCAGCGGACACGGCCCCCGGTAGCGCCTCCGGTTGAGTTTGTCGCCGGCAGGCCCTAGACTGCTGTGAAGCCGTTTTTTCGTGTATCCACAGGAGCGCGGCCAGATAACTCCATGCCTGCCGACCCACAAGCACAACCCGTTCGCCAATGGGTTGCCACAGTTTTCGCCGGCAATCCCGGTTCGGGACGTCCCCTCGCCCGGGGCAATACTGCCATGGTCGCGCAGCTTTCCGGGAACGAGATCGACGCTCCGGCACGCCTGCAGAGGCGGGCGCGCCAGGCTGCCGCCGGGACCAGTTGTTTCTTTGCCGGCTCCGGCTGCTCCACTCGCTTTCCTGTCCATTGCTTCAATCGCACTCAGGCGATCCAGTGCTGTGGCCACGGCATGTATGCCGTTGCGGGCATTCTCCGCGATCAGGTTGCAGCCGGAACGCGTCGCGTTGCACTGCGCACCGGCACTGGTGACATCACGGCAGAATTCGCCGGACAGGACGTTGTCATCGGCATGCCGCTGCTGGGCTGCAGGCCATCAGCTGTACCGTCCTGGGCGGCAGCGGCAGCAGGCATTGCCCCGCTTGCGGTTGCCCATGCAGGTGGCGAAGACGGTTATGCCCTCTGGGTTTACGCTTCAGTCGATCAGGTCATCAATCTGCAGCCGGCAGGAGAAGTCATGATTGCGAATACAGGTCGAGCCATTATTGCCAGCAGTTGGGATACAACAGCCTGTTCAGGCTTTGTCCTGCGTTATTTCGCGCCACAGTATGGCGTGGCTGAAGATCCGGTGACAGGATCGGCGATGCGGATTGCCGCGGACTACTGGCGTCAGCACAGCGGCAATCATGCGTTTCAGGTTTGGCAGTGCTCGGCAACCGGGGGCATCGCCCAGCTGAGCCTTGATCAGCAGTATTGCTGGCTCAGGGGCTCACATCAGGCCACGTCCTTGCCGGTGGTTGCATGACAGTGAATAGTCAGTTGCTGGAGCAATACAGGGCTGTACGTCAAGCGTCGGAGCAATTCTGCGCGCCTCTGGCCATTGAAGATTTCGGCCTGCAGGCGGCCGCTGAAACCAGCCCGCCGAAGTGGCATCTCGCCCATACCAGCTGGTTTTTTGAAACCTTTCTCCTGAGTGTCTTCCTGCCTGGCTACCGGGCACCCTGGCCGGACTACACTTACCTGTTCAACTCCTACTACAACGGTATCGGTGAGCAATTTCCCCGCCCGCAGCGCGGACTGTTGTCCCGGCCCACCCTGGAGCAGGTCTATGCCTACCGTCGCTGGGTGGACGCACAGATGCTTGAGCTGTTGTCTGCCGGGGAACTGGCAAACCACAGGCAGGTGCTAGAGCGTACCCGCCTGGGAATTCAGCATGAGCAACAACACCAGGAGTTGTTTTTCACTGACCTCAAATACAGTTTTTCCTGCAATCCGATGAATCCGGTTTACCGGATTTGCGAGGAACCGGAGTATCGTGCCGACGAAGCTCCGCTGCCGTGGGACTGGCAGGAATTTGCCGGCGGTGAATCCGCTGTCGGCCATCGGGGCGACGGCTTTTGTTTCGATAACGAACTGCCGCTGCATCGGGTGCTGTTGCAGCCATTCAGGCTGGCAACCCGGCCCGTGACCAATGCCGAGTATCTGGCATTCGTCGAAGCGGGAGCCTACCAGCAGCCAGAATGGTGGCTGGCGGACGGCTGGGCAGAGCTGCAGCAACAGCGCTGGTGCGCGCCCCTGTACTGGCGGCAGCAGGATGGTGCATGGTTCGAATATACACTGCATGGCCTGCAACCATTGCGCATGCATTCTCCGGTGGTCCATGTCAGCGCCTACGAGGCGGACGCCTTCGCCCGCTGGTCGGGTTGTCGCCTGCCTTCCGAGGCCGAATGGGAACATGCCGCCGGAGCCTGTCCGGTCACAGGGCAGTTTGTCGAGACGGGTATCTGTCACCCAATTGCCGTGAGCAGGAATTCCGGCCTGCAGGGGATGTTCGGCTCGGTATGGGAGTGGACATCCAGCAGTTATGCGCCCTATCCGGGATTTTCAGCTGCCGAAGGTGCCGTTGGCGAATACAACGGGAAGTTCATGTGCAACCAACTGGTGTTGCGCGGAGGCTCCTGCGTCAGCAGTCAATCGCATCTGCGCAGCAGTTATCGCAATTTCTTTTACCCCCGTGATCGCTGGCAATTCAGCGGGATCCGACTGGCGAAAAACGCGGCAGGGATGGCAGCATGAATCATCCACAGGCAGCGACTGACGATCGTTCCGGGGAACGCGTTTACCGGGAGTTGATGGCGGGGCTGCAATCCGGGCAGAAGACCATCAACCCGAAATATTTTTATGATGAAGCGGGTTCCGCCCTCTTCGATCAGATTACATCGCTGCCGGAGTATTACCCAACGCGCACCGAAACAGCCATACTGAAATACCATGCCGAGGCAATCGCCATGCGCGTGGGCAGGCAACGGGTCGTTATCGAGCCGGGGGCCGGCAGTTGTGAAAAAGTTCGTTACCTCATTCCTGCCCTGCAACCAAGCTGCTATGTTCCCGTGGACATCTCCACCGATTACCTTGCCGAGGCAGCTGCCGGCCTCAACGAGTCCTTTCCGGAACTGCAGGTTGAACCGGTTGCTGCAGACTTTTCCCGGACAATATCCCTGCCCGGATCTGTTGACTGTGAAGCGGCGGTAATTTTCTATCCGGGCTCAACCATTGGCAATTTTGAACCCGCTGACGCCGTGAATTTCCTGCGAAGAATGCGCAGTCTGGTCGGCAGTCAGGGGTTGATTCTGGTCGGGGTAGACTTGCATAAAGACAGCGCAGTCCTGACGGCGGCCTATAATGACACCGCCGGCGTCACGGCAGCATTCAACCGCAATATACTACTTCACCTGAACAGGTTGCTCGGCGCAGATTTCAGGCCCGATCTTTTCCAGCATCACGCTTTTTACAATGAACAGAAACGGCGGATCGAAATGCATCTGGTCAGTGCCGTCAGACAGATTGTGAACTGCGGCGATGTGCCGCTGCAATTTGCAGAGGGCGAAACAATTCACACCGAAAACTCCTACAAATATTCCCTGCAGGACTTTTCATCGCTGGTCGAGAAGGCCGGCCTCAAGCTGGAGCAAAGCTGGACAGACAGGAAAAACCTGTTCAGCGTCAACCTGCTCAGCGCAGCCGGCTGCCACCGCTGACAGCGCCCGCCGGGAGCTACCGGTACAACCGCTCCTCATAGGCGCGCGCCACCTCGGCCCAGCCAAAACGGGCGGCGGCGGCTTCCCTGCAGACACGCTGCCACGCTGCAGGATCGTCTGCGCGCAGGGCCAGCACCTGGTCGAAGCGCTGCAACAGATGCTGTGCCTGTTCAGCCTCGTTATCGCCGCTGAAAGCAAAACCGTTGACCTCATCGCGAACGGTATCCGCAAGCCCCCCAACGGCGTGTACCAGACAGGGCTGACCGGCGCGCATGGCCAGCATCTGGCTGATACCGCAGGGTTCGAATGAGCTGGGCATGAGAAACAGGTCACCGCCGGCATACAGCTGTTCCGACAGGGGTTCCGAGAAACCGCACAGAAACACGAAATTATCCGCGCGCGCACAGATTGCGCTGAAAAAGGCCTCCAGGGTCGGGTCACCACTGCCCAGCATCAGCAACAGGCCGCGGCGCCCGAGCCGTTGCAGCAGATGCTCCAGGACGCTGCGGCCGTCGCTACAGGGCAGGCACAACAGGCGGACTTTCTGCTCTGTCAGGCGCCCCACTGACGTCACCAGCGTAGCCGGACGCTTGCGCCGGCGCCAGCGCTCCAGCTTGCCAGCTGCCTGTACCGCGCTGTCCGCATGCGGGCCCTGCCGCCAGCGCTTCAACTCGGCGCGAATTGTTGCCAGCAGCGCAGCAAACTCAACCGGTCCCGAACCTGGTTGCGGATACTCGCAGCCATTCAGAATTCCCTGCAGGCGTCCCTCGCGGTGAGCCTGCTGCAGATCGCCCGCCAGCCCCTCTCCGGCCTCGGCCTGGATTTCGCGGGCGTAGGTAGGCGACACCGCGTGCACCTTGCGGCACAGGCGTATCCCGGCGCGCATGGGATTGAAGCAGTCCGGGTAGCGCGGGTCACCGATGGAGGCGTAGTCGTAACGCAAACGGGGAAACCAGGCCTCCAGGGCCGATTCATCGTCACGCAGGGGGCGGATTCCCTGCAGTGCCAGATTGTGGATGGTATAGACGAAGCTGAGCTCGTCCAGGGCTGCAAACCCCGGTTCGAAGCGCGCCAGCACGGGCACCAGGGCGGTATGCCAATCGTGCAGGTGCACCCGGTCCGGCCACGGCAGCGCCCCGTCCCGCAGAGCCGTGGCAACTGCGGCGCAGAACAGGGCAAATTTGGAAGCATCGGTTGCGAAAGGACGTTCCGGGCCATCATCGCAATAGATCCGCCCCGGTCCGCAGGGCGCCAGCAGGGGATGCTCGAGCACCTGGCAGCGCACCCCGGGGTGGGCGGGATCGGCTGGCAGCGACCACAGTGCGACGCGCTCACTGCCACTGCGAAAGGCCACCTCAAGCACAGCATCCAGGGTGGCGCCAGGCAGATGCGAGAACTGCTGGTAGCCGGGCACCAGCACCGAGACCGCGTGCCCCCGCGCCGCCAGGGCACGGGGCACGTCGCGGATCACATCGCCCATGCCGCCAACCTTGCCGCCCGGCAGCGCGCCATTCTCGGCGGCAACCAGCAACAGCTTGAGCGGCCTGTGTTCCGATACTGCCACGCTCAGGTAATGACGTCGGGCTGCTTGCGGCCGAGTTGGCGGCTGATGCCAGCCAGCTCGTCTGCGGCTGTGATCAGCGTGGCCAGGGCTCGCTGCGGCGCCAGTTCCAGCAACGCCGGATCGCGCTGATAGCTGTCATAGTAGACCCGCAGGGTGGCGCCGGCGGTGCCGGTACCCGAGAGCCGGTAGACGATCCGCGAACCGTCCGTAAACAGGATGCGCAGCCCCTGGCCGCTACTGACACTGCCGTCGACGGGGTCCGTATAGGAGAAGTCATCAGCCGCGGCAACGGTGTGGCCCTCCAGGCTGGTGCCTGCAAGAGCGGGCAGCCTTGCGCGCAGTGTGTCCATCAATGCTGTAGCCTTGTCTTCGGCCACCGCCTCGTAGTCATGGCGGCTGAAATAGTCGCGTCCGTAGCGCTGCCAGTGCTCGCGCAAAATGGTGCGGGCGGGCTTGCTCAGCGCCGCGATCAGGTTCAACCAGAACAGCACCGCCCAGAGGCCGTCCTTCTCGCGAACGTGGCTGGAGCCGGTGCCAAAGCTTTCCTCGCCACACAGCGTAATCCTGCCGGCATCCATCAGGTTGCCAAAAAACTTCCAGCCGGTGGGTGTTTCGAAACAGGGAATGTCCAGCTCCGCCGCGACCCGGTCCGCGGCGCGACTGGTCGGCATCGAGCGGGCAATGCCCGCGAGGCCCCCGGCGTAGGCCGGGATCACGCTGGCGTTGGCTGCCAGTATGGCCAGCGAGTCACAGGGGTTGATGAACAGGCCGCTGCCCAGCACCATGTTGCGGTCGCCATCACCATCGGAGGCCGCGCCAAAGGCCAGCGGCTCATCCCCGTTCATCCGCGCCACCAGCTCCCCGGCATGGGCGAGGTTGGGGTCCGGATGACCCCCGCCGAAGTCCTCCAGCGGTACCGCATTGATCACGGTTCCGGCGGGGGCACCGAGGCGCCGCTCGAGGATTTCCAGCGCATAGGGGCCAGTGATGGCGTGCATGGCATCGAAGCACATGTGGAAGCGCCGGTGCCCGAGCAGGGAGGCAATCTTCGGGAAGTCAAACAGCGACGCCATCAGGTCGGCGTAGTCCGCCACCGGGTCAATGACCTCGATCGTGGTGCCACCCAGAGTCACGGTACCGGGCCGATCCAGATCGATGTCCGCCGTCTCCAGGGTCAGATAGTGGTCGATGCACTGGCTGGCGGCGAAAATGGCCGCCGTGACCGACTCCGGGGCCGGTCCGCCGTTGGCACCGTTGAACTTGATGCCGAAATCACCCTCCGGCCCACCGGGGTTGTGGCTGGCCGACAGCACGATGCCGCCATCGAGACCGTACTTGCGGATGATGCAGGAGGCCGCCGGGGTCGACAGCAGAGCCCCCTGTCCCACCAGCACACGGCTGCAACCGTTGGCCGCCGCCATGCGCAGGATGACCTGGGCGGCGTGGCGGTTGTAGTAGCGACCGTCACCGCCCAGCACCAGGGACCTGCCCCGGCAATCGCCAAGGGCATTGAAAATCGACTGGACAAAGTTCTCCAGGTAATGGGGCCGGCTGAATTCGGCCACGGTCTTGCGCAGGCCCGAGGTGCCCGGCTTCTGCCCGGCCAGGGGCCGGGTATCAATCCTCACTACTGACATTCATGATCCTTGCAAAAATGATATCAGGCGTAGCCCTCGGGCTGGCCCAGCATGCCGCGGGTGACCAGCACCACGCCGCTGTCGGTGACCCGCAGGCCATTGCCACGATCCCGGTCGGCATCATGCCCAATAACCATGCCCTTGGGAATCACGCAGCCGCGATCGATGATGGCATTGCGCATCCGCACATTCCGCCCTACCTCCACCTGCGGCAGGATGACCGACTTGTCGATGGTCGAATAGGAGTTGACCCGGACATTGGAGAACAGCACCGAGTTGCTGACCTGGCTCCCGGAGACAATACAGCCACCGGACACCATGGAATCGACGGCACTGCCGCGGCGGTCGTCGCGGTTGAAGACAAACTTGGCCGGCGGCAATTGCTCCTGGTAGGTCCACAGCGGCCAGTCCTTCTCGTACAGGCTCAACATCGGCGAGGTGCCGATCAACTCCATGTTGGCCATCCAGAAGGAGTCCAGGGTGCCGACATCGCGCCAGTAGGCCTTGCCACCGGTCTCGGGGTCGCGGAAGGGATAGGCGTGCAAATGGAAATTCTGCAGCAGTTCGGGAATGATGTCATTGCCGAAATCGTGGGAGGACTGCAGGTTCGCGGCATCCTTGATCAGGCGCTCGAAGAGAAAATCGGTGTTGAAGATATAGTTGCCCATGGAGGCCAGGGTGAGGCCCGGCTTGCCGGGGATCTCCGCCGGGTGAGCGGGCTTTTCCTGAAACGCGGTTACCCGGTTTTCCGAGTCCACCTGCATGACGCCGAAGGTCTTGGCGGCCTCCGCCACCGGCACTTCCAGGCAGCACACGGTCATCTCCGCGCCGGACTCGACATGCGCGACCAGCATCGGTCCGTAGTCCATCTTGTAGACATGATCACCGGAGAGGATCATCACATACTTGGGCATTTCCGCGCGGATGATATCCAGGTTCTGGTAGATCGCATCCGCCGTGCCCTGGTACCAGTCCTCGGAATAGCGCTGGGAAGCGGGCAGTATCTCCACATACTCACCCAGCTCTTTCTTGAAGTGGCTCCAGCCCCGCACCAGGTGCCGCACCAGGGAGTGGGCCTTGTACTGGGTCAGCACGCCGATGCGACGGATCCCGGAATTGACACAGTTGGACAGGGGAAAGTCGATGATGCGGTACTTGCCACCAAAATACAGCGCCGGCTTGGCGCGCCAGTTGGTCAGTTCGTACAGCCGCGAACCGCGCCCGCCCGCGAGCACCAGCGCCATGGTATCCCGGGTAAGGCGGCTGACATAGCGGGGGTTCTGGTCTTCTTCCATGGGCTCTCTCCTTCAACAGTAACGACCGCAGGCGGAAGCTGATCACCACACGGGGCGGTCGGCAAACCATATCTCATCGGCATACTCGCTGATAGTGCGGTCGCTGGAAAAGCGGCCGCTGCACGCGGTATTGAGGATACTCTTGCGCGCCCACAGCCCGGCGTCGCGGTAGCAGTCATCCACCCGCTGCTGGGCATCCACGTAGCTGCGGAAGTCCGCCGCAATCATCCAGGGGTCGCTGCCACTGCGAATCGCCGCTACCACCGGGTCGAAAATGCCGAACTCCAGCAGGTTGAAGTGGCCGGAGTCGAGCAGCCGCATGACCCTGGCCAGGTCCTCGTCGGCGGCGATCACAGACGCCGGATCATAGCCCTGGCGCCTGGCCTCCACCTCCTCCGCGGTCAGGCCGAACAGGAAGAAATTGTCTTCTCCCACCGCCTCCCGTATTTCGATGTTGGCGCCGTCCAGGGTGCCGATGGTAATCGCGCCGTTCATCATGAACTTCATGTTGCCGGTGCCCGAAGCCTCCTTGCCCGCAGTGGAGATCTGTTCCGACAAGTCGGTACCCGCACAGATCACCTCCATCGCCGTCACCCGATAGTCCGGCAGGAATGCGACCCGCAACCAGTCCTGCAGCCGCGGATCGCGGTTCACCACCGTGGCGACATTGTTGATCAGCTTGATGATCAGCTTGGCCATGGTGTAGCCGGGCGCGGCCTTGCCGCCAAACAGTACGCAGCGCGGCTGGATATTGGCGGTATCACCGTCGATGATACGGGCGTAGAGGTGGATCACGTGCAGGATGTTGAGCAGCTGCCGCTTGTATTCATGGATACGCTTGACCTGCACATCGAACAGCATATCGGGCGCAAATGACACCTTGCAGCGCTCCTGTACCAGGCGCGCCAGGGCCGCCTTGTTGTCGTGCCGGATCGCCATGAAGCGCTCGGCAAAACTGCTGTCCGCGGCCAGCGGCGCCAGCGCCTGCAACTGCTCGAGATCAGTCACCCAGGCCGGGCCCAGGGTTTCATTGAGCAACGCCGCGAGACCCGGGTTGCACTGCGCAAGCCAGCGCCGGGGCGTCACCCCGTTGGTCTTGTTGTTGAATTTCTGCGGCATCAGCTCGTGGAAATCGCGGAACAGGCCTTCCGTCAGCAACCGGGTGTGGAGGGCCGCGACCCCATTGACCGAATGGCTGCCGACAATGCCGAGGTAAGCCATGCGCAACATCGGCTCCGGCCCCTCCTCTACCAGCGACATCCGTGCCTGCCGCTCGTTGTCGCCGGGCCACTGGTCGGCGACCCGCGACAGAAAGCGGGCATTGATCTCGTAGATAATCTCCAGCAGTCGCGGAAACAGCTCCCCGAACAGGCTCACCGACCATTTTTCCAGCGCCTCCGGCAGCAGGGTGTGGTTGGTATAGGCCATGGTGCCATTGGTAATGACCCAGGCTTCGTTCCACTCCAGGCAGTGCTCGTCCAGCAGCAGGCGCATCAGCTCGGCAATGGCAATGGTGGGGTGGGTATCATTGAGCTGGAAGCCATTGCCCCCGGCGAAGCCGCTGAAATCCTCGCCGTGGGCAGCAACCCAGCGCGCCAGCACATCCTGCAGGCTGGCGGACGCCAGGAAATACTGCTGTCGCAGCCGCAGCACCTTGCCCTGTTCGCTGGCATCGTTCGGGTACAGCACCATGGTAATCTGCTCCGCCTCGTTCTTGGCGGCGACGGCGTCGGTGTAGCTGCCGGCATTGAATTCGTTTAAATCGAACTCGTCCGTGGCCTCGGCTTTCCACAGACGCAGGGTATTCACCATGCCGTTGCGGTAACCGGGGACGGGGATATCGTAGGGCACTGCCAGTACATCGCGGGTATCCACCCAGCGCACCCGCCGGGCGCCATCCGAGTCACGGTAGTGTTCACTGCGACCGAAAAAACGGATACGCCGGGTGGCCTCCGGGCACTCGATTTCCCAGGGGTTGCCGTAGCGCAGCCAGCGATCGGGGTACTCCACCTGATAGCCGTTTTCAATCCGCTGGTGGAACATCCCGTACTGGTAGCGTATGCCGTAGCCGGTGACCGGCAGCTGCAGGGTGGCGCAGCTATCCAGGAAGCAGGCGGCCAGGCGTCCGAGGCCGCCGTTGCCGAGACCGGCATCAAGCTCCTCTTGCTCCAGCTGTTCCAGGTCGCGGGCCCAGGACTGCAGGGCCGCCTGCACCGGCTCCTCCAGGTCCAGGTTGAGCAAGGCATTGCCCAGGGTCCTGCCCATGAGAAATTCCAGCGACAGGTAGTTGATGGTCTTGCAGCCCTGCTCGCGACAACGCTCGCGGGTGTCCTGCCAACGGGCCACCAACCGGTCGCGCACAGTGAGCGCGAGGGCCTGGTAGAGGTGGAAGTTGGTGTTGGCACCGGTATCTTCGCGCCCCAGGGTCAGGCTGTAGTGGCGCTGCAGGTCTTCTTCCAGGGTGGTGGCCTTGAGGGCGCGAGCCAGCTTCTGGTTCATGGGCAGTGTCGCTCCGTGAGCTTCATGGTGACAGGGGGTCCGGCACAGGGGCTGTGTCGATCGTGCAATTGGTCAGGATCTGTAGCGAACATGGTGCCAGCATCACGGTCACAGGTGCCAACAGGCAGGGCGCCTCGGCCCCGCTTACCGCGTCGGGATCGGCGGTATCCACTACCAGGCGCCAGCCCGATGTGGCGATCGCCGGCAGGTTGAAACTGTGTTCCTCGCGGGCGGCATTGAAGATCACCAACAGGCAGCGGGATTCGCCGGTGTCGTCATCGGGTTTCTCCGTCAGCAGGTAGCCCAGCAGCTGGTTGCGATGCTCGTGCCAGTGTTCATCCCGCATCAGGCGGCCATCTCCGTTCAGCCACTGGATGCCGTCGTCGTGGGGATCACTGGGACGGTGCCGATATTCGAACGCCTGCAACACCGGGAACCGCTGACGCAAATCCAGCAGCTTGCGGGTGAACGCCACCAGCTCCGCCGCGGAGCGGTCGCTGTCATCCCAGTTCATCCAGTTGAGTTCGTTGTCCTGGCAGTAGGCGTTGTTGTTGCCCTGCTGGCTGCGGCCTCGCTCATCGCCCGCCAGCAACATGGGCACCCCCTGCGATACCGCCAGGGTAGCGAGGAAGTTGCGCTGTAGCCGCAGTCGCAACCCAGCCACTGCGGGGTCGTGGCTGGGCCCCTCGATACCCTGGTTGTTGCTGTAGTTTTCGCGGTGACCGTCGTTGTTGTCCTCGCCATTGGCCTCGTTGTGGCGGCGGTTGTAGCTGACCAGATCGCGCAGGGTAAACCCGTCGTGACTGGTCACGAAGTTGATGCTCGCGCGCGGTCGCCGACCGGCGTGCTCGAAGACATCGCCGGAGCCGTGCAGGCGCCGGGCCAGCTCCGGCAGCTGGCCGCTGTCACCGCGCCAGTAGCGCCGCACGGTATCCCGGTAGCGGTCATTCCATTCACTCCAGTTCGCCGGGAAACGCCCCAGCTGGTAGCCGCCGGGGCCCACATCCCAGGGCTCCGCGATCAGCTTGCAGGAAGACAGCAGCGGGTCCTGCGACACCACCTGGAAAAATGTCGCGGCGCTGTCGAAGCCGTGCTCGGTGCGTCCCAGCACCGTCGCCAGATCGAAGCGAAAGCCGTCGACGCCCATGTTGCCCGCCCAGTAGCGGAGACTGTCGGTGACCAGTTGCATCACCCGCGGATGGCGAATGTTGAGCGTATTGCCGCAGCCGGTGTCGTTGACATAGAAGCGACGGTCGCTGGGGAGCAGCTGATAATAGGACAGGTTGTCGATCCCGCGAAAACTCAGGGTCGGCCCCAGGTGATTGCCCTCGCAGCTGTGGTTGAAGACCACATCCAGGATCACCTCGAGCCCGGCCTGGTGAAACCGGTCCACCATCTGCCGGAACTCGCCGGCGTCACTGCCGCTCATGTAGGCCGGATGCGGCGCGAAAAACGACAGCGTGTTGTAGCCCCAGTAGTTGCTCAGTCCCTTTTCAAACAGGTGGTACTCGTCGATGAAGGCGTGCACCGGCAGCAGTTCGACCGTGGTAATTCCCAGCGCCTTGAGGTAACTGATGACCGCGGGCTGGGACAGGCCCGCGAAGGTGCCGCGCAGGGATTCGGGTACCTCCGGATGACGCAGGGTGAAGCCGCGCACATGGGTCTCGTAGATCACCGCCTTGCGCCAGGGCACCAGGGGATTGAGGGCATTATTGCACCAGTCAACTTGCTCGCAGACTACGGCCTTGGGGACCCAGGGCGCGTTGTCGCGGGTGTCGAAAGCGAGGTCCTGTGCGGCATCGTTGCGCGGGTAGGCAAAGTGCGCATCGTGCCAGCTGAAACGACCCGTCAAGTGCGGCGCATAAGGGTCCAGCAGCAGCTTGTGGGGGTTGAAGCGGTGGCCGGCATGGGGCTCGAAGGGGCCGTGCACGCGATAGCCGTAGCAGGTGCCGGGACGCACCCCGGGGACATAACCGTGCCAGATGTCGTGGGTGCGCTCGGGCAGGGCCAGGCGCGCAACCTCATGCGCCCCGGCGCTGTCGTACAGGCACAACTCCACCTCCGTGGCGTGAGCGCTGAACAGGGCGAAATTGGTGCCTTCGCTATCGAAGGTGGCGCCGAAGGGACGCGGCTCACCCGCCAGTATTTTCATCGATCAGACTCCGCGTCATCCAGTAACAGCATAATGGTTGCCAGTGGCGGCAGGGTCAGGGTCAGGGTCCAGGGATGACCATCGCAGGCGTCGGCCACTGCCTCGACCCCGCCCAGGTTACCCTGGCCACTGCCACCGTATTCGTGGGCATCGGTATTGATGCACTCCCGATACCAGCCCGGGTATGGCACCCCGACGCGGTAGCGGCGGTGGACCTGTGGGGTCAGGTTTGACACCACCAGCAGCCGCCGGCTGTGATCGTGGCCCCAACGCAGCCAGGCGTACACCGACAGCGACCTGCGATCTGCCTGCAGCCACTGGAAACCGCCGGCTTCACAATCCTTTTCGTACAGGGCCGGCAGGCTGCGATAGAGCGCGTTGATATCTGCCACCAGACGCTGCATGCCCCGGTGCGGTGCCAGCCCCAGCAGCTCCCAGTCCAGGCCCCGGTCGTGGTTCCACTCCCGACGCTGGGCAAATTCGCAGCCCATGAACAGCAGCTTCTTGCCCGGGTGACCCCACATGAATCCCAGGTAGGCACGGAGGTTGGCAAACTGCTGCCACTCGTCCCCGGGCATCTTGTCCAGCAGGGCCCCCTTGCCGTGCACCACTTCGTCGTGGCTCAGGCACAACACGAAGTTCTCGTCCCAGGCATATACCATGCTGAAGGTGAGTTCGTCGTGGTGGTAGCGGCGGTGGATCGGGTCCCGCGCCATATAGTGCAGGCTGTCGTTCATCCAGCCCATGTTCCACTTGAAACCGAAGCCGAGGCCGCCATCGTGCACGGGTCGCGACACGCCCGGCCAGGCCGTGGACTCCTCCGCCACCATCATCACCCCGGGATGGCGTGCGTGGACCCGCTGGTTGACCAGCTGCAGGAAGCGAATCGCCTCCAGGTTCTCGCGCCCACCGTGTTCATTGGGCAACCATTCCCCCGATTTGCGGCTGTAGTCAAGGTACAGCATGGAAGCCACCGCATCGACCCTGAGGCCGTCCAGGTGATATTCCTCGAGCCAGTAATTGGCGTTGCTGAGCAGGAAGCTGAGCACCTCGCGGCGACCGTAATTGTAGATCAGGGTATTCCAGTCCGGGTGAAAACCCTTGCGGGGATCGTCGTGCTCGTACAGGGCGGTGCCGTCAAAGCGGCCGAGGCCGTGGGGATCGGTGGGGAAGTGCCCCGGCACCCAGTCCAGCAGTACACCAAGGCCGTGCTGGTGGCAGCGGTCGACAAAGCAGCGAAATTCATTCGGCGTGCCGAAGCGGATCGAGGGCGCATAGAGGCCCACCGGCTGGTAGCCCCAGGAACCGTCAAAGGGAAACTCGCTGATCGGCATCAACTGGATATGGGTGAAGCCCAGCTCCAGCACATAGGGAATCAGCTCGTCCGCCAATTCCAGATAACTGAGGTAGCGATTGCCTTCGTGCTGCCGGCGCCGCCAGGAGCCCGCGTGGACCTCGTAGATGGCGACCGGCCGCTGCTGCTGTGCCGTGCGGGCGGTCATCCAGGCACTGTCGCCCCAGGTGTACTGGCCCTCGCGCAACAGCACCCTGCTGGCGGTTTCCGGCGGATGCTGCATGGAGTGGGCGAAGGGATCGGCCTTCAGCGGCAGCAGGGTGCCATCCGCCGCCAGCACCTGGTACTTGTACAGCGCCTGATCGGCGACTCCGGGAATAAAGATCTCCCAGACCC
This sequence comes from uncultured Haliea sp., assembly GCA_963974125.1. GTDB lineage: Bacteria > Pseudomonadota > Gammaproteobacteria > Pseudomonadales > Halieaceae > Haliea. The sequence goes on along the minus strand of CAXBCH010000015.1, from coordinate 54,358 downwards.
CCGAGGCGGGGTGCCGGCGCAGCACATGCTGGCGCGCATCCCAGCCATTGAAGTCGGCGACGATGGCCACCCGCCGCGCGGACGGCGCCCAGACCGTGAACAGGACGCCGTCGACCCCTTCCACGGTGCGCGGGTGGGCGCCCAGGCGCCGATAGGCGAACTCCTCGGTGCCCTCGCAGAAATAATAGAAATCCTGGTCCGTTACCAGTGGCGCAAAGCGGTAGGGGTCTTCCACCTCGACAACCCCGGCGTCTGTCTCCACCCGCCAGCGGTAGGGAACGCGCTGCGGCATGCGCTCCAGGACATACTCAAACAGGCCCGCGGGATGCACCCGCCGCAAGTCACCCAGAACCTGCCCGCTAGCGCAATCCACCATCGCCACGGTTCGCGCCCAGGGCAACAGGGCTCGCGCCACCAGGCCCTTGCCGCCCGGATGTTGATGCAGTCCCAGCACCGCGAAACTGTCGGTGTGCTGCCCGGTGACCAGGGCCTCTACCTGGCGCCCGTCCAGAACCGGGCGCTGGAGTTTGCCGCTGGTCTTCATGCGCGTCGCTCCCGGTCCACCGCTGCCAGCAGCGCCTGCACGTCCGGCGCAGCAAAAATTGCCGTTGTGGCCTGCACCTGCTTGCGCCGCCAGTTGGGATACTCACGCCAGGTGCCGGGAATATTCACCGGCTCCACCAGCAGCTGCAGGTCCTCCAGCTGCAGCAGCAGCAGGCGCGCTGCACTGCGGGCGCAGCCCTGGTGGATCGCGCTGCACAAAGCCATGTCCAGCCCGGGCCCCACTGCCGCCGGCAACAGGCCATTGTCGTCCAGCCAGGCCCGCAACCGGGCACGATCGGCCTCACGTTGCTGCTTTTGCTGCGCCAATGCATCCTCGTCGGGAATCAACCCGAGGTCCCGCCGCCGCTGCAGGTCGCTGCCCTGCCACCAGTCGGCGAGCGTGGGGACATCGTGGTTGGTCACCATCAGCAGGACATCCTCGGCAAACTCGGCGGGGGCACGGAAACGGCCGTCGTGATGCTGCTCGAAATAGAACAGGCGGTTCCCCAGCAGGGCACTGCGGCGCATGGCCTGGCGGAACTCGTCGGGCACCACGCCGAGGTCCTCGCCCACAACCACGCAGCGATGACGCCAGCTCTCCAGGCGCAACAGCGCCAGCATCTCGTCCCGGGGGTAGAACACGTACAGGCCGGCATGATCGTCTGCATCGTGCAGGCACCACCACAGACGCATCAGGGCCATGACATGATCCACCCGCAGGGCACCGCAGGCACTCATGTTCTTGTGCAACAGATCGATGAAAAACCGGAACCCGCTCTCCCGCAGTCGCAGCGGGTGCGGCACCGGCAGGCCCCAGTCCTGGCCGTGGGGGGCAAAGGGATCGGGGGGTGCCCCGATGCTGGCGTCGGCAAGGTATAGACCCCGGGCCTGTTCCACCTCGCAGCCTCGACCGACGGCACCCACCGCCAGGTCCCGCATCAGGCCAATGCGCATGCCGCTGTCCAGCGCCACCTGCTGGCAGCGTTGCAGCTGGCAACTCGCCAACCACTGCAGCCAGGCATGGAACTGGGGCTCCGTCCGGTACATGCGGGCCCAGGCGTTGTGGCCAGCCTGGTGGCGCGCAAATCCTTCCAGGGCGCTGCCGCCCGCAGTCACGAAGCGGCGGAAGGCGCGGCCGCGCTCGGTGCCGGCCTTGCGCTGTTGACGGCGGAAAACGCTGAACATGGCCTCCAGTGCCTCGTACTTGAGCTGATTAACTGCTTCGTAATCCACCAGCGGCAGGGCTTGTAGCCGCTCGCGGCGCTCCTGCCAGGCCGGGGTGACCAGGGTCGCAGCCACCGCTTCCCACTCCGGCTCGCACTCTGGATCGATATACTGCGGATTCAGGTAGCGCCGGTCGGAGGGGCTGTAGGGACTGGCCATGGCATCGCCGTCGCTGCAGGGCGCGTGCAGCGGATTCAGGCCGACGAGGTCGGCCCCGGCCGCCGCCGCCAGCGGCAACAGCTGCAGCAGGTCGGTGAAGTCACCCACCCCCCAGTTGCGCCCGGAGCGCAGAGTGTACAGCTGGCAGCTGATGCCCCACAGGCGCTCGCGCGCGAGTGCCTCCGGGGCGTAGAACCGGTCGGGGCAGGACATCACCCGGGAACTGGCCGATTGCACACCATCCGTCACCCGCAGCGTATGGTAGCCCAACGCCAGCGCCGGCAGGGGTAGCTGGCGAGCGCTGTAGCGAACGCCATCGGCGTGATAGTCACCCACCTCGGGCAGCGTATCCGGCTGGCAGTCGCCCGTCAGGGCATCACCATTTTCCAGAATCAACTCCCAGGTGAAGGTGGCGCCCAACTGGTCGGGGTGGACCCGCAGTGCGATCTCTGGTGAACCCGCGGCAACGATACTGTAGTGAGGCAGCCAGCGGCGCCAGGGATCCGCGTCCAACCGCTCCACCGCCGCTGCCAGCGCAGCGGGGTCCTCCGGCTCCAGGCCCATGAGGCGCAATACCCGCTGCCGCTGTGCCAGGGGTACCTCCCGCCGCTGCCCACCGTAGTCCAGGTAGTCGGCAGAGATTCCGCAGAGATAAAACAGCTTTTCCAGGTCGGTCATGGAGGGTCCGGTTGTGGCATGGGGTGCGATCACAGCAGCGCACAGTGATTATCATACGTTAGAATGGCGCCGTGATGACAACCGCAGCCAACCCGGATTCCGCCTACAGCCCCTCGCTGGCCAACCTGCGCAGCCTGCTGGCCATACGCGCCATTGCCCTGCTGGGTCAGGCCGGCGTGCTGGCCTATGTCCTGCTGGTCAGCCGCACCACCCAGAGCCTTTCCGGGATGGCCGTGAGCCTGGTGGTGCTGGCGCTGATCACCGTCGCCAGCCTGTGGTGGAGCACCCGGGCCAGCGAGGTCGACAATCACCAGTTCTTCAGCCAGCTGATGGTGGATGTGCTCGGCTGGAGCGCGCTCATGTACTACAGTGGCGGCGCCGACAATCCGTTTATCTCCTACTATATCGTGCCGCTGGTCGTGGCGGCGGCGGTCCTGCCCTGGCGCTATACCTGGCTGGTCGCCGCAGCGTCGGTAGGGGCCTACAGCCTGCTGCTGTACTACCGCGTGCCCTTCCCCCTGTTTTCACCCCACGCCGCCATGGGCCACGCCCAGGGCAGCGTCCACAGCCTCGGCATGTGGTTCAACTTCCTCTTCAGCGCGGGGCTGATCACCTACTTCGTGGTACGCATGGCGGCAGTACTGCGCGACCAGGAGGCGGAGGCGATGCGGCGCCGGGAGGACCGCCTGCGTCACGACCAGATCCTCGCAGTCGCCAGTCTCGCCGCCGGCACCGCCCATGAGCTGGGCACACCGCTGGCTACCATGACCCTGCTGGTCGACGAGCTGCAGCGGGAGCCCGGGTTGAGCCAGGATGCCCGCGACGACGTCGAGTTGCTGCGCCAGCAGCTGCTGCAGTGCCGCGGCACCCTGGCGGAACTGAGCCACACCGCGGAACTGTCCGCCGCCGGCGAACGCCAGCAGCGCCCCGCCGACCGCTTTGTCCGCGGCTGTGTGGAGCGCTGGTCGGCACGGCGGCCACGGGTTTCCTGCCGTGTTGCCTGCATCGGCAGTGGCAGCGCGCCTCTGGTCGCCTTCGACCAGACCCTGCCCCAGGCGCTGGAAAACCTGCTCAACAATGCCGCCGACACCGGCTCAGAGAGCGTCGAGGTGACACTGGACTGGGATCCGCAGGAGGTCCGGATTGCCGTGCGCGACCAGGGGCCCGGCGCGCCGGCAGCCCTGCTCGCACGCATGGGCGACAGCCATAACACGTCGGCTGCGGCGGGGTATGCGACTGCCTCCACCCCGACGGCGGGAGTCCAGGGAGGTCTCGGCATAGGCCTGGTACTGGCCCGCGCCACCGCGGAACGTCACGGCGGTCGCCTTGCCCTGCAGAATGCGGAGAGCGGGGGCTGCATCGCCACCCTGCACCTGCCTGCCGGAGGCGATGATGCCTGAACCCGCACGGTTCCTGCTGGTGGACGACGACGCCACCTTCAGCCGCATACTCGCACGCGGCCTTGGCCGCCAGGGCTTTGAGTGTCGCTGTTGCAGCAGTGCCGAGGACGCCCTGGCCTGCTGCGAAGACTTTGCCCCCAGCCACATCCTGCTGGACCTGAACATGCCCGGCCAGTCGGGCCTGGCTGCACTGCCCGCCCTGCGTTCGCTCGCACCCGATGCGGCGCTGGTGGTGCTAACCGGCTACTCCAGCATCGCCACTGCGGTCGAGGCCATCAAGCTGGGGGCGACGCAGTACCTGTGCAAGCCCGCTACCATCGAGGAAATCCTGCTGGCGTTCAGCGGCCAGCGGCCAACCGTCGAACTCGCGCCCCAGCCACCCTCGCTGGAACGGCTGGAATGGGAGCACCTGCAACGGGTATTGAGCGAGAACCAGGGCAACATCTCCGCGACGGCGCGCGCCCTGGGCATGCACCGGCGCACCCTGCAGCGCAAGCTGCAAAAACGGCCGGTGAGGCGCTAGGGAACCTCAGCGATCCTGGAATACTGGCGGCCGCTTTTCCATAAAGGCGATCGCGGCCTCCGCGGCATCATCGCTGAGGGCCAGCAGCGATTGGTGCCGGTCCTCCATGGCCATGGCGGACTGCAGGCTGGGGGCGTCAATGGCGTAGTTGAGCGCTTCCTTGGTCAGGCGCAACCCCATCGGCGTTGCCCGCAGCATCTCCTCCACGAAGGGTCCGGCGGCCTGCGACAGCTCCGCGTCCGGGACCACTGCCGACACCAGGCCGGTCGCCAGGGCTCGCGGCGCGTGGATGAAGCGCGCGGTCAGCAGCAGCTCCGACGCCACCGCAGTACCGACCAGTCGTGGCAAAAAGTAGCTGCTGCCCATGTCACAGCCGGTCAGGCCGATAGCCAGGTAAGCGGCGTTCATGCGCGCGGATTCGCCCGCGATGCGGATATCGGACGCCAGGGCCAGACTGAAGCCACCGCCGCAGGCGGCCCCCTGCACCAGCGCGACAATCGGCTGCGGGCAGGTGCGCATCGCCTGGTAAATCCGCGCGATACGACGTTGCACCTTCCACACTGCGTGCGGTCCACGCGGCTGCGGGTTGAACGCGGGATCGGTCAGGTCAAGGCCGGCGCAAAAATGTCTGCCCCGCGCCCGCAAAACCACAACGCGGGTCTGCTCGCACTCCCGCAGGCCCTCGAAATAGCCCAGCAAATCCTCCACCAGCACTGCATTGAGGGCATTGCCGCTCTCGGGCCGGTTGAGCGTAACCCAATCCACCGGGCCCTGGTGTTCAATCTCCAACGGAGCTGCGTGTTCCATACTTGCGGTCCTTGCCAATGTCGCCGGCCGCGACCATCCGCGGCGTTGAAAACCTGAATATCAGCTGCCAACCTCAGTCCCAAGACTTGCCGAGACCACCGAAAGCAACCGCTCCCCAACCTCCTCCATGTCCAGCGCTATCAGTGGCAGCTGCTCTGCCATGGAGGTGACCCGCAGCCCCTCGTGGCCGCAGGGGTTGATGCGCTGGAACGGCTCCAGGTCCAGGTCCACGTTGAGGGCGAGGCCGTGATAGCTGCAGCCGCGGCGCACCCGCAGGCCGAGGGAGGCGATCTTGTCGCCGTTGACGTAGACTCCCGGCGCATCCGCTCGCGGCGCGGCGGCAATGCCGTAGGCCGCCAGCAATTCAACCAGACTCTCCTCGATCAGGGTCACCAGCTGGCGAACGCCGAGGTTGCGGCGGCGCAGGTCCACCAGCAGGTACAGCACCCACTGGCCGGGACCGTGATAGGTGACCTGCCCGCCGCGATCCACCTGGATCACGGGTATGTCGCCGGGGGCCAGAACATGCTCGGCCTTGCCGGCCTGGCCCTGGGTAAATACCCGTGGATGTTGCAGCAGCCAGAGCTCGTCCGGCGTGCTGCCGGTGCGGCTGTCGGTAAACTGCTTCATGGCCTCGAAGGTCGCGAGATAGTCGGCCGCGCCGGGCAGCCGGCGGCAAAGCGGCGCCACGGGCTCAGATCACCATGTTGACCATGCCGGTCGCCATCAGGTCCTCGTGCAGGGCCTTGAGCTGCTCGGGCCCGGTCGCGGTGATGGTAATGGTCATGGAGGTAAACGTGCCCTTGCTGCTGCCCTTGACAGCAATCTTTGCCTGGTCAAAGCCCGGCGCATGGCGCTCGAAAACCTCGACAATGAGACTCTCGAAGTCATCACAGCTGCGCCCCAGTACCTTGATAGGGTAGTCGCAGGGAAATTCTATCCTGGGCGGCTCTTCAGTGCTCACAGCGGATTACCTCAGACACTGAACAATTTGCTGATCCACATCTTGATGCTGTCCCAGACGCGGGCAAAGAAGCCCGCTTGCTCCACTGTCGCCAGTGCCACCAGCGGTGCCTCGTGCACGGTTTCACCGTCCAGGGACAGGCGTACAGTGCCGAGCGCATCGCCACGGCTGATCGGCGCGACGACCGTGGGCGTGAGCTCCACATCGGTCTGCAACTGTTCGCGCTGGCCCCGCGGCAAGGTCACTTTCGCGGTCTCCAGAACACCGACAGCAACGCTGTCCTGAACACCCTTCCACAGGCGCGGTTCCGCCAGCACCTGCTCGGACTCCAGCAGGTTTACGGTTTCATAGAAGCGGAAGCCGTAGTTCAACAGGCCGCGACTTTCATTCTTGCGCGCGGTAGCACTGCGGGTGCCCAGTACTACCGAGATCAGGCGCATACCATTGCGCTCGGCCGACGCAACCAACCCGTAACCTGACTCACTGGTGTAGCCGGTCTTGATGCCGTCTACCGATGGATCCTCGCCCAGCAGTGAATTGCGGTTGTACTGGCGGATGTTGTTGTAGGTGAACTCACGCTCCTTGTACAGCGCGTAGTGCTCGGGGAAATCATTGATCATGGCGGCCCCCAGCGTCGCCAGGTCGCGCGCGGTCACTACCTGGCCATCCGCTGGCAGACCGTGGGAGTTCGCGAAATGGGAGTTGCTCATGCCCAGCGCCTGGGCATGGCTGTTCATCATCTCGGCAAAGGCAGCCTCGCTGCCGGCCAGGTGCTCGGCCACCGCCACGGTGGCGTCATTGCCCGAGGAAATGATGATGCCGTACTCCAGTTCGCGAATAGTGACTTCCTTGCCGGGCTCAATCCACATCAACGAGGAACCGGCGAACACCGGATTCTGGGACCAGGCATTGCGGCTCACCGTGACCATGTCATCTGCCTTTACCCGCCCGGACTCTATTTCGCTGGCCAGTACGTAGGCCGTCATCATCTTGACCAGGCTGGCCGGGGGCCGGGGCGTGTCGGCGTTGTGCTCTACCAGCACCGCGCCGGTGTCGGCGTCCACCAGCAGGTAGGCTTCGGCAGCCACCTGGGGCGGCGCAGGAATGATCGCAGACTGCGCCGCAACGGATTGCGCAGTGGTGGCGAACAGGACTAACAGGGTAGGGATCAACAAACGCTTCATAACTGCAATGGACTCAAAGTGGTGGTATGTGAATCGAATCGGCGCTGCCTCATGGCAGCAATTGGCTACCGGTGTAGCCACTGGCTTCCAGCCGCTGCTGCACCAGCAGGATGTCCTCGTTGCTCTCCATCGGCCCGATCCGCACCCGGTACAGCAGGCCGCTACCGGTGTCCACCGGACTGACCGCGACCGGGGGCGTCACCAGGGCTTCGAGCTCCGCACGCAACCGCTGGGCAGAGGACTCGGAGCCAAAGGCACCCAACTGCACGAACCGGTAGCTGCCCAACAGCGTACCGCGACGATCATCGATGCCGGCGAGATTGATGACTTCCACCTCCACCGGCGCCGTGCCCACTTCCATGAAGCCCAGCTTGACCGCAGCCCCGTAGGACAGGTCAATCAGGCGATCGCTGTGAAACGGGCCCCGGTCGTTGACCCGCACCACCACAGTGCGGCCATTTTCCAGGTTGGTGACACGTGCATAGCAGGGAATGGGCAGCGTTTTGTGGGCCGCGGTCGCGGCGTAGAGATCGTAGATCTCGCCGTTGGACGTCTTCTGACCGTTGAACTTGGTGCCGTACCAGGAGGCAATACCACGCTCCCGGTAGTTGGCCAGGCCTGGCAGGATGTGATAGGTCTCCCCGAGGACCGTATAGGGACTCAGGTTGCCCAGCGCAAGAATCGGATCCGGGCGCGGCACCGCGTCCCTGACGTCCTCGGGGCGAATATGCCGCAAGGGTGCGCCATCCTTGATCGCATCGCGGTCCACCAGCGGCCGCTCGCCAGGCTCTCCGGGTGCCTGCGTCACCGGCGGCCGGGTCGCGCAACCCACCGCAATCAGGGCCACCCCCACCAGCAACAACATGCCGCGGGCCTTCACAGCTGCATCCCCGCTACCAGGCGCTGACTCAACTGATAGACACTCATGGCGTACATGGCGCTGTGGTTGTAACGCGTGATGACATAGAAATTGTGCAGCCCCAGCCAGTACTCATGGCCATCCTCCAGCTCAAAACGGATTGCGGTCGCCCTGGCGTCCGGCTCCAGAGGCTGCGCGCTGCGCAGGCCCGCTGCGTTCAATTCCGCCACGGTACGCTGTGGCACGAGGCCGGCGTTGAACCATTCCCCCGGCACCCCGGCACCGGCCTCGGCGGGGGCGACAATGGCTTCACCACTGCGCCAGCCGTGGCGGCGCAGGTAGTTGGCGACGCTGCCAATGGCATCTGCCGGATTGTTCCAGATATCGATCTCGCCATCACCGTCGAAGTCCACCGCGTAGGCGCGATAGCTGCTGGGCATGAACTGGCCATAGCCCATGGCCCCGGCGTAGGAACCTTTCATGGCCAGCGGATCCAATTGCTGCTCCTCGGTCAGGATCAGATAGCTCTTGAGCTCCCTGCTGAAAAACCCCGCCCGGCGCGGGTAGTCAAAGGCCAGGGTCGCGAGCGCGTCGAGGACCCGGTAGCTGCCGGCGATTCGTCCGTAGTGGGTTTCCACGCCGATAATGGCGAGGAGGATTTCTGCCGGCACACCGAACTCTTGCTCGGCGCGGGCGAACGTATCGCGGTGGGTGGCGTAGAACTCCAGCCCCTCCTGCTCGCGCTGCCGGGTGAGGAATATCTGCCGGTACTCATGCCAGGGCTTCACCCGCTCCGCCGGCCGCGAGATCGCCTCGAGGATGGCTTCCTGGCGCTCGGCCTGGGCCAGTACCTGCAACAGGCGCTCCCTGTCCAGGCCCCGCTCCTCGGCCACCAGTTCCTCGACCAGTTGCCGGGCACCTTCGTGGTCACCGTAGCTGGCCGCGACCGGGGCCGCCGCGAACCACAGGCACAGTGCCGCCAGACTCCGTTTGAGCGCCGCTGTCATCATCCCCTGAATCTCATGAAAAACACTGTGTACCTCTCACCGACGGGAGCCGGTATCCGCTGTAGCCACGGCCATCAACACGCCGAAGCCCGCCATCAGGGTAACCACCGAAGTGCCACCGGCACTCACCAGAGGCAGCGGCACTCCCACCACCGGCAGCAGGCCCGCAACCATGCCCATGTTAACAAAGATGTAGACGAAAAACGTCAGCGTCAGGCTGCCCGCGACCATGCGCCCGAAGTTGCTGCCGGCATTCACGCCGATCCAGAAACCGCGCAGGATGATCAGCAGGTATAGCGCCAGCAATACCAGTACCCCGCGCAGACCGAACTCTTCCGCCAGCACGGCGATGATGAAGTCGGTGTGGCTTTCGGGCAGGAAGTCCAGCTGCGACTGGGTCCCATTGAGCCAGCCCTTGCCCTCCCAGCCACCGGAGCCAATGGCGGTCTTGGACTGGATGATGTTCCAGCCTGCGCCCAGCTTGTCACTTTCCGGGTTCAGCAGGGTCAGGATACGCTGCTTCTGGTAGTCCTTCAGCCCATACATCCAGGCCGGCCAGGCGGACAGCACGGCCAGGACTACGGCACCGAACAGGTAGCGCCAGCCAATCCCTGCCATGAACAGCACGAACAGGCCGCTGGCGGCAATCAGCAGGGCAGTTCCCAGGTCCGGCTGTAACAGGATCAGGGCCGAGGGCAGGCCCACCAGCACCAGGCAGGCCAGCACATACTTGAACCGCGGCGGCAGTGGCCGCGAGGCGAGATACCAGGCCACCGTCAGCGGCATCACCAGCTTCAGGATCTCCGAGGGCTGGAACCGGAATCCGGCCACTTCCAGCCAGCGCTGCGCGCCCTTGGCCCCCACGCCGACAAACATCACCGCGACCAGCAGGGCCACGGCCAGCGGATATAACCACGGCGTCCACCGCTGGTAACGCTGCAAATCGACCTGGGCAGCAGCAAACATCACGCCATAGGCCAGCAGAAAATACTGGCCCTGGCGAACCACCGCACCCAGCTGCTTGCCGGAGGCGCTGTAGAGCACCACCAGGCCAAAACCGGTCAGCGCCAGCAACAACAGCAGCAGCGGGATATCGATATGCAGGCGCAGGGCGAGAGGGGTGCGGCGGGACAGGTCGCTGCTGTCCCCGGGCAGCTGCAGCCGGCGCACGTAATCACCCATCGACACCCCCGTCATCCGGCACCAGCCAGGCATCGAGCACGGCGCGGGCAATGGGCGACGCCGCGGAGGCGCCGCCGCCATTCTCGACAATGACCGCGACCGCGATGGTCGGCGCCTCATAGGGGGCAAAGGCTATAAACAGACCGTGGTTGCGATGCCGCTCGGCGACTTCCGCCTCGACATAGATCGCACCCTGGGCGATGCCGATCACCTGCGAGGTGCCGGTCTTGCTGGCCATTTCATAGCGCATCCCTTCCCCGATCTTGCGCGCAGTGCCGCGGGCGCTGTGCACTACAGCGCGCATGGATTCGTGCACCGCGTCCCAGTGCTCGGGGGCGGCCTCCATGGTCCCCAGCAGCGGCGCCTCCTGTGGTGCACCGCCGATGGAGCGGATCAGGCGTGGTGCCCGCCGCTGGCCCCGGGTCGCCAGCACCGTCGTGGCAGCCGCCAGTTGCATCGGCGTCGCCAGCATGTAGCCCTGACCGATGCCGGCGCTCAGGGTCTCGCCCGGGTACCAGGGCTGGTTCATGGCGTCCCGCTTCCAGCGGGTAGAGGGCAGCACGCCGGCGCGCTCGTTGGTGGTATCGACACCGGTACGGGTCCCCAGCCCGTAGGCAGAGAGGTGCTCGTGCATGCCGTCGATGGTCAGGCGCCTGGCCAGGTCGTAGAAGTACACATCGCAGGACTCCGCGACCGCCATGTGCAGGTCGACCCGCGGGGCGTGCCCGGTACCGCGAATTTTCAGGATCCAGTCCCGGTAGCGGCGCGAGTCTCCCGGCAGGCTGTACCAGCCCGGATCGGGCACGGTGCTTTCCGGCGTGACCAGCCCGGACTCCAGGCCGGCCATGGCCATCATCGGCTTGATGGTAGAGCCCGGAGGATACTGGCCCTGCACCGCACGGTTGAACAGGGGCACATCCGGGGAATCGCGCAATGCGCTGTAGTCGGTGCCACTGATGCCATTGACGAACAGGTTGGTATCGAAACCCGGCCTGGACACCAGCGCCAGCACGCCGCCCGTCAGGGGGTCGATGGCCACCACCGCACCGCGCTGCTCACCCAGGGCCTCGAAGGCGGTCTGCTGCAGCCTGAAATCGAGGTGCAGGCTGATATCGCCCCCGGGCACCGGGTCGAACCGCTCCAGTACCCGCAGCACCCGGCCATGGGCATTGGTCTCCACGTTCTGGTACCCGACTTCGCCGTGCAGCAGGTCTTCGTAGAATTTCTCCACACCGACCTTGCCAACGTGAAAGGTGCCGCGGTAGTTGCGCTCGTCCAGCTCCTGCGCCTCCTGTTCATTGATCCGCCCGACATAGCCCACCGCGTGCGAGAACAGCTCGCCGTGCGGATAGTGGCGCACCAACTGCGCGTCCACTGTGACACCGGGCATGCGGTGCCGGTTCACCGCCAGCAGCGCTCTTTCCTCTTCCGTCAGCCGGAACCGCAGCGGCACTGCCTCATAGGGTCGACGTCGCTGCAATTTGAGCTGGAAATTCTCCAGGTCGGCCTCGGATATCGGCACCAGCGCCTGCAGTTGCGCCAGGGTGGCGTCGAGGTCATCGACCCGTTCGCGGACGATGGAGAGAATATGGCTGGGGCGGTTGTCCGCCAGCAACACGCCATTGCGGTCGAAAATCAGCCCGCGCTTGGGCGGCAGGGGCTGCAGTTGCACCCGGTTGCGCTCGGACTGGGTGCGGTAAATCTCGTAGTCGTTGATCTGCAGGTCATAGTAACGCGCCAGAATCGAGGCCAGCAGGGCCAGCACCACCAGCACGGAGAACACCGTACGGACGGCGAATATCCGGATGTCACCGCTGGGGTCCTTGAGAGGGATGTGCTGTGGCATGAAGTCCTGTCGCTTGCGCGGTTACCGGTCTGGGGGCGCGCCTCAGGGGCGATGATACGGGTGCCCGGCAGTGATTGTCCAAGCGCGGTAGAGCTGTTCCGCCAGCAAAACCCGTACCAGCGGGTGCGGCAGGGTCAGCGCACTCAGGGACCAGCGCTGCCGGGCCAGCGCCAGGCAAGCGCCGGAGAGACCGTCCGGACCGCCGATCAGCAGGCTGACATTGGCGCCGGACATCTGCCAGCTGGCGATCCGCTGTGCCAGCTGCTCCGTGCTCCAGTTGTCGCCGCGAACATCCAGGGCGATGACCTGGTCGCCGGCGGGCACCGCCTTCATGATCTGCTCGCCCTCCCGCTCCCGCAGCGCTTCCGGCTTGCTGTCCCGGCCGCGACGGGCGAGTGGCAGTTCGCGCCACTGCAGGCGGATCTCCCGCGGCAGGCGCTTGCTGTATTCGGCCACGCCTGCGTCCACCCATGCCGGCATCTTGCCGCCAACGGTGATCACCGTCAGCCGCATCAGGACTCCGGTCGGATATCGACCCAGAGCCGCTCCAGGTCATAGAAATCGCGGGTTGCCGGCAGCATGACATGCGCCACCACATCGCCAAAGTCCACCAGCACCCACTCGCCGGGGTTCTCACCCTCGACGCCCAGGGGGCGCACGCCTTCCTTCTTGGCTGCCATGCAGACATTGTCAGCCAGCGACTTCACGTGCCGGTTGGAGGTGCCGCTGGCTATTACCAGGTAGTCCATGACATCGGTCAGCTGGCGGACATCGAGGGTTACGATGTTGACGCCCTTGATCTCTTCAAGGGCTGCAACAACTAGTTCTTTCAGGGCTTCGGCTTGCATCCGGTCGGGTTCTCTCCAGGTGATCGTTTATCGTCAGCGGTACAGCTGATGGGTTTCAATATAGTCCAGTACGGGCTCTGGCAGCAGGTAGCGCGCGGACCGCTGCGCGCTGCAGAGGACCCGGATCTCGGTAGAGGAAATCGCCAGGGGGCGCAATTCCAGCACCAGTATGCCACCTGCGGCCTGCCCCCGCAGCGCACTGGCATCCGTCATCCGGTGTCGCGCCAGCCAGTCGGCCACCGCACCGGCCCCGGGTAGATGCCAGCCCGGACGCGCTATGACGATGATGTGAGCGTAGTCCAGCAGCGCCTGCCAGCGATGCCAGCGCTCCAGGCCCAGCAGCGCGTCGCAGCCCATCACCAGGCCCAGACTGCGCTCGGGACCGTATTCGGCCCGCAAACCCGCCAGGCTGTCGACGGTCCAGGATGGGCCACTGCGCGCCAGTTCGCGCCGATCGCAGATCAGCCGCGGCTCTCCCGCCACCGCCAACTCGACCATGTCGGCCCTCTGCTCCGCGGTACAGGCGGGCGCCTGCCGATGCGGCGGGTTGGCACAGGGCATCAGGTGCAGGCGTTCCAGACCCAGCAACTCCACCAGTTCCAGCGCCGAGCGCAGGTGGCCGTTGTGTATGGGGTTGAAGGTGCCGCCAAGGACGGCCACGGGGCTGGCGTTGGCCGCGGTCGCAGTCAACGGCGAACCTGCCCCTCGCCAAAGACAATATACTTCTGGGAGGTCAGGCCCTCCAGGCCCACCGGGCCGCGGGCGTGAAGCTTGTCCGTGGAAATGCCGATCTCCGCCCCGAGACCGTACTCGAAGCCGTCGGCGAAACGGGTGGACGCATTGACCATCACCGAGCTGGAATCGACCTCCCGCAGAAACCGCATGGCGTTGCCGTGATCCCGGGTCACGATGCTGTCGGTATGCTGCGAACCATAGTGGTTGATGTGGGCAATGGCCGCATCCAGGTCGTCCACCACCCGCAGCGCCAGCACTGGCGCCAGGTACTCCTCATGCCAGTCCTGCTCCGTGGCCGCAGTAATCGCCGGCAGCAGTTCAAGGCTGCGCTCGCAGCCGCGCAGCTCGACCCCCCTGGACGCGAAGGCCGCCGCCAGTTGCGGCAGCAAACTGCCGGCTTCCGCCGCCGCCACCAGCAGGGTTTCCATGGTATTGCAGGTGCCGTAGCGCTGGGTCTTGGCGTTGAGCGCAATCTCCAGTGCCATGGTGTGGTCGGCGCCAGCGTCTATATAGACATGGCAGACACCGTCCAGGTGCTTGATCACCGGCACCCGGGCCTCCCGGCTGATGCGCTCAATCAGGCCCTTGCCGCCGCGGGGGACGATGACATCGACATACTCGGGCATGGCAATCATCGCCCCGACCGCGGCGCGATCGGCGGTAGCCACCACCTGTACCGCGGTGGCGGGCAGGCCGGCGGACTCCAGCCCGCGGGTGATGCAGGCGGCGATGGCCGCATTGGAGGCCAGGGCCTCGGAGCCGCCGCGCAGGATGGTGGCATTGCCCGCCTTCAGGCACAGGCTGGCCGCTTCCACCGTCACATTGGGACGGGACTCGTAGATGATACCAATCACCCCCAGGGGCACCCGCATCCGGCCCACCTGAATGCCGCTGGGCATGGTCTTGACGTCGCTGATACTGCCCACCGGGTCCGCCAGGGCGGCAACTTGACGCAGACCGGTCAGCATGGCGTCAATGGCAGCTGGGGTCAGTTGCAGGCGGTCCAGCAGAGCGGCGTCAAGGCCGCGTTCACGGCCGCGGGCAAGGTCTTCGGCATTGGCTGCGACCAGCGCCGCACGGGACTCGTCCAGCGCGGCACAGGTGGCCAACAGGGCGGCATTGCGCTGCGCCGTGGGCGCAGCCGCAACCTGCCGGGACGCGGCGCGGGCAGCGCGACCCAGCTCCTGCATGTACTGCTCAACACTCATTACCGCTTACCGGACCCAAGACAAAACACGATTATACCTGAAGGCCGCCGGACGTGTGCTACTCTGGATCAAAACACCGGAGCCGCCATGCACCCCCCACCCCTGCTCGAATGCTTCTACGACTGTTCCAGCCCCTGGACCTACCTGGCGTTCCACCGCCTCCAGCCCCTGAGCGCGCGGCTCGACGTGCCCGTGCACTGGCGCCCGATCCTGGTCGGCGGCGTTTTCAATGCGGTCAATAAGGACCTTTATGCCGCCCGGGAAGGGATGTTCAACAATCCACGGCGCCTCCGGCACTACCAGAAAGACCTGGCAGACTGGGCCGAATTCTGCGGCCTGCGCATCAACCATCCGGATGTATTTCCGGTCAACTCGGCGCGGGCAATGCGCGGAGCGTTGTATGCCGGCGACCAGGACCTGCTGGTGCCCTGGTCGGAGGCGGTGTTTGCAGCCTACTGGGGGGATAACCGGGATATTTCCCGGCCCGAGGTGCTGGCGGACATCGCCGCCGCGGTTGGCCTCAATCCCGACGCCCTGCTGGCAGCGACCACTGACCAGGCCTACAAGGATCGACTGCGGGCAAACACCGACGAGCTGGTGGCGCGGGGAGGCTATGGCTCCCCCACCCTGTTCATCCAGGGCGATGACATGTACTTCGGCAATGACCGCTTGCCGCTGGTGGAGTACCGGCTGCAGCAGCTGCTGGACCTGCCCGCAGGCCGCTAATGCCGGCACGGCTTTTGTTGACAACAATTCTCATTAGCATTACTCTGGCAGGCAGTTTCAGTCGCAGGTGAACAGCCTATGTATGTATGTGTCTGCAAGGGAATTACCGACCATCAGATTCGAGCGGCTGCCCACGAGGGCGTCAGCTCGGTTGATGAATTGCGCGACTGCCTCGGCGTCGCCAGTCGCTGCGGCAAGTGCAGCGCGCTTGCCGCGGACGTACTGCACGAATCATTGCTGGAACAGCCCCCGGAGCAGGCCCTGTTCTACGCCGCAAGCTGACACCGCCCGGCCCTGCGCGCCGTATCGATGGTTGACCCGGTCGCGAGATCCCTGCAAGCTCATCATCCCAGTTCCCCTGTTTCCCCGGAGATTCAACGTGAAAGGCGACCCCCAGGTAATCGAACACCTCAACAAGATCCTCGGCAACGAGCTCGTTGCCATCAACCAGTACTTCCTGCACTCGCGCATGTACCGCGACTGGGGCCTGCAGGAACTGGCCGCTCACGAGTACCACGAATCCATCGACGAGATGAAGCACGCGGACCGGCTCATCCAGCGCATCCTGTTTTTGGAAGGACTGCCCAACCTGCAGGATCTGGGCAAGCTCCTGATCGGGGAAAACACGGCGGAAGCCCTGCGCTGCGACCTGAAGCTGGAACACCTGGGGCACAAGGACCTCAAGGAAGCCATCGCTCACTGCGAGGCGGTAGGCGATTATGCCTCCAGGGACCTGTTGGCGGATATTCTGGCGGGCGAGGAAGAGCACATTGACTGGCTGGAAACGCAGCTGGGGCTGATCGAGACGATCGGCCTCGAGAATTACCTGCAGACCGCGATGCACACGGTCAAGCCCGACTGACAGGCAGCCTCACCCAAGGGCTGCCCTCAGCGGGGCTGCCCTCAGCGGGGCTGCCTTCAGCGGCGCTGCCGTCAGCTCGTGCTCTGTGCGGCAGCCGCTTCCTTCACCAGCGTCTGCAACTCGCCACTCTCGAACATCTCGTTGACGATATCGCAGCCGCCAATCAGCTCGCCGTTGATCCACAGCTGGGGAAAGGTCGGCCAGTTGGCGTACTTCGGCAGGTTGGCGCGAATATCCGGATTCGCGAGAATGTCGACGTAGGCAAAGCGCTCCCCGCAAGCCATCAGCGCCTGTACCGTCTGCGCGGAGAAGCCACACTGGGGCTGGTTGGGCGAGCCTTTCATGTACAGCAGAATGCCGTTGTTTGCGATCTGTTCTTTGATGGTGTCGATGATATCCATGGAGTATTCGGCCTTGATCGTGGTAGGTCGTAGGACCAGAAATGTACCGTAAAGTTTAACTGATTCGGCGACAAAACACAGGCACCCGGCGCCAGAGTTTGCTTTTTGGACGGACGCCGCAACAAATTGCCAACCGCTTGAGATACCGCTATTATCCCTGTTCCAACGGGCAGCTTGCGCTGCCTTTTTGCGTTTCAGGGCCCGCAATCAGGGCCTTTGCACCAGGGAGAGCGTACCGGTGTCCGCATTGATGCAAACCTATGCCAGGCTGCCCGTGACCTTCAGTCACGGCGAGGGCGCCTACCTGTTCGACACCGACGGCCGTCGCTACCTCGACGCGCTCTGCGGCATCAGTGTGACCAACCTGGGCCACGCCCATCCGGCGGTGACCGCGGCGATCCGCGAACAGGCCGGGCGCCTGCTGCACACGTCCAACCTGTACCACATCGCCGCCCAGGAAGAACTGGCGGCTGCGCTCACCGCGGTGTCCGGCATGGAGACGGCGTTTTTCTGCAACTCCGGTGCCGAGGCCAACGAGGCCGCGATCAAGCTGGCGCGGCTCTATGGCCACCAGCGCGGCATCGGCAAGCCCACTGTCATCGTATTCGAGAACGCCTTTCACGGCCGCACCCTGGCCACCCTGAGCGCCACCGGCAACCGCAAGATCCAGGCCGGGTTCGAGCCTCTGGTCAGCGGCTTCACCCGCGCCCCCCTGAACGACCTGGAGGCAGTGCGGCAGATCGCGGCCAACAATCCCGATGTGGTCGCGGTGCTGGTCGAGCCCATCCAGGGCGAGGGCGGAATCCGGGAGGCGGAGCCGGAGTTCATGCAGGGCCTGCGCGCACTCTGCGACCAGCAGCAGTGGCTGCTGATGCTGGATGAGGTGCAGTGTGGCAACGGGCGGGCCGGAGACTACTTCGCCTGCCAGGGCATGGGCGTGGTGGCGGACGTGATCACCACCGCCAAGGGCCTGGGCAATGGCGTCCCGATCGGCGCCTGCCTGGCGCGGGGCCCCGCGGCAACCGTCTTCGCCGCCGGCAACCACGGCTCCACCTACGGCGGCAACCCGCTGGCCTGTGCTGCGGGCCTGGCAGTCGTCAACACGGTCGTCAACGAGCAACTCGCGGCGCGCGCCACCGCAGCCGGTGCCCGACTGCGCCAGCACCTGCAGGAGGGCCTCGCGGACTACCCGGGGCTGGTGGAGATTCGCGGCCGCGGCCTGATGCTCGGCGTGCAGCTGCACCGCGACTGCGGCGAGCTGGTGGCCCGGGCTCTGGCGGCGGGACTGCTGATCAACGTCACCGCCGGCCACACCATCCGCCTGCTGCCACCACTGATCTGCAGCGATGCGGAGCTCGACGAACTGGCCGCAGGCCTTGTAACCCTGATCCGGGACTTCGACTGAGGTCCCGGCACTTTCCCGCAGGAACATCCCATGGCTTCACCCCGGCACTTTCTCACCCTTCTCGATTTCACTCCGGCCGAGCTGCAGGGGCTGATCGCGCGGGCTTCGGAAATGAAGCGCGCACACCGCGAAGGCCAGGACCAGCGCCGCTTCCAGGGCAAGGTGCTGGGCATGATTTTCGCCAAGTCCTCCACCCGCACACGGGTGTCCTTCGAGGCCGGCATGGCCCAGCTGGGCGGGCACGCCATGTTCCTGTCCCCCCAGGACACCCAGCTCGGCCGCGGCGAGCCGATCGAGGACAGCGCCCGGGTGATCTCCTCGATGGTCGACATCGTGATGATCCGGACCTTTGGCCACGACATTGTCGAAACCTTTGCCGAGCATTCCTCGGTGCCGGTGATCAACGCCCTCACCGACGACTTCCATCCCTGCCAGCTGCTGGCGGACATGCAGACCTGGACCGAGCACCGCGGTCCGGTGGCGGGCAAGACCGCCTGCTGGGTCGGGGACGGCAACAACATGTGCCAGTCCTACATCAATGCCGCCCGCCAGTTCGACTTCCAGCTGCACATTGCCTGCCCACCCGGTTTCGAACCCAGGCCGGAACTGCTGGCGGCCAATCGCGACCGGGTGCAGCTCAGCCACGACCCGCTGGCAGCCGTGCGCGGGGCGGACCTGGTGGTCACCGATGTCTGGGCTTCCATGGGCCAGGAGGCAGAACAGAAAACCCGCGCGCGCCAGTTCGCTCCCTACCAGGTGAACGAAGCGCTGCTGGCGCATGCGGCCAGCGATGCCCTCTACATGCACTGCCTTCCCGCCCACCGCGGCGAGGAGATCAGCGCCGGGCTGATGGACGCGGCCGATACGGTCATCTGGGACGAGGCGGAAAACCGGCTGCACGCGCAGAAAGCCTTGCTGGAATTCCTGCTGCAGGGGCGTTAATAACCACGGCATCTAGCGGCCCGGATTCTTAGAATAAATTATTCGATGCACCCGGGAGTCCCCCCTCATGGCCCACCTCCCGGGACCGGTCCAACCCTGTCGCGGCCTCTGGGGTAAGTGGGCACAGACCTACCTTTTACCAACACCTTATCCACAACTTAAACCCAGCCTTGCGGCCTTGCATTGCCACCCCCGTCGCATTATCTTGTGTGCGTTCACGGTGTTCACCCCAATATATGGGGTTCGACAACAATAATGCCTCCAGCGCCACCCTATTTGGAGTTGCCATGCAAACAGACATAACCCCCTCCGGCAGGACACAGTCCGGTCGTTCCGGCCCCGATGCGCAACCAGTGCCAGGCAGCATTGCCGCCACTGCACCCGGCCAGCTGCGGGTCATCAAGCGCAACGGCACCGTGGTGCCCTTTGAGGAGAGCAAGATCTCGGTGGCCATCACCAAGGCCTTCCTCGCCGTGGAAGGCGGCACCGCCGCCGCATCGACGCGCATCCACGAGACCGTGGCCAAGCTCACCGACCAGGTCGCCAACACGTTCCGCCGGCGCATGCCCTCGGGCGGCACGGTACACATCGAGGACATCCAGGACCAGGTCGAGCTGGCCCTGATGCGTGCCGGCGAACACAAGATCGCCCGCGACTATGTGATCTACCGGGAAGAGCAGGCGCGCAAGCGTGCGGCCCGCAAGGCGTTGTCCCCGGCCGCCCAGGAGGCCGCCGGCAACATCACCGTGGTGCAGCTCGACGGCAGCCGCGCACCGCTGGACCTGGAGCGCCTGCACACCATCGTCACCGAGGCCTGCGCCGGCCTGTCCGACGTCAGCAGCACCCAGATCATTGACGAGGCCCTGCGCAACCTCTACGACGGCGTCACCGCCGCCGAGCTCTCCACCTCGCTGGTGATCACCGCCCGCACCATGATCGAGAAGGAGCCCAACTACACCTACGTGGCCGCGCGCCTGCTGTGCGACAACCTGCGCGCAGAGGCACTCAACTTCCTCGGCGTGGCCACCTCGGCAACCCAGGGCGACATGGCGGAACTCTACGCCCAGGCCCTGCCCGCCTATGTCGAGCGCGGCATTGAGCTGGAACTACTGGACCCGGCGCTGAGGCAGTTCGACCTGGAGCGACTGGGCCGCGCCCTGCTGCCGGAGCGGGACCTGCAGTTCAGCTACCTGGGCCTGCAGACCCTGTACGACCGCTACTTCATCCACAGCAATGACGTGCGCATCGAGCTGCCGCAGGTATTCTTCATGCGCGTCGCCATGGGCCTGGCCAACACCGAAGCCGACCGCGATGCCCGCGCCATCGAGTTCTACGAGCTGTTGTCATCGTTTGACTACATGAGCTCCACCCCGACCCTGTTCAATGCCGGCACCCTGCGCCCGCAGCTGTCTTCCTGCTACCTGACCACGGTCCCCGATGACCTGCACGGCATTTTCGGCGCGATCCAGGACAATGCCATGCTGTCCAAATTCGCCGGTGGCCTCGGCAATGACTGGACCCCGGTGCGGGCACTCGGCTCCTACATCAAGGGCACCAACGGCAAGAGCCAGGGCGTGGTGCCCTTCCTCAAGGTGGTGAACGACACCGCAGTGGCGGTCAACCAGGGCGGCAAGCGCAAGGGCGCGGTCTGTGCCTACCTGGAGACCTGGCACATGGATATCGAGGAATTTGTCGAGCTGCGCAAGAACACCGGCGATGATCGCCGCCGCACCCACGACATGAACTCCGCCAACTGGATCCCGGACCTGTTCATGAAGCGGGTGTTCGACGACGGCGAATGGACCCTGTTCTCGCCCAACGATGTCCCGGACCTGCACGATCTCTATGGCAGGGCCTTCGAGGAGCGCTATGCGTACTACGAAGAGCAGGCCCGCAGCGGCAAGCTGAAACTGCACAAGACCGTGCGCGCCCAGAACCTGTGGCGCAAGATGCTGGCCATGCTGTTCGAGACCGGGCACCCCTGGATGACCTTCAAGGATCCCTGCAACCTGCGCTCGCCGCAGCAGCACGTGGGCGTGGTGCACTCCTCCAACCTGTGCACCGAAATTACCCTCAACACCAGCAACGACGAGATCGCGGTCTGCAACCTCGGCTCCATCAACCTGCCCCAGCACATCGAGGATGGCAACCTCAACCTGGACAAGCTGCGCAAGACCGTGCGCACCGCGGTGCGGATGCTCGACAACGTGATCGACATCAATTACTACTCGGTACCCCAGGCCGAGCGCTCCAACCTGCGTCACCGCCCGGTGGGCCTGGGCCTGATGGGCTTCCAGGATGCCCTCTACAAACAGCACCTGGCCTACGGCTCGGATGCAGCGGTGGCTTTTGCCGACCGCTCGATGGAGGCGATCAGCTACTTCGCCATCGAAGCCTCCAGTGCCCTGGCCGCCGAGCGCGGCGCCTACTCCAGCTACGAGGGCTCACTCTGGAGCCAGGGCATCTTCCCCATCGACTCGCTGGACATCCTGGTGCAGAACCGTGGCGCCGACTACATCCAGGTGGATCGCAGCACCTCCCTGGACTGGGACACCCTGCGGGCGGTGGTGAAGAGCCAGGGCATGCGCAACTCCAACGTGATGGCCATCGCGCCGACGGCAACCATTGCCAATATCACCGGCGTGTCGCAGTCCATCGAGCCGACCTACCAGAACCTCTACGTCAAATCGAACCTGTCCGGCGAGTTCACCGTGGTCAACCCCTACCTGGTCGATGACCTCAAGGCTCGCGGCCTCTGGGACGGGGTCATGGTCAACGACCTCAAGTACTACGACGGCAGCGTCCAGGCCATCGACCGCATTCCGCAGGACCTAAAGGCGATCTACGCCACCGCCTTCGAGGTGGAGCCGCGCTGGCTGGTGGATGCGGCCAGCCGCCGCCAGAAGTGGATCGACCAGGCCCAGTCCCTGAACCTGTACATCAACAACGCCAGCGGCAAGAAGCTCGATGTCACCTATCGCATGGCGTGGTACAGCGGCCTCAAGACCACCTACTACCTGCGCTCCCTCGCGGCCACCGGCACCGAGAAATCAACGATCAGTACCGGCAACCTGAACAAGGTCGCCTCCGGTGGGCAGGCAGCGGCGGGGCCAGCCCCGGTGCCTGCGGCCTGTTCCCTGGATGACCCGGATTGCGAGGCCTGCCAGTAGCGCGGGCCCCGCACCCTGTCGAGACCGTACACGTGAAACAGAAGGACAGTAAAACATGTTGAGTTGGGACGACTACCACAGCGAAGAAGCCATCAGCACGGCAACCGCGAGGAAAGTACCGCCGCCACCCCCCCGGGAAGAGCCGGAGCCGGCGGCAGCGCCGGCCGCCCCGATGCAGACCCGGGCGGCGTCAACACCAGCCCCGGTCGCTGCCGACGCCGAAGCAGCCGAGAATATCGCGGCTGCGGCGAGAGCGCTGGAGAACCTGGATCTTGCCTCCGGCCTGGAAGAGCTGGAAATGGGTGCGGCGCGGGTGTCGGTAGACGAGAAGGCAATGATCAACTGTCGCGCCGATCTCAACCAGCTGGTGCCCTTCAAGTACGAGTGGGCCTGGCAGAAGTACATCGATGGCTGCGCCAACCACTGGATGCCGCAGGAAATCAACATGACCGCCGACGTCGCCACCTGGAAGAGCCCCGAAGGGCTGTCCGAGGACGAGCGCCGCATCGTCATGCGCAGCCTCGGTTACTTTTCGACCGCAGATTCGCTGGTCGCCAACAACCTGGTGCTGGCCATCTACCGCCTGATCACCAACCCGGAGTGCCGCCAGTACCTGCTGCGCCAGGCGTTCGAGGAGGCCATCCACACCCACGCCTACCAGTACTGCATCGAGTCCCTGGGCATGGACGAGGGCGCGGTGTTCAACATGTACCGGGAAGTGCCCTCGGTGGCCAAGAAGGCGGCCTGGAGCATCAGCCACACCCACGAGATCTCGGACCCGACGTTCCAGACCGGCACCACCGAGAACGACCAGACCCTGCTGCGCAACCTGATTGGGTTCTATGCGGTGACCGAGGGCATTTTCTTCTACTGCGGCTTTACCCAGATCCTCTCCATGGGCCGCCGCAACAAGATGACCGGGGTCGCCGAGCAGTTCCAGTACATCCTCCGCGATGAGTCCATGCACCTGAACTTCGGCATCGATGTCATCAACCAGATCAAGCTGGAAAATCCCCATCTGTGGACCGAGCAGTTCCAGCAGGAAGTCATCCTGATGATCCTGGAAGGCACCCAGCTGGAAATCGAGTACGCCCGCGACACCATGCCCCGCGGCGTCCTCGGGATGAACGCGGCGATGATGGAAGAGTACCTGCACTTCATCGCCAACCGCCGCCTGTCCCAGCTGGGCCTGCCGGAGCAGTTCCCCGGGGCGCAGAATCCGTTCCCATGGATGTCCGAGATCATGGACCTGCGCAAGGAGAAGAACTTCTTCGAGACCCGGGTAATCGAGTACCAGACCGGCGGTGCCCTGAATTGGGACTGACCCACCAACCGAGGATCTGATATGGAAAACCGCGACGAAACCCTGAAAGACAGCGAAACTGTCCTGTTGGCGCTGGACCAGATCAGCCAGACCATCGACGTCATGACCAGCGTCATTGGCCGCCTGCGCACCCATGTGCAGGAGCAGGCGGCCAGCCGGCAGAACGAGCTGCAGGCAGAAATGCGCCCGGACCGGGTTCTGCACTGAGCGAAGCCCGGCACTGTAATCCTCTCTCCGGGTGCGGTTGCCGCGCCCGCCCCCCGGTTTACCCCCGCTCCACTCTCGTCTCACTCCGTCGGCGCCGTTCCGCCTGACGCCGCAACAGGAACCGCTGTTCATCCTCATCGCGGAAGCAGGGCACTTCCGGCGGCGGACCCGGGCATGCCAGCACCCTGGCAACCTCGCCCAGGACGACCTCCGTGATCAGCGGCAGGTCCAGGCTGGCGATCTCTTCCAGGGGAATCCACTGCAACTGCGACAGCTCGTCTGAAGCGCGGGAAAAATCGTCCGGATCACCGGCAACCGCAGTCTCATCCACCAGGAAAAAGCGGGCATCAAAACGCCGCGGTGGACCGACCGGGGTAATCGCCCGGAACACATAGCGAAAAGCGGCGGCACAGGGCAGATGGCCAGTGGCGGAGAAGTCCTCCCAGTCCGCCGGCACCGGGCCGCGCCACTCTCCGGGTGCTCCCAGCACCAGGCCTGACTCCTCCCAGACCTCGCGTATGGCGGCCGCCTGCAGGGCGTGCACGCGCTCCGCCACCGCCCCTTCCGCCAGCCGCGCTGCACACACCGGTCCCACCATTCCCGCCAGCGGCACGCGCGCATCATCGGGGTCCACGGCGCCGCCGGGGAAGACGAATTTGCTGGGCATGAAGACTGCCTTCGACCCGCGCTGCCCCATCAGCACCTGTGGGCGGGTAGCACGATCGCGCACCAGGATAACCGTGGCGGCATCGCGCACCGGCACGGGGATGCTCATGTTGTCCACTGTTTCCGGTTCCAGTCTCGGGCCACCGTCATACATTCCTTTTGTTGCCAGGAGAGCAGTATAAACCGTTATCCGCACACGAGTTGCGCCCAGACCGGCAAGCCGGGGCGAAAGCCCTGTTTGTCCGCGGTTTTCCTTTAAACACGGTGCCATTTTTGCCTATACTTCCTGCCTCACACCATCAGACGAGGACATGCCATGTTGAAATCCCGATTGTTGATCATGCTGCAGATCGCTGCTTTCCTCGTCGCCAGCACAGCCGGGACAGCCCAGGCCGCCGTCATCGGCAACGCGGAGCACTTTGCGCAACAGCACCGCAGCGAGCAACTCGCAGCCATCGATGCAGTCCTTGCCCGGGAAGTGGTCCAGCAACAGATGGTGGCCATGGGAGTCAGCCACGCCGATGCCATGGAGCGCATCGGAGCCCTGTCGGATGCCGAATTGCAGCAACTGGCCCTGAACCTCGACACGCTACCCGCCGGTGCCAGCGCCCTGGGTGTGCTTGGCGCCCTGTTCCTGGTGCTGCTGGTGCTGGAAATCGTCGGCGTCACCAACGTTTTCACCAAGATTTGAGGCGCCGGCCCAAAGCGCCCTGCTCAACGTCACCACAGGCCGACTGAGCGGGGGTATTGCCGTGGGGAAAGGATTCATGGCGCTGGCGCTGCTCACGCTGCTAAGCGCGTGCGCCGCCACTGCCCCTGCTCCGCCCCAACAGGGCGTCGGCGAACTCGCGACGGTGCCCTTCTTCCCCCAGACCGAGTACCAGTGCGGGCCGGCAGCTCTGGCCACGATACTGGTGCACAGCGGGGTGGCCACCAACCCCGAGGCGCTCGCGCCCCAAGTCTACCTTCCGGGCCGCCAGGGCAGCCTGCAACTGGAACTGCTGGCAGCCGTCCGCCGGGCCGGGCGCATACCCTTCACCCTGGACCCCGGCCCCGATGCGCTGCTGAGCGAGCTGCGGGCCGGTAATCCAGTGCTGGTGCTGCAGAACCTTGGACTGCGCTCGCTGCCCCGCTGGCACTATGCCGTCGTGGTAGGCTATGAGCGGGCGAACCAGCGTGTCATTCTGCGCTCCGGCACAGAGCGGCGCCGCCAGGAGCGCTGGGGACGGTTCATGTCCAGCTGGGCGCGGGCAGACTTCTGGGGCGTGGTGGTTCCCGCCACTGGAGAACTGCCGGCGAGCGCCAGCGCCAGCAGTATCGGGCCGGCGCTCGCCCGACAGGAGGCACAACTGGACCCCGCCGTGGCCCGGGCCGCCTGGGAGCGTGCCCTGGCGCGGTGGCCAGGGGAACCGGATATCCTCTTCGCCACCGCCAATGCCCGGCGCCAGGATCCAGACCCCGAAGCGGCGGCAGTACTTTACCGGCGCCTGCTGCTGCGACAGCCGGCGCACCCGGCGGCGCGCAACAACTTTGCCGACCTGCTGCTGCACGCGGGGTGCCCGGCAGCGGGGGCCGCGATAATCGAGCCCGCGCGGGCGGCCGCAACCACGCTTGCTGCTGCCGTCAGGGACACCATAAACAGCACTGCAGCTGACATTGCCAGCCTGCTGCTGGACCACTCATCCGACCCGGCTCACTGCCGGGCTCTCAGCGGGGACCTGACCAGGCCATGACCACCGTTCTGCGCACACCAGACCACCATTTTACCGGGCTTCCCGACTTCCCCTGGGAACCCCGCTACCTGCAGCTTGCCGACGACCGGCTGGGCCCGCTGCGCATGCACTACCTCGATGAGGGCCCCAGGCAGGGACCGCTGGTGCTGCTGCTGCACGGCGAGCCCAGCTGGTGCTTCCTCTATCGCCACATGATCCGTGAACTCAGCGCACGCGGGTTGCGCTGCGTCGCACCGGACCTGATCGGGTTCGGACGCTCGGACAAACCGGCGCAGCGCGAGTACTACAGCTATGCCGGCCATGTCGCGCAGATGGCCGCACTGGTCACGGCGCTTGATCTGCGGGACATTATCCTCGTCTGCCAGGACTGGGGCGGCCCCATCGGGTTGTCCGTGCTGGCGCAGATGCCGGAGCGCTTCCAGGCCGTGGTCGCCGCGAATACCCTGCTGCCCAACTGCGAAGCCGCACCCCGCGGAGTGGAGCCCTGGCCGGGAGCGATTGTCGAACAGTGGGTTGCTGCCACCCGGGTGGCCACGGACCTGCCCATTGCCGATGTGATCGCGGGGGTTTGCGTGGCGCCACTGTCCGCGGCCGTGCGCGCCGCCTATGACGCGCCCTTCCCGACACCCGCCTACAAGGCGGCGGCGCTGGAGTTTCCCAATCTGATTCCGATCCGCGAGGACATGCCCGGCGTCGCCGGGAACCGGCGCACCTGGCAGCTGCTGGAGCAGTGGCAGAAACCGTTTGTCACCGCCTTCAGCGACAGCGACCCGGCGACGGCTGCCTGGGCCGACGTCTTTCGCCAGCGCATACCCGGCGCCCGGGGCCGCAGCCACCCGGTCATCCGCGACGCCGGCCACTTCCTGCAGGAAGAACAGGGTCCCGCGCTTGCCGCGGTGGTGGCCGAAGTGGCAAGCTCTCTGACCTGATTCACCCCTGCCACCACGGGCGAGCACGCCATGACCACAGACCAGGCACTGATCCTGACCATCCTGCTGGCTACCGTGGGCATGTTCCTCTGGGGTAAGTGGCGCCATGACATGGTGGCACTGGGTGCATTACTGGCCTGTGTAATCGCCGGACTGATCGAACCGGATATCGCGTTCAGCGGCTTCGGCCATCCGGCGGTGATCACGGTAGCCTGTGTGCTGGTGCTGAGCCGCGGCCTGCAGAGTTCGGGCGCGGTGGATGCGCTGGCGCGCCTTGCCCTGCCGCAACAAGGGGGGCCTGTCCTCAGCCTGGCAGCGCTGACCGGCCTGGGCGCGGCGCTGTCCGGATTCATGAACAATGTCGGCGCCATGGCGCTGCTGATGCCCGTCGCCGTGCAGATGGCCAAACGCCACGAGCTGCCTCCGGGGCAGGTGCTGATGCCGCTCGCCTTCGGCACCATCCTCGGCGGCATGACCACCATGATCGGCACGCCCCCCAACCTGATCGTGTCCGGGTTCCGCGCCGAAGTCAGCGGCAGCGGCTTCGCCATGTTCGATTTCACGCCAGTGGGTCTCGCAGTGGCCACCGCGGGAGTTTTGTTTATCGTGTTGCTGGGGCGGAAGCTGGTCCCTCAACGCACGCTGCAGGGGGAGGGAGATTTTGAAACCAGCGCCTATTTGACTGAAGCGCGGGTCGTCGAGGGCAGCAAGGCAGCGGGCATGACCCTGCGCGAGCTGGAGTCGTCACTGGATGAAGCCGGAGCGCAGGTTGTGGGGCTGGTGCGCAATGAGGTACGCCTGACCGCGCCGCACTCGGCACGGCGGATTCGCACAGCGGACATCCTGGTGATTGAAGCGGAAGTCGACGCCCTCGGGGATGTCCTGTCGCGATTGGGCCTGAAGCTGGAGGAATCCATCAAACCGGAGCGCGCGGAGGACGAGGACGAGGACGCGACGGCGGATCCGGCAGTGCCCGCGCAACAGGAGAATGCAGAGGAAGAGGAATCCGGGGAACCGGAGTCCGACCGGCCGGGAAGGGACGAAGTCGTGCTGACCGAACTGGTGGTACTGCCCGCTTCAAGCCTGGCGGGGCGCTCAGCCAGTGACATCCAGCTGCGCACCCGCTACGGCCTGAACCTTCTGGCCGTATCCCGCGAGGGTTCCCGTGCCCGCACCCGCCTGCGCACCATGTCCATACGCCCGGGGGACCTGTTGCTGATGCAGGGTCCTGCCGATGGCACGGGAGAGTTTGCCGGCGACCACGGCCTGGTACCGCTGGCACAGCGGGACCTGCGCATTCCCAGCAAGCGCAAAGCGTTGCTGGCGAGCGGGGTGATGGTGCTGGCCATCGGCGGCGCCGCCTTCGGCCTCCTGCCCGCCGCCGTGTCCTTTGCTCTCGGGGTACTCGCCTCGATGGCGCTGCGGACGGTGCCACCGCGCAATGTCTACAGCGCTATCGACTGGCCGGTGATCGTCCTGCTGGCGGCGCTGATCCCGGTGGCGGGGGCAATGGCGTCGACCGGGACCGCGGACCTGATCGCGAACTTCCTGCTGACCACTATGGCCCGGGGCAACGCGGTCGCGGTTCTGGCCCTGATCCTGGTGGTCACCATGTTCCTTTCCGACCTGATGAACAATGCCGCAACAGCCGCAGTGATGTGCCCGATTGCCCTGGGAACAGCGGGCGCGCTGGGCGTCAATCCGGACAGCTTCCTGATGGCAGTGGCAATCGGTGCCTCCTGCGCGTTTCTGACCCCCATCGGTCACCAGAACAACACCCTGATCCTGGGGCCCGGTGGTTTTCACTTCGGTGATTACTGGCGCCTGGGTTTGCCGCTGGAAGCACTGGTGACAGCGATCAGTGTCCCCCTCCTGCTGCTGGTCTGGCCCCTGTAGCGGCGCCACTTGCGGCCGCCGGGCGATGGCGGTGGCGGTGGCGGTTGATAGCAGTTCACGCCGGCCGCAGACCCCGGTACAATAATCCAACCAGTCAGGTGCCAGCTACCTCAGCTCCGCAGGCACTCCCAATCCATCGACACAGGACAGCGACATGATCTACCAGAGTGACGCGCTCACCGTGACCCGCCTGGAAGGCGACATCGCCGAGCTGCATTTCGACCTCAAGGGCGAATCGGTCAACAAGTTCGACCAGGCCACTGTCAGCAGCCTGAGCGCGGCCCTGGACGCGCTGGAGGCAGAGAGCGACCTCAAGGGCCTGCTGGTCACCAGCGGCAAGCCGGTTTTTATCGTCGGCGCCGACATTACCGAATTTACCGGCATCTTTGGTGCCGGCCCCGAGGAGATCAAGGGTTTCACGGCCGCCAACAATGCCAATCTCAATCGCCTGCAGGCCCTGCCCTACCCCAGCTGCGTGGCGATCAACGGCTTCGCCCTGGGCGGCGGCTTCGAGATTTGCCTGGCCTGCGATTTCCGGGTCATGAGCAGTGCCGCGAAAGTGGGCCTGCCGGAAACCAGACTCGGCATCCTGCCGGGCTGGGGCGGCACCGTGCGGCTGCCCCGGATCATCGGTGTCGACGAGGCGGCGACCTGGATTGCCTCGGCCTCCGAGCAGCGCGCCGACAAGGCATTCAAGGCCGGCGCGGTGGATGCCGTGGCGGAACCCGATCAACTGCGCGCCGTGGCCCTCACCACCCTGGGCAACGCCATCGCCGGCAAGCTCGACTATGCCGGACGCCGCGATGCCAAGAGCAGCCCGCTGCCACTGAACGACACCGAGGCCATGATGGCCTTCTTCACCATGAAATCCATGGTCCAGCAACAGGCGGGCCGCAATTATCCGGCTCCGGTGAAAGCCGTGGAGGTGATCGAGAAAGCCCGAGGCATGGGGCTTGAGGACGCCCTCGAAGTCGAGGCCGAAGGCTTCGCCGAACTGGCCGTGACGCCGGTGGCCGCGGCGCTGGTGGGAGTCTTCCTCTCCGACCAGCTGCTGGGCAAGAAAGCGAAGGACTGGGAAAAGAAGGCCGACAAGAAGGTGGCGCGGGCCGCGGTGCTCGGCGCCGGCATCATGGGGGGCGGCATCGCCTATCAGTCCGCCTACAAGGGCGTGCCCATCCTGATGAAGGACATCAACCAGGAGGGTCTGGACCTGGGCCTGTCCGAGTCGGGCAAGCTGCTGGCCAAGCGTGTGGAGCGCGGGCAGATGACCGCGGCACAGATGGGGGATGTGCTCAACAGCATCGACCCGACCCTGACCTACTCGGGCTTCGACAAGGTCGACATTGTGGTCGAGGCCGTGGTCGAGAACCCCAAGGTCAAGCACGCGGTGCTGGCGGAAACGGAAAAGCAGATTGGCGAGGACACCATTCTCACCTCCAATACCTCAACCATCTCCATCACCCATCTGGCGGAAGCCCTGCAGCGGCCGGAGAACTTCTGCGGCATGCACTTCTTCAACCCGGTGCACGCCATGCCCCTGGTCGAGGTGATCCGCGGCGAAAAGACCTCGGACAAGGCCGTGGCCCGGACCGTGGCCTACGCCAACAAGATGGGGAAAAAGGCGGTGGTGGTGAAGGACTGCCCCGGCTTC
Organism: uncultured Haliea sp.; assembly: GCA_963974125.1. GTDB lineage: Bacteria > Pseudomonadota > Gammaproteobacteria > Pseudomonadales > Halieaceae > Haliea. The sequence goes on along the minus strand of CAXBCH010000015.1, from coordinate 23,279 downwards.
CTGGTCAACCGGGTCCTGTTCCCCTACTTCGACGGCTTTTCCAAACTGGTGCGCGACGGCGCCGACTTCCAGGCCGTGGACAAGGTGATGGAGCGCTGGGGCTGGCCCATGGGTCCGGCCTACCTGATGGACGTGGTCGGCATCGACACCGGGGTGCACGCGGCCGGTGTGATGGCGGAGGGCTTCCCGGACCGCATGAAGCTGGACTTCAAGACCGCCACCGAAGTGATGTTCGAGCACGAGCGCTACGGCCAGAAGAACGGCAAGGGCTTTTATGTTTACGAGAAGGACAAGCGCGGCAAACCGAAAAAGACCAGCAGCGACGAAACCTACCAGCTGCTCGAGGAAGTTGCCGGCGAGCGCAAGGAATTCGAGGCCGATGACATCATCGCCCGCATGATGCTACCGATGGCCACCGAGCTGGCCCGCTGCCTGGAAGAGGGCATCGTCGGCACTGCCGCCGAGGCCGATCTGGCACTGCTGTACGGCATCGGCTTCCCGCCCTTCCGCGGCGGCATATTCCGCTGGATCGATACCGTCGGTCTCGACTACATGGCCGCAGCCTCGAAGAAGTTTGCCCACCTGGGCAAGTCCTACGAGCTGACCGAGGGCATGCAGGCCAAACTCGCCGCCGGCGAGACCTATTACTGAGTACCGGGTGAACTGAGGAGAATTACCGTGAGTCTGAATCCAAGAGACGCCGTTATCGTCGATTTCGCCCGCAGCGCCATGGGGCGCTCCAAGAATGGCTGCTTCCGCAATGTGCGCGCCGATGACCTGTCGGTGGCCGTGATCCAGGGGCTGCTCGCGCGCAACGAGAAACTCGATGTCAACGAAATAGACGACCTGATCTGGGGCTGTGTGCTGCAGCGCGGCGAGCAGGGCATGAACCTGGCGCGCCTGCTGGTACTGCGCGCCCAGCTGCCCTTCACCATTCCCGCGCAGACGGTGAACCGCCTGTGTGGTTCCTCCATGTCTGCCCTGCATACCGCGGCGGCCAATATCATGGCCGGGCTGGGCGATGTCTACCTGGTCGGCGGCGTCGAGCACCTGGGCCACCTGCCGATGACCGGGGACGTCGACATCAACCCGAAGCTGGGCCTGAACGTGGCCAAGGCGGCGGGGATGATGGGCATGACCGCGGAGTACCTGGCCCTACTCCACGGTATCGGCCGGGAACAGCAGGACAAGCTGGCCCTGCGCTCACACCAGCTCGCCCACAAGGCCACCGAGGAGGGCAAGTTCGCGCGCGAAATCATTCCGGTCGAGGGCCACGACGAATCCGGCGCCCTGACCCTGGTGGAGCGGGACGAAACCATCCGCCCGGACACTACCCTGGAGGGCCTGGCAGGCCTGCCGCCCGCCTTCAATCCCCAGGGCGGCACGGTCACCGCGGGCAGCTCCTCGCAGATCTCCGACGGTGCCTCAGCCATGCTGGTGATGTCCGCAGAGCGGGCCCAGGCCCTGGGCATGACGCCCATCGCCCGTATCCGGGGCATGGCGGTGGCCGGTGTCGACCCTTCCATCATGGGTTACGGCCCCGTGCCCTCGACGCAGAAGGCCCTGAAGAAGCTGGGCCTGGGCATCAAGGATATCGAGATGGTGGAGCTGAACGAAGCCTTTGCCGCCCAGGCCCTGCCGGTATTGAAGGACCTGGACCTGCTCGATGACATGGAAGAGAAGGTGAACGTCCACGGCGGCGCCATTGCCCTGGGCCACCCCTTCGGTTGCTCCGGCACCCGCATTACCGGCTCCCTCCTGACCGTGATGCAGGACCGCGACCTCACCATGGGGATCTCCACCATGTGCATCGGTCTCGGCCAGGGCATTACCACGGTGGTGGAACGCCTGTAGGAGCCCGCTGGCCCAGGCCACCCTCTCTGGCCGCTGCGCGGCCATTCACCTCGTCTGCGGGCGATCGCGCGGAGACCGCGCTCCTACGGGGCGCCGCTCAGCAGCCTGTCGATGCGCCGCAGTGACGCCAGCAACTCCGCGGTTGCCAGCTGTGAACCGCGGAAATATTCCTCCGCCATGGGCGTGATTGCACAGCGCTCCGGCAGCGCGGCGTCCTCTTCCAGCATCTGGTAAACCGTGGGCAGGAACACGAACTGCAGCCACTGGGGCAGGCTCAGGGTATCCACGCAGAACGGCTCCACCGAGGCCAGCGCCCGGGACGATGGCGGCACCCGCTCCCACAGCGACAACTGCCGCAGCTGGGCTTCGATATCAATCAGGGTTGCTGCCACTTCCGTTCGCATCGGGCTTCCCGGTTCGGTCCTCAGAACTTCTCCGGCCTCAGCACATCGACGTCGCTGAGGTAGAGAATCATCGCGTAATTATCGTAGTAGTGCTCGCGCAGCCCTGCCGCTATACGCTCCGCGGTGCTCTCGTCGCAGACCACTTCTATACGCACATTGCGGTTCGCTTCCCAATTGCCCTCCCTGACCCCGCGTGCGCCCTTGCCACGAGCTTCGGTAATGGTATAGCCGTGGGCACCCCAGCGCTCCATGTCGCGCAGAATACGGGACTCGACCGCGGACTCGGTGACGATTGTCAGCAGGCGACGCTGATGCTGATGCATGATCAGCCTCCTCCAAAGATGGCATAGGCATGGCGTGACAGCCAATGATACAACGGAATACCCAGAACCACATTGAACGGAAAGGTAACACCCAGTGACGCCGCCAGGGACAGTGCGGGATTGGCCTCGGGCAAGGATATGCGCATCGCAGCAGGCACCGCGATATAGGACGCACTCGCCGCCAGGGTTGCCAGCACCACGGCGCCGCCAACCGAGAGGCCCAGGACCCAGGCCAGCGTCAGGCCGCAAATGGCAGCCACCACAGGTGCCAGCACACCGAAGCCAAGCAGGAACAGCCCGTAGCGGCGCAGGGTGCCGAGCTGGCTCGCAGTGACCAGGCCCATCTCCAGCAGGAACAGCGCCAGCAGACCCTGGAAGGGGCTGAAGAACAGTGGCGCCAGGCTCTGCAGACCCTCCTCCCCCGCCGCCCAGCCAATCAGCAGACCGCCCACCAGCAGCACGATGCTTTTGCCCAGCAACACTTCATGCGCGGAGCGGCGCAGGCTGGCGCCGCTGCCCAGACCCTTCGCGAGCACAATACCCACCAGGATCGCCGGAATCTCCAGCAACACCACGAACACCGGCATGTAGGCTTCATAACTGATGTCGCGCGCCGCCAGATACGCCACCACAACCGCGAAGGTACCCACACTGACGGAGCCGTAGTGGGCGGCAATGGAGGCCGCATCGGTTCGCGGCAGGCGCCCGAGATACAACAGCACCGGGTAGGCCAGCAGGGGCAGGGCAAAGCCCATGGCAATGACGGCCAGCATCTGCGGCAACAGCGTCAGGAAGGGTTGCCGCGCCAGCTCCATCCCCCCTTTCATGCCTATGGCCAGCAGCAGCAGGATACTGAGCAGCTCATAGACCTGGACCGGCAACCTCAACTCGGAACGCAGGACGCCGGCGACGATCCCGAGCAGGAAGAACATGACCACCGGATCAATCAAGGGCACTCTCCTGTTACCGGCGCTGGGCGAGTTGCAACAATGTCTCCAGACCCGGCTCCAGTACCGCAGGGCTGTCTGCGCACAGGGTAACATGACCGAGCTTGCGGCCCGGTGCGGGGCGCTTGCCATAGAGATGCAGGTGGGCACCTGTCACCGCAAGCACCTCGCGCGGGGCCGGCGTCTGGCCCACAAAATTGACCATGGCCGCGGGACCGCGCGCAGCGGTGGCGCCCAGGGGCAATCCGGCGACCGCGCGCAGATGGTTTTCAAACTGGGAGGTCACCGCGCCTTCTATGGTCCAGTGGCCGCTGTTGTGGACCCTGGGCGCATATTCATTGGCGAGCAGGCTGTCCCCGACCTGGAACAACTCCAGCGCCAGCACTCCGACATAATCCAGGGCCTCCAGCAGGCGCTGGCAGTAGTCTTCCGCAAGCGCCTGCAGCGGGTCCTGCAACAGCACCCGGGACACACTGAGGATGCCCTTGTCGTGCCGGTTCTCGGTCAAGGGCCAGAACCGGCACTCGCCCGCACGACTGCGCACGGCGATGACCGAGACCTCCCGGTCAAAGGGAACCATGGCTTCCAGCAGGCAGGGCACGCCACCCACCGCACGCCAGGCATCGGCAGCGTCGCCGGCGTCCCGCAGAACAACCTGTCCCTTGCCGTCATACCCCATGTGGCGGGTTTTCAGTATGGCTGGCAGCCCGGTGGTCTCGATAGCGCTGACCAGGCCCTCCAGGGTGTCGACGGCGACGAAGCGCGCGGTGGGCAGCTGCAGGCGGCAAAACAGGTCTTTCTCCAGCAGGCGATCCTGGGCCAGAGCGATGGCCCGGCTGCCGGGAAGTACCGGCCGCCGCCGGGCCAGAAACTCTAGCGCCGCCAACGGCACGTGCTCGACTTCAGTCGTCACCACCTCGACTTCGGCCGCCAGGGCCGCCAGGGCGTCCTCCGACTTGAACGAAGCGTGCAGTAGCCGGCCAACAGCTGCCGCGCAGGCCTCCTCGGCGGGCTCCAGGAATACACACTGCAGGCCCAGCGGATGCCCCGCCAGTGCCAGCATCCGTGCCAGTTGGCCGCCGCCGAGAATGCCAATCTTCACGCCAGCGGCTGCCTCGGATCCGGATGCTCCAGCACACGGTCCGACTGCTGCGCCCGGTACTGGCGCAGACGCTCACGCAGCTCGGGGTCATCGCCGGCGAGGATGGCAGCCGCCAGCAACGCCGCGTTGACTGCTCCGGCGCTGCCAATGGCCAGGGTTCCCACCGGAATCCCCGCCGGCATCTGCACGATCGAAAGCAGCGAGTCCATGCCGTTCAGGGCGCGGGATTGCACCGGCACTCCCAGCACCGGCAACAGGGTCTTGGCGGCCATCATTCCCGGCAGGTGCGCAGCGCCACCGGCGCCGGCGATGATGACCCTCAGGCCGCGCTGCTCCGCCGCCTCGGCGTAGGCGAACAACTTGTCGGGGGTGCGATGGGCCGATACCACTTCCACTTCATGCGGCACCTGCAGGGCCAGCAGGGCCTCCGCCGCGCCCTGCAGTGTTTCCCAGTCCGAACGCGAACCCATGACGATACCCACCAGCGGTGCCGTCATTGCCCACACCCCGCGAGAGCTCTTGCCAGTGGCGGAACCGCGGAAGTAGCTGGTGACATGGTTATCCTCGCTGCAATCAGGGTTGGGACGCTTTGGGTGGCGCGCATGCTACAGAAAGCCCAGGCTATGATACATTCGATTTTATTGGTAATTCTATTCGAGAAAACCTGAAATGACGCCGCTCAACTACAATCATCTATACTATTTCTTCCATGTTGCCACAGACGGCAGCATCACCCGCGCCAGCGCACGCCTGAACCTGACCCCGCAGACCATCAGCGGGCAGATTGCCGCATTCGAAGAGCACCTGGGCACCAGGCTGTTTCGCCGCGAAGGCCGGCGCCTGCGCCTGTCCGCAAAGGGACGGCAGATCTACGGCCACGCCGAGACCATATTCCAGCTGGGCAGCGAGATCCGCCAGATGCTGCAGACAGACAGCGGTGCCGCCGAGGTGTTCCGGGTCGGCATTACCGAGGTCATACCCAAGATCCTTGCCAACCGCCTGCTGCAACCCATACTGCAGCGGCCCGGTGCCATGCGGCTGGTCTGTCATGAGGGCGACCAGGAGACCCTGCTGGCAGAGCTTGCGGTAAACCGGCTGGACTGCATCATCACCGACCAACCGCTGGAGTCCGGCAGCCACATCAAGGCCTGGAACTATCGAATTCTCGATAGCGGCTTTACCTTTTTTGCGGTGCCCGAGCTCGCTGCCAGCTGCAGCAACAATTTCCCGGACAGCCTCTCCGGGCAGCCCTTCCTGGCACCTGGCCGCAAGGCCAGTATTCGCTCGTTCCTGCTGGCCTGGTTCGAGAAACACGACCTGGCACCGAATATCATTGCCGAATTCGATGACAGCGCCCTGCTGAAATCCTTCGGCCAGGCCGGCCTCGGCATATTTGCCGCCCCCAGTATCATTGAGGACTATGTCATGTCGCAGTACGGCGTTGCGGTGATCGGGCGCACACGGGAGTTCGTCGATGTGTTTTACGTGATCTCGCCGGAACGGCGCCTGCAGCACCCGGCCACCCTGGAGATCATGGAGTCGGGGCTCGCACTGTAGCTTGCCGTGCGATGCTGCGCGGGAGACCTCCCCTCCGTTTTTCCGTGCCCCTTTTTACCTCGCGAGATCGCGCTGGAAGGGCGGCAGGGAATCGAGGATCGCCTGGCCGTAGCGGCGGGTCAGGATGCGTCGGTCCAGCAGGGTTACCCTGCCCGAGTCCTGCTCACTGCGCAGCAGGCGCCCACTGGCCTGAACCAGCTTGAGTGCCGCATCCGGGACGCTGATCTCCATGAAGGCGTTGCGCCCCTGGGCCTCGACCCACTCCACCAGCGCCGCCTCGATCGGGCTGTCCGGTACCGCAAAAGGTATTTTCGCTATTACCACGTGGCGGCAATAGGCACCGGGCAGGTCCACCCCTTCGGCGAAGCTGGCCAGGCCGAAAATGATGCTGCCGCGGCCGGCATCCACTGCCTCCCGGTGCTGGCGCAGGATCTCCTGTTTGCTGCCGTCACCCTGCATCAGGATCATTGCTCCCAGGCCGTCGCGCAGGCCCTCGTAGACCTCCTGCATCTGCCGCCGGGAAGAGAACAGCACCAGGCTGGCCTCGCCGCGATCCAGCAGGCCTGGCAACTGGACCACAATGGCCGCGGTGTGGGCTTCCGCATCGCCGGGATCGCAGTCCATTGCCGGCACGTGCAGGGTGGCGCGGGAATAGTCGAAGGGGCTTGCCACCACCTTGAAAGCCGCTTCCCGGGGTACACCGGAGTGCAGGATAAAGCGCTCGAAGGAGCGCAGCGCGGTGATGGTTGCGGAGGTCACCACCACGCCGGCAGCGCGCGACCACAGGTACTCCTCGAGGATATCGGCCGCGAGGATCGGGCTGCAGCGCAGGTCGAAACCGAACTGGCCACCGCTGTCGAGCAGCGTGATCCAGCGCGCCTTGGGTGGAACGTCATCTTCGCCACTGATCGCGTACTCCTGCCACAAGGCGAGGGTAGACTCGGCACGGCTCAGCAGGGCCCCCAGACTGAGGTGCCAGGTTTCAATCTCGTTCTTGTCCAGCCCGGCATCGTCCTCTTCCAGGGCTTCCTCCAGCCGCTTCTCTATTCTTGCCAGCCCCGTGGCGAGCTGCTGAAACTGTGCCACCAGGCCGGCAGCGAGGGGCTGCAGGACCTCGGGAACGTGCCCGTGGGGCAAGCGCAGCTGCTGGTCGTCACCGCGGCCATTGCCCGGGGGACGCTCCGCGAACAGGGTGGCGACGGTCTGTTCGGCGACCTGCAGCCCGGCCTGGGCCTCATCCATCACTCCGGGCAGCGACTGCAGGGTACGCTGCAGGTCGGTCAACGGCACCAGGACCGAGGCGGCCTGGGCCAGCAGTTTGCGACTCTCCTGCAACCACTGGCCGGTGGTGTGCAGGCGACAGAAACTGGAAAAGTGCGACAGGGCCTTGTCCGGCAAATGGTGGCCCTCGTCAAAAATATAGATGCTGTCTTCCGGCGCGGACAGGATCGCACCCCCGCCCAGGGCCAGGTCCGCCAGTACCAGGTCGTGGTTGGCGACAATCACATCGGCGTACTGCAGCTGCTCCCTGGCCCGGAAAAAGCTGCACTGGCTGATATTGGGGCAGCGGCGGCCGCTGCACTGGCTGTGGTCGGTGGTGGCACCGAACCAGATCTCCTCCGGTACCTGTCCGGGCCAGTTGTCCCGGTCCCCATCCCATTCACCGCGACCGAGGGCCTCGACCATGGCGCTGTACACTGGCAGCGCCTCGGCGGCCTCCGGCGCCCGAAATTCGTCGGGGTACAGGGGCAGCACATCACCGGCGCCACTGCCGGCCAGTTCACGATCCAGCTTCGACAGGCAGACATAGCGTCGGCGACCCTTGGCCAGGGTATAGCTGAATTCCAGCCCGCTGTGATGGCGGATATCCGGCAGGTCCTTGTTGACGAACTGTTCCTGCAGGGCGACGGTGGCGGTCGCCACCACCAGGCGCTTGCCCAGGGCCTGCGCCAGGGGAATCGCGGTGACCGCATAGGCGATGGTCTTGCCGGTGCCAGTGCCGGCTTCGATCACGCAGACCGCGGGAGTTTCCGGGTCGGCGCGACCGGTGGCAGGGACAATACGCGCCAGGGCATTGGCAATCTCCGCGATCATCTGCCGTTGCCCCCAACGCGGGCTCAGCCCCTTGCCCGTCATGATCGCGGCGTAGGCTTCGCGGATCTGCTCCTTGAGAGCGTCGCTTAACAAGACGGCGCGCAGGCCCCGACGCCGGTCCGGGCCAGCTTGCTGGCTACTGCGTTGCCGTAGATCGCCAGCGCAAAGGGCCGGTGGGCTGCGGGCAGCGCTTCGATCCTGGCCTCGAACCGGGCCCGGGAACAGCTCCCCTCCTCCAGTGTCAGGTCACCGGGAATACTGACCGCATCCCCGTGCAACATGCGATAGGCATAGAGGTTGGTAGGGTGGAGACAGTAGAGTGCAACCACCTGTCGATCGATCTCCTTCGCCACCTGGTCTGCATCCGCGAACTCCCCGGCCAGCGGAGTGCCAAAGGCCACATGTACCCTGCCCTTGCTGCCCGCAATACCGCGGGCGATCGACGTCACATCCTCCTGTTCAGCCTTGGCATAACTTCCGGTAGTTTGGCGCAGATACAACTCCCGTGCCTTGAGCCCGTCGCAGGGATCCAGCTCGTAGGAAATCGATACCGGCACAATGCCGAGCGCGTTGACCACCTCGCTGAAGCTCTCGGCCTGCTTGTCCCGGCTCATGGCCAGCATCTTGATCACCGCCGGCTCGGTACGGTCGATGCCGTCCTTGGCCCTGCCCTCGCGCTGCGCGATCCATACCGGCGCCCGCTCCTCCTGCAGTGACATCCGGATGTAGTTGGCCAGATGACGCGAAGCCGCCAGCAGTTCACGGCCACTGCCGGGGGAGCGCTTGACAATAAAGCTCTTGTTGAGCCGCATGAGGTCCGAGACCCAGGGCTTGGTCAGCAGGTTATCGCCAATGGCGATGCGGACCGTCTGGTGGCCGCCGCGATGCAGCGCGTAATTGGTAAAAGCCGGGTCCATCACGATATCGCGATGGTTGCTCATGAACAGCCACGGACGCGAGGGGTCGAGGTCATCGAGGCCGGATACCGAGAAACCCGAGGTGGTGTCGGTGATGACTTTCTCGACATAGTGCTTGATCACCATCTGCATGCCGTGGACATCACTGACGTCACGCAGCTGGCGCTCCAGGTACCAGCGAACCGCCGGACGGCACAGCGCGGGTGCCAGCGCCGCGACCTTGCCCAGGCTCAGGCGGGCAATGGCATCCAGCAACTCCCGGTCGCCCAGCAGGCTCCTCAGTACCGCTGGCACCTCTGCATCACGGTAGGGGCGGATATCGGCAAAGGGGTCACTCAAGCAGGCATCCTCGGGTTCAAGAAGCGGCACACGATACCCAAATTCGCCGACGCCGTCATCCGCCCAATCCGGCCACATCGGGACACGGCGCAGCGCTGACAGCAACCCGGTGTTCTGCTAATCTGCGTTCCGGCCCTGCGACAGTCATGCGCCCTTTGGAGGAATCATGGAAGCGACTTCTGCATCACTGCTCACCTTTGGTATCGCAGCCCTGCTCGTCAGCTGGGTGCTGCTGCTGATCCAGTCCTGGAAAGAGGACTACGCCTGGGGCCTCTGTACCCTGATCCTGCCGCCCTTCGCCTACCTGTACGGCCTGTTTCGACTGGACAAGGCGGGGCAGGCAATACTGTTGGCGCTCATTGGGGTGATTTTGATCTGGATGGCCTGATCCACTCCGCAGGCCTACCGTGCATTAAACATTTGTAACCTTTCGTCACCCCGGCCACATCCGCGCTGATTTATCCATTGGAAACAAGGTGTTAGCGCTTCAGGCGCCTCTCAATATATTCCGCTTGTTACCCAATTTCCCATAGTCTTACAAAACCGTAACTGTTCTACACGCGTAAACAGCGGGTATCCTGACTCCAATCTGGTCGACGTCGCGCCACAGCGACCCCAGGCTTTCACCCAACCCGTCACTCGCAGAAAGGAACTCCCCATGAAATTTGCCAAGATCGTTGCCGCCTCGGCGCTGCTGGCCCTGTCCGCCGGCGCCTTCGCCGCCAAGCCCACCAGCATCGTATTCCAGGGCAACCAGGAAACCGCCGACGGGACTGCCTACACCGAATACCTGGTCAAGTGCTCCAATGGCAAGACTGCGACCATGACCGCCTGGGAAAACCGTCGTCGCTGGTGCGCGGGCAACGAGCTGAATGAGCAGTGCGAGCGCAAGCAGATCAAGGCCGCCAAGGCAGCCTGCGACGCCGCCTGAACCGGTTACTCCAGGTAGCGCCGGCGCAGCTCTTCGCGCTCGGCGCTACCGACCCCCAGCACTTCCTCCAGGTAAGTCTCCACCGCACCGTAATCCCTGATGGCTTCCAGTGCGCGCGCCAGATAGGCCTCGTGCACTTCCAGCATCGGTAGAATCGCCTCTTCCGGCACCGACTCCAGTCCGTACTTCGCCCGCAGGCGGTCCACTTCCTGTTGTGGATGGTAGAAGCGCGCCGTGAGCATGTAATCCTCCATGACCTGCTCCACCGACACTCCCAGCGCCAACAGGATCACGGCGACGGCAAAGCCGGTGCGATCCTTGCCGGCAGCGCAGTGGACCAGAAACCGGGTGTCCTGGCGCTGCAGAATTTCGCGGAACATGCGCGCGTAGATCGGACCCTGGCTCTCGACGAAGTCGCGGTTGATCTCCACCATGAAATCGAACATCGGCTGCCGCCCGCCGAGGTCGAGGCGCCCCTCGGTGAAAGCGGCGGCATTGCTGCCGGGGGTGATCGGCAGGCTGGCGACCTGTGGCTGTCGCGCCTCGGGATAGCGGCTGGGACTGCTCTGCTGCTCGTCCTCGCGACGGAAGTCGCACACCAGGTCCAGCTGCAGGCTGTCCAGCAGCTCCAGGTCCTGTGGCGTGAGTCCCGACAGCTGGCCGGAACGATACAGGTAACCCCAGCGCACGCGGCGGCCACCGGCCCCGCGGTAGCCGCCAAAGTCGCGGAAGTTGGGCGTCCCCTGCATGCCCAGCTTGCGCTCCATGGCCAGCACTTCGTTACCGTGCTGGTCACTCAGGCGGAACTGGTGGCGCCGCGCCGCGGGCAGACCCGCAATGCGAGCGCGCGGAGCCGCCTCTTCATAATGGGCCTGTACCTGGCCGTGGCCACCCAGCGGGTCGACCCGCACCTGCGTGTCCGGATGGCTTGCCGCCCACTCTATGTGATAGTCGCCTTCAGCGGCGCGCCAGATTTGAACCGCATCGGAAATCAGGGGCATAGCTTCTCTCTAGTCAGTAAATGTGTGAGTGGGGGCGCCTCAGCCGGGGGCACCTCAGCCGGGGGCACCCAAGCGCTAAGCGGCGGGGGTCTCTGCCGCGGGCGCCCCGGCGCTACCGGTCGGGCCCGCAGGCAGGGCAAGCACCGCCCGCAACAGGGTTTTGACCAGTGCCAGCTGGCGCTCCAGCGCCTGCTCGCTGAACGGGTCCTGCCCCAGCAGATCGCGGTACATGGGCGCCATGGTGACATAGGACATGACCAGGTTATTGAACGCCATGACCGCCCAGGGCTGCAGGCCCGCCTCCCCCAGCGCCCGCAGCCCCGGCTGTGCCAGCCCTTCGTCGGTGCCAAACATGGGCTGGAAAAAACGCTCGATCAGGTCGTTGGTACCGGGACCGCCGGACAGTGCCGCGTGCTGCAACAGGCGCGCCAGATTGGGATTGGCGTGGTGCTTCCGCACTATCGTCTCCAGCCAGTCCTGCAGCCGCTGGTCGCTGATCGGCCCTCGGGTCAGCTCCTCCATCGGTGCCGCGAAGTCATCCAGCAGTCGCCCCAGCACGGCCCGGTAGAGCGCCTCCTTGTTGCGGAAGTGATTGTAAAGGCTGGGGGAGCGAATGCCGACACGCTCGGCGACATCACCCAGGGAAGTGCCCTTGTAGCCCTTCTGGGCAAACAGGTCCTCGGCGGCATCGAGAATGCGTTCCGGCGTGGTCGCGGCGGGTTCCCGGACAGGTACTTTGGTCAAGGCCATATAAGGCGACACCGTCTGTAAGCAAGACAATAGGGCAGTATACCGCAGCACACCCCGATCATGAATCACCGCGGCCTCCGGAAACACCTTCTCTGGTTGACAAGCAGCGGCCCAATGTGAATAATCTCGCCTCCTGAATTTTGCCGACCCACGAGGATCCTATAGTGGCCAACTCCCCACAAGCCAAGAAACGCGCTCGCCAGGCCGAGAAGCGCCGCACTCACAATGCCAGCCTGCGCTCCCTGGTGCGTACCAACATCAAGAAAGTCATCGCTGCAATCGGCACCGGTGACGCACAGCAAGCCAAGGCCGCCTACGACAGCGCGGTACCGGTTATCGACCGGATGGCCGACAAGGGCATCATCCACAAGAACAAGGCTGCTCGGCACAAAAGCCGCCTGAATGCGCAAATCAAGGCTCTGGCTTCCGCCTGACCCTGCAGACCTGAATTCCACAAAAAAGCCGGCGTAACGCCGGCTTTTTTGTGCCTGGGAGGAACGGGGCTGAGGGTTACCCCCGGCCCCATTCTCTTCAGCTTGCCTTGCGCGGAGCCTCCCCCTCTTCGTTGATCTTGTGGAACTCGGCCAGCATGCTCTGCTCGTAGCCCTGAGCCTCCTCGGTATCCAGCGGACGCTCCAGCAGGGCCCAGTCGATATCGCCATCGGTTGCCAGGTTCTCGAACTCCAGAATCCCCAGCGCCTCGAACTTGGGCCGGATCTTGTCGGTCAGCAGGCCGATGCGCTTCAGGTTCGGAATGACGCGCTGGAACAGCAGGTTGCGGAAAGTGGACATCACAAACCCTTCCAGCACCTGCAGACGGGCCTCTTCCACATCCCAGCCAAAGTGCGCGAATACGTCGGTTGCGACCAGGCGCTCGCGGCTGACGACACAGGCCTCGTAGGCAAACTGGGCACGCTCTTCGCGCTCTTCGTCAGTCAGCGACTTGACGAACTCCTCCAGGTAGTTGACCCCGAAGGTCACGTGGCGGGCCTCGTCGCGGGTCACCAGGTAGACCACATCCTTGAGCACCGGATCCGGTGTGGTTTCCCGGGTCGTGTTGAAAGCCGACAGGGCCAGACCCTCGATCACCAGCTGCATGCCGATAAACTTCATATCCCAGCGCGCGTCGGTGAGGATCTTGTCGATGATCGCCTTGAGGTGGGTATTGATCGGGTACATCACGCCGATACGCTGCTGCAGGTACTTGTTGAACACCTCGACGTGGCGAGCCTCGTCGAAGGTCTGCGAGGCAGCGTACAGCTTGGCGTTCAGCGTCGGGGCGCAGGAGCAAAGCTGCGACGCCACCAGCAGGGCACCCTGCTCGCCGTGCAGGAACTGCGACAGGCTCCAGGCGTTCATGTGCAGCCAGAATTCCTTGCGGGTCGCCTCGTCCATGTCCAGGTAGGGCTGGTAGGTGTGCAGGTTCATCAGCTCCGGCATCCGGTCCTGCTCCGGCCAGGGACGGTCCCAGTTGATATCCATCTCCGGATCCCAGTTGAGCTGCTTGCCCAGGTCGTACAGTTTCTTGATGCGGTCGTCCTGCACCTTGTAGTCCCAGTTGTAGGAACCGGTCAGCGGGGTGTTGAAAATCTCTGCGATGTGATCGACATCACCTTCGGTCAGCAGCTCTTCAAGATCGGGGTTCTCGTGCGGATAATCGGCGCCGGCAAAACGCTGGATCTTGCGGGGGGTACCAGTCCATTCTACTTTCATGACCATGCTCTCCTGAAGGCTTATGGCAGTTATGTGGCGATACTATGGGAGAACATGCCGGGGTCAACAAGGTAAAGTCTTGTCAAAATAGGGTCATTTGTGGCCAAATGGTTCGATGCCCAGAGCCAGCGCCCCCGCGCAGTACATTCTTATCCTTATCGACATGGTCGAGAGCCAGGGCTACCCGCGCGATCGCCTGCTGGCGGGCACCACGCTGGTGGAGTCCGGCCTGAGCGGGATCGGTGCCCGGGTCAGCGAGGAAGATTTCAGCCGCCTGGTCAGCAACGCCTTCGACCTGACTGGCGACACCGCCCTGGGCCTGCACCTGGGACTGCGCCTGAACCTGGGCGCACACGCCGTTCTGGGCCAGGCCTTCATGACCTGCCGCGACCTCGGCCAGGTGATGGAGCTGTTCCTGCGCTACTACCACCTCCTGTCCTCCCCCACGCTACACCTGGAGCAGGATCTGATCGACGATCGCTGTGTGCTGACTACCGTCAGTGCGCCGCGGGACAACCCGGTGGAGTTCGCCAGCGAAGTCATGTACGCCGCCATCTTCAATACCCTGCGCGGCCTGCTGGGCAGGAACGACCTGCAACTGCGCGTCGAGTTGCCCTATCCGCCCCCGGTTCACGAACAGATCTACTACGACGTCTTTGGCGAGGATGTGCACTTCAACTGCCCGCTGGGGCGGATTTCCTTCGACGCCGCGCTGTTGAGCACCCCCCTGCCCCTGTCCAACCCGGCACTGCGCTCCCTGTACGAGGAAGAGTGCGCCCGCCTGCTGGCGGACCTGGAGGAGGGTGAATCGGTGGCCGAGCAGACCCTGCGCCTGCTGCGCAAGCTGGAGGGGCAGTACCCGCAGATGCCACAAGTGGCGCAAATGCTGAACTTCAGCCCGCGCACCTACCGCCGGCGCCTGGAACAGGAGGGCACCGCCTACCAGCTGTTGCTGGACCGGGTGCGGGCAGAGCACGCCACCCGCTATCTGCAGAACAGCCGCCTGCCCCTGTCGACCATCGCCTACCTGGTCGGCTTCAACGACGCCTCCAACTTCCGCAGGGCCTACCACAAGTGGACCGGGCGCGCGCCGCGGGAAATGCGGGGTGAGTAGCACCGGGGCGCTGTCGGTTTACCTGGGCAAGCGGGCAGCGGCGACCATCGCCGAACAGGGCTGGCACCCGGATCTGTTCAGCCTGCTGCTGGGAGCATCCGGGGGCCCCAAGTGGCTCATTCTGGGGCAGCTCGACAGGCTGTTGTTCGGCGATTTCCTCGCCCGCGGCCAGCGCGAACTGTCTGTGCTGGGCTCATCCATCGGCGCCTGGCGGCACGCCTGCCTGGCACAGGCGGACCCGGTAGCAGCGCTGGACCGTTTCCAGCAGGCCTATCTGGGCCAGACCTACTCGCCGCGACCGACCGCCGCCGAAATCAGCGCGGCCAGCACGGGCATGCTTGAACAGATACTGGGGGACGACGGGGCCGACGCCATCGCCTCCCATGCTCGCTTCCGCACCCACATCGTTACCGCCCGTGGCCGCGGCGCGGCGGGCACCACGCAGCCCGCGCTGCTGGCCGCCGCCATGGGCGCTGCCGCGGTCGGCAACTCGCTGCACCGGCGCCTGCTCAACCTGGCGTTCCAGCGCGTGGTATTCCACAGCGGCACCGCACCGGCACCCCAGCTCAGCCTGACGGACTTTGCAACGGTCTATACACCCTTGCGCCCGGCCACCGTACCTCTTGCCCTGCATGCCAGCGGCTCGATTCCTTTCGTGCTGAGGGGGGAGCGGGATATCGCGGGAGCTCCCGCGGGACAGTACTGGGATGGCGGCATCATAGACTACCATTTTGACCTTCCGCAGTACCGTGGCGAAGGCCTGCTCCTGTACCCGCACTTCCGCGCCGACATCACCCCGGGCTGGTTCGACAAGTTCCTGCCCTGGCGCAAGGCCAATATCCGGCTGCTGGATGATCTCGTGCTGTTGTGCCCCAGCCGTGACTTCGTCGCCTCCCTGCCACAGCGTAAAATCCCCGATCGCACCGACTTCAAGCGCCTGGCCAGCGACGCGCGGATTGCCTACTGGCGTGAGTGCATGGCACGCAGCCGGGCCCTGGCGGAGGATTTCGCGGCCTTGCTGGCAAGCCCGGACCCGCTGGCAGGGGTCACTGTACTCAGCTGATCATCTCGTTGAGATAGCGCTCGACTTCCGCCTTGAGGGGCCGCTGGAAAGCCGAGGCCAGCAGGCCCAGACGCACCGAAACATCGACTACCCCATCGTGAAAGGACAGCAGGCCATCGATGCCGCCACCCTTGATGTGCACGCTGTCACCCTCCCAGCGCGAGCGCACGCCATGCTCATCCTGGAGCCGGTCCGCCAGCCGCTGCGCCGCCTGCCGCAATTCCTCCTTGGGCATGGTATAGGGTTTGGTCAGCCGGAATCCCGCCATGGTCACCTGCGCCTGTCAAATTCAACAGTACACAGGTTAGCCCGTACCCCGGCGCATGACCAGCCAGTTCCCCGCCAGCACCAGGCCAAAGCCGGCCAGGCCCAGCAGCGTCCACTGGTAGCCCTCGAACAGGGTGGAGATCAGCAGGGCAACCACCGGGAACAACAGCGAGCTGTAGGCGGCCCGGTCCGGACCGATATTGCCGATCAGGGTGACATAGGCCCAGAACCCCACCACCGAACCAAACACCGCCAGGTAGAACAGGGAGCCGAGGTAGACAAAATCCTGGTCCAGCGTGATGGGGGTGCCCGTCAGCAAGGCAAACCCGTACAGCGCGAGGGCCCCATAGAGCATGCCCCAGGCGTTGCACACCAGCACAGGCAGGCCGTCGCGGCTGTTGCGGGCGGCGAAAATATTGCCAAAGGAAGCCAGGCAGGTACCGGCGAAACACAGCAGCAGGGCGCGGAAGCCAGTGTCCGTCAGGCTGAAGCTCTCCAGCTGGGGCAGGAACACCGCCACCATGCCAACCAGGCCGATGCCCGCGCCCAGGGCCACCATCTTGCTCGCCGGCAGGCGCAGGAAGATCGCGCCATTGACCATGTTCAGGATCACCATGGTGGAAAACACCACCGCCACCAGGCCGCTGGCCAGCTCCGCGGTGGCATGGTAAATGAAAATGTAGTTGCCGCTGAACAGGCACAGTCCCTGCAGGCAGACCATGACGTGATCCCGCCTCGACAGCGGCGACAGGCGCCGGCGCAGTACCAGGTAGAGAAATATGAGCAGGGCGGCCAGCAGCGAGCGGTGGGCGATGGACACCATGGGCGCCACGGTGCCGAGCTGGAACTTGATGGCGATCCAGGTGGAACCCCAAATCACCACCGTGATGGTATAC
The DNA here is from genome assembly GCA_963974125.1 of uncultured Haliea sp. Lineage (GTDB taxonomy): Bacteria > Pseudomonadota > Gammaproteobacteria > Pseudomonadales > Halieaceae > Haliea. The sequence goes on along the minus strand of CAXBCH010000015.1, from coordinate 6,007 downwards.
AGCAGCAGATTGTTCATCGGCAGCGCCCGGCGCAAAGCGCGCACTTTAGCGCATCCGCGGGCCCGGGCCTATGCCGGCGGCGAACACCGCTGCGACATCAACGCTTGATAAACTCGCCCGCGTACCAGTTGAGCATGGCGATCTTCTCGTCCAGCGGCTTGTCCGGCTCCATTTCATAGACGTTGCGGAAGCCGATAATCACGTCGGTGACACCGATCTCTTCCAGCTTGCTGATACCGGCCTCGGTAAATGCGTCCTGACCGGTCGTGTAAATCCGGAAGGTCCTGTCGCTGGTACCGTATTCGGCGCGCAGCTCGTGCAGGCGGCGGATGTAGCCCTCCAGCTGCTGCATGTCGGCGCCGGCGCACATCCAGCCGTCCCCGACCTTCGCCGCCCGGCGCAGCGCCGGCTCGGCGTGTCCACCCACCAGAATGGGCGTGGGCGCTGTCGGCACCGGGCACATCTTGATCGCGGGCAGCTTGTGGATCTCGCCCTCGTAGCCGAAGAACTCGCCCGTTTCCAGGCCGCGGAGGATATCGATCTGCTCATCCAGGCGCAGGCCGCGCTTCTCCCAGGGCACGTCGCAGACGGCGAAGTCCTCCTCCCAGGGGCTGATGCCGACCCCAAAATCAAAGCGGTTGCTGGAAAGCGCCTGGATGCTCTGGACCTGCTTCGCCACTACCGCTACCTGGCGCACTGCCAGCTTGTAGACAAAGGTTGCAAAGCGAATCTTCTCGGTGACCGCAGCCATTGCCGCGACCGCTATCAGGCTCTCCAGGAAAGGCACACTTTCCAGGAACTCGCGGCTGCCATCCTTGTTGTAGGGGTATTTGGAGCTCGCCTCCTGCGGGTAGCAGATGCTGTCCGGGATGGTAATGCCATCGAACCCCGCCGCTTCGGCCGCCTGCACCAGGGGCAGGTAGTGGTCGGCGTCACTCATTCCGATCTGATAGCTGAATCTCATGCTTTCGCTCCTGTCTAATAATTGGTAGGACGCCTGGAGGCGCCCGCTGCTGTCAATGCCAACACTGTACCCCCCCTGCGAACAGCGGTCATCGCCTGGTTGAAAATAGCCCCTGCTGGCCTCAAATACTGAACCTTGCCCTGCACCAACATACGTCCCGCTGCTGCCGCGGGATCAACCAGCCACCTGAATGGATTACAATTGCCCCATGAGCGCTGACAACCATGCTGCCAATCCGGCTGCCGACAGTAGCCGCAGGTTCCTGTTCGAACAGGCCGACATCCGCGGTGAAATCGCCCAATTGGGCACCAGCCTGCGCGATATGCTCGCCGTGCATCAATACGCTCCCGGCGTACAGCGCCTGCTGGGGGAATTCCTGGCCGCCGCCACCCTGCTGAGCACTACCCTGAAGTTCGAGGGCCGACTGATCCTGCAGGCCCGCAGCGACGGCCAGGTTCCGCTGCTGATGGCCGAATGCAGCAGTGACCTGCAGATACGCGGCATTGCCCGGGGCGCGCAGCTGGCGACATCCGGGGATTTCGACCAGTTGCTGGCGGACGGCACCCTGGCGATCACCGTTGAGCCACTGCGGGGCAAGCGCTACCAGGGCATCGTGCCCCTGTCCCGGCACTCGCTGGCCGCCAGCCTGGACGCCTACTTCGAGCAATCCGAACAGCTGCATACCCGCCTCTGGCTGGCCTGCGACGGCCGCTCCGCCGGTGGCCTGCTGCTGCAGCAGCTGCCGGCCCAGGTCAGCCGCGACCCGCAATTGCGCGAGCAGCAGTGGCAGCATGTCTGCACCCTCGGGGAGACCGTGACGCCCACCGAGCTGCTGCAGCTGCCGCCCGCGGACCTGCTCTACCGGCTCTACCACGAGGACCCGGTGCGGCTGTTTGACCCGCGTCCGCTCGCCTTCCAGTGCAGTTGCTCGCGGCAGCGCAGTCGCAATGCCCTGTCGGCCATCGCCAGCGCCGAGCTGGAGGACATTCTCCGGGAGCAGGGCGCCATTACCGTGGATTGCGAATTCTGCAACCAGCAGTACCGGTTCGAGCGCGAGGACCTGGCCGATTTGCTGCGTGCGGGCCCGGCGCCGACGCTGCATTGAAGCTCGGCGGAGATCGCCGATTTTTTCTCCATTCTGGTTCGCATCAGGGGGCGATTCTGACATAATGGCGCCCCCCGAAAGTCCCACAGAGGCAACTCCGCCCTCAATGGCGGGCTGCAATCCGCAGCATGAAGACAGGACACACCATGACCCTTGATATCAATACCCCACGGGAATTCATCGACCTGGGTATCGCGCAGCTGGTTGAAGAAGCGCTGAAGCGCGACGAAGGCATCCTGGCGGACAGCGGCGCCCTGCTGGTCACCACCGGCCACCGCACCGGCCGCTCACCGGCCGATCGCTTCATCGTCCGCGAGCCCAGCACCGAGGACCACATTGAGTGGGGCGCGGTCAACCGTCCCTTCGACAGCGAGCGCTTCGACGCCCTGTGGGACGAAGTCGAAGCCTACCTGGGTGAGCGCGACCGCTTTATTTCCCACCTGCATGTAGGTGAGCACAGCGATCACTACCTGCCGGTAAAGGTTGTCACCGAAACGGCCTGGCACGGCCTCTTTGGCCGCAACATGTTTATCCGCCCCAAGCAGTACAACGTCGGCCGCAAGCCCGAGTGGACAGTGATGAACGCCGCCGGCTTCGTCTGCGCCCCGGAAGATCACGGCACCAACTCCGACGCCATCGTGGTGCTGAACTTTGCCCGCCGCAAGGTCCTGATTGCCGGCATGAACTACGCCGGGGAAATGAAAAAAGCCATGTTCTCGGTGCAGAACTTCCTGCTGCCGGAGAAGGACGTCATGTCCATGCACTGCTCCGCCAACGTCGGCGAGGACGGTGATACCACCCTGTTCTTCGGTCTCTCCGGCACCGGCAAGACCACGCTGTCGGCGGATCCGGACCGCTACCTGATCGGCGACGACGAGCACGGCTGGGCCAAGGGTTCCGTGTTCAACATCGAGGGCGGCTGCTACGCCAAGACCATCGACCTGAGCCAGAAAAACGAGCCGGTGATCTGGGACGCCATCCGCTTCGGCGCCATCATCGAAAACGTGGTCCTGGACGACCAGCGCCACGCCGATTACAGCGATACCTCCCTGACCGAGAATGGCCGCTGCTGCTATCCGCTGGAGCACGTCGCCAAGCGCACCGAATCCAACGCCGGCGGCGAGCCCAAGTGCGTGATCTTCCTGACCTGCGACGTCTCCGGCGTGCTGCCGCCGGTCTCGATCCTGTCCAAGGAAGCGGCCGCGTTTCATTTCCTCAGCGGCTATACCGCGCGGGTCGGTTCCACCGAACTGGGCGCCGCCGCGGGCATCCACCCCACCTTCTCCACCTGCTTCGGCGCGCCCTTCATGCCGCGCCCGGCCAGCGACTATGCCGAGTTGCTGATGAAACGCATCGACGATTTCGGCAGCCAGGTGTACCTGATCAACACCGGCTGGACCGGTGGCTCGGGCGCGCCCGGTGGCACCGGCTCCCGCTTCCCGATCCCCGTCACCCGGGCAATCGTCGCGGCGGCCCAGAGCGGCGCGCTGCTCAACGCCCCGCGCGAGCACCTCGATATCCTCAACCTGGACTTCCCCACCGCCATTCCCGGCGTCGACCCCCGGTACGTCAACCCCCGCAACAGCTGGGGCGATATTGCCGCCTACGACGAGCAGGCCACCAAACTCGCGACCCTGTTCCAGGAAAACATCAAGAAGTTCGATGTCTCCCCGGCCATCGTTGCCGCGGGTCCGCAGATCGACTGAGCACATCCCGCCCGGCGCCCCGATGCGGCATTACGCAGCGCCGGGGGGCGCCGGCGAGTGGGTCGCCCGGCGAGGTGGCACACATCCTGTCTTTCTGCCTGAATTCCTTCCGGCGTCTGGAAGGTCTGGTCAAGCCGCTTCGATGAGGTCCTGCAGGCGCTGCTTGCGATGGAGGAAGCGGTTGCCCAGCTGTTCGCCCGCGAGGTACAGGCTGGGCACCAGCAGCAGGGTGACGCCGGTGGCGAACAGCACCCCGAAGGCCAGGGAGGTCACCATGGGGATCAGGAACTGGGCCTGGACACTGGTCTCCGCCATGATCGGCAGCAGGCCGACGAAGGTGGTCAGTGAGGTCAGGATGATGGGGCGGAAGCGATCCTCGCCGCCCTGCAGCAGCGCCTTCAGCAGCGGATGCCCGGCTGCGCGCAGCTGGTTGATGCGGTCGATCAACACCAGGTTGTCATTGACCACCACCCCGGCACAGGCAATCACCCCCAGAAAAGAGAACATGCTCACCTGCCAGTTCAGAATCAGGTGGCCGAAGATCGCCCCCATGATACCGAAGGGGACCGCCGTGAGTACCAGCAGGGGCTGGAAGTAGGACCGGAACGGTATTGCCATCAGGGCATAGATCACCAGCATCGCCAGCACCAGGTACTTGAGCATGGCATTCATGAACTCGGACTCCTCCTGCAGCTCCCCGTCCAGCGCCAGGGTGAGCCCGGGATAGCGCTGCTGCCACCCCGGCAGGTGCTCGCGCAGAATGGCATTGACCACTGCTCGGGGTTCCACGCTGCCCGGCACCACCTCGGCGGATACCTCCAGGGTGCGCTTGCGATCCAGACGATCAATGCTGAGGTAGCCAGGCTCGTAGCTGATTGCAGCCACGGTCGCGAAGGGCACTTCATCCCCCGCGGGGGTCCGTATTCGCATCTCGTTGAGGTTGTCCACAGACAGGCGCTCGGCCTCGGGGTAGCGCACCATGACCCGCACATCCTCACGGGTACGGGGGATGCGCTGCACCTCGGCACCGTAGAAGGCTTCCCGCACCTGGCGGGCGAGATCCGCCAGGGTGATACCCAGATTCTCCGCCGCCGGTTTCAGTCCCAGCACGATCTCCTGCTGGGGATCCTGCAGGGTATCGTTGATGTTGTAGCCCCCGGGCCAGGTCTCCAGTACCCGCCGCACCTCGGCCGCAACGGCGACCAGGTCATCCAGGGACGCCGCGGCGGCGACCAGGCGTATGGGTTTGCCCATCTCGTTGATGGTGTAGTCCATCTGGAAATCCTGCACCGGCGGCAGTTCGCCTATGGCCTCGCGCCAGCGGTCCGCGAGTTCGCGGGTATCGATATCGTCGGAGATGGTCTCAATGATCACCCTGATTTTGTTGGCCTCGCCACTGGAGTCGATATGGCCAACAGCGGGACCGAGAACTGTCAGCTTCGGGTTCTCGTTGTATTCGCGCTTGACCTGCAGGGCCGCCGACTCCACCTGCCGCAGCACTCGCAGCGTGTCGCTGAAGGCGCCACCCTCGGGCAATTCGATCTCGGCGATCACATAATCGGAGTTGATGGAGGGAAAGAACGCCGCGCGCAACCAGCCGCCGCCGTACAGCGCCAGACTGATCAGCAGCAGACTGAAAAACACCGCCATGACCAGCAGGTTGTGACGCAGGCAGGCGGCCAGGAAGGGCCGGTAGCGCTGTTTGCCAAAGCGGGTCATGCCGTCGGCAAAGCGCAGGCGCACGGTCTCCACCCGGCGCAGGAAGGCGAACCGGCTGGGCTTGACCGGCGGCATGTGGGCCAGGTGTGGCGGCAGGATCAGCAGGCACTCCACCAGCGACAGCGCCAGGGCGATGATGACCACCGTGGGGATGGCAATCGCGGCCTGGGCCATGTCGCCCGGCATGAAGAACATGGGGACGAAAAAAATCATGGTACTGACGACCGCGTAGATCACGGGCTTGATCACCGCCTGGGCACCGCTGAGCGCGCCGGCAACACCGCGCTCCCCGGCAGCCTGGCGGGCGTGGATGGACTCGCCGACAATAATGGCGTCGTCCACCACGATCCCCAGGATCAGCAGGAAGGCAAACAGCGAGATCATGTTGAGACTGGTGCCGGTGTACTGCAGCAGAAACAGGGTGCCGACAAAGGCCACCGCTATGCCGACGCACACCCACATTGCCAGCCGCGGGCGCAGGAACAGTACCAGCACCAGGAACACCAGGGCCAG
>CAXBCH010000014.1:0-97417 GCA_963974125.1 uncultured Haliea sp. | reverse complement strand
GCTCGGTCAGCGGTGCCAGGGTACGGAACTCGCGCAGGGCGCGGTAAAGCTCGTCCCCGAACTGGGCAATTTGCTGCTTATCCATGTTGCAGGAAATCCAGGCACTGGCGGTTGAACAGGTCCCGATGCTCGACCATGACCCAGTGTCCACACTCGGACATGAGGATCAGCTGCAGGTGCCGGACGTTTTTCGCCAGCGCCATGATACCGCTCTCGGGCATCATGCGTTCGTTGATGCCCCAGAAGCCGAGGACCGGGCACTCCAGTTCGTGCAGGCGATCGACCAGCACGGGGATCTTCATGCTGGCCATTACATGTCCATTCATGATCCCCATGATTTGCAGTCGCTCGCTGACCAACTCGTCGGTGGCGTGGCGCGGGTCGTACATGAGACCGGTGGCGAACAGGTCCTTCATCACTTCGGGAGTGACGGGCTCGCCGGCGCCGAATACCTGGAACATCTTCTGCATGCCGGGCATCTGCTGGTACTCGTGCATCTCGCTGACGCCGCCCGGGGCCATCAGGATGAGCTTGTCGACCAGCTCCGGATGCTCCAGCGCCATGCCCAGCGCCACCACGCCGCCCAGGGAATTACCCACCAGGCTGCAGCGGCTGACGCCGATTTCGTCCAGGGTCTGCTTGATGCACTGGACAAAGAAATCCAGGGTGTGGTCGACATCATCGGGCTTGTCGGAAAAGCCGTAGCCGATATGGTCGGGGACGATGCAGCGGTAGCCGGCGTCCACCAGTACCGGGTAGTTGCCCTTGAAGTTACTGTAGCCGCTGGCACCCGGGCCGGAGCCGTGCAGGAATACCACGACCTCGTCACCCGCGCCTTGGTCCAGGTAGTGAATCCGGTAGCCGTTGGCGCAAGCAGCGTAATTGCCTTCCGGCAGCAGGCCTTTCATTGCCATGGGAGTCTCCTGTTGCAAAGTCGTCAGACCGCCATGTCGGTGTTTTCCGCGCCGAACAGTACACCGCCCATATTGGCGGCGAAGGGCAGCGAATGGTTGGCGACATGGGCCTGGCTGGCCAGAATATCCAGGTGCCGGTGGAGCAGCGGACTGCCAATACGGATGGCACCAGAGCCGGCTGCCTTGAGCATTCTGCTGGACAGCTCCAGGCACCGGTCGGCCACGACCGCCGAATCATAGCGGTAACGCACCCGGTCGTCCACCGGAATCGGCTGATCGGCTCGCGCCAGTAACATCATCGCATCGAAGTTGCTGATCATGGTGCGCCGCATTTCCTCGATGGAGGTTTTTACTTCCGCCGCCAGGCGACGTGCCACTGGATCGTCCTGCATCAGGGTCGGGCCCACCCGGCGGGTTCTGGCAACCTCGACGAAGTCCTCCAGGGAGCCCTCCAGGCAGCCCAGGGTCGCATTGCACACCGCGCGCACGAACACCTGCATGAAGGGCAGCTTGAAGAGCGGCGCATCGTTGACCCTGTTGCCGGGGTTTTCACAGAAGAACGCATCCATGACCCTGTGGGTGCGGTGCCCAGGCACGAAAGCATCTTCCACCACGATGTCGTGACTGCCGGTGCCCTGCAGCCCCACCACGTCCCAATTGTCGACAATCCTGTAATCGCTGATCGGCACCAGGAAGGTGCGGTAGTTGGCCATGTCGAAGGGCGCCTCCGCTGTGGGCACCACGGCACCCAGGAATGCCCATTCACAGTGCTCGGAGCCCGAGGAGAAGCTCCAGCGGCCGCTCAGGCGGAAACCACCCTCCACCGGCGTCACCTTGCCCACCGGGGCGTAGGAGGAGGAAATCAGCACGGAGGGATCGTCACCCCAGACATCCTTCGCCGCCTGATCATCGAAAAGCGCCAGCTGCCAGTTGTGCACGGCGACCACACCGAGCACCCAGGCACTGGAGGTACAGTGTTTGGCAACCTCCAGGCCGAGCGTGTAGAACACCTGCGGGTCCATGGCGTAGCCCCCCCACTGCTCGGGCTGCAGCACCTTGAAAAAACCCGCCGCCTGGAAGTCGGCTATCGTCTCCGCCGGCACCTTCCTCTCGGCCTGGCACTGCGCGGCGCGCTCGCGCAGCGCGGGACCCATGGCCCGGGCCGCGGCCAGCAGCTCTTCTGCCCGTGGGGACCCAAGACTGTAGGAAGTGTCGCCTACCGTGGATTGCATTGCCTGCTGCGCCGTCATGAAAAACTCCTGCTCAATGTTATTGCTGTTCTCTCAGCGACACCATTAAACGTCGCCGGGCGTGGACAATCATCCTCCATATGAGGTATTGCTCTACTCGACCACCGCGTCGCCAAAGGTGGTGGGCGGGCCAAAGAAAGCACGGTGCGAGGGCGGCTGGCCACCGGTAATATCGGTGACACCGTAGGCCTCGCCGAGTTCGGCGCCAATACAGACGGTGCCGCTGTGCACCATGCGGCCGGCATCCGCCCACAGGGCCGCAATCACCCGGCCACTGAACTCGGGGTGCTCCGCCGTGGCGATCAGGTCCGCATACTTGTCGGGCTCTGCGTCGAACACCTGCCGGGTGCGCTCGGTGAGCAGCAGGCCCATCCACAGCGAGATGACCGCGACATTGTGGGGCCGGAAGTCGACCGCCATATCGTGCGCCATCTTGTCGACCGCGGCCTTGCCGGCGCCATAGGCGGGGCCGTGCATGTAGATGCGGCCGCCGAAGGAGGATGTATTCACCACCAGCCCCTCGCCGTTGGCCAGCAGCAGCGGCGCCGCGTACCAGCTGGCCGTATAGTGGGAACGCATGCCCACATCCCAGATCGTGGTCAGGTCCAGGGGCTTCTCCCAGAACGGCCCGGTGGCGGTGAGCGCCTCGTGCAGGCTGGTGGCATTGTTGACCAGGATATCGAGCCGTCCGTGATCCTTGCGTACCCGGGCAAACAGCGCCTCCACTTCTTCGTCACGGCTGTGGTCGCAGCGGACGGGAACCGCCACACCGCCCGCCGCGGCAATCTCCTCCGCCGTTTCGGTGAGGGAGCCGGGCAGCGCGGCCTCACCCGCTTGCCAGCTGCGACCAGTGATGTACACGGTCGCGCCTGCAGCCGCGAGCGCCCTGGCGATACCCTTGCCGGCACCGCGACTGGCGCCGGTCACTACCGCGATACAATCCCTGCCCTGCCCCATCCGGCTCTCCCACTTGCTACTTCGGCTGCTATATTCCACCATGCTACTGGCCCCAGTGGCGGGCGCCAAGCCCGGGCCGAAAGCCATTGACCAATATATTAGGCCACCCTGGAGAAATTGCCCTGCACTACCATCTGCCCCAGGCACTGCTGTTATTGCTCCTGGCCACCGCTACCGCGGCGAGCGAGGATTCCCGACTGCGCTACTCGCAGACATCACCGGACTGGTTGCGTGCCGTTGGCCAGCTCACTGTACCCAGCATGAGGCTGGAGAATGGCTATGCGCGGCACCACACCGAGCGCTGCAGCGCCACGCTGGTTGCGGCACCGGGTGACGCCCATGCCAGGGTAATCGTCTCGGCCTGGCATTGTCTGGAGTTCTACCGGGACCTGAGCCAGCGGATCACCTTTACCCTGCTGCCCGCCAGCCAGGCGCCGCGGGAAATAGAAGCGGTGCGCTACGCCGATGGCGGCAGCATGGCAGCGGACTGGGCCGTGCTGCGACTGCGGCAGCCGGTCGCGATTGCAGAGGTGCCCGCGCTGTACCTGCACCCGCAACAGGCCGACCCGGCCTTGCCGGTGGTGATGGCGGGCTATTCAAGGGATGCGGGCACCGGGTCCTCCGGCAAGGATCTCAGCTATGATCCGGCCTGCCGGATCACGGCGGCTGACAGTGTCAGCGGCGACAGTGATTGCCGCGCCTACAAGGGCGCGTCCGGGGGCGCGGTGATTCAACTCACCGAGGCTGGCACTCCGCTGCTCAGCGGTGTGATCTCCGAGGGCAACAGCGTGGACTACAGTCGCTACGTGCCGGTCTCGGTGTTCCGCCAGGCGCTGCCGCCGGAACTTGCGGCAGCAGTCACTGCCGCCGCGCAACCGGCGCCGCGCTAGGCCCCGCCGCTGCCGGCACGCAGCTGGCGCGCGGGCGGCGGCGCGCCGACGTGCTGTTCGCCCCGCTGTGCCGCCAGCTCGATCTGCTTCTGGCGCTCGGCAAACCGGGCCTTCTGGTCTTCGGTCAGGCTGTCGTAACAGTGCGGGCAACAGACACCCTGCTGGTAGCGGTCGGAATCCTTGTCTTGTGCAGTGATGGGGTGGCGGCAACCGTGGCACTGGTCGTAGCGGCCCTTTTCCAGGCGATGATTGACCGCGACCCGGTTGTCGAACACAAAGCACTCCCCTTCCCAGGTGCTCTCTGCTTCCGGTACCTCTTCCAGATACTTGAGGATGCCTCCCTGCAGGTGATAGACCTCCTCGAAACCCTCCTGCAGCATATAGGCCGACGCTTTCTCGCAGCGGATACCGCCGGTGCAGAACATCGCGACCTTCTTGTGCCGGGCCGGGTCCAGGTGCTCGCGAACGTAGCGCGGAAATTCGCGAAAGGAGGTCGTCGCCGGATCGATCGCCCCACGGAAAGTACCGATATCATATTCATAGCGGTTGCGGGTATCGATCAGCACCACCCCGGGATCATTGACCAGGGCGTTCCAGTCCCGCGGCGCAACATAGGTGCCGACCACGCGATTGGGGTCGATACCGGCGACACCGAGGGTGACGATTTCCCGCTTCAGTTTCACCTTCATGCGGTAGAACGGCATCTCGTCGTCGACCGACTCCTTGTGTTCCAGAGCGGCCAGGCGAGGATCGCTGCGCAGCCAGGCGAGTACCCGGTCGATGCCCTCGCGGGTGCCGGCGATGGTGCCGTTGATGCCCTCGGCCGCCAGCAGCAGCGTGCCCTTGACGCCGGCGGCCAGGCACTCGTCCAACAGGGGCTCGCGCAGCTCGCGATAGTCATCCAGAGTGACGAAGCGGTATAGCGCCGCAACCACGAACCCGCTCATCAGTTGGCTCCTCCCGCATCCGCCTTGCTGCCGCCCATGCAGTCGGGCGATGCCGGCGCAGCCGCGTCGCGGGCCTCCCACTCTCCCGGCGAATAGGTGTGCAGGGCGAGCGCGTGCACGGGGCCCTGCAGCTGTGCCGCAAGCAGGCCGTAGATCTTCTGGTGCCGCGCCACCTGGCGTTGGCCGTCAAAGGCCTCGCTCACTATCACCACCCGGAAATGGGTCTCTGAATCCGGCGGCACACTGTGCATGTGGCTCTCATTGGCCACTTCCAGATGCATGGGCGCCAGGGCTGCGGCAAGTTGCTCGGTGATCTGTTGTTGGACTGACATAGGGCCTCCGTCAAGGGCTGTGAATTATACCCGAGAGCCGGCAGCCGGGGTACCGCTGCTCAGGTCTCCAGACGCCGCCGCTTGCGGCCGGCCCGGTACTGCCCCGGTGTCTGTCCGGACCATTTGCGAAAGGCGCGGTGGAAGGCGCTGGGATCAGTGAAACCCAGCTGCAGCGCCACCTCCTGTATCGACAGCTCTGGGCGGTCCAGGGCCAGGCAGGCGGCCTCGGAGCGGGCTTCGTCCTTCAGTGCCTGAAAGGTCGTGCCCTCGCGCCTGAGTTTACGGCGCAGGGTCGGCGCCGACATGTTCAGCGCCTGGCTGATGGTCTCAAACCCCGGGACCCCCTGCTGAAAGTCGTGCCCCAGCATCGCGCGCACCTGCGCCGACAAGCGATCCTTGGCGGAACGCGCATCCATCAACAGCAACTGATAGGGCGCCGTGCGCAGGAACTCGTCCAGTGAATGCTCGGTATGCACCACCGGCCAGGCCAGACAGGACGCCTCGAAGTACAGCAGATCCCGCGGCTGATCGAAATACAACGGCGCCTGGAACAGATCCCGGTACTTGTCTGCACTGGCAGCTTCACTGCCCTGGAAATCGACCCGCTGCAGCGGCAGCGGCCGACCGCACAGCCAGCCAAAAAAGCGGTGCCAGAGAGACAGGCCGTAGACCTCTGCCGCCGCCACTGCTGGCTGCTCCGGCCCGCTCCGGTGCAGATAACCAACGCGGGCGGTATCGTCGCTGAAATTGGCATACAGCTGGCTCTGCTCGTCGAAAAAGGTCCGGTAGAATTCCGCCGCCCGCTGGATCGCATGACCCAGGTTGCGGCAGGAAATGATGCAGTAGCACATCATCCGAAAGGCGCCGGGCGCCGCCAGATCACTGCGGGTGACGCCGAAGGTGGCATCCTGCAGCAGACGCAAGACCTGCTGGTAGACCCGGGAGTACTCCATGGCACTGACCTGGTCGCGGTAGCCGCCCGCAGTCTCGTCCCGGGGATCGAAGTCCAGTCCTGCCGCGGCCAGCACCGCCCCCGGGTCGTGGCCGCGCTCCTCCACCATGCGCACGAGAGTCCGCACGAAGCGGGTGGGCAGTTGTTCAGACATCGACCGGGGCTACCTCAGTGCAAGCAGAAGTCGCACATGTTAACAGATCGGGCCGCGGAGGCCGCGCCGCGGAGGCCGGGCCGCAGAGGCCGCGCTGCCCGGGCGCTTGGTCGGCCCGCCGCCAGCGCCTATACTGGGCCGCAGGGACAAGAGCGGAGGACAAGAACATGGCTGCACGCTTCGATGTGCTGTTTGCGGGGCAACTGCTTGAGGGTCGCGATGCGGCCACGGTACGCGCCAACCTCGGCCGCCTGTTCAATGCCGACGAGGCGACCCTGGACAAACTTTTCAGCGGCAAGCCCCAGATCCTGAAACGCGACGCGGATGCAGCAACAGCCCACAAGTACCAGCAGGCGCTGGAAAAAGCGGGCGCCCTGGCCGAGCTGCGACCCTGCAATGCGACAGAGACCGTACCTGCCGCGGCAGCCACTGCGGCGCCGCAATCCGGCCTGGCACTCGCACCGGCAGGCACAGAGGTACTTGCTCCCGGCGAGCGTGCAGCAACGGCTGCACCCACGGTCCGCGCCCCCACCCTGGATGTCGCCGCGGTCGGGGAGCGCCTTGCAGAACCTGCACCGCCGGCACCGCCAGCGCCCGACACCAGCCATCTGACCCTGGGAGAGGCCGGCGAGGACATCCCCGGCCTGGCCGGACCGGCACCGGTCGCGGTAAACATCAGCGCCAGCCTTGCGCTGGAGCCAGAGGGGGGCGACTTCAGCGACTGCGCCCCACCGCCAGCGCCGACGCCCGCAATCGACCTCTCGCACCTGGAACTTGCAGCAGCGGGTGCTGATGTCCTGGAGGAGCAGTATCGCAAGCGGGATACCGCGACAGCTCCGGACACCAGCGGTCTCAGTCTTGAGGAATCGTCTCGGGGAGATTGACCACCACACGCAGGCCGGGTTCGTTGTCTTCCAGAGCGATGCTACCGTGATGATAGTGGACGATGGCCTGCACCAGGCTCAGGCCCAGACCATGGCCCGGCTGTTCGCCGCGGCTGGACTCGACCCGGTAGAAACGGCGGAACACGTTCCTGTGCTCCATCGGGTCGATACCCGGCCCTGAATCAGCGACCACAATCTCTACGCTACCCCGGTTCGCCGCCAGCGCCACCTCAATGCTGCCACCGGCTGCAGTGTACTTGATGGCGTTGTCCAGCAGATTGGCACACATCTGGAACAGGAGGTCGCTGTCGCCAGCACACTCCACCCCAGTCGCCAGCGCCAGGCGCAGGTCGACCTGCTTGTCATTGGCCACCGGCTCATACAATTCCGCCAGGTCCTCCAGCAATCCCGAGAGGGCCACCCGGGCCTGTACCGGCGCGCGACTGCCAGACTCCAGGGCCGAGATCCGCAACAGGGCATTGAACGAGGACAACAGGTTGTCACATTCCTCGATGATCCGGTCAACTTCGTCCTGGCCGGCAGGGTCGAGGCGCTGGCGCAGCTGGCTGAGCTGATTGCGGATGCGTGTCAGCGGGGTGCGCAGGTCGTGGGCAATATTGTCCGAGACCAGCTTCACCCCCTGCATCAGCGATCCTATCTGGTCCAGCATCTGGTTCATGGCCCGGGCCAGTTCGCGCGGGTAGCCCTTCTTGCCCTCGACCGAAAGACGCTTCGAGAGGTTGCCGCGAACGATGCCCGACAGCTCCGTATTCAGGCGCTCAAAGCGATGCAGCGTGGTCGCGGCGCTGAAGAATCCACCGGCAATGCCCAACAGCAGGGTGGCGATCATCGCCCGGAACAGGGTCACAAAGACCAGGCCACCGCTGGCCACTGCGTCGGCATAATTGCGCGCCACCAGGGCTGCGTAGCCGTCGCCCAGCAGCTCACGCCGGGCGAGGAAATCCGCGTCAACGGTTTCACCCCAGTTCAGCAGGGCCAGCTGGAACCCCAGCCAGCCGCCGGAAAATTCGCGGTAGCGCGGGGTCTGGGCGAGATCGCCCGCCACCCTGTTGCCTTCCGCGTCAACAATCAGGTAGCTGTAGCGCCCTATGGTGGGCAGGTTGCGTTGATCCGCCAGGTACTGTTCCACACCTGCCAGCCCCTGGCCGTTGTAGACCAGCTGCAGCGCCTCCAGTTCATCGAGGATCGAGGAGCGCAACTCGGTGAAGTAGTCGTAGCTGAAATAGACGTAGAGCACGGCCAGCAGCAGGAATACCGTGGCACTGAGTGCGGTGACGTACTTGACGATGTAGCGAAACGTGAGGCTGTTCAGGACATCCAGGATGCGCATGGCGGTCAGCCGCCGCCGAGGCAGTAGCCGGCGCCACGCACCGTCGCCAGCAGCGGCGGGGAAAAATCACGATCGATCTTTTGCCGCAGCCGCGATACATGCACATCGATGACATTGGTCTGGGGATCGAAATGGTAGCCCCAGACATGCTCCAGCAACATGGCCCGGGTAACAACCTGGCCAGCATTGCGCATGAGATATTCGAGCAGCTTGTACTCGCGGGGCTGCAGCGTCAGCAGTTCGCCCCGCCGCCGCACTTCCTGGCTCAGCAGGTCCATCTCGAGGTCTGCGACCTGGAGGCGGGTCGGCACCTCGCCACCGGCCTGGCTGCTGCGACGGCAAAGGATCTGCAGGCGCGCCAGCAACTCGGCCATGGCAAAGGGCTTGACCAGGTAATCATCGGCGCCGCAGTGCAGCCCCTGGACCCGGTCATCCACATCCCCCAGCGCACTCAGGATCAGCACCGGCGTGTCATCACCCTCCTGCCGCAGGGTACGCAGCAGTGCCAGGCCATCGAGTCTGGGCAGCATCCGATCCACCACCAGCACATCATGATAATCCGCGCGGGCAGCATCGAGGCCGCTGTCGCCATCCGCGCAATGCGTGCATTCATGCCCCGCCTGCGCCAGCTCGGAGACAATAAAGTCCGCGACGGCACGATCATCTTCCACCAACAGCACTTTCATCTCGCGAAACCCGTTATTATCATGCCCGGGCAATTTAGCACTGCCGGAGTCCCCGGGACAATTTACAATCCGGTAATACGCGCCGGCCCAACCCCTGGCACCAGGCTTCCGGGGACGCTGTCGGCAACGCCGATCACTGCCTGAACCAGACCATGGGAACTTCGATGCAGGACTCCGCCACTCTGGCCCCTCCCCCGCTGCTGCGGCGACTCGCGGCCATGCTCTACGATACGTTGCTGGTGATCCCGTTTATCGGCGTGACCATAGCCGCCGCCACCGCAGTGGAAATGTGGCTGCTGAACGCCGGCACTGGCGGTGACTACTATCAGATGCATCCCCAGCTGGTGCAGGCGCTCAGCCTTGCCTGTGTCATCGTCTTCTTCACCGCGTTCTGGCGCAAAAGCGGCCAGACTCTGGGCATGCAGGCATGGCGAGTAAAACTGGTAGACGATGCCCAGGGGGATAGTCCCGGCACAAGCCGCTGCGTGCTGCGTTGCCTGGCCGCGCTGGTATCCCTGGCCCCGGCGGGCCTGGGCTACTGGTGGTGCCTGGTAGACAAGCGCAAGCGCTATTGGCACGACTACCTGAGCGGCACCCATCTGGTGCTGCTGCCGAAACCCCCCAAGGGCGGCGCCAAAACGGGCTAGCGGGTTTTCGCCAGCAGCACGAAGCCCACGGCAATGCACAGCAGGATGGGGGCCAGGGCGGCGTACAGCGGTGAAAACCCGAACACCAGGCTCGCCGGCCCCAACAGATCCTGGCTGATCTGGAAAACCACGCCTGCCAGGACCCCGATAAAGATGCGCAAGCCCATGGTCCCGTCCCGCAGCGGCCCGAAAATAAAGGCGATCGCCACCAGCACCAGGCCGGCGATGGATACCGGCTGCAGCAGCTTGCGCCAGAGGGCGAGCTCGAAGTCGTCTGCATCCAGGCCCTGCTGCTGCAGATAGCGACTGTAGCGATAGAGATCCGTTAGCGGCAACCGCTCTGGTGCCACCACCTCCATGACCAGCAACTGCGGTGTGATACCGGTATCCCAGCGCAGGCTCTCGTGCCGTGTCTGGGTGGTTTCCCAGCTGCTGAAATCGGTCTTGACTGCCTGCTCCAACTGCCAGTGATCGCCGGCATGGACAGCGCGCTGGGCGCGCAGTGCAGACTGCATGCGGCGCCGGTCATCGAACTGCAGCAGAGTGACACCGTGGACCACTCGCTCGCTCTCCATGGCATTGAAGTGCAGGAAAGAGTTCCCCTCCCGGTTCCAGATGCCGTAGCGACCCGCTACACCTTCGCCGGGGTTCTGCGCCATCGCCCGCCGGCTCTGGGCCAACTGCTCTGCCGGGGGCGCCACATACTCTCCCAGCAGGAAACCCGCCAGTGCCACCAGCAGTGCAGACTTCATTACGATCACCACCAGCCTGGCAATGGAGACACCGGCACTGCGCATGATAATCAACTCACTGGCACTGGCCAGCTGACCGAGGCCGACGAGACAGCCGATCAGGGCCGCAAAGGGCATGTACTCATACAGGCGACCGGGAATGGTCAGGGCGATATAGAGCGCGATCTCGACAAAACCGTAGCTGGCGCTGACATCACCGGACTCATCGATAAAGGCCGACACCACATCGATGCCAACGATAACCAACAGCACCATCATTATGGCTGCGAAGACAGTGCGGCCAATGTAGCGATCAAGCAGCCGCATGGGTGACCTTTTGGCGAAGGCGATGCCACAACCGGCGCCGGAGGCTGTCGCCGTAAAGCAACCACAGGGCCAGTCCCAGATACAGCAAGTGCACGCGCCAAAGCACCAGCGGACCCGCGCCGGCCTCCATCGCTGCCCTGGCATTGGTCAACAACACCAGATAAACCAGGTAGAGTGCGAAAGCAGGTGCCATCTTGATGTAACGCCCGCGCCGATGATCGGTGCGGCTGAGGCAGAGGGCAATAATCGCGACGATCGGCACGGTAACAGGCAGGGACAGGCGCCAGTGCAGGGCGGCGATATCTTCGGGCGCATCTGATGTGAGCAACGATGCCGTGGACCGGCCATCCACCCGGGGTACGCTGCGAATGCTGCCCTCCGGCTCCGGGATTCGCTCGCCGAAGGTTGCAAACTGTATCACCTGGTAATCGCGATGCCCGGGCAGGCCCTGGTAACGATAGCCATCGCGGAGTTCCAGATAACGGGCCCCGGTGCGGGTATCAAGGACGATCTCGCCTTCAGCTGCCACCGTCACCGTCAGTTGCGGGCGACTCTCGCCGGGAGGTGATTGCTGCGACAGAAACACGCCGCGCATGAGACCGGTGTCGGGCGCAATGGTTTCTGCATAGCTGACCAGGTTGCTGCCGCTGCGGGTCTGGAACCGGCCAGAGGCCAGGGTCTGCAGCCCCTGGGACTTTTCCGGGTCATCCAGCAGGGCGGAAGAGCGGGCAGCACCCATGGGCGTCACCAGCAGGCTCAGCCCGGTCACCACGACCATGATCAGCAGGGCCGGCACCAGGGTATAGGCTGCCAGCCGGGAAGGACTCACGCCACAGGCTGACAGGACCACCATCTCGCTCTCGACATAGAGCCGCCCATAGGCCATCAGAATGCCGATAAACAGCCCCAGCGGCAGGATCAGCTCAAGAAAGCCCGGGAGCCGGTAGAACATGACCGGCAGCAATATGTCACCGGCCAGGTTGCCAACGGCGGCCTCGGCCAGGTATTTGACGAAGCGACCGCTGAAGATGATAACCAGCAGCGTGAAGCTGACGGCTACCGTATGCAGCAGAACATCGCGTGTGAGGTATGCCAGGATTTTCATGCAAGCCCGGGTTGCAGCGCCAGAGATCGCCCGGAGAAGAGCAACACCAGCGGTTCAGTTTCATCGCCCATCATCATACACTAGCGCCCTGACACCCGCCCACGAAAACTGACAGGGATACCTGATGAGCAAACTGACTTTTACTGCACGTACCACTAGCGACATCGCCAAGGCCAAAACCCAGTGCGCCATCGTGCCGGTTTACGGCGGCCAGCTGTCTTCGGCAGCGCAGGCCCTGGACAGCGCCAGCAGTGGCAGTCTCGACACGGCGCTCAAGCTCGGCGACTTCAAGGGCAAGGCCGGCCAGACCTTGATGCTGCCCGGTATCGGCGGCGCCGCGAGGGTGCTGCTGCTGGGCTGCGGCGAACAGGCAAAGTTTGACCAGAGCGCTGCCCGCGAAACCCTGCAGGGCCTGAACAGCGCCCTCGGTGCCAGCAGTGCCACCGAAGCCCTGTTCCACGTCGCCGACCTGGGCTCTGCCACGGTCGCACCGGACTGGCTGCTGGAACTCCTGTCCCGCAGCCTGGTCAGCAGCAGCTACCGCTACTCGGCCACTGTCACCAAGCCCAAGGATCCCCTGGCCTTGAGCAAGCTGGTCGTCAATCCCGGCGACACGCTGGCGGTAAAAGCGGCACAGCTGGCGCTGGACACCGGGGCCGCAGTAGGACGCGGCATCAATTATACCCGTGAGCTCGGCAACCTGCCCGGCAATATCTGTACTCCGAGCTACCTGGCCAGCGAAGCCCGCAAGCTGGCTCGGGGCAACAGCAAGGTTCGAACCCAGGTGCTGGAAGAGAAAAAAATGCGTGAACTGGGCATGGGCGCGCTGCTGTCGGTCTCGGCCGGCAGTGACGAACCCGCCAAGCTGATCGTCATCGAATACAAGGGTGGCAAGTCCGGAGAAGCGCCCCAGGTACTGGTCGGCAAGGGCATTACCTTCGACTCCGGCGGTATCTCCCTCAAGCCCGGCGCCAAGATGGACGAAATGAAATACGACATGTGTGGCGCGGCCGGCGTGCTCGGCACCCTGCAGGCGGTGATTGAAATGGCTCTGCCACTCAACGTCACCGGCGTTATCGCAGCGGCGGAAAACATGCCCAGCGGCCGCGCCACCAAGCCCGGCGACGTTATTACCAGCATGGCGGGCAAGACCATCGAGGTCCTGAATACGGATGCCGAGGGCCGGCTGGTGTTGTGCGATGCCCTGAGCTACGCCAGGCGCTTCAAGCCCGCGGCTGTGGTCGATCTCGCCACGCTCACCGGAGCCTGCGTGATCGCGCTGGGTTCGCACGCCTCCGCGGTTTACGCCAACAATGAAGAGCTGGCTGCCAACCTGCTGGCTGCCGGCGAGACCAGCCATGATCGCGGCTGGCGCATGCCCCTGTGGGACGATTACCGCAAGCAGCTGAAAAGCAACTTTGCCGACCTCGCGAATATCGGCGGCCCCGAGGGTGGCAGTGTCACCGCTGCCTGCTTCCTGTCCCAATTCGCCGAGGACTATCCCTGGGCCCACCTGGACATCGCCGGTTCTGCCTGGAACAGCAGCCCCAAGGGCGCCACCGGCCGGCCGGTGGCGATGCTGGCCCGCTACCTGCAGGATCGGGCCGCGGACCAGGGCACCTCGGGCCGGGGCGGACAGAAGAAGACCGCCCCGCGGAAGGCCGCCCCGCGGAAGGCCGCCCCACGGAAGGCCGCCCCGAAGGCCTCCAGCTGACATGACCCGGGTCGGGTTCTACGTGGTACAGGCCGCCGATCAAACCCGGCGCCTGCACGTGGCTGCCCGCCTGGCTGACAAGGCCTTCCAGCGCGGCCACCGGATTTTCATCAACGCCGACGATGAAGACCAGGCCCGGGCGCTGGACACCCTGCTGTGGGAGTTCCGGCCCGGCAGCTTCCTGCCGCACGGCCTCCCCGGGGAACCGGGCTCGGAGCTGATCGCCATTGGCTGGGGTGAGGAACCCGGGGGTCACGACGACCTGCTGATCAATCTGCAGCGTGTCATTCCCTCGTTTTTCAGCCGCTTCCACCGGGTCGCCGAAGTGGTGACCCAGGATCCGGAAAGCCTCGCAGCCTCGCGCGCCTCCTGGCGTTTCTACCAGTCCCGTGGCTATGAATTGGAAAAGCACGACCTCACCGGCGTATAATCCCGCTCTTTTTGCAGCCGGACACCTCTAGCGATGGAAAAGACCTTCCAACCCGCCAACATCGAAACCCGCTGGTACGAGTACTGGGAGCAGCAGGGGTATTTCCGGCCCCGTGGCGGCGAGCACGCCTACAGCATCATGATCCCGCCGCCCAACGTGACCGGCAGCCTGCACATGGGGCACGGCTTCAACAATGCG
Source organism: uncultured Haliea sp. (assembly GCA_963974125.1). Lineage (GTDB taxonomy): Bacteria > Pseudomonadota > Gammaproteobacteria > Pseudomonadales > Halieaceae > Haliea. The sequence goes on along the minus strand of CAXBCH010000014.1, from coordinate 82,948 downwards.
ATCATGGACTGCCTGATCCGCTACCACCGCATGCAGGGGGACAACACCCTGTGGCAGGTCGGCACCGACCATGCCGGGATCGCTACCCAGATGGTGGTGGAGCGGCAACTGGCGGCCGCGGGCGTGTCCCGTCACGATCTGGGCCGGGAGGCCTTCCTGGAAAAAATCTGGGCGTGGAAAGCCGAGTCCGGGGGCAACATCACCCGCCAGATCCGTCGCCTCGGCTCCTCGGTGGATTGGTCCCGGGAGCGCTTCACCATGGACGAGAGCCTCTCCAATGCGGTGCGGGAAGTGTTCGTGCGTCTCTACGACGAGGGCCTGGTCTACCGCGGCAAGCGCCTGGTGAACTGGGACCCGGTGTTCAATACCGCGATCTCGGATCTCGAGGTCCTGAACGAAGAGGAACAGGGTTCTCTCTGGCACCTGCGCTACCCCATTGAAGGCGAGGACGGCCAGCTTGTGGTCGCCACCACGCGCCCGGAAACCGTGCTCGGCGACACCGCCGTGGCAGTCCACCCGGAGGATGAACGCTATCGCCACCTGGTCGGCAAGCAGGTGCGCCTGCCCATCACCGGGCGCCTGATCCCCATTGTCGCCGACGACTATGTGGACCGTGAATTTGGCTCCGGCTGCGTGAAGATCACGCCCGCGCATGACTTCAATGACTACGAAGTAGGCAAACGTCACAACCTGCCGCTGATCAACGTGCTCGATCGCAACGGCTGCATTCTCGGCGAGTTCACTGTGCTGACCTTTACTGGTTACGCCACGGCACACGGCGAAAAAGGGCCGGAGCAGTACGCTGGCCAGGACCGTTTCGAGGCGCGCAAGCAGATCGTCGCCGAGTTCGAGCAGCTGGGGCTGCTGGAGAAGATTGAACCCCACACGCTGAAGGTGCCCCGGGGCGACCGCTCCGGGGCAGTGATCGAGCCCTGGCTGACCGACCAGTGGTACGTGAAGGTGGACGAACTGGCCAAACCCGCCATCGACGCAGTCGAGGACGGCCGCATCCAGTTTGTCCCGAAACAGTACGAGAACATGTATTTTGCCTGGATGCGCAATCTCCAGGACTGGTGCATCAGCCGCCAGCTGTGGTGGGGACACCGGATTCCGGCCTGGTACGACAGCCACGGCAAAGTCTATGTCGGTCGCGACGAAGCCGAGGTTCGCAGCAGATACAAGCTGGATGCCGACACCAGCCTGCAGCAGGACGACGACGTACTCGACACCTGGTTCAGCTCCGCGCTGTGGACCTTCTCCACCCTGGGCTGGCCGGAGAACACGAAGGACCTGCAGACCTTCCACCCCACCAGCGTGCTGGTAACCGGCTTCGACATCATCTTCTTCTGGGTGGCGCGCATGATCATGATGAGCATGCACTTCCTCAAGCACCCCGACGGCAGCCCCCAGGTACCCTTCCGCACCGTGTATGTCCACGGCCTGGTGCGGGACTCCCAGGGCCAGAAGATGTCCAAGTCCAAGGGCAACGTCCTCGATCCGATAGACCTGATCGACGGCATTGAGCTCGAGCCTCTGGTACAGAAGCGCACTGCCGGCATGATGCAGCCGCAGCTGGGAGAAAAGATCGCTCAACAGACCCGCGACGAGTTCCCCGAAGGTATCGCCGCCTACGGCACCGACGCCCTGCGCTTCACCTTCTGCTCGCTGGCCTCCACCGGCCGCGACATCAAGTTCGATATCGGGCGCATCGACGGTTACCGGAACTTCTGCAATAAAATCTGGAATGCGGCCCGCTATGTACTGATGAACTGCGAGGGCCAGGACTGCGGCAGCGATCCCGCGCAGCCCGTCACCCTGAGCCTCGCCGACCGCTGGATCGTCTCCCGCCTGCAGCAGACCGCCCGGGAGGTAGAGCACGCCATCAACCAGTACCGTTTCGACCTCGCCAGCCAGGCGCTGTACGAATTCATCTGGAACGAATACTGCGACTGGTACCTGGAATTGTCCAAACCGGTACTGTGGGACGAGAACGCCAGCCCCGAGCTCCAGCGCGGCACCCGCCGCACCCTGATCACGGTACTGGAAGCGTGGCTGCGACTGCTGCACCCCTTCATGCCCTTCATCACCGAGGAGATCTGGCAACGGGCTGCACCGCTGGCTGGTGTCGAAGGCCCCACCATCATGCTGCAACCCTACCCGCGCTGTGACGAGTCCGCCGTGGACACTGCGGCGAATGCAGATATAGAATGGTTGAAAAGCGTAATTCTGGGCGTGCGCAACATCCGCGGGGAAATGAACGTGCCTCCGGGCCGCGCCCTGACTTTGCTTTGCCGCCACGGCGGCGACAGCGACGCCAGACGGTTGCGGGAAAATACCGCCTTCCTGACCAAACTGGCCCGGCTGGAGAGCATCGAGTGGCTCGCACCCGAAGCCGAGGCTCCGGTTGCGGCAACGGCGCTGGTGGGTGAGCTGGAACTGTTGGTACCCATGGCGGGGCTTATAGACAAGGACAGCGAACTGGCCCGGCTGGGGAAGGAAATCGAGAAGCTGGAGAAGGAGCAGGCGCGACTGCAGGGCAAGCTGGGCAACAGCAGTTTTGTCGACAGGGCCCCCGCGGAGGTCGTGGCCAGGGAACGGGACAAACTTGCGGCGCAGCAACAGGCTCTGGAAAAGCTGCGCCGGCAGGAGGAGCACATCGCCCGGTTGTGACTCGGCAGCCGGATGGGCGAATTTTCGGTACCCCGCTGCGGCAACGCTGCGGGGAATAATAAAAAGCAGCAGGCTACACCGAGGAAAGCGGTATGAGTGAACGTGTGAGCGGCACGGTGAAGTGGTTCAATAACGCCAAGGGGTTTGGTTTTATCACCCGGGAAGAAAGCAGCGACGATGTTTTCGTGCACTTTCGTTCCATTCAGGGGGATGGTTATCGCACCCTGAACGAGGGTCAAGTCGTTGAATTCAGTCTTGTCGAGGGGCCCAAGGGCCTGCAGGCTGAGGACGTGCAAAAGCTGTAGCACAGCAACTCGCGGTAACAACCGGCTGTCGAGCCCGTTGGCACCGCTACAAGGCTACTGTGTTCACCCCGTTATTCAGGTGCCGGCTGTGCTTGCGCCGCGGCGGGCCTTTGTGTCCTGTCACCACAGCACCACCATTACCAACTTAGCCATTACCACAAGAGGGCAACAATGCAGTTCAGCGCCAGGTTAATTATCAGTATTGTGATCGCGGCTGCGGTCTCCACCATCGCCACCTTCCTGCAGGGAGGCCAGTTCCCGGACCTGGCCCTCCTCGCCACCTTTACCATCGCCACTGTCGGCACTGCCCTGGCGGTTGGCCTTGTACCTGCCGACAAGGGCGCCAAAGCCGCCAGCCCCAGGCGTGCCAGCGGGGCGCCCGCTTCGAAACCCGGCAGCACAGGCAACCGGGAACAGGGGACCGTCAAGTGGTTCAATTCCGCCAAGGGATTCGGCTTCATCACCCGCGATGACGGCGACGAGATCTTTGTCCACTTTCGTTCCATCCGCGGCGAAGGCCGCCGCAGCCTCCAGGACGGCCAACGGGTAGCCTTCCACACGGCCAGCAGCAAGAAGGGGCCGCAGGCAGAAGACGTGGAAATCCTGGGCAAGGCAAGCTGAGGTGGCCAACGAGCGCAAATTCCGCGGCATGATCATGCCCACCACATCGCACCCTGCCATCCGTCGGGTCCGGCGCCAGGGCAGTCAGCCCAGCATTCACGGCAACAAGCTGTGGAAATCCAGCTGCCTGCTGCTCGATTATCTCGGCAAGCATACCCCCGAACACCACGGGCGGGTACTCGACGTAGGCTGCGGTTGGGGCATTGCCGGACTCTGGTGTGCGGCCAAACTGGGTTCCGAGGTCACTTCCATGGACGCCGACCCGGATGTGTTTCCCTATCTGGATGCCGTCGCCACGCTCAACGGTGTCAGCAGCCGCCATCTGGTCAGGCGCTTCGAGCAGCTGACCACACGCGAACTGGCACAGTACGACATGCTCATCGCCGCCGACATCTGCTTTTGGGATGAGTTGGTGAAGCCGGTCACCAACCTGGTAAACCGCGCGCTAAAAGCCGGCGTCAAGCACATTGTCATCGCCGACCCGGAGCGCTCGACCTTCCTGGAGATGGCCCAGACCTGCGTCGATCGCCACTGCGCGGAACTGCTGCCCTGGCGCTGCCGCGGCAGTGTCGAGGCTCGCGGTGCGCTCATGGTGATCGAAAACGCCTGAGCGCCTCGGGGTCCAGGTAGCGGTAGTTGCGCTCGACCTCCGCGGTGGCCACCGCAGTCCCGGCCTCGAATCGCGGCCGGAACCGGGTCGCGAGCAGGCTCCGGTACAGGCGCATGGCGAAACCCTTCTCGCTCTCCTCCGCAGCCACCGTTTCGATATCCTGCGGGCGCCCTTCCGCGGTAACAGCAAAGCGCGCAGATACCCGCACGCCGCCCGCCCCGGGATCACGGGAAAAGGCACCGTTGTCCGGCAGCTCCACCGGGCTGCCAAACCACTCCTGCAGCCGGCCTTCCTGGCGGGTCGTCTGCAGGAAACTGACCACCTGCCGGTAATCCTCGCCGGCCCGTCCGCGGAGACCGTTCCACTGGTGCCAGTCCGCCAGCGCCAGCAGTGCCTGCGCCCGCAGCCCTGCATCCCCCAGGGCGGGCGAGTCAATGAAGTCGACGAGCAGCTCACTGCCTCGCGCCACCGCAGTGCGCTGGACATTCGCCAGGCGTTGCTCATGGACATCCATTTCCTGCATGGGCTCGCCGCGAAAAGGCGCTGCCGAGGTAAAACCGCGTGTCGTGCTCACCCTGCGGGGGGTTGCCAGCGCCTGCACCAGATACAGGTTGCGCAGCTGGCTGTCCAGCAGTTGCCAGTAGCCCGCCGCGTCCTGCCCCGGGTCGGCAGCGGCAAGCAACTGCTCATTGGCCTCGTACAGGCGCAGCAGGCGGCGGTGGTCACTGCTATCGAGTTGTCGTCGCAGCGCCTCCCGCTGCCAGCGGAAGTATGCCACCGCAGATTCCACGTCCATCTGGCCCGAAGTGGCTGCGAGCCGGAAAAAATACTCGTAGCGTGCATCCAGCGCCTGCCAGTCACCCAGGCTGCGGTGGACGGCGAACAGATTGCGCAGCAGCGGCATCTGGTTGTCGCTGTAGAGTCCCTCATTGATCCGCAGGACATGCAGCGCCCGCTGGTAGAGCTGCCCCGCCTGTTCCGCGTCTCCGGCTTCCTGCAGGAAGCGCCCCATATCCATCAGCGGTTCCGCCAGGGCCGCGGCATAGGGCCCCTGCTCCTGCTCCAGTTCCAGCAGCCGCTCGCGCTGGGCCGCCACCGCTGCCGCCTGCCCCTGCCGTGGCGGCTTCGGCAGCAGCGCCACCGGGGCTTCGTCGGGCCAGTATCGGTCCAGGCGCACGAACTCGCGCCCGTAAGTCGCCGCCGGGGCGGCCGCAACAGCGTTGGCCAGCAGCAGTGCCAGCAACGTCGCGGTGGCCAGCTGCCGGATAGTCAGCCATGGAGTCATCACTTGTTCCTGCCCTGAGTCGGGAGGGCTGCCGGGTAGAGCAGCCAGTGGCTTAATGATATAACGGCTACAGACGTTACACACTGATTACCCTGGCGCGCAAACAGGGCGGGACCGCACACACATGAAGCAACTTGGCATCCTCGACTCCGCATTCATCAACATGGAGCAACCCAACACCCCCCAGCACGTGGGCTCGCTGGGAATCTATGATCCTTCGACCGCTCCCGGCGGCAAAGTTCGCTTCAAGCAGGTGATCGCCACTTTCGAGCGGCGTCTCGCCAACCAGCCGCTGTTTCGCACCCGGCTGGTGCGGGTCCCCGGGGGACTGGACCGCCCCTACTGGGTCAAGGATGCGCGTTTCGATGTCGAATTTCATCTGCGCCATATCGCCCTGCCGAAACCGGGAGACTGGCGCCAGCTGTGCATCCAGGTAGCCCGCCTGCACTCCCGCCCCCTGGACATGGGCAGGCCCCTTTGGGAGGCCTGGATCATTGAAGGTCTGGACCGGATACCGGGGCTGCCAAAGGGCAGTTTCGCCATCTATACCAAGATTCATCACTCCCTGGTCGATGGCATGGCGGGCACCAGCATCGTCGCCCTGATTCACGACCTGGTCGCCGACCCGCAGGCCGCCGCGACAGAGGCTGAACCGGCGAAGCTGGTGGACCCGCAGCCCAGTGTCGCCGAACTGCTGGCGCGAGCTTCGATCAACGGTATCCGCAACGTCGCCGGTGTGGTCAGCGGTGGGCTCAGCACCTCGGCCCAGCTCGCCCGCTACCTCACAGCGATATTGCGCAAAGAGGTCCCGCCCCCGGAGATCAGCGCACCCAAAACCCGGTTCAACCGGCCGGTGGGACCGCATCGGGTGTTCACTGCCGCCGAGTTCAGTCTGGAGCGTATCCGGGCCATCAAGGACGCGGCCGGGGTCAAGGTCAATGATGTCGCCCTGGCCATCACCGGCGGCGCCCTGCGACGCTATTTGACCGAGCTGGATGAAGCGGCGGAGACTGCGTTGGTGGCGACAATCCCCCTGAACATGCGCACCCGTCGGGACAGCAGTGAAGACAACAACCAGGTGGGCTCGGTGTTCGCGTCCCTGCACACGGACATCGCCGACCCGGCGCAAAGGTTGCAATCCATTCACCGGAGCGCGATCGAGGCCCAGCGCTCGGGCGAAGCCAGCCCCATGGTGGACGTACTCAAACTGGCGGGCGTGTTTGCCCCCGCGCTGACCCGGCCAGTGCTGGGGTTCTGGGCACGCAATCACCTGTCGAGCTACATGCCGGTCAATGTCACCACCGTGGTCTCGAACGTAGCCGGACCGGACTTCCCGCTCTATTGCGCCGGCGCGCGGCTGGTGGACTACTACGGTCTGGGTGTACTCACCCCGGGGCTGGGCATCTTCCACATGTTCTTCAGCTATTGCGGCAAGGTAACCATCTCAGTGCTCGCGGATCGCGAGATGCTGCCCCAGCCAGAGCGCTACAAGGCCTGCCTGGAGAGCGCTCTTGAGGAGCTGGAGACCGCAGTCCTGCCGCGTCCGGACAGACGCCGCAGACAAAAAAACCCCGCCTCGCGGCGGGTTTGAAATTACAGTCTGTCTGGACCTGGACGGACCCTTCCGGAGACTCCTGCCCGGAAGGATTTGTCGCATAGGAAAATTTTAGGCAAACCACTAATATATATCCAATGTATTTTTGTTATGATCTTCATGAATTGAAATCATGTAGCAGCGATGGATACCCTCAATCTCCACAAAGTCGACCTGAACCTGCTGGTTGCCCTGCAGGCCCTGCTGGAGGAGCGCAGCGTTTCGCGGGCCGCGGAGCGGCTGCACATCACCCAGCCAGCCATGAGCAAAACCCTGGCCCGCCTGCGTGACCTCTTTGGCGACCCGTTGTTCACCCGCAGCAATCGCGGGATACAGCCCACGCCCCGCGCCCGGGAGCTGGCCACCGAACTCGGGGTCGTGCTCCACGACATTACCCGGCTGGTATCGGGCTCGCGCTTCGATCCCTATACCTACAGCGGTGAAATCACCTTCGCCCTCTCCGAGTATGTGGGAGTAGCCCTGCTGCCAGGCCTGATCCGGCGTCTGCACCAGTATGCCCCGAGACTTTCAATCCGCACCATTACCCGGGTGGAAAACCAGCTCGAACAGTTGGCCACAGGGAGTCTCGATTTTGCCATCCACATCGCCCAGGCCCACTATCCCGAGGAATTCCGGACCCAGGTGCTGGGTACCGCGCCACCCGCGATCCTGGTTCGCGAGGGCCACCCCCTGACTCACGGCGAGATCACCTGGGAGCGGCTGGCGCTGTACCCGGTGATCCGGGTTTACGTGCCCGACCTCGAACAGGTCGAGCTGGCCCGGACTTCCGAAGCCTTCATGCGCGTGCGCCACCCGCAACAGGGATCGCTGGAAACCTCACACCTCATGACCGCGATGGAGGTGCTGCGCAGCACCGACTACTTCCTGCCGGGTCCTGCCTATGTGCTGCAGAATTCCCATGCCACCGACGGCATTGTGGCGCTGCCGACGCCGCCCGGGAGCGAGTACACCCTCAAGTACATGCTGGTGGCCCACAGGCGCACCAGCCACTCCGCCATGCACTGCTGGCTCTGGGACCAGGTACTGGACACCATCCGGGCCATGGCCGCGGACAACACGGCGGCCCAGCGAGTCCGTTATCCTGCTATGCTGTCGCCCCTGAACCCGCACTGAACCTCGGCTTTCCGGACAGACAATGAGCACCAGCAAGCGACGCGACATCCCGATCTACGCGACCCCGCTGATTGAAACCCATTGCCACCTCGATTATCTGGACCAGGAGCAACTGGCACAGACCCTGGCCCGTGCACGCGAAGTCGGCATTGAACGCATCGTGACGATTGCGGTATCGGCTGCCAACCTCGACCGGGTGTTTGCCCTGACCCGGGCTGCGGAGGACATCTGGGGCACCCAGGGCATTCATCCGCACGAGGCGGAGAGTTACAACAACAGCGTGGCGAACACCATCCGCGAGCGCGGCAGCGATCCCCGCATCGTTGCCGTCGGCGAAATCGGTCTCGACTACTTCTACGACCATGCCGACCGGGCGGTACAGCGCCGGGTATTCGCCGCACAATTGGCACTGGCGGTGGAACTGAACCTGCCAGTGGTCATCCATACCCGCGAAGCCGACGACGATACCCGCGCCATTCTCGGTGAATTCAGCCGCGACCTCGGCCGCAAGGGCGTGATTCACAGCTTCACCTCGGGCCTGGCGCTGGCGGAATTCTGTCTCGACGAGGGATTCATGCTGGGTTTCAACGGCATCACCACCTTCAACCGGGCCGACAACGTGCGGGAAGTGGTGGCCGCTACTCCGCTGGACCAGCTGGTGCTGGAGACCGACTCGCCCTACCTGACCCCCGTACCCTACAGGGGCCGCCCCAATGCCCCGTTCTACCTGCCCTTTGTCGCCGAGCGGGTAGCCGAGGTCAAGCAGGTGCCGGTTGAGGATCTTCTGCGTGCAGTCCGCCACAACAGCCTGGCGCTGTTTTTCCCGGCGGCGCTGAGCTGATCGGCGCCGGCGTTGACGAGAGTGACTGGAAAGCACAGTTGGCCCGGAAATTTGCCCCGGAGGCCTGAACCCAAAGACAGTCGATGTTAAACTGTCGCCTTTTTCGCGGGCGCTCAGCCTGCCAAGATGACAGGACGCTATGGACTATATTGTCGGCCAACGCTGGGTCAGCCACGCGGATGCCCAGCTCGGGCTCGGAGTCATTGTTGAAGTAGAGCCGCGACGGGTGACCTTGAGCTTCCCCGCCGTTGGCGAAGAGCGCACCTATGCCGCGGAAAACGCTCCGCTGACGCGCCTGCGCTTCAAGGAGGGGGATCACATTTCCACCTCGGGCAACCTGGAGCTGGTGGTCACCGAAGTCGAAGAGAGTGGCGGCCTGCTGCTGTATACCGGCACCGATCACCACGAGCAGTCAGTGACGGTATCCGAGCTGGAACTCGATGCCTTCGTGCAGATCACCACCCCCCAGCAACGTTTGCTTAACGGTCACTTTGACAAGACCAGTGACTTCGCACTGCGGGTGGCCACCCTGAACCAGCTCGACCGCCTGCAGCGCTCGCCGGCCCGGGGACTGATGGGGTCCCGCACCAGCCTGCTGCCACACCAGGTCTACATCGCCAATGAAGTCGGCCAGCGCCACGCGCCACGGGTCCTGCTCGCGGACGAGGTCGGTCTCGGCAAGACCATCGAAGCGGGCATGATCCTGCACCAGCAGCTGTTGACCGGGCGCGCGGCCCGGGTGTTGATCCTGGTGCCACAGACCCTGCTGCACCAGTGGCTGATAGAAATGCTGCGGCGTTTCAACCTGCATTTTTCGCTGTTTGACCAGGAGCGGCTGCAGGAGCTGTCCGCGGTCGACGAGTTTGGCGACGAGGCGCTGCCGGAACTTGACGAATTCAACCCGTTCGAGAGCGAACAGCTGGTGCTGTGCAGCCTCGACCTGTTCCGGGAGTTCCCGCAGCATCAGCTGCACGCCCTGACCGCCCCCTGGGACCTGGTGGTTGTGGATGAGGCCCATCACCTGCACTGGTCGCCGGAAGCACCGGGCGAAGACTATCGCTTCGTCGCTGCCCTCGCCCGCCAGAGCCCTGGCCTGCTGCTGCTGACGGCAACGCCGGAACAGGTCGGCATCGACAGCCATTTTGCCCGGCTGCAATTGCTGGACCCGGAGCGCTTTCATTCGCTGGATGCCTTCCGGGCGGAGGAGCAGCAATACCGCCACTGGAGCGAGATGGCACAACAGCTGGAGCGGGGCGAAATCCCCCCGGACCTGCCGCCCGGGCTGGACCCGGCCAGCCCCGGTGAGGTGCTGATCGAGCAGATTCTCGACCGCCACGGTACCGGTCGCGTCATGTTCCGCAACACCCGGGCCGCCATCAGCGGCTTCCCGCAGCGGGTCATGCACCGCTATCCGCTGCCGACTCCGGACGCCTACAGCCATGCCAACAGCGATGTGCTGGAGGCCCTGCACCCGGAATCCCCCTATCACGATGACAGCTGGCTGGCCTTCGACCCGCGGGTCACCTGGCTGGAGCAGACCCTGAAACAGCTGCGCCCGGAAAAGGTACTGGTGATCTGCGCCCGCGCCGCTACTGCCGTCATGCTGGAGCACTACCTGCACCTGCGTGCCGGGATCCGCTCCGCTGCTTTTTATGAGGGGCTGTCCATCATTGAGCGGGATCGCGCCGCCGCCTACTTTGCCGATGACGTTGCCGGCGCCCAGACCCTCGTCTGCTCGGAAATCGGCAGCGAAGGGCGCAACTTCCAGTTTGCCCACCACCTGGTCCTGTTTGACCTGCCGCTGAACCCCGACCTGCTGGAGCAGCGCATCGGCCGCCTCGACCGCATTGGCCAGACCGAGGATGTGCAAATCCATGTGCCCTATCTACAGGGCAGCGCCCAGGAGACCCTGCTCGACTGGTACGACCGCGGCCTCGACCTGTTCCACGAGAGCTGCTCCGCGGGCACCCTGATCTTCGATCGCTTCGAGGAACGCTTGCTGGCGCAGTTGCGCGGGCGCAGTGCCGACTTTGAGGACCTGCTGGTCGACACCGCCGCCTTCACTCTGGACACCCGTCGCGAGTTGCGCGAAGGACGGGATCGCCTGCTGGAACGCAACTCATGCAAGGCGGATGTGGCCGCCGCGGTCATCGCCGAAATCGAGGCCAACGAGGACAGCGACAAGCTGCAGGTCTATCTCGAGTCACTCTGTGACGCCTATGGTGTCGAGCACGAACATCACTCCGAGCACACCTTGATTCTGCGTCCTACCGATCACATGCTCACCGGCCACTTCCCCGGCCTGGAGGAGGAAGGCACCACCGTCACCTTCTCCCGCGACAAGGCACTGACCCGGGAAGACATCGCCTTCCTGACCTGGGAACATCCCATGCTGGTGGAAGCCATGGACATGGTGCGCTCCACGGAGCTGGGTAACGCCGCCCTCGGTACCATCAAGCTCAAGGGCATAGCCCCTGGCACCATGCTGCTGGAGAGCATCTTCACCATCAACTGCGTGGCACCCCGCGCCCTGCAGCTGGAGCGCTTCCTGCCACTGTCACCCCTGCGGCTGCTGGTGGATGCACGCGGCAAGGACCTGGCCGGGCTGGTCCCACACGAGCGCCTCAACGGCCTGGTGGAGAGGGTAAACAAGAGCACCGCCCTGGCCATCATCAAGCAGGTCCAGCCGGACGTCGACGCCAAGATGCTGCTGGCAACAACGCTTGCCGAACAACAGCTGGCACCCACCCTGGCAGACGCGGAAGCGCGGATGCGCGAAGATCTGGGAGCCGAGCGGGAGAGGCTGCAGGCTCTGCGGGAGGTAAACCCCTCCATCCGCCAGGAAGAACTGGACCACCTCGACTACAGGATCGAGGAGTGCGCCATCCATATTCAACACGCCGGCCTGCAACTGCAGGCACTGCGCCTTATCATTACCACCTGAGCGACATTCACCAGAGAATACAAGGTATCGACTCATGACAACGTTGCATCGCTTCATTACGGGACTGGCATTGACACTGGTGGCAGCGGTTGCCGCCGCAGACTACGTCGACACCACCCATGCTTTCCGGGAACAACCCGCCAGCGAGCCGGACACCCTGGTGGTTCTGGTGCCGCTCAACAGCACCGACGGTCTGCCGGAATGGGGCGAGGCGACTCGCGAGCACTTCAGCCGTGCCCTCGCCGCCCAGGATTTTGACGGCAGCATGACCCAGCAGCTGGAAATCCTGGCGCCCGCGGGCCTGCCCGTCGACCGCCTTATCGCCGTCGGCCTCGGAGAACCGGCCGAACTTGCTCGCGCCGATGCCGAAATGCTGGGCACCAACCTGGCCAATTACCTGAACCCGGGTAAAGCAGGTTCGGTGCAGGTCCAATCTGCCCTGATCTCCGATCCGGCGCTGAACACCGCTATCGTCACCGCCATCGCCCACGGCACCGACCTGGCCAACTACCGCTTCGACCGGTTCAAGACCGAAGCCGAACCACGCCCGGCACAAACCTACGAATGGCTGGTGGCGGCACGGGAGCCGACCGAGGAAGCCTGGAAGCACCTGCACGCCCTGTCGCAGGGTGTCTTTACCGCCCGCGAGCTGACCAACCTGTCCGCCAGCGATGGCAACCCCGCCGCCTTCGCCGAGTATGTGCGCAAGCGTCTGCAACCGCTTGGGGTCAAGGTGACCATCCTCGGTCCGCAGCAGGTGCTGAAAGCGGGCATGGGCGCCCTCTACGGGGTCAGCAAGGGCAGCCAGCACGGCGCTCATCTGCTCATTGCCCACTGGCGCGGCAGCGATGACGCCCCTATTGCGCTGGTGGGCAAGGGTATTACTTTCGACAGCGGTGGCTACAACCTGAAGACCGACGCAGCATCCATTCTCGCCATGACCGGCGACAAGGCTGGCGCCGGTGCTGTGGCCGGCACCCTGGAGGCACTGTCGCGGCAGAAGGCAGCGCTCAATGTCGTCGGCGTAATGCCGCTGGCGCAGAACGCCATCTCCGGCACTGCCCAACTGCCAGGGGATATTGTGACTGCAGGCAACGGCATGACAATTGAAGTCGTGAATACCGACGCCGAGGGCCGCCTGGTCCTCGCGGACGGCATCTGGTATGCACGCGAGCACTTCCAGCCGCAGGTCATTGCCGATATCGCCACCCTCACCGGCTCCAAGGTCCGCGCCCTGGGACGCGACTACGCGGCGGTGTTCAGCGAGGAGGAAGAGCTCATCGAAACCCTGAAGACCGCCGGAGAACTGACCCGGGAACGGGTCTGGCAGTTACCGCTGGGGCCCTATGAAAAAATCATCGACAGCCCGGTTGCCGACATGAAGAACAGTGGCCAACCTGGCGCCCAGGCCGGCGCGGTCTTCCTGCAGCGCTTCGCCGGCGACACGCCCTGGGTCCATATCGACATGGCCGGCAATGGCCGCTACGAGGAGACCAGCCTGCCGCCGCTGATCGGCGCCACCGGATACGGCGTGCGCCTGCTGACAGAGTGGGTGAAGCTGTACGCGGGAAACTACTAGGCGTCAGGAAACCGCAACCAGCCCGCCGTCCAGTACCAGCACGTGGCCGGTTACCCAGGCGGAGGCCCTGGAGCTCAGGTAAATTGCGGTACCGGCTGCGTCTTCCGGCGCACCCATGCGGCTGACGGGAAACGCCTTGACCATTTCTTCCTCGTGCCCCGCCATGTGCGCGGTCATCTTGCTGGGAAACAGGCCCGGCGCGATGGCGTTGACGTTAACCCGCTCCCGCGCCAGCTCGGCTCCCATATGCCGGGTAAGGTGGTGCACCGCAGCCTTGCTCGCGGTATAGCTGTAGTTCTGCATGTGGCTGTTGGTGATACCGTTCACTGAACCGATGTTGATCACCCGGGCCGGATCCGCATCCGTGCCCGCCGCCCGCAGCGCCGGCAGCAGTTGCTGGGTGAGGAAGAAGATGGACTTGACGTTGAGGTCCATGACCTTGTCCCAGCCATTCTCGGGAAACTCATCGACACTGGCGCCCCAGGTGGCGCCGGCGTTGTTCACCAGGATATGCAGCTCGGGCTCACGCGCGCGGATCTCTGTGGCAAAGCGGGTGGCACCTTCCACGGTCGACAGGTCCGCGACCAGTGCGATGCACTCCCCCTGCTGTGACAGCGCCGCCGCCGTCGCCTGCAGTTCGTCTTCCCGGCGCGCAGTGATGTAGGTGCGCACGCCGTTGGCGACAAAACCCTCGGCGATCATGGCACCAATGCCGCGCGAGCCTCCGGTCACCACCGCGACCTTGCCACTAACATCAAACAGGTTCTTCATCGATATTCTCCGGTTAAACGGGTTGATAGTCGGTATTGCGCGCCCTGTCAGCGCGCAACGAATGCCGCCGTGCGCAGTGCCTTGAGCACCTCGGCGCGGGTGTCCGCCGGGTCAATCACGGCATCGATTTCCAGAAAGGAGGCCGCCTCGGTGGCCTTGCCCGACTCGTACAGGCGCGCCAGCAATTGCTCGAACAGCGCCTCGCGCTCGACAGGATCGGCTATCGCCTCCAGTTCCTTGCGATAGCCCAGCTTCACCGCCCCCTCCAGGCCCATGCCGCCAAACTCTCCGGTAGGCCATGAAGCCGCGTACACGGGGGCCCGGAAACTGCCTCCGGTCATGGCCATGGCGCCCAGGCCGTAACCCTTGCGCAGAAAAATCGCCACCACTGGCACCGTGAGACTGGCACCGGCAAGGAACAGGGACGACATGCGCCGTACCGCAGCCTCCTGCTCGCTGGCGGGACCCACCATGAACCCGGGAGTGTCGGTGAGTGACAGCACCGGCAGGCGGAATGCATTGCACAGTTGCAGGAAACGCGCTGCCTTCTCCGCGGATTCCGCATCCACGGCGCCGCCAAGCTGCTGGCAATCGTTGGCAAGCAGGGCGACCGGCGTGCCCTCCAGGCGAATGAAGCCGGTGATGATGCCGCGGCCATAGACGCGGCGCAATTCAAGAAAGGAGCCGCGATCGGCAATGGTCTCGACAACCTTGCGTACCGGATAGGCCCAGCGCCGATCGGCTGGTACCAGCTCGCGCAGCGGAGACTGGTCAGCGCAGGCCCAGTCTGCGACCGGACCCTGGAAATATCCGAGCAACTGTCGCGCCAGGGCGGTCGCTTCCGCTTCATCCTCCGCGGCAATGTCGACCACGCCGTTCCTGAGCTGCACCTCAATGGGCCGATGGCCCTGGCCTCGACCTTGCCCAGGCCGCCACCTTCAATCATCGCCGGCCCTGCCATGCCGATCCAGGAGCTGCGGGTCGCGATCGTGAAATCGGCGCAGCCGAACAGGGCCGCATTGCCGGCGAAACAGTAGCCGTTGTTGACGGCGATCCGCGGCACCTTGCCGGCCAGTCGCGCCCAATTGCGAAATGAATGCAGGTGCAGACCGGCGATCTGGGTCAGAACATCGGTGTCGCCGGGGCGCCCGCCACCGCCTTCGGTATACATGACCACCGGCAGGCCCTGCTGCTCCGCCAGTTCACACAGGCGGTCCAGCTTGGCGTGATGAAAGAAACCCTGGGTTCCCGCGAGCACCGCGTAGTCATTGACAATGACAGCCGCTCGCGCCGCTGTCTTGCCCACCCGCTCGGCGTTGATGGTTGCAGTGCCGGTGATGATGCCGTCGGCGGCGGTGCTGGACTGCAGCTCCTGATAGTCACGGCGGCTACGCTGGGCGGCAACCGCCAGCTGGCCGTATTCCTGAAAGCTGTCGGGGTCCACCAGGTCAGCCAGATTCTCCCGGGCGGTCCGGTAGCCGGTACCGTGGCGTCGTTCCCGGGCCTGCGTCCGGCCTGCATCCAGGGTCCGCAGGAGGCGCTCTCGAAGGGCCAGCAATTCCGGGCGCAGCTGATCATCCATGGCGCCGCACTCGCTTTGGCCGCCGCAGCAAGGCTCAGCCCTGCTGCTTCTGCTGCTGGCCCCTGCCTATTACCGCCTGCCGCTGGGCGGCAATATCGTCGCCGGAGACCCGGGCATTGGCATGCGTCATGACCTGTTTCTCCATCGCCAGCCCCGCACCCATGGTCATTTCCAGGCCGTCGTTGACCAGCGCCTTGTACGCTTTCACCGTCCAGGGCACACAGCCGGCAATATCATCCGCCAATTGGCGGCAGGCAGCGGCCAGCGCATCCGGTTCCACGACCCGGCTCACCAGGCCCCAGGCGTCAGCCTGTCCGGCGCTGATGAAGTTGCCGCTGAAATGGGCTTCCCGGGCACGGCTGTGGCCAATGATGCGCGCCAGTTTCTGCGACAGCCCCCAGCCCGGGGCCAGGCCGACGCGGCAGTGGGTGTCGCCAAAGCGGGCATCGCTGGAGGCAATGAGAATATCCCCCATCAGCGCCAGTTCGAAGCCTCCGGTGGCGGCGACACCGTTGATGCCCATGATAATGGGCCGGTCAAAGGCGCGCAGGGCGGCGTAGACATCGTTGTCCCCGTGAATCGCGAAAGCGGCGAGGCCGTCGGGATGATTGCCGAGCGCCTTCAGGTCCAGGCCAGCACAGAAGGCCCGCCCCTTGCCGGTGACAATAACGACACGAATATCCCGGTCTTCCTGCAACTCGCGGAAGGTATTGCACAGGTCCCGCAGCAGCGACGGCGACAGCGCGTTCATCGCCGCCGGGCGGTTCAGGGTCAGCGTGGCCACGGCGCCATCGCGTTCGACCAGCAGTTCAGCTTCCGACATGCATAACCCCTCTATTTGCCCCGCCACACCGGCGCACGCTTCTCCGCGAAGGCGGTCACGCCCTCGCGAGCGTCGGCACTGGCAATACAGAGTGCCTGCAGCCGGGCCTCCTCGGAAATGACGTCATCGACACCATGTTCCATGGCGAAATTGAGCGCCGCCTTGGCATGGCGCAGGGCCAGCGGCGCCTTGCCCGCCAGCTCCTGCGCCCACTGCAGCGTATCCGCCAGCAGGGACTCGGCGGGCACCACGCGATTGCACAGCCCCAGTTCCAGGCAGCGTGCCGCGGGCAGTTTTTCGCCGGACACGATCAGTTCATAGGCGCGCTTGCGGCCCAGGGTGCGGGCAAGATGCCAGGTAGCACCGCCGTCGGGCACCAGGCTGATGGCGGCAAACGCCTGGTAAATATAGGCGTTCTCAGCCATCACCGTGAGATCGCAGACCATGGCGAAGGAGCTGCCGACCCCGGCCGCGGCCCCGTTCACAGCGCTGATCCAGGGCTTGGGCGCGTCAGTTATTGCCATCAGTACCGGCTTGTATTCGGTGTTGAGCTGCTTTTCAACATCGAAATCATCCCCCGCCACTTCCGTCAGATCGGCGCCGGCGCAGAAGGCCCGACCCTCACCGGCCAGCACCACGGCGCGGATACGGTCGTCTGCATTGACTTCCTGCACTGCCTGCAAAAGATCCCGGCGCAGCGAGGCATTGAAGGCGTTGAGGCTGTCCGGGCGATTCAGGCTGACCAGGGCCACCTGATCGTGCCGTGCTACCGTCACTGTTGCATAATTGGCCATGATTGCTCCTCGTTGGTGGCGCTGCCCGGCATCAGCCCAGGGTACCGGATTCCCGCAGCTGCTTGATCTCGCTTTCCGCAAACCCCATCGCTGCCAGCGTGGCCTCGGTATCCTCCCCGAGGCTGTGGGGGCCATGGGAAACATGCGACGGCGTGCGACTGAAACGCGGCGCGGGTGCCGGCTGCGTGACCCCATCCACTTCGATGTAGGTGTTGCGGGCGACGTTGGCGTGATGGCCGGGTGCATCCATGAATGACAGCACCGGCGCAAAACAGACGTCCGTGCCCTCCATGATCTCGCACCACTCGGCCTGGGTCTTGCGCTTGAAGACCGCGGCCAGCTTGTCCGTTAGTTCCGGCCACAGCGACGGGTCGTTCTGGTTGCCGAAGTCTTCTTCCGGCAATTCCGCAAGCTGCTTCAGCAGGGCGTAGAACTGCGGTTCAATGGAGCCCACCGAAATGTACTGGCCGTCGGCGCACTCATAGGTATCGTAGAAGTGGGCCGCGCCATCCAGCAGGTTGACGCCACGCTGGCTGGCATCCCAGCCGCCGATGGACTGGAAGCCGTGGAACATCCACATCAGCTGGGCGGCGCCATCCACCATGGCCACGTCGATGACCTGGCCCTTGCCGGAATTCGCCGTTTCCAGCAAGGCCGCCAGCACGCCGT
This sequence comes from uncultured Haliea sp., assembly GCA_963974125.1. Taxonomy (GTDB): domain Bacteria; phylum Pseudomonadota; class Gammaproteobacteria; order Pseudomonadales; family Halieaceae; genus Haliea. The sequence goes on along the minus strand of CAXBCH010000014.1, from coordinate 64,726 downwards.
TGACCAGCAGCATGCCACCGCCGCCCATGTCACCCACCAGATTGAGCGGCGGCACCGGCTTCTCGCCGCGGCGTCCGGTGGCAAACAGCGCCCCGGTGAGAGAGATGTAATTGATGTCGTGTCCCGCAGCGTGGGCCAGGGGACCCTCCTGGCCCCAGCCGGTCATTCGCGCGAATACCAGGCGCGGATTGCGCTGCAGGCAGACCTCTGGCCCCACGCCCAGCTTTTCACAGACGCCCGGGCGATAGGGATCGATAAGCACGTCCGCGTTCTCGATCATCCGCAGCAGGGTCTCCACCCCGTCGGGCTGCTTCAGGTTGAGAACCACGGACTTCTTGCCGCGGGCGCTGACATCATGCATCTGCTTCAGATCGTTGCCGTTGGCGCGCTCGATGCGGATGACCTCGGCGCCCATGTCCGCGAGTATCATCCCGCCCATGGGCGCGGGACCTATCCCCGCAAGCTCGATAACGGTGAAACCATTCAAGGGACCCATATCAAGCGCTCCTCAGCGCGGCTGCATGCGTATGGCGCCGTCGAGACGGATGCACTCGCCGTTGACATAGTCGTTCTCGGCAATAAAGACCGACAGGTGCGCGATCTCCTCCGGCTTGCCCAGGCGGCGCGGGTAGCAGACACTGCTCTCCAGCGACTTGTAGGCTTCTTCCGGGATCATCTCGAACAGGGGCGTGTGGATCAGGCCGGGCACGATGGTGTTGACCCGGATGCCGTAGCTGGCCAGATCGCGGGCCATGGGCAGGGTCATGCCAACGATGCCACCCTTGCTGGCGCTGTAGGCCAGCTGGCCCACCTGGCCTTCCATCGCTGCGATGGACGCCGTGTTGATGATCACGCCGCGGCCACCGTCGTTGTTGATTGGCTCGTTCTTCGCCATCTGCTCGGCGGCGAAACGGGAGACGTTGAAGGTGCCCACCAGGTTCACGTTAATGATCGGCATGAACTGGTCCAGCGGGAACGGGCCGTTCTTGCTCAAAGTCTTGCAGGCGCTGCCGATGCCGGCGTAATTGTTGCAAATGTGCACGGCGCCGAACTTCTCGACCACGCCGGCGACGGCTTCTCGGACCACATTTTCGTCGGCCACGTTGACGCTCCAGAAGGCGACCTTGTCCTCGCCCAGCTGGCCAATGACTTCTTTGGCGTTGTCCTCGTTGAGGTCAAAGATCGCGACCCTGGCGCCCTTGGCGACGTAGGCCTCCACGGTGGCGCGGCCAAGCCCGGAGGCGCCACCGGTTACGATTGCTACTTTTCCTGCGAGTTCCATGCTGTTCTCCTGGTACAGTTGATCAGAAATTGCGCGTGTTGAACGGTGTGTAGTTGTCCGACAGGCAGTCCCGGCTGATGATGATTTTCATGACCTCGGAGCTGCCCGCATAAATGGTGGCGATCTTGGCGTCAGTGCACTGGCGACTGATCGGATACTCATCCATGTAACCGGCACCGCCGTGGAGCTGCACCCCGAGGTCCGCAGCTGCGACCTGCAGTTCACTGGTCACCAGCTTCGCCTTGGCCGCATCCACCGCCGTCAGGGCGCCATTATTGAACGCCCGCACGCACTGGTCGACATAAATTTGCGCAATATCGAGCTGGGTGCGCATCTCAGCCAGCTTGAACTGGGTATTCTGGAACGCCGCCAGCGGCTTGCCAAAGACCTTGCGCTCGCGCACGAATTCGGCGGTCAGATCCCAGGACAGCTGCGCTGCGGACAGGTAGCCACAGGCGCCGATCAGGCGCTCCTCGGCCAGGCCCTCCATCAGGTAAATGAACCCCTTGCCCGGCTCGCCCAGCACATTGGCCTTGGGCACCTTGACCTCGTTGAAGAAGAGCTCGGAGGTATCCTGGGCTTTCATCCCCATTTTCTTCAGGTTGCGGCCACGCTCGAAGCCCTGCATGCCGCGTTCCACGATGAACAGGGTCATGTGGTGCGGGTTGTTGTCGGGATCGGTCTTGGCCGCCACGATCACCACATCGGCGTTGATGCCATTGGAAATGTAGGTCTTGGAGCCGTTCAGAACCCAGTGGTCGTCGGCCTCCACCGCGGTGGAGCGCATGCCGGCGAGGTCGCTGCCCGCATCCGGCTCGGTCATGGCGATACCGAGAATGGTTTCGCCACTGACGCAGCCGGGCAGGAAGCGCTGGCACTGCTCCTCACTGCCAAAGCGGGTGAAGTAGGGGCCAACCAGACGGCTGTGCAGGGTGCTGTACCAGTCCCCTGCCCGGGCGTAGGCGGTCTCTTCGATGATCACCTGCTCGAAGCGGAAGTCGGGATCTCCCATGCCGCCATACTTTTCCTCGGGCCAGACCATGAGGAACCCCTGCTCACCCGCCTTGCGGAAGGCGGAGCGATCGACAATTCCGGCCTCTCGCCAGGACTCCATATGTGGCACAATCTCCGCAGCGAGGAATTTGCGGTAGGCATCCCGGAACATGTTCTGTTCATCGGTGAAGTCGCGTTGCAGCATGTCTGTTGCCTCTGGTGGGTAAAAATCAACATCGGCCAGTATGTTCAGCGGCGCCAGTACCAGCAATGACCTGTGCCGACAAATAAATTGACCTAAACTGACAGCGCCAGCACCCAGAGTCCTGACCATCGATGCAGAGCAGTCTTGCCGACACCATACTCATCGCCCACTACGGTCTGGCCACGGCCATGGTCTGCGCCCAGTTGCTGGTATTGTACGCCCTCAGCAACTCCCCCCGGGCGCCTGCGGGCCTCGGTTTCTACAGCGTGTATTTCATGACCGCGCTGCTGGCCTGGATTGCATTCACGGTTGCCGAAGTGGCCAACCTTGAGGTGGCGATCAACGTTCCCGCGGTAGCCGCCATGATCAGCAGCTATGTACTGTTACTGGCAATCATGCAGCGCGCGGAAATGCGGCGCGGCCGCTACGCCGCGGGCATCTGCTGTACCGGAGCCTGCCTGGCGGTCTTTTTTCTCGAGCCGGCACCGATGCTGCAGGCCTACGTGGCGACCACGGCGCTATTCTGGGGGGTACTGGCAGCGGTGTCCGCTAGCCGCGGCTGGCATTCGCACAACGCCGGTGACAGCATCATGGCCCTCGGCGGGGTAGTCATGTGCGCAGCCATGCTGGCGCTGGCCCTGCCCTCGATGCCCTCATTGGCCACCGCGGTTGCTCCCGCCACGGCCGCCGGACTCGCCTACGCCCTGCAGGGTGGTGCTCACGTGCTTGCGGGAGTCGGCTTCCTGGCCAGCATTCTGGTCGACCAGCGACAGCAACTCGCGCAACTGACCACGCTCGACCCCCTGACCCGACTGCTTAACCGACGCGGGCTGGAAAAAGCCCTGCACGTGACTCTCGCCACTGCCGAACGACACAACCAGTCCACGGCAGCGGTAATGCTCAATGTCGACCACCTGCGGCGGCTGAACGACCACTTCGGTGCAGACGCCGGTGACAAGGTACTGCAGCAGGTTTCCCAGTGCCTGGAGGTGGAGTGCCGGGCCAGCGATGTCCTCTCCCGCTATGACGGCGACACGTTCCTGGCGATTCTGCCCAACTCGGATCTGGCTGCAGCCCGCAAACTCGCCGAGCGCATCCGCAGCCGGCTTGCGGACACCTCGCTGCAGGTCGACGACCAGCCGATAGCGGCTACGGTGAGCCTGGGCATCGCCGAAGCGCTGGGTGCCGTGAGTCTCGACCGGCTCTGCAAGGACGCCGGGCTGGCCCTGCAACTGGCCAAGCGCAGCGGACGCAACCGGGTAGCCGCCGTCGAGCACCGGTCGCTCCAGATCAGCAACAGTACGGCAGGACTCTGAGTGCGCGAACTGTCGATATCGGTGTACTTCGCCCGCGCGGTGCTGCGCAACGCCGTCGCCATTGGCCTGGATCCCATGCAGCTGCTGCGCAAGAACCGGATATCCCCCCGCCTGTTGCTGGAGGAAGGCGCACGCATCTCCATTGAGCGCTTCGCCGACCTCCAGGTCAGCACCATGCTGGCCATGAACGACGAAGCCCTGGGCTACACCAGTCGCCGCCTGCCAATCGGCACCTGGTCGATGATGTGCCACGCGGTCATCGGCTGCGAAACCCTGGGGCAGGCCCTGAACCGCTACTGCCGCTTTTTCCAGCTGTTTGAAGCAACGCCCTTCCCCGCCCTGCTGGAAGAGGCCGACCTGGTAAGGCTGCGGCTGCAGCAGGACACACAGGACCCGCCCAAGCCCTATCCGGTCGAGCTGATGCTGTTCAATGCCCACCGCTTCGGCAGCTGGCTGGTGCAGGAGCACCTGCCGCTGCAAGCGGTCAACCTGGCCTATGCACCCGCTGCGCGGCCAGAGGACTACCGGCACATGTTCCTTGCCAACCCTGTCCATTTCGATGCCGAATACTGTGAGCTGGTATTTTCGACGACACTGATGGACAAGCGCATCTCCCAGACCGAACAGAGCCTGCGCCACTATCTGCGCCATCCGGTATTGATGATGCTGACCCAGGACTTCCAGCGCAACAGCTGGACCGCGCGGGTCCGCGACCAGATACGCCACAGCCTGCACGAGATGCCGGAACTGGGCGCGGTAGCGGAGTCCCTCGACATCCATCCGCAGACCCTGCGACGACGCCTGTCCGCCGAAGGCACCACTTTCAAGGACATCAAAAACCAGCTGCGGCGCGATACTGCCCTGCACTACCTGGGCAAGCAGGGACTGTCGATTGAGGATATCGCCTGCCGTGCGGGCTTTTCCGAGTCCAGCGCCTTTATTCGCGCCTTCAAGGGCTGGACCGGCGTCACCCCCTATACCTATCGCAAGGGACTCTGAACCTGCGTGGATGCCCGCGGGCAGCCACTTGACTATAGTACGGTGACGAGCCGACCACTGACGTGCAAGGAGACCGTACTGTGCGAACCGCGTTCCGAGGTTTGATTTACGCCTACGCCGCCTATCTCGCCGTTGCCTTTTTTATCCTGCTGCCAGCGCTGAATTTTCTCCCGCCCTGGCTGGCGAAAGAGCAGTGGGGGCGCACCCTCACCACCGAGCTGGTGCTCTTCAACCCGTTCACCCTGGCGCTGGAAATCCGCCAGGGCGCCCTGGCCGAGCCCGACGGCAGTCGCTTCCTGGACTTCGATCGGGCGGAGGTCAATTTTTCCCTGGCCAGCCTGATCCGCCCGGGCCTGGTGTTCGATAGCGTGGCGCTGGAGCAACTGTACCTGCATTTGCAGCGCAATGCCGACGGCAGCCTCAATATCGGCGACCTGCTGCCGTCGTCCCCCGGAACGGAGGAGGAAAACCCGCCAGACACCGACTCCGCTGAGCTGCCAGCGCTCGCCATCGGCTCCCTGCAGCTGAGCGCGCAGCGGATCGAAGTCACCGACCAGCAGCATCCCGATGGCTACAATACCTACCTGGACGGCCTGCAGCTGGCAGTCACCGACCTGTCCACCGTCACGGCAGCGGGCCAACCCTATCGCCTCCAGGCCCGCGGCGAGGGTGGCGGTCAGCTGCAATGGCAGGGGGACCTGTCCCTCGCCGCCGGCAGCAGCAGGGGCAGCCTGGAGCTGGAGGACATTGACCTGCGCCCGATCTGGCGCTTCGCCGAACCGTGGCTCGCTTTCGAACTTGTCAGCAGCCGGCTCAATCTGTCCCTGCAGTACAGCGCCTCCTGGCAGGACGCTGTGGATTACTCGGTGACTGACGGCGACATCGAGATCATCGATACGCGGATCAGTCCCCGCGACAGCGAGCGCCTGCCGGATACAGGAGTGGCACTGGCATCCCTGAAGTTGTCCGCTATCAGCCTTGACGGCAGCCAGCAAACCCTCGGCCTGGGGCGCGTCACAGCGGATGGTCTGAACCTGCGCGGCTGGAGTCAGGGCGACCAGGTGAGCCTGGCGGAGCTGTTTGCACTGCCCGCAACCGAGGCGGGTGACGAAGACGAAACAGCCACGGACTCCCCCTGGCGCCTGCATCTGGGCCTGTTCGAATTGCGCAACAGCGAAGCGGCCTGGCGCAGCGAGTTCACCGAGCCGGGCCTGCTCACGGTCCGGCCGCTGACCGCGGAGCTGCGCGATCTGCACTGGCCTGGCCGGGGCGCCAGCCCCCTCACCCTGGCCCTGCAGATCAACCAGCTCGCCAGCCTGGAAGCCGAGGGCAGCGTGGATCCCGGTGCGGGTAGCGCGGAACTCGACTTTGCCCTGGAGGGACTGCCGCTGGCCTGGTTCGGCCCCAACCTGCCGTCGCTCCTGCGCGCCGAAATCAGCAGCGGCGCAGCGCGGACCGCGGGCCGCCTCACGCTGGCCGACTTTCAGCCCGAGACAGTGGCCGTAGACGGCGCCGTGACCGACTTCGCCATGGTCCTGCACGGCGCCGAGGACGCCCTCACGCGCTGGGACAACCTGCACTGGCAGGGACTGACCGTAGCCCTGCAGGAACGCAGCATCACTCTGGCAGAGCTGCATCTGGAGGGCTACCAGGGGCGCCTGCACATTCAGGAGGATGGCAGCATCAACATCCAGCGCCTGCTGGAACAGCAAGCGGACGCCGAGATGGACACCTCTTCCGGGTCCGCGTCCAAGTCCGAAGTCGGGTCCGATTCCGATTCCGGGTCCGGGTCCGGGGAGCAGACTCCCTGGCAGTTCAGCGCTCCGGCGATCTTCGTCGCCGACAGTGCCATTGACTTCCAGGACCAATCACTGCCGATCCAGTTCCGCACCGTCATTGGCGACCTCGACGGCACCATTACCAACCTCAGCAGTGACCCCGCGGAAGCGCTGCAGGTGGACCTGCGCGGCTCGGTTGACGGTTACGCGCCGGTGACCCTGACCGGCACCGCCAGCCCCCTGCGGTCGCCACCGGCCCTGGATCTGGACCTGGACTTTCGCGGCCTCGACATGTCCCGCCTGACGCCCTATTCCGGGACCTATGCCGGTTATGCGATTGAGCGCGGCACACTCAATGCCCAACTGGGTTACAGCCTGCAAAACAACCGCCTGCAGGGCGACAACCGGATCGTGATCAACCAGCTCAAGCTGGGCGACCGGGTAGCCAGCGACAAGGCCCTCGACCTGCCGCTGCGCCTGGGGATTGCCCTGCTGACCGACAGCAACGGCGTCATCGACCTCGCGGTCCCGGTCAGCGGGGATGTAAACAACCCGCAGTTCAGTCTCGGCAGCGTCATCGCCGGCGCCTTCGTGAACCTGGTCGGCAAGGCGATCACCGCACCCTTCAGCTTTCTTGCCAGCCTGGTGGGCAGCAGCGAGGATCTGCGCACCGTTGATTTTCCTGCCGGCGGCAGTGACCTGGACAGTCACGGTCAAGGCAAGCTGCGCGATCTGGCCGCCGCCATGCAACAGCGACCGGGGCTGAGCCTGGTTGTCACCGGTCTGATCGACCCGGAGACAGACCGGGCGAGCCTGCAGGAGCAGTTGCTGCGGGCAGCGCTGCTGCAACAGGGGCTCAGCGCGGAGGACATCAGCGAGCGCAGCGAGGCCTGGCAGGCGGAAATCGCCGAACGCTACGCCCAACTGGACACGGCTGCGTCGCAGAATCCGGAGCAGCCGGCGCCGTCCCTGTTGCAGCAGGCGCGGATCCTGCGCGACCAGTGGCCGGTGCCGGACAGCGCGCTGCTGGCGCTGGCCAGCGATCGCGCTGCCAGCAGCAAGCGCTTCCTGGTCAATGAGGGGGCTGTCGACCCTGAGCGGGTGGTTCTGGCAGCCCCGGAGCTGGAGGCCGAAGCCAATACTTTCAGCGGCGTAGAGCTGTCCGTGGACACCTGAGGTGTCGCCTCAGAGGACAGGGAGCAGGGGCGCGTCGCAGTAGCGGCACAGGTAGCGGGCCCGGCCCTCCAGCATGCGCTTGTGGCGCACAGTGGATACCTCGTGGTCGCGACAGGCGCAGCGGTAGGCGTGGCGCTGCTGGCGCCGGACCGGAACTCCCGCCAAATCCAGCTTGAAGGTCACCTCCGGAGGCAGGCCGAAGCCCCGCATGACCCGCTGCCACTCCGGCCCGTGTGGCCGCACCCGACGCCGGTGGCGCTGACAGTGCACCGCGTAGTGCGCCACTTCATGGGGCACCGTAACGTGGAGGTTGTCGTCAAAATGCTTGGCGAAAATCCAGGGGTTGAAACGAATCCAGCATTCCCTGCCGCGGGCGCGAAACATGCCTGCGGTAGCGCCGCGGAGATCAAACAGCACCGGCACCGGCGCCAGCGACAAGCCCAGCAGCTGCCCCGCACGATCGATCCAGCCTTCGGTGGCAGCCACCACCTGTCGCCGCTGCTGTGCGTCGATTGGCCGCACCCTGGGCGGGTGCTCCGTGGAAATGAGTGTCGTCATGGACGCAAAGTGTAACCGGATCCAGCCGCCGGGTTAATGGGCCCGCTCCCGGCACAGCTGCAGCCAGTGCCTGAGGCCTGCAGTATGGTACTTGTGACGGTGCAGAACGATATGGAGCTGGCGGCTGAAATCGCGCCCGGGCACCCGCAGCGGGACCAGGGAGCCGCGGGCGAACGCCTCCACCAGACTGATCCTGGACAGGCAGCCCACGCCCAGGCCCGCTTCCACTGCCCGCTTGATCGCCTCGGTGTGCTGCAGCTCCAGCACTATCCGCAGCTCCGGCAACAGGCCGTGCATGGCGCGCTCGAAGGTCTGGCGGGTGCCCGAGCCCGGCTCCCGCACGATCCATTCCAGCTGCAGCAGGTCCCGATCGCTCAACGCGCGGCGCCGGGCCAGGGGATGACCGGGGGCGGCAAAAACGGCCAGCTCGTCCGCCTGCCAGTGTTGACTGTGCAGATCAGGGTGCACGAACTCGCCCTCGACCAGGCCGATATCGAGCTCGAAATTTGCCACCCCCTCGGCGATCGCCGCTGTATTGGCCACTGTCAGGGCGATGTCGGCAGCTGGATAGCGCTGGCGGAAGTCTGCAATCATGGGCACTGCCAGGTAATTGCCGATGGTCAATGTAGCGCCCACCTGCAGGCGGCCGCTGACCTCATCCCCGGTCAGCGACTGTTCGAAGGCCCGGGCCCGGGCCTGCAAATCCTCCGCCGCCGGGCGCAACTGGCGGCCGAGTTCGCTCAGGCGCAGGCGCTTGCCAATGCGATCGAACAGCTGCACGTCAAACTGCTGTTCCAGTTCGCGCAGCGCCCCGCTGGCGGCTGACTGGGACATCGCCAGGCTGTCCGCTGCGCGGCTGACGTTCTCATGGTGCGCGGTGGCAAGAAAGACCTCCAGTTGTCGCAGCGTGTAGCGCAAGACCGAACCCTATATTGATTTAATCGATATATTATATCCATAAAAACTGTTTTATCAATATAGGGGAAGGCTCTATGCTCTGTCACCTGGCTATCAACCGCACATGAGGACCACGATATGGCAACGCTGCTGCGCGAACAGGTGACCGAGGTCCACCACTGGACCGATCGTCTGTTCAGTTTCAAGACCACCCGCAACCCGGGCTTCCGCTTCGAGAACGGCCACTTCACCATGATCGGGCTGGAACGGGAGGGCAAACCCCTGCTGCGGGCCTACAGCATGGCCAGCGCCAACTACGAGGACCAGCTGGAGTTTTTCAGCATCAAGGTCGCCGATGGCCCGCTCACTTCCCAATTGCAGAATATCCGCGTCGGTGACGAACTGCTGGTTAACAGCAAGGCCACCGGAACCCTGGTCGCGGACAACCTGCTGCCGGGGAAGAATCTCTACCTGCTGGGCACGGGCACCGGGCTGGCGCCCTTCCTCAGCATCATCAAGGACCCGGCAATCTACGAGCGTTTCGACAAGGTCATTCTCGCCCACGGCTGCCGCCATGCCAGCGAATTGGCTTACCAGGACAGCATTACCCGGGAACTGCCTGCACACGAATACCTGGGCGAGGACATCAGGCAGAAACTGCGCTACTACCCCACGGTGACCCGTGAGGCCTTCCGCAACACCGGGCGCCTGACAGACCTGCTCGCCAGCGGCAAAATGCCCGCTGACCTGGGTCTCGAGGCCATCGACCCGGAGCGGGACCGCTTCATGATCTGCGGCAGCCCGAGCATGCTCAAGGACATGACCCGACTGCTGAACGAGCGCGGCTTCAAAGAGTCCCGCCACGGCACAGCGGCCCACTACGTGATCGAGCGGGCCTTCGTCGAGAGCTGATCAGAGCGCGTCGGCTACCTGCAGGGACTCCCGCAGCTCACGCTTGAGGAACTTGCCATTGGCGTTGCGTGGCAGAGGCTCGGGCATGAGCCAGAGATAGCGCGGCACCTTGTAGGGCGCGAGCAGGCCGGCGCAGTGGGCGCGCAGGTGTGCGGGATCAGCGCTGGCACCGGGTCGCAGATGGACGGCAGCGCCCACCTCCTCCCCCAGACGCTGATCGGCCACCGCAAACACCACACATTCGGCCACGTCCTCGTGGGCAAACAGGGCGTTCTCCACTTCCGCACAGTAGATGTTCTCGCCCCCCCGCAGCACCATGTCCTTGGCCCGGTCCACCAGAAAGATGAAGCCCTCGTCGTCGATGTAGGCGATATCGCCGGTGTGCAGCCAGCCATCGGTAATCGACTCTGCGGTGGCGTCGGGGCGGTTCAGGTAGCCCTTGATCACCGGCGCGCCCCGCACCCAGAGTTCGCCTGTCGCATTGGCGCCGAGATCCTCCCCGCTGGCGCCGACACACTTGGCTTCGAAGGTCGGCATGGCGGGACCGACGCTGGCGGGCTTGTCGACAAAGAACTCGGCGGAAACCGCGGCGATAATGCCACTGGTCTCGGTCATGCCATAACCGGTGTTGGGCCGCGCGGACTTCGAGCGCTGCTGGATCTTCTCCACCAGATCCGGTTGCAGCGCAGCGCCGCCGCCCCCGAGCACGGTCAGGGAGGAAGTGTCGCGACGGGCAAAATCCGGGTGCGCGAGAATTTCCCGCGCCATCATCGGTACACCGTTGAAGGTGGTAATGCGCTCTTCCTCGATCAGGCGCAGCGCCTCCGCCGGATCCCACTTGTACATGTGCACCAGTTTGCCTCCCGCCACGGTAGTGGCGTGGGCAACGCAGTTGTTGGCGGTGACGTGGAACAGGGGCGTTGCCACCAGGGAGTTGGGCGCCGGCGTCGAACCGGGTGCCGGTGGCGTCTCACCCCGGGCCAGGGCCATCGCCACGGGCTGCACGGTATTGATGAAACCGACATTGAGGATATTGGCGACGCAGCCACGGTGGGTCAGCCGCGCGCCCTTGGGGCGACCGGTGGTGCCGGAGGTATAGAAAATACAGGCGTCGTCATTGGGATCGATGCTGACGCTCGGCAGCGCCGGTTCCGCATTGATCAACTCCATCCAGTCGGCAGCCCAGTCCGGGGCCTCGTCCTGCAGGCGCACCGCCACGACCCTGAGTGAGGGGAACTTATCGCGCACCGCTTCGAAGCGTTGCAGGCGCTCGCGGTCACAGATCAGCACTACCGGCGCCGCGTCTTCCAGCGCAAACTCCATCTCGTGGGCGACCCACCAGGCATTCATGCCCACGACCACCGCGCCCATGGAGGTAACGGCCCAGTAGGCCAGCATCCACTCGGGATAGTTGCGCATGGCAATGGCGACGCGGTCCCCGGGCTTGACCCCCTCCGTGTGCAACCAGTGGGCAATACTGGCGGTAAAGGTCTGGGCCTGGGCATAGCTGCAGCGCTCGCCGGCAAACACCAGGTAATCCTTGTCACCGTGCCCGGCCGTGCTCAGCCAGATCTCGCGCAGGGAGGGTGGCGCATGTTTGTAGCTGCGAATCGGCACGCCGCCGACATCAATGGTCTCTACCTCAAAAAACTGCCCGGTGGCTGTCAGTTGCTGCCATGCCTGCTGCAAGTGTTCGTACACGACTTGACCTCTGTTAGACTTATACATTCGCGGAGGCGGCAGCATACCCTGAGCCGGCGGCCCGCTCAACGCCGCCGGCGCCATGGGCCCTGCGGTCAATTTTTTTGTCGCGGCACGTCATTGTCTGCCTGTCAACAGGGCGACAGACTGGTTCGTTAACCTTTTTCTGAAAACAAGGATTTGCATGAGCGCGCAGCAAATGGATACGGAGCGGCTTGCCGCCTACCTCGCAGATTACATCCCCGGAATCGACCAGGGACTCACGGCGGAAAAATTTCCCGGCGGCCAGTCCAACCCCACCTACAAGCTCAGCGCCAACGGCCAATCCTATGTCCTGCGCCGCAAGCCACCGGGCGAACTGCTGCCCTCCGCACACGCGGTAGACCGCGAATTCCGGGTCATTTCCGCCCTGCAGGACACCGACGTACCGGTGCCCCGTACCTATGTGCTCTGTGAGGACGAAACGGTCATCGGCTCCATGTTCTATGTCATGGAGTACATGGATGGCCGTATTCTCTGGGACCCGGTACTGCCCGAGGCCGCCGACAATGCCGAGCGCAGCGCCATTTACGATTCCATGAACCAGACCCTGGCGGCGCTGCACAACGTCAACGTCGAAGCCGTGGGACTTGCGGACTACGGCAAGCCGGGCAACTACTTCGAGCGCCAGCTGGGGCGCTGGACCAAGCAGTACCGGGCTTCGGAGACTGAAACCGTGGCGGACATGGAAACCCTGCTCAAGTGGCTGCCGGCCAACATGCCCGTGGACGACGGCACCGTCAGCCTGGTGCACGGGGACTATCGCCTGGACAACATGATGTTTCACGCCACCGAGCCGCGGGTCATCGCCCTGCTGGACTGGGAGCTCTCCACCCTGGGTCATCCGCTGGCGGACCTGGCCAACCAGTGCATGGCCTGGATGCTGCCACGGGACAGCAGCATGAAGGGTCTCGCCGGTGTCGACCGCGCATCGCTGGGTATCCCCAGTGACGAGGAATACATCGCCCGCTACTGCGAGCGCACAGGGCGCGACGGTATCGACAACTGGAACTTCTACCTGGTGTTCTCCCTGTTCCGGCTGGCGGCCATTGTCCAGGGTATCAAGAAGCGGGCGCAGATCGGCACCGCGTCCAGCGCCGAGGCAGACGCCCGCGGCAACCTTGTCGAGCCCCTGTCACGGCTGGCGGTACAGCTGATCGAGTGAAACCCGGCGCCGCGGCGCGCTGCTGTCATCCAGCGGCGAGCCGGGTGCGTATCCATGCTACATGAACACAGACCCTGCCAAAGACTTCGCCGACATCCTCTACTACGACGGTCGCTGCCCCCTGTGCACCACCGAAATGGCGCGCCTGGGGAAACTCTGCGACGCAGGCCTGCAACTGCGCGACATCCACGCGCTGGAACCCGACCCGGCCCTGCCGGATCGGGAAACGCTCCTGCGCAACCTGCATCTGCGCACCGCGGACGGGCGCCTGCTGACCGGGATCGATGCCAACGTGGCCGCGTGGCAGCACACCCGCCTGGGGCCCCTGTGGCGCTGGCTGCGCTGGCCCCTGATTCGCCCGATCGCCGATGCTGCCTATCGCCTGTGGGCCGAACGCCGCTACCGGCGCCTCTATCCGTAACACGGAATCCGAACATGCTCTTCAGCAGCAAGGACATCGCCGCCCTGGAATCGCGCTACCGCGCCGCCCTGGTCAATTCCCTCAGCGGCTTCAAGCCGGCCAATCTCGTGGGCACCGCGGATCGTCAGGGTCAAACCAACCTGGCCATCATCAGCTCGGTCGTGCATCTCGGCTCACAGCCGCCGCTGTTGGCGCTGATCATCCGCCCCAGCCCGGTGGAACGGCACACGCTGGACAACATCCTCGCCACCGGTTGCTACACCATCAACCATGTCAGCGACCAGTTTATCGAGGCCGCGCACCAGACTGCTGCCCGCTATCCACGGAAGCAATCGGAGTTTGCGGCCACCGGCCTGGGGGAGCTCTGGGTAGAGGGTTTTGCTGCGCCTTTTGTCCGCGAAGCCTCTATCCGCATGGGACTGAAACTGCGAGAGCACCAGCAGCTGGAGATCAACGATACCCATTTCCTGATCGGGGAGATTGTGCTGGCCGAGGTACCCGACGATTGCCTGGGCGCTGACGGTGCGGTGGATATCTGCACCGCGGGCACCGTCGCCCTCAGCGGACTGGACAGCTACTACAACACCCGCCGTCTGCGGCGCATGGCCTACGCCAAGCCCGACCTGCCGCCAACGCCTGTCGACTGATCCGGCACCACGGCGGCGCGATCAGGCTGCGGCCCGGTCACCGCCTCCGTCGCTCTTTTCGCTACCGTCCCGGGACCGGGCAGGCGCCACCTTCTTGCGACTCGCCTTGGCCCGGCGCCGGGGTTTCGCCGCTGCATCGACAACACCGACCAGGTCCCGCTGTGACTCGCGGTCCGCGCGGGTGGGCGGCGGTCGACGCCGGGAAGCCCGCGGCCGGCGGTACTCTTCGGAGTTGGGCCTGAGATCCCCGTACTCGAAGCGGTGCAGGATCTCCTCCATGGTGCGGCTGATCTTGGTACAGATGCGGATAGTCTCGATATTGGGAAAGGCCGAGTGCGCCCCGCCATGCATCAACTCCACCAGCTCCTTCTCGGAGAGGTGCGACAGAATCTTCGCCGGATTGTACCAGCGGAAACTGGGAACGATATTGATGTCGCCGCTGTACTCCTGGTCCAGCAGCGAATGAATGCCGTTCATCAGCAGGTTGAAGCGGGGCCAGTTATCGCCTTTCTTCTGCACCATGCCACGGTAGAAATTCAGCACTTCGCGGCCAATGCCGACACCCAGGCTGCCCAGTGCCGCGGTCAAGCCACTGGTTTTGCGATTGCCGCGCAGAAACGGGGTGGCGATGGGATTGACCATGCTGACGATGTAGTGATTGGTGCTGTACAGGCGCGACAGCCGCTTGGCTGGCAGATCGTCGGCGATTGAGCCGTCCACCCACTTGCGGGTGGGCAGGTAGGGCTGGGCTTCACCGTGGGCATTTTTCGCCATCAGCATCACCGGCGGGAATACGCCGGGGACAGCACAGGACGCCATCACCGCAGAGCGCACATAGACATTGGGCGAGGTAATGGCATTCAGCAACCTGGAGCGCTGGTGTGTCTCCGCCGGCGCCACGGTAATGCTGATCTGGCGCCCGGTCTTCTCGTAGGCTTCCTGGAATGTCATCTCCGGCACCAGGCGGGCAATGATTTTCTCCAGGTCGTGCACGTCGATCTGGGGATTGCGGCCAAAAAACATCCGTGAAAAAACGCTCGCTTCTCGCTCGGCCTCAAAGTGCACATTGTCGGGGTCGAAAAAGTGCTCCAGTTCAGCATCGCTATGGGTCCCCACGACGCCGGCCACCAGCGAGCCGGCGCTGGAGCCGGAAATTACCCGGGGCAGCAGGCCCTGCTCCAGCAGTGCCTTGACCACACCCAGGTGATAGAACCCGAGCACACCGCCGCCACTCAACATCAGCGCCGAGCGACCGAAACAGATATTCGCGCGGTAGAAAAAATCCAGCTTCTGTTGCAGCGTGACGTCATCACTCTTCAATTCCGCCAGGAAACGGAGCGAATCATCCACCTCGTCGATGTACTGCTCAATAAGATGCTTGGTGCCAAACTTGGCGCGCTGGTAGAGGGTACTGCGCCCCATGCCGCCCATGTTGCCGTGAATGCCCTCGTTGAGGGTAAACAGCAGGCCCTGGTAGTCGTGGCGCGAACGCAGGCTGCGCAGCCGGTCCAGGCGCAGGCGGATCTGGCTGTAGTCGTACTGCCGGGTCTGGTCGACTTCGCGCCAGCGCCGCATGCCGGACAACTCATCGTGCTGCAGCGCCGCCTCGCACCATTCAGCGTAGGAGTTGCAGGCGGCCATTTGCCGTTCCAGCTGGGCTAGTTTGCGGGATGTTCTCACGGGCTGACCTCTCTGCCACTTGACCTACAGCTAGCATACTGCAAACCCAAGGCCGGGCACAGGTTGAATCAGGCCACAGCGACACCGGGCGGCAGCGGCCCCGAGTTGGTCATTGTTACATTTTCAGTCGGTGCAGGCGCCGGCCAAAGTCCCTAGAATACGATACCGACGGCGACCCACACGCCACCGTCGGCAACCAAAAAAAAGAAGAGACCCGTTTTGCGCGCTTACCTTATTGCCCTCGCCCTGTTGCTGCTGATATTCGGCACGATTGCCGCCTACCTCTATCAGCAGTTTACCGGCTATGCGAACCAGGACGTCAGCCAGCCACCGATCACTGTCGCTGCGGCGACTGCTGCAGAAAGCCTGTGGCCAGAGACGCTGACGGCGACCGGGAGCATCCGGGCCGCCCGCGGGGTCGAGCTCAGCACTGAAGAAAGCGGCGAAGTAACAGCGGTCGCGGTGCGCTCAGGAGAGCGCGTGGCAGCAGGCCAACTGCTGCTGCAGCTGAACGACCGCGCGGAGCTGGCCAGCCGCGAGCGCCAGCGGGCTGCTGTCGAGCTGGCGCGACTGCTGTTCGAGCGCGATGCGCGCCTGCTGGAGCAGAAGTCCATCCCCCAGACCCAGTACGACCGCTCCCGGGCTGATCTGGCGGTGGCCGAGGCGCAGCTGGCGGAGACCGAAGCAGTGCTCGCCAACAAGCAGTTACGGGCGCCGTTCGCCGGCACCGTGGGTATCGTCCAGGCCCGGGTTGGTGACTATGTCGAGGCCGGGACCCGGGTAGCGAGCCTGCAGGACCTGGACACGCTGGAAGTTGATTTTGCGGTTCCCGGCCGCTTCGCGCCGTTGCTGCGGCCCGGCCTGCGGCTGCGGGTCGCGGTGCCCGGGTATGAACAGCGGCTGTTCGCTGCCACCCTCACGGCACTGGACTCGCTGGTGGATGCCGACACCCGCAGCCTGCTGCTGCGGGCTGAACTGAGCGAGAGTGAAGGCCTGCTGCCGGGCATGTTTGCCAGGATCAGCATCGACCTGGACCGGACCGAGACCCGGGTCAGCGTGCCGGAGACCGCCATCACCTACTCCACCAGCGGCGATACCGTTTTCGTGGTCGAGCCCGGGGAAGAAGGCGGCCTGCAGGTGCAGCCCCGGGTGGTGCGCATCGGCGCCGCAGCCAACGGCCGGATCGCCATTCTTGAAGGTCTGGCGGCCGGGGAGCGAATTGTGACCGCGGGCCAGAACAAGCTGTACCGCGGCGCCAGCATCCAGATAGACGAAAACGCGCCACTGTGACCAGCAACCGCATGACAGGAGCCTGAGGGTGCGCTTCACCGATACCTTTATCCAGCGCCCGGTGCTGGCCCTCGTGGTCAGCGCGCTGATCCTTTTGCTGGGCATCGCGGCGGCCAACAGAACGTCGATCCGGGAATTTCCCGAGGTCGAGCGCAGCGTCATCCGCGTGGTCACGGTCTATCCCGGCGCCAGCGCCCGCTCGGTGCAGGGTTTCGTCACCACGCCCCTGCAAAGCACCATCGCTGGCGCCCGCGGCGTCGAGTACATGACCTCGACCAGCAACCCCGGCACTTCCGAAATCAGCGTCCACGTGCGTCTGGGCGAAAACAGCAGCGACGTGCTCACCGAAGTCATCGCCAAGGTCAATGAAGCGCGGTTCCAGCTGCCCCGTGAGGTCTATGACCCGGTGGTGACCACCGGTGGCGGCGACGATGCCCTGATCTACCTCGCGTTCTACAGCGAGCAGATGAGCACGGCGGAAATCTCCGACTACCTCGCGCGCAGTGTGCAACCGGAACTCGCCACCTTGGAGGGCGTTGGCAAGGCCGAGATCCTCGGGGGCAGGTTTCCGGCGATGCGGATCTGGCTGGACCCACTGCGCATGGCCGCCCACGGCGTCACCGCCAGCGATGTCCACGCCACCATCAGCCGGGACAATTTCATCGCCACGGCCGGCAGCACCGAGAGTGAACTGATTCGGGCCACCGTGGATCCACGCACAGACCTGCAGACACCGGAAGCATTCGCCGCGCTAACGGTGTTCCGCGAGGACGACCGCCAGGTCAGCCTGGGCGATGTCGCCGACATTGAGCTGGCAGAGGAAAACAGCCAGTTCCAGACCCTCTCCAGCGGCCGCGAGGCCACCTTCATCTCCATCACCACCACCCCGGATGCCAACCCGCTGGCGGTGAGCGCCGCCGTGCACGATGCCCTGCCCGCCATCACCGCGGCGCTGCCCGCGGACCTGGAGCTGTACCTGGACTGGGACGGTACCATCGCCATTGACGCCGCGCTCAAGGAAGTGCGCAACACCCTGCTGGAAGCGGTGCTTATTGTCATTCTGGTGATCTACCTGTTCCTGGGCTCGCTGCGGGTGGTGCTGATCCCGCTGGTCGCCATCCCGCTGTCCCTGATTGGCGTGGTGTTCCTGATCTTCAGCCTCGGCTTCTCCCTGAATCTGCTGACCCTGCTGGCCATGGTGATTGCCATCGGCCTGGTGGTGGATGACGCCATCGTGGTGGTGGAGAATGTCCATCGCCACATCGAGCATGGCATGGCGCCGATGGAGGCGGCCATCCGGGGCGCGCGCGAGGTAGCCTGGCCGGTGGTGGCAATGACCCTCACCCTGGCCGCAGTCTATGCACCCATCGCCTTTATCGGCGGTCTCACCGGTACCCTGTTCAGCGAATTCGCCCTGACCCTGGCCGGTGCCGTCATGGTCTCTGGCATTATCGCCCTGACCCTGAGCCCGATGATGTGCTCGCGCCTGCTCAAGGATCAGGCGCACCAGGGGCGCTTTGCCAACTGGCTGGATCACCATTTCGAACGTTTCACCCTGGCCTATCAGCGTCTGCTGGCACACTGCCTGGATAACCGCGGCGCGGTGCTGATGTTCAGCATGGTGCTCATTGCCAGCCTGCCGCTGCTGTTCTCGCTGACGCGCGAGGAACTGGCACCGGAAGAGGATACCGGCGCCCTCTACGTGGTCGGCAGCACACCCCGTTACGCCAACCTGGAGTACATCAACCGCTTTCTGGACCAGGTGGTGGACATCTGGCGCGAGATTCCCGAGGTGAGCCACTCCTGGCAAGCGGTTTCCCCGGAATTCAACTTCGGCGGCCTGACACTGCACCACTGGAGCGAGCGCGAGCGCAGCCAGCAGGAGATACAGGCCGAATTCCAGCAGCGGCTGGGCAGCATCGCCGGGCTGGAGGCCTTCTCTTTCGGGACTCCCTCGCTACCGGGCTCGGATGCGGGGCTGCCAGTCAGCTTCGTGGTCGCCTCCACGGCCGATCACAGCGAGGTCTACCAGGTCGGCGTGACATTGCTGGAAGCAGCTCGCGAATCGGGGCTGTTCATCTTCGTCAACCAGACCCTGGCCCTGGACCGGCCCGAAATCGAAGTGCGCATAGACCGGCCGCTGGCATCGCGCCTGGGTGTCTCCATGGAGGAGATCGGCCAGACCCTGGCGGTGATGCTGGGCGAGGCGGAAATCAACCGCTTCGAACTCGAGGGCCGCAGCTACAAGGTCATCCCCCAGGCCGGCCGCGACTTCCGCCTCACCCGGGAGGCGCTGGAGCAATATTACCTGCGCACCGCCAGCGACGAACTGGTGCCCCTGTCGGCGCTGGTGACACTGGGCTCGCGGGTCGAACCCAATGAACTGAGCCAGTACCAGCAGCTCAACAGCACCACCATCCAGGGCATGATGATGCCCCCGAACTCGCTGGGCGACGGGCTGGCGTTCCTGGAAACGAAACTGGAGGAAATCGCCCCCAGCGGCTTCCGCGCCGGCTACACCGGCGGCTCCCGCCGCTTCATTGAGGAGAGCGCCTCCTTCCCGCTGCTGTTCAGCCTGGCGCTGATCCTGATCTTTCTGGTCCTGTCAGCCCAGTTCAACAGCTTCCGCGACCCGCTGGTGGTACTGGTGGGGGTGCCGCTGTCCATTTTTGGCGCCACGGTGCCGCTGGCCCTGGGTTTCGCCACCCTCAACATCTACACCCAGATCGGGCTGCTGACCCTGATCGGCCTGATCAGCAAGCACGGGATCCTGATCGTGGAGTTCGCCAACAACCTGCGCCAGGATGGCCGCAGCCACCGGGATGCAGTGCTGGAGGCGGCGGCCCTGCGCCTGCGCCCGATCCTGATGACCACCTTCGCCACCGTGCTCGGCGTATTGCCGCTGGTTATTGCCACCGGGGCCGGCGCCAACAGCCGCTTCAGCATCGGCCTGGTGATCACCGCCGGTATGCTGGTGGGGACGCTGTTTACCCTGTTTGTGCTGCCCGCCTACTACCTGCCGCTGCGGCAAACGCAGACGATTGCAACCCCGACTGTCCAGGTTCCGTCCACCTGAGCTCAATACCATCGGCGCAAACCTGCTGCAGAGGTAGTGCAGAGAAGTTCATTGACCGGTGTTAAGCTTGTTGCTGCAGGGTGCCTGCCATGGACATGTGCGCAGATGCGGCTTGGGTAATGGGTCGACCGGGGGCAGACAGATGAATGACTTCCGCAAGTGCCTGCTTGCAGGTACGTTGCTGGGGAATCTGGTTTTGATTCCGCAAGCCGCGGGCGCCAGCCTTACGGCGAAGGACCGGGACAGGATCATTGAAGAAGTGCTGGTCACCGGCAGCCGCATCCAGCGCGTCAATCTCGGCAGCCCAAGCCCGGTGGTTGACCTGTCGGCGGATGATCTCTCCCACGGCGGCAGCGACCGGCTGGAAGATCTGCTGCGGGCCTTGCCCCAGGTCTACACCGATCAGAACCGCAACACCGCCAATGGCAGCACCGGCACCGCGACTGTCGACCTGCGCAACCTCGGCCCCCAGCGCACCCTGGTGCTGGTGGACGGCAGGCGCCTGCCGGGGGGCTCCCCGCTGAGTGCCGGGGTGGCGGATGTCAACCAGATCCCGGCGGCGCTGATCAAGCGGGTGGAAATCCTCTCCGGCGGTGCCTCTGCCACCTACGGCTCGGATGCGGTGGCGGGAGTGGTGAATTTCCTGCTCGTCGACGACTTCGAGGGTGTGGGGCTGGAGGCGCAATTCAGCCAGTACTGGCACCGGAACAGTGACAGCGACATTGCCAGGCTGCTGGATGCCGGCGGCTTCGACTTGCCGGCTCGCAGCGTCCGCGATGGCGACAGCCAGCACATCGCACTACGGGCGGGGCACAACTTCGCTGACGGCGCGGGCAACCTCACTGCCTACGCAACCTGGCGCGAGAGCGACGCCGTTATCCAGGCCGACCGGATTCACAGCGCCTGCGCCCTGCAGCAGAGAGGCGACAATCGCCGCTGTTTCGGCTCCTCTGTGATCGGCGAGGGCCGCTTTACGGATTTCGGCCTGCTGCCGGTCGACTTCGGACTGCCCCCGATTGATGTCATCGTTCAGGGCGACAGCTTCCTGCCCTACGATGGCCGCAGCTACAATTTTGCCTCCCTCAACCACTTCCAGCGCCCGGACCGGCGCTGGACCGCCGGTGTGCTGGGGCACTACGCATTCTCGCCCCGGGTCCGGGTGTTCACCCAGCTGATGGCAATGGACAACAACACCACGGCCCAGATCGCGCCCTCCGGTGCCTTTTTCCTCGACAGCGCCTTCCGCTGCGACAATCCGCTATTGTCCGCGCAGCAGCGCTCGCTGGTTTGCGACAGCTACGGACTTGAGGGGGATGAGCCACCGCTGCTGTTTATCGGCCGACGCAATGTCGAGGGCGGCCCGCGCCGCCGCAGCATTGACCACCAGTCGCACCGCGCCCTGCTGGGGCTGGAGGGAAAACTGGGGCAACGCTGGCAGTACGAAGTCTACGGCCAGTTTGCGGAAGTGACCCTGCGCGACTCGACCGCCAATGAACTGCTGGTGTCGCGGATGCGAAAGGCCCTTGACGTCACTCGCGATCCGGCCAGCGGCGAGCCCGTGTGCGCGTCCCGCCTCGATGGCAGCGATCCCGCCTGTGTGCCCTGGAACATCTTTACCGAGGGTGCGGTCACCCCGGAAGCCATTGCCTATCTGGGCGCGCCGCTCAGCGCCCGTGGCCGCACCTCCCAGGCGGTGGTCGCCGGCTGGATCGGCGGTGAACCGGCACTGCCCCTGCTGCAATCGCCTCTGGCTGCAAGCCGGACCGCCGTCGTCCTCGGCGGCGAATATCGGGAGGAGACCCTGCGCTACAACCCGGATCAGTTGTACCGGTCGGGTGACGCCGCTGGCACGGGCCTACCCGTGCCAGTGCTGGACGGTCGCTTCGACATCACCGAAGCCTATGCGGAACTGCACACGCCTCTGGTGGAGAACCGGCCGGGGATAGAACTGCTGACGCTGGATCTCGGTTATCGCCATGCCCGCTATTCCACCGACACCACCAGCAACAGTTTCAAGCTGGCCAGTGTCTGGGCAATCAATCCCGCGCTGCGGCTGCGAGGCAGCCTGCAGGAGGCCACCCGGGTGGCCAATATCGAGGAACTGTTCAGTCCCGAGGGTACCCGCACGTTCACTGCCAGCACGGGCGACCCCTGTGCCGGCGCCTCACCTGCACGCTCACTGGCCGATTGCGCCCGCAGCGGTGTCAGCGCCGAACAATACGGCAGCATCCCCCAGAGCCCCAACAACAATTTGCGCTCCCTCGCTGGCGGCAATAATGCGCTGCAGCCCGAGGATGCCAGCACCCGCACCCTGGGGCTGGTCTACACGCCGGACTGGGCCGAGGGGATGCTCCTGAGCCTGGACGCCTACGACATTGAAATCGAGCGTGCAATCACCGAGCCGGACCCGGCCAGCACGCTCCAGGGCTGCCTCGACACCGGCCTGGCAAGCCTGTGCCGGCAAGTGCAACGCGATCCCGAGCGCGGCGATCTTTGGCGCCCCACCGGCACCGGGCTCGTGGACGCGCGCAAACAGAATGCCGGCTATCTGCGTACCCGTGGCCTGGACCTGGTACTGGCGTTCAGCCGGGAACTGGGCGCCGCGGGTCGCCTGCGCCTCCACAATCTGTTTACCCGGGTACAGTCCTGGGAGCTCCAGGACGCGCCGGGGGGCGCCGTACTGGAATGTCGCGGACGCTGGGGCGGCAACTGCAACAGCGTGATACCGAAGGTCCGCAACTATCTGCGCCTGACCTGGGACACCCCCTGGCAGCTGGAGGTCAGCGGCCTCTGGCGGCACATCGGTGGGCTGTCGCCGGTTACCGGTGTCGGGCCCGAGGTACCGGCCCATGATTATCTCGACCTGTCCCTGCGCTGGGCGGCCCGGGAAGGCGTCACGCTACAGGCCGGGGTGAACAACCTGCTGGACAAGGCCCCACCGCTGGTGCAGGTCAATCCCCCGGCCGGCAATGGCAACACCCTGCCCGGGGTCTACGATGCGCTGGGACAGTACTGGTTCCTCGGAGCCAGTGTTCGCTTCTGAACAGAAGGCGCTCAACCCGGCGGTGCCGCCCGGCGGTCGGGGATGCTGCCATTCTCCCGCAGCTGCGCCAGCTGTGCCCGCTGGTCTGCCAGGCGCTGCTCCCAGTCGCGCTGCAGGGCGGTAAATTCCGGATGCGCGACCAGCGCCGCGAACGCGGGCTGGACCTCCAGCAAACGATACCAGCCGCCGGCAAGCCGGTTCCGCTGCTCCCCCTCCCGCAGCAGACCGAGCGCGCGGTCGGGCTCTCCCAGGGCCGTTGCCGCCAGCGCCCGCGCGAGAGGCATGTGGCCCTGCAGGCAGTTGGGAGCCTGCAAGTCCTGTCTCGCCATCTCCGCGTCAAGGTCTTGCATGAGCTCCAGGCCCCGCTGATCCAGCGAGCCTCCGAACCAGATCAGCACCATGTTCACCAGCGCCGTCAACTCGGCGGGATCGATGTGCTCCGGCAGGCCGCCATCGAAGCCGAACCGCTCCTCGATATGCCGCTGCGCAAGCGCAAAATCGCCGCTGACAATCGCGGCCGCCAGCACCGAGTAGGTCTCGGACCAGGGCCCCAGCTGGCGCCGCATGGTGGCGGCGTCACTGCCGTAGACCAGCTCCCCCGCGCTGGCTGGACCTTCCAGCAGCAGGCGCTCGGCCCACAGCGACCGGGCGCTGCTGACGTCCACCTGTCGCGCCGCTTCCCGTTCCCCGAGCACGAGGTAGGCGTTGTGCAGGTGCTGTCGCGTCCAGATACTGTCGGGATCCATAGCCAGCGCCTGCTCCTGCAGCTTCACCGCCTCCGCCAGCTCCCCCCGCCAGCTGTTGATGTGACCCAGCATCACCAGGGAAGCGGGAAACCGGGGATTCACCCGCAGTGCCTGCCGGGCGAGATCCTCGGCAGCGTCGAGCTGGCAGAGATCAAAGGTCATGTAGGTTTTGACATGATGTAGCCGGGCGCGCAGCGGGTCCAGCGCGCGGGCCTGATCAATCAGCTGCAGCGCTTCCTGCCGCCGCTCGGCGCTGGCAAACAGCCTTTGCGCGAGAATCTCGTAGGCCTTGGGGTAGCTGGGATTCAGGGTGATACTGCGCCTCAGGTCGGCCTCCACTGCAGGATTTCCGGGATCGCGGTACAGGCCCGCCCGTATGGTGTAGGCAGGCGCAAGATCGGGATCCAGTTGCAGGGCTTTCTCCACCAGGGTGGCAGCAAGCTCGCGCTTCGGTGGGCCTTGTTCGCCCCCGCCCCGACTGGCCTGAATCAGCATGACCTCGGCCAACTGCGCGTAGGCCGGGGCAAAGTCCGGTGCCAGGTCAATGATGTTCTGCAAACGCAGGGCAGCGGCCTCCAGATCGGCCGTCGCCCAACTGGCCGTGAGTTGCCGGGCCCTCAGGTATTCGAGATAGGCCTGGCCACCCTCGGCTCCTGCATCTTCCAGCGCCAGGGCACCCGGTTGCTCCGGTTCCACCAGCACCACCTGCAGTGCCCGTGCCACCTGGGTCGCGATATTCGACTGCAACGCCAACAGACCGGACAGGCCGCGAGTGTAGTTTTCCGACCAGAGCTGGAAGCCGGAATCGGTATCCAGCAACCGCACATCAACGCGCACCCGATCGACATCCCGGCGCACACTACCCTCCACCAGGTAGCGCACCCCAAGCGCCGTCCCCACTTCCCGCGGACTGGCCGCCGGATCGCGAAACAGGAATGAGGAACTGCGGGCAGCTACGCGGAAGTCACTGAAGCGCCCCAGCAATCCCAGCAGCTCCTCCGCCAGACCGTCCGCCAGCCAGGCATTGTCGGCATTCTCGCTGAGGTCAACAAAGGGCAGCACCGCCAGGGTGTAGGGCGGATCATCCATCGCGGTGGCGGCGGGCGGCGGCCGCTGCAGCCAGGCCCAGACACTGGCGAGCATGACCAGCAACAACAATACAACCAGCAGCAGTGGACGTCGCGCAATAGCAGGGTTGAAGGAACCAGCGACAGCCCGGGGGGCTGAGCTGGTGGCGGACAACACCGGGGCAGCGGGAAGCGCCGGTTCGGCGGGGGGCCGCACAGCAGCATCGGGCGGCAGCGGCTCGACGCGGGGCAGCCTCGCAAGGTAGCCCTTTTTGTGCACGGTAGTGATCAGCTTGTCGCTGCCATCCAGTATCAGGGCGCGCCGCAGCGAGGATACCGCCCGGCGAATGGCGTCGTCAGACACCACCCTGCCCTCCCAGACCTCCGCAATAAGCTGGTCGCGACTCAGCAGCTCGCCGGTGTGGTCGAGAAAATATTCCAGCAGGCTCGCTACCAGAGGCTCCAGTGAGACCGCTGCCCCCTCCCTCTCGAGCACCCCGGTATAGGGATAAAAGTGCCAGTCACCAAAGCGGATTTGCCGCGCCATGTCGCCTTCCCTGCAGTCACGCCGCCCACAAGCTTACCAGCTCTCGCCTGCGCGCGGGACGGGCGGTGCCCCGCAGTGCCTGCGGATTCGGGTCAGCCCGGCGCGGGACTTCCGCTGCCCTGCCCCCGCAGCGGCACGACGCCTTCGGCACGCATCCTTTCCAGAATCTCGCGCTGCTCCGCCACTACAGCCTGCCGCTGCTGCAACAATTCCTGCAGCCGGGGTTCCTCCAGCAGAGGAGCAAATGCAGGGTGGTTGAGGATGATCCAGTGCCAGCTGGACGCAATGTCTGCGTTGTCGATTGCGCTCTCAAGCACTGCGATTGCCTCGTCATGGCGCCCCAGGCTCACGCCGGCCAGCGCATGCGCCAGTGGTTGATAGCTGGCCAGACAACTCCGGAACTCCCCCCGCATTGCGTTCATTTCCGTCCACAGACGATTTATCAGGCCCTGGGCCGCGGTGTCATGGTCCGGCCCATACCAGACGAGAACCATATTGAGCAGATAAAAGAGGTCTTTGGGGGCGAGGGTTTGCGGCAGCCCACCATTGTATTCAAGATGGTCACTCAGGTAGCGGCGGGCCCGGGCATAATCTCCGCTGGTCATGGCGGTAACAAGGAGCACGTCGGTTTGTCTCCAGAGACGAT
This sequence comes from uncultured Haliea sp., assembly GCA_963974125.1. GTDB lineage: Bacteria > Pseudomonadota > Gammaproteobacteria > Pseudomonadales > Halieaceae > Haliea. Next base: position 38,542 of record CAXBCH010000014.1, on the reverse strand, counting down.
GCGGTGCGGCCTCCGGAGAAAGGGGTTCGGCCGAATAAATCAAATCACTCGTCGCAGCATGATTCGCAAGGAAAAGAGACTCTCGCAGCAGGGTCCGGAAATGATCGCCGCCCATCTCGCGCGCGGCGGCAATATCTCCCAGATCTGTGTAGGTCATGTGCAGCCGCTCTCTAAGCCAGTCGGCGCGGGGATCCAGCTCGAGTGCCTGCTCCTGCAGCCGCACCGCCTCGGCCAGCTCGCCCCGCTGTTCGGCAACCCGGGCGAGCATGACCAGTCCGGAGCGAAAGCGGGGATTGACCCGCAGCGCGTCCCGGGCAAGCTCTGCGGCCCGCTCGTGCTCACAACTGTCCAGCATCATCAACGCCTTGAGGTAATGGTTGCGAGGCAACAGGGGATCCAGAGCCCGGGCCTGGTCTATCAACGCAATTGCCTCATCGCCTCGTCCGAGTTGAAAATAGAGATACTCCGCGAGCCATCGATAGGCCAAAGTATAGCTCGGGCTGAGCGCTATGCTCCGGCGCAGATCCTGCTCCTTCAACGCTTCTTCCCCGTCTGGCCACAAGCTGGAGCGCAGGCCGTAGGCTTCACCCAGATCCGGATCCAGCGCCAGGGATTTCTCGATCAGGGCCTTTACTGTGTCGCGGGTCTGCATCCGCGCGTTATCGTCCCGACCACTGGCCTGTGTCAGTATCGCTTCCGCCAAGCGGGTATAGGCCGGGGCAAAATCCGGCGCCAGGGCAATGGCGTTCTGCAGATGAGCAATAGCTGCCTCCAGGTCGGCGGTTCCCCAGCTGCTCATCAGCTGCCGGGCGCGCAGGTATTCGAGGTAAGCCTTGGCACCCGCGGGCCCGGCAGCTTCCAGCGCGCGGGCGGCGGGCAGCGTCGGCTCCACCAGGGCCACCTGCAGCGCGCGGGCGACCTGGGTGCCGATGTCCGACTGCAGGGCGAACAAACCCGCGAGGTCGCGCTGGTAGTTTTCCGACCACAGCTGAAAGCCGGTAGCAGCCTCAACAAGACGCACATCAACGCTGACCTGGTCGCCATCCCGCCGGACGCTGCCTTCAACCAGATAGCGCACCCCCAGCGCCTCGCCGACCTCTCGCGGGCTGACCACCTGGCCCCGGAACTGAAACGAGGAACTGCGGGCGGGTACCCGGAATGCATCGAAGCGCCCCAGCAGCCCCAGCAGCTCTTCCGCCAGCCCGTCGGCCAGAAAGCCGTTGTCCGCATTTTCACTCAGGTCCACAAACGGCAGCACCGCAAGGGTGTAGGGCGGGCCCTTTACATCGTCAGTCTGGGCGTCAGGGATCGGGGACTGCAGCAGGTGCCAGGCCGCACCGAGGGTCGTGAATAACAGCATGACCGCCAGCAGCAACAGCGATCGTCGCGGCAAAACCGGGTTGCGGCGCCGAGTCGCAGCTGGCGCCGCTTCAACTCCAGCATCCATCGGCATTGGCGCTGGCCCCGGCGCCGGCACGGGAACTGGCACCGGCAGACTCGCCAGATAGCCTTTCTTGTGCACGGTAGTGATCAGCTTGTCGCTGCCATCCAGCGCCAGGGCGCGACGCAGCGACGATACCGCCCGGCGGATGGCGTCGTCAGACACCACCCTGCCCTCCCAGACCTCCGCAACCAGCTGGTCGCGACTCAGCAGCTCACCGGGATGATCGAGAAAGTGCTGCAGCAGCGCGGCCACCCGCGGCTCCAGGGAAACCACCGTACCGTCCCTGTCGAGCACACCGGTGTCGCGGCAAAAATGCCAGTCACCAAAGCGGACTTGCCGCGCCATGTCGCCATCCTTGCTGTCAATCTCCTTGCAAGCTTACCAGACCTCGCCCCGTATCGGGTCACAGGCGCCGGGCGGGCACCCGGGCAGAACCCGATCAGCCTGGTACCGGATCCGCAAAGATGCCGCGCTCGCCAGATACCAGCGGCGGCGCGGACATGAAGGAGCCTCTAACCTATTGATTTACATGCCATCACATTTCCATCAGAGGTAAATCACAACTTCCTCCCGGCGAAATCACGGCTTCATCCGGCGCCGCACCAACGCCTGTGCTCAACTTGGCTCAGGGCTGAACAGCAGGGAATACCTCCCGGCGAAAAGCCCGTAAACGAAAGCCCACAAGCGAGGAACACCTCATGAAAACTGTAAAAAATGAGAAGCTCAGCAAACTGCCCCTGGGTGCCACCGCGATCCTGTCACTGGCGTTGGCCCTGCCACTGGTCAACAGCCAGACAGTCGCAGCGGAGGACTACCGCCGCATCATGGAGCAGCCCACCGCCCGGGAAATCACTCGCGATACCCGGGCCAACTTCGTACGCTTCCCCGCTGCCGGGCGCACGGAACGGTCAGCGACGGTCACCTGGGCAGATCTCGACTTGAGTCGGCCCGCGGGCCTGGAGCAGCTTTACGTGCGCCTGACCCAGGCGACCAGCGATGTGTGTTCTCCGCGGGCCGACATCCGCAATGCCGCCATGAACCGGGACCGCAGGGCCTGCCTGGAGGCGGCGATGGATCAAGCGGTCAGCAACGTGGGCCATCTGGGTCTTGAGGAAATGCATGCCAGCAGGACGGGGCGCAGCCTGCAGTCCGGGCAGGAAGTCGCCGAACGTTGAAGGATCGCCGAGGGCCTGCACCCGCAGCAACCGCGGGGGCAGGCCACTGCATTACCCCTCGGGCGGATTCTTGCCCTTGTCCAGCATGTCACCTTTCTCATCCGTGCGGGTCGCCCCGCGATACTCTTCCATCAGGTGCCGCTTGTACAGCTTGCCGTTGTCCATCCGCGGCAGCTCGCGGTGGAAATCCAGCGACCGCGGCAACTTGATGTGGGAGATGCGCTCGCGCAGCCACTCCATGATCTCGATTGCCACTTCATCGGTGGCATCCACCCAGTTCATGGGCTGCACTACTGCCTTGACCTCTTCTCCGAACTCCTCGTTGGGGATCCCGAACACGGCCACATCCGCCACCTTGTCGTGGGTGATCAGCAGGTTCTCGATTTCCTGCGGGTAGATGTTGACGCCGCCGCTGATGATCATGAAATGCTTGCGATCGGTCAGGTACAGGAAGCCGTCCCGGTCCAGGTAGCCGACATCACCGGTCGTGGCCCAGCCGTGTTCATTGAAAGCCTCGGCGGTCTTGTCAGGCTCGTTGTGATACTTGAACTGGGCCTGCTCACCGCTGAAATACACGGTGCCGATCTCGCCGGGGGGCAGTTCCTTGCCATCGTCATCGAGGATATGGATCTTGCCGGACAGGGAGGGACCTACCGAACCCTTGTGGGTCAGCCAGTTGGCGGAATCGATGATGGTGATGCCGATACCTTCACTGGCGGCGTAGTACTCGACGATGACCTCGCCCCACCATTCGATCATTTTTTCCTTCACCTCAATCGGGCACGGTGCGGCGGCGTGAATGGCAAACTGCATGCTGCTGAGATCGTATTTGTTACGCACTTCCTCAGGTAACTTGAGCATGCGCACGAACATGATGGGCACCCACTGGCTGTGGGTGGCGCGGTGTTCCTCGATCAGCGCCAGGGCGGCCTCGGGGTCGAACTTCTCCATCACCACGGTGGTACCGCCCTGGTACAGCGTCATCATGTTGTAGTGCAGCGGGGCTGCGTGGTAAAGCGGTGCCGGCGAAAGGTACACCGTTTCCTCGCTGAAGCCGAAGGCGGCTCCCAGACTTGCCGCCAGTGGATGGGGGGTATTGACGTCATCGCCGGCGGGCGGCAGGAATACGCCCTTGGGCTTGCCGGTGGTGCCGGATGAATACAGCATCGGCACTCCGTTGGCCTCGTCGGCGATGCGCTCCGCAGGCTGCAGGCCGGCGCTGTCGTCCCAGGACTCGAAGCCGTCGATAATCCCGTCAACCATGTAGAAATGGCGGATGGTACCGTCCGTGGCGGTCAGTACCTCTTCGGCCACGCCGGCCAGGCCATGGGAGGCAATAAACAGTTTGGCGCCGCAATTTTCAAGGATATAGGCGGTTTCATCACGCTTCAGGTGGGTGCTGATGGGGGTGAAAATCAGGCCCGCCCGCTGCGCGCCCCAGCAGATTTCCAGGAACTGGCGGCAGTTCAGCAGCATCATGCCGATATGGTCGCCCTTTTTCAGGCCCAGTGAGCGAAACAGCTGCGCCGCCTGGTTGCTGCGCTCGTCGAGCTCGGCATAAGTGACCATCTCGCCGGAGCCGCCCATGATGATGGCGGGCTTGTGGGGGTAGGTTTCAGCGGTTATCGCGGGGTGTGGCATGTCGGGTTCCTTATAATGGGCGCGGTCCAGCCCAGCATCATAAGGTGCCCCATCCGGCGAGGCAACGCGTCAACGCAGGCGCATCAGGCCCTGCTGGACCACCGAGGCCACCAGCACTCCCTCCGGGTTGTAGAACTTGCCCCGCGCCAGTCCGCGTCCGCCACTGACCCGCTCGGCCTCGACCGTGTGCAACAGCCAGTCGTCAGCCCGGACCGGGTTGTGGAACCAGAGGGCATGATCAAGACTCGCGATCTGGCAGTCGTCCAGCAGGAAGCTGCGGCCCGTTGCTGCCAGGCAGACATCAATCAGCAGAATGTCCGACATGTAGGCCAGCAGACTGGCATGCAGGGACTGCTCCTCCGGCACCGGCCCGGTGGTTTTCACCCAGGCCTGCAGGTGCGGGGGCAGGGGTTTGGGATTGCGCCAGTCCACCGGGGTCACCAGCCGTACATCCAGATCCAGGCCGGTGGCCACCATGAAGCTCTGGTCCATGGTGCCCTCCGCCAGTGCCCGCTCCCGCTCGCTGGGCAGGGTTTCCGGCGCCGGCACTGGCGGCAGTGGCTGCTGGAATTCATCGCCACGCCCTTCACGCTGGAAAGAAACCGAGGACACCAGGATCGGCTTGCCCCGCTGCAGGGCCACAACCCGGCGCGAACTGAGGCTGCCGCCATCCAGGGCCCGGTCCACCTCCAGGCGAATTTCCTCCCCCGGATCGCCGGGGCGGAGGAAGTAGGCGTGCTGGGAATGCACCGCCCGATCCGGGGCGACGGTCGCGGCCGCGGCCCGCAACGCCTGGGCCAGCACCTGCCCTCCGTAGACCCGGGGAGCCTCCGGATGCATATTGTGGGCGATAAAGACATCTTCGTTGGCGGCACGGGGAGAGAGAATCTGCAGCAACTGGTCGAGCATGAGGGGAATCATCTATGATGGCAGGCAAGAGCACATTATCCTGTTTTCCGGGCGCGGCCTCCAGTGGTGGGACCCGCCCTCCGCCCGACGAGGTTTATCATGGCCAGCAATTCCACCCCGGCAGAACTGCGCCACCGCATCCGCAACGGGGAGCACACCGGCAACACATCGGGTTTCGCCGCCGGTTTCGTACAGTGCAATATCGTCATCCTGCCCGCGACCTGGGCCAGTGATTTTCTCCGCTTCTGCCAGGCCAATCCCAAGCCCTGCCCGCTCATCGCCAGCTCCGCGGTACCGGGCGACCCGGCGCTACCACTATTGGGGGATATAGACATCCGTTCCGACGTGCCAAGCTATCGGGTTTTCAGGGATGGCAAGCTGCAGGAAGAGCGCAACGACATCACCGGCCTCTGGCAGGATGATCTGGTCACCTTCGCCCTGGGCTGCTCGTTCTCTTTCGAGGAAGCGCTGTTGGCCGATGGGCTGGAAGTGCGCAACGTGACCGAGGGCGTCAATGTGCCGATGTATCGCACGGATATCGACTGCCAGCCGGCGGGACCCTTCACCGGCAAGATGGTGGTGAGCATGCGCCCCTTCAGGGCGGCGGATGCCATTCGTGCGATCCAGATCTGCACCCGTTTCCCCTCGGTCCACGGCGCTCCGATCCACCTCGGCGACCCGGCCCAGATCGGCATTCGCGACCTGGAGCAACCCGACTACGGAGACCGGGTCAGCATCAAGGCGGGGGAACTGCCGGTGTTCTGGGCCTGCGGCGTAACTCCGCAGGTGGCACTGGAGCAGGCGCGGCCGCCGCTGGCAATTACCCACAGCCCGGGCTGCATGCTGGTAACTGACCTGCGCAACAGCCAACTGGCTATACTCTGATCACACGCGTTTGCGCGCACAGGATAGACAATGCTACTCAATTGCGATCTCGGCGAAAGCTATGGCAGCTGGGAAATGGGCATGGATGCCGACGTCATGCCCCACATCGACCAGGCCAACATTGCCTGCGGCTTCCACGGGGGCGACCCTGTCACGATAGACAAGACCCTGGCGTTGGCCGCCCTCCACGGCGTCAGCGTCGGTGCCCACCCCGCCTACCCGGACCTCGTTGGTTTCGGCCGTCGCACCATGCACCTGGATGATGCGGAGCTGGCCAGCGCCCTGCGTTACCAGATCGCTGCCCTGGACGGCATGGCGGTCTGTCACGGCCTGCAGATCAGCTACGTCAAACCCCACGGCGCCCTGTACAACGACATGATGGCCAACGGCCGCCTCCGGGCAGTGGTGATGGCTGCGGTGGCGGGCTACCACCGTCCGTTGGCGTTGATGCTGCAGGCGACGCCACAGGCAGAAGAGCATCGACAGGAAGCGCGGGCACTCGGCCTGCAGCTTCTGTTCGAGGCCTTCGCCGATCGCTGCTACGACGATGACGGGCGCCTGTTGTCGCGGAAGCGACCGCACGCAGTACACGACCGCGAGCGCATGCTGGCACAGGTCGATGAGCTGCGCCGGGAGGGTACGGTCACCACCATCAGCGGCCATCGTCTGCAGCTTGCGGCCGACACGCTGTGTGTACACGGCGACAATCTCGAGGGCGTTCGCGCCATAGAAGCCGTGCGCGCACTGATCAAGGGAGCCTGAATTGCGCATGCAGCTGAGCTACGCCGGCGACAACGCGGTAATACTCTATCTCGGCGAGAGCACGGGAGCCGACGTTGCCGCCCGGGTACAGGCCGCCGCAACTGCGGCCCGGCGGGCATTGGGCCTGGACCTGATTGACCTGGTGCCCTCGTACGCGTCGCTGCTGGTCATCTACGACCCCTTGCGCACCGATCACATGAGTATCATTCACCGCCTGCACGGCATCCGCGAGGAAATTGACCACGCCAGCGCCAGCGAAGGTGGCCGCGAGATCGTGCTGCCGGTGTATTACAGCGCGGAATCAGGCGCGGATCTGGAGCGGCTGGCGCAGCAGTGCGAGCTGTCCGTGGAGGAGGTGATCGCCCTGCACAGCGATACCGAGTACCGGGTCTACGCCATCGGCTTTGCCCCGGGCTTCGCCTACCTGGGAGAGGTGGACCCGCGTATCGCCGCGCCGCGGCTGGCAACGCCCCGTGCCAAAGTGCCGCGCGGCGCGGTGGCCATCGCCGATCGGCAGACCGCGGTCTATCCCGCCGAGTCGCCGGGTGGCTGGAACCTGATCGGCAACTGCCCGCAGCGCATGTTCGACCCGGACGCCGAGCCGACGATGCCGGTTGCCGTTGGCGATCGGGTGCGCTTCGAGCCGATCAGCCGGGCGCGGTTCCTGGAACTGGGCGGGGAACTGGCATGAGCCTGGTCGTGCGCCAGCCCGGTCTGCTGAGTCTGCTCCAGGACCCGGGCCGTTTTGGCCAGCACGGCATCGGCCTCACCACCGGTGGCCCCCTGGACCGCGAAGCCTTCAGCCTGTGCCAGCGCCTGCTGGGCAACGACCCGGCCTGCACCGCGATCGAGGCAAGCTTTGGCGGGCTGGAACTGGACGCCCACACCGATACCTTCATCTGCGTTACCGGGGCGACCATGCCGCTGGCGATCAACGGCCACGAGCGGGACCTGTGGACCGTGCACAGGGTTCAGGCAGGCGACCACATCAGCCTCGGCTACGGCACGGATGGCTGCCGCAGCTATCTCGGTGTCGCCGGTGGATTTACCGTGGCGCCGCAGTTTGGCAGCACCGCGACCGTGGTACGGGAACGGCTGGGTGGCCTGCGCGGCGACAAGCTCGCACCCGGGGACGTCCTGCCCTGCGCCCGGGTAGACCAACAGCGCCGCCTGCAGCTGCCCCCGGACCAGCGCCCCCGCTACCAGCAGCAGCTGACGGTGAGGGTCATACCCGGCTATCAGCAACATCACTTCAACCGGCTGCAGCAGCGGCGCTTCTTCAGCAGCGCCTGGACCGTGTCCCAACGCTGCGACCGCATGGGCTACCGCCTGGAGGGCCCCGCCATCCGCTGTGACATCGAGGGCATACTCTCCGAAGGGATTTGCTTCGGTGCCATCCAGATCCCCGCTGATGGCCAGCCGATCGTACTGCTCAACGATCGCCAGACCATCGGCGGCTACCCCAAGATCGGCGCCGCCCTGTCCCTGGACGCCAGCCGCCTGACACAGCTGCAACCGGGAGGCACCGTGCACTTTGCGGCAATCAGCCCCCACGGCGCCCACAATGCACTACATCTCGATCATTGGCGTATACAGCACATGTCGTTGCGGGAGTTGCCCCGGGAGCGAGACCGGTGAATGACCAGACCCTGAGTGAAACCATTGAGGCGCTGCTGGTTGCGCGCAACCCGCGGCAGATGCAGACCGCCCGCGCCGCGCTGCAGCCGGGCTATTGCCTGCGCGCTGCCGGGCTGCTGCGGGATATTCAGGGCACGGTGCTGATCGGTACCGGATTCCCGGTGGGCGACACGTTTGAAACCGATGGCCCGGTAGGCGCCATCGCCCTGTATCGGGGCCTTGAGGCGCTGGGCGCCCGGCCGATCATTGCCTGCGCCAGTCCGCTGGCCGAGGCCCTGGCCGCGGACTATCGGGTCCTGACCCTGGCCTGTGCGCCGGGCAATGGCGGCGAGCGGGCCGCCACAGACTGGCTGGCCGCGAACAATCCCGCCGCCGTGGTCTCCATCGAGCGCCCGGGCGTGACCGCCGACGGGCACTACTACAACATGCGTGGCGAGGACATCAGCCCGCGCTGTGGCGTATTTGATCCATTCCTGACCCGCGCAAGCTGCCCCACCATCGCTATCGGTGACGGCGGCAACGAGATCGGCATGGGCAAGATCGCCGGGGCCATCGCCGCGCTGGATATACGGGTGGCGGTTACCGACTGCGACGAACTGTTGGTGGCGGATGTATCCAACTGGGGCGCCTATGGCCTGCTCGCCTTCCTCGGCCTGTGGTCACAGCGCGACCTGCTCGGCGAATTCTCGCCACTGGCGACGCTGCGCTACCTCTCCGAGCGCGGCAGTGTCGACGGCGTCACCCGGGAGAACACCCTGACCGAGGATGGCATGGCCCCCACCGAGGGCGATGCCGTGATCCGGGAGATCAGGCAACTGACTGGCTTTCTGCACGACTGAAAACGAACCAACACAGGATTTGAACATGAGCATTGTGTACCTGAACGGCGACTACATGCCGATGAGCGAAGCCCGGATCTCGCCGATGGACCGGGGCTTCCTGTTCGGCGACGGCATCTATGAAGTCGTGCCCTCCTACGCTGGCAAGCTGGTAGGATTCGGGCCACACATGCAGCGCATGCAACAGGGGCTGGATGCCATCGAGATCAAGTTACGGGTAGATGAAACCCAGTGGCGGGGCATCGCCGAGGAACTGATGACCCGCAACGGCAAGGGTAACCTCGGGATCTATTTCCATGTCAGCCGCGGGGCCGATATCCGTCGCAATCATGCCTACCCGGAAAATATCGCCCCGACCCTCTACGGTTTCGCCTTCGAAATCCCACCGCCGCCGGTGGCAGACAAGGCAGCAGCGACGTGCTATCGGGTATCGACGGCCGAGGATTTGCGCTGGCGCCGTTGCAATATCAAGTCCACCGCCCTGCTCGGCAACGTCATGCATTACCAGCACGGCCACAGCCGCGGCCACGGTGAGACCATTCTCTACAACGAGAACGGTGAACTGACTGAAGCGGCGGCATGCAATGTATTTGTGGTCAAGGACGGCGCCGTGGCCACGCCGGAACTGGATCACCAGAAGCTGCCGGGCATCACCCGCCTCATGCTGCTGGATATCCTGCGCCGGCACAGCGATATTCCGGTACAGGAGCGGGTAGTGACCATGGCCGAGGTCCACGCCGCCGACGAAGTATGGCTGACCAGTTCCAGCAAGGAGGTGGCTCCGGTCGTTGCAATCGACGGCCAGGCGGTGGGCAACGGCGGCATCGGTGACGTCTGGCTCGCCGCCGAAACCCTGTTCGCGCAGCATCGCTACGACTACTGATGACACGCCCCAGCCAGGCTCGTCTGGACCTCGGCGCCCTGCGCCACAACGTCGCCCTGGCGCGGGAGCTGGCGCCGCGGGCGCGCCTGATGGCGGTGGTCAAGGCCAATGCCTACGGCCACGGCGCGGTGACCATGGCCCGGGAACTTGAACCTCGCGTGGACGCGCTGGCGGTCGCCTGCACCGAGGAAGCGATGGAGCTGCGCGAGGCCGGGATTCGTTGCCCGATCCTGCTGCTGGAGGGTGTTTTCGAGGCCAGCGAGTTGCTGCTCGCGGCCGAATTCGGATTCTGGATTACCGTTGACAACGACCAACAGCTGCAGTGGCTGGAAGCAACCGCCCTGCCGCAGCCCGTGGGCTGCTGGCTGAAAATCGACACCGGCATGCATCGCCTCGGCGCCCTGCCGGCGCAGGTGGCCAGTTTCTATCAGCGGCTGCTGGCCTGTGGCAAGATCGCTGGCCTGCCAGTGTTGTCCACCCACTTCGCTTCTGCCGACGAGTTGCACAATCCCCAGACCTGGCAGCAGATCGAATTGTTCGAAGCAGCCACCGCCGGCCTCGAGGGACTGCGCAGCGCCGCCAACTCTCCCGCCACCCTGGCCTGGCCCCGCGCCCACTACGACTGGATCAGGCCGGGCTTCATGCTTTGGGGCAACTCCCCTTTCGCTGAACCCCAGCCCCAGGCTGAGCAACTGCGACCGGTCATGACCCTGACATCGGCGGTCATTTCAGTGCGGGAGATTGCCGCCGGGGAATGTGTCGGCTACGGCGCCAGCTGGCAGGCACAGCGCCCCTCGCGAATCGCTACAGTGACCATTGGTTACGGTGATGGCTACCCGCGCACCGCTACCAGCGGCACCCCGGTGCTGGTCAATGGCCGACGGGCCACTCTGGCGGGGCGGGTCTCCATGGACATGATTACCGTCGACGTCACCGACCTGCCGCCGGTTGCCATCGGCGACCCGGTAGTCCTGTGGGGAGAGGGCCTGCCCGTGGGTGACGTTGCCCGCCACGCCGGCACGATTGGCTACGAGCTGTTGACCCGCATGCCCATGCGAACACCGCGGGTAATCGTCGCCGACTGAGTCCGGGGGCCGCGGGGCAGACAGGAGCAGTGCTTTTGCGGTATACTTACAGGCCCTTCAGACGCAAGAGCACTGAGCATGTCCGCCGCCAAGCCCCAACGCGCCCCCGCCAAGAAGAAGCAGCCCGCAGCCGTTGAAACATCTTCCTCGATTGAGGAGCAGACCCGGGACTTCCTGCAGTCGGGCGGCGAAATCCAGAACATCAAATCCGGCATCAGCGGCCAGCAGGGCGGCTATGCAGCACGCCCATCAGGCGCAGCGCGCAAGTAGCCAGCCCTCCCGCCACATCCGGCGGGCCGTTGTTTGCGTAAATCCATTATCAGTCTCGCCGTGAGGCCAGGATTATGGACAACACGATCAACGATCCCGCACAGGCCAGCGCCGTCGCAAGCGGAGTAAACACGCGCCTCGTCGCCCTTGTTCACCTCGTTGTCGTTCTCTCCCTGCTGGGCCTGTTCGCAGCGGCCGCCAACTGGTACGCACTCTCCGGCCTGCCGCTGGTTGCGGCTTGCAGCGTCGCCACCGGTCTGTTGGCTGGAGCCATCATTACCACCCTGATCCACGAATGGTTTCATTACGCGGGCGCACTTGCGGTCGGCGGGCACTGCAACCAGACCAGGCGTATCAACCTGTTCGCCTTTGATTGGGATTTCAGGCGCAATACCCGTGTCCAGTTCCTCGCCATGAGCTACGCCGGCACACTCGGTTCGGTTGTGGCCATCGCCTTGTTTCTGGTCACTGTTCCCATCGACGCTCCGGGGCCGGTGGCCCTGCTGGCGGCAGCGTTCGGCAGCCTCGCGTTCGCCGGTGCCATCGAGTGGCCGGTACTCGCCAGGGTCCACGCCGGCGGCGACCCATTGGCTGAACTGTCCAAAATCACCCCCAGGGTCGTGCTTCTCAGCGCCACCAGCGGCGTCCTGGCGATTATCGTCGCAGCCCTGCTGCTGGCCTGAGCAGGGGCCAGGCACGGGCAGGTCCCGTGCGTCCGGGCAGGGTATCGTTTATCATCATCGGTCGACGCCAGCCGCGAGAACTCAAACATTTTGGAACCCCAGCCACAAGAACCCCTTGCCGACGGCAGCCTGCTGGCGGCGATTGACCTTGGCAGCAACTCCTTTCACTTGATCGTGGCACGCGTCGAGCACGGGGAAATGCGACCGGTGGAGGCGCTGGCGGAGAAGGTCCAGCTCGGGGCGGGCCTGGCCGACAACCGGCTGTCACCCGATGCCATTGAGCGCGGCCTCGACTGTCTGGCGCGCTTCGCCCAGATGCTGGGCAGTGTCGATGCCGAGCGCATTCGCGTTGTCGGCACCAACGCCCTGAGAGTGGCGGACAATCGCCGTGATTTTACCCGTCCGGCGCAACAGATCCTCGGCGCTCCGGTAGACGTGGTCTACGGCCGCGAAGAAGCGCGCCTGGTATACCTCGGAGTGGCTCATACCCTGGCAGATGACGCCCAGTCACGGCTGGTGGTAGACATCGGCGGCGGCAGCACCGAGTTGATCATAGGCCAGCGCTTCGAACCCCAGCATCTGGAAAGCCTGCAAATGGGCTGTGTCTCCTACTCGGACACCTGCTTTCCGGACGGCAAGATCAACAAGGACAACTACCGACACGCCTACAACCGGGCGCGACTGGAAGTGTCCCATATCCGCTACCACTTTCACTCCGGCCACTGGGCCGAGTGCGTGGGCTCCTCCGGCACCCTGCAGGCGATAGAAGCTGTACTGGTCAGCCAGGGCTGGAGCGATGGCGGCATCAACCGCAAGGGTCTGGAGAAACTGGAGAAACGCCTGCTGCGCTTCAAGCGCTTCGACAATATCACCCTGGAGGGACTCAGCAGCCAGCGCCGCAACGTCATAGCCGCCGGCGTGGCGATTGCCAGTGCCCTGTTTGACGAACTGGGCATCAAGCACATGCGCACCTCGCGCGGCGCCCTGCGCGAAGGCGTCATCTACGACCTCATGGGCCGCCTGAGTCACGAGGACGTGCGCGAACGGACCCTTAACGCCCTGATGCAGCGCTACGGGGTAGACACCGCCATGGCGGAGTTGATGGCGCGCCGCGCCCGCACGCTGTTCAGTGCCACGCGCAACGGCTGGGAGCTGCGCGGGACCGACGGTGATTTGCTGCAGCGCACCGCCCTGGCTCACGAGATCGGCATGGCCATCTCCCACAAGCACTACCAGCGCCACAGCGCCTACCTGTTGCTCAATACCGACCTGCCGGGGTTTTCCCAGGAGGAACAGGAGCAGATGGCACTGCTGGCCGCCACCCAGCGCGGCAAGCTGGACCATCCCCTGTGGGCGGCGATCACCGACACCGAGCGACCACGCCTGCTGCGCCTGATCACCCTGATCCGGCTGGCGCTTATTTTCAAGTATGTGGAGCAACTGGAGGCACTGCCGGACTTCGCCGTCGCTCCCGACGCGAACGGCCTGCGGCTGGAGTTTCCCGCGGGTTGGCTGGCGCAACATCCGCTGACCGCCCAGGAATTACAGCAGGAACAGGCGCTGCTGGCCAAGCAGGGACTGGCACTGGAGATCCGGTAACCGCGTCAGAAGGACGAGCCCGGTTCCCGCAGGAATGCAATTTCCTCTTGTGTCGATGGTCTACCCAGGATCTCGTTGCGGTGAGGGAAGCGCCCAAAGCGGTCAACCACAGCCTTGTGGCGCCGGGCAAAGTCCTGAAACCTGTCGAACACGGCCTGCGCCCCGGCAGGTGCACTGGCGGCAAGTTCCCTGAACAGCGCCACGCTGCGGACCTGGTGCGCCCGGTTTTCGGAATGTTCCAGCGGCAGGTAGAAAAATACCCGCTGAATGGGACGCAGCTGCTGGTCCACCGCAGCCGCCAGGCCTTCTTCACAGAGCTGCCGCGCAATGGGATCGTAGCGGAGCGCGTCCGGCGTACCGCGATAGATGTTTCTCGGGAATTGATCAGTCAGAATGATCAGCGCCAGCCAGCCCTCGCTGCTCGCGCGCCAGTGATCGAGTTCGCCGGCAGCGACGGCCTGCACGGCAGGCTCAAAGCGTTCGCGGATGCTGCGGTCCAGCTCCGGGTTCTTGGACCACCACAGGCCAGCGCAGTGGCTGGCGACGGTCGCGTCATCGTCGCTGTCGCCAAACCAGAACTGCACTATGGTGTCTGGAGTCTCCATCTAGCCGCTGCTCCCGGCTTGAACATGCCGCTGTATATCCTCGAGAAACTCCAGCAGGATAGCGTTGACTTCAGCGGACGCCTCCAGCTGCACCATGTGCCCGGCCCCCGGGATCATGCGCACCTGGCGCAGGTCGGGAAATATCCCCCGCATCTGGCCGATCGGGTCCTCACCGTGAAACCCCTCCAGGTCGACATCGTGCTCACTGCCGAGAAAATAGGCCGGCACCGCACTTTGTACACCCTCGAAAGGCTTGCGCTGGGCCCACTTGAGATCAAAAGACCGGTACCAGTTGAGGCCGCCGGTGAAGCCGCTGCGACTGTACTCGGAGACAAAGAATTCCAGCTCCAGCTCGGACAGCCAGGGCCAGGGCAATGGCGGCGGCTCTTCCATGGCGTCGATATAGGACGTGCCCGGGGGATGGCGGAACATGTCGAAATAACTGCAGGCGCCGCTCAGGGTGTGGAAAACCTTGTGCAGGAAGCGGCGCGGCGCGGCCGCCAGTTCCCGGTCTGCCCGCGGCGGCTCGCGGAAATATTCGATGTGCAGGAAATGCTGCTCGCCCATGCGCCGGTACTCGGTGAGCGGCGGCTCGTCCGGGTTGTGTGGCGCCGCCGGGTTTTCCAGGCCAATCACCGCGATGACCCGCTGCGGGTGGCGCAGGGCGAGGTCGTAGATGGCAAAGGCGCCGAAATCCAGCCCGGCAAATACCGCACGCGGCTCGCCGATATGGTCGAGCAAGCCCAGCAGATCGGCGCTGATGTGGTCGATATCATAGGCTTCCACCGCCGCCGGTGCCTCGGTCTGGCCCATACCGCGCATGTCCGGTGCAATCACCCGGTACCCGGCCGCGGCCAGCGCGCTGATCTGCCGGTGCCAGCTGAACCAGAGGTGGGGAAAGCCGTGGCAGAGCACCACCGGCATGCCCTGCCCCTGCTCCACGTAGTGCATGTGGATGCCATTGATCGTGGCGTGGTGGTGGGTCCAGTCCATCATCGGAGCAATCGACAGCTCACGGCGGTGCCGACAACGTCAGCCTGCATTTTTCGTACCCTCCCGGAAATCCCTGAATTGGCGCTGTTCGCTATCCGCAGTATAGGTAAATCGTCGCGCCCATGACACACCCCGCACCCGCCGCCCGGTTTGATCCACGTCAGGGACGCCCTGCAGCGCATGTGCGAAAATTTCCATCATGATCTTCCAGTCCCTGGAGCGCTGCCGATGCCTGTCGAACCGTCTTTGACACTCCCGCCCAGAGTACCGTCAACAGCGCTTGTTGCCTTCGTCGGTATTACCTTTCTGATCACCTGGGGACTGATCGGGATCTACATTGTCTTCCCGGACAGGGCCGCCGCCACCTTCGGCGAGATCAGCGGTTCACACCCGTTCTTTTTTCTCGCGACCTGGGCGCCGGCAATCGCGGCCTTCGTGGTCGTATGGCTCCATTCCGGTACTGCAGGCCTGCGCGGTTTCCTGGGTCGACTATTCCTGTGGCGAATCCCGGCGCGCTGGGTCGCCTTCATTCTGGTCGGACTACCGCTGGTCTTCGTCACCGGCTCGCTGCTCAAGGGCGGTCCGGTCCTGGCGCCGCTGCCGCCCGAGGGAATGGGCCCGGTCGTGGCGCTCCTGTTCATGATGCTGTTGCTGGGCCCGATTGAAGAGTTCGGCTGGCGCGGCGTGGCACAACCCCTGCTGCAGCGACACATGGCGCCCATCTGGGCGGGCTTGCTGATCGGCGCGGCCTGGGGAGTCTGGCACCTGCCGGCGTTCTTACTGTCTGGCACGGTCTACGCAGACTGGTCCTTCCTTCCCTTTTTCATTGGCAATGTGACGCTTGCGGTTCTGCTCACGCCCGTTTTCAACCAGGCGCGGGGCAGCCTGCTGTGGCCGATGCTGTTCCACTGGCAACTGATCAACCCGTTCTGGCCCGACGCCCAGCCCTGGGACACGATCATTCTGGTCGTGGTGACAGTCGTGGTCGTGTGGTGGCACCGCAACACGATGTTTACCCGTGGGGGTGCGGTGACCGGGGTTGTACCGGCGAAACAGGCCCGCGCACCTGGGGCCGCGGACTAGACGCATGCGCAGATTCCTCATTGCGGCCTGCGTCGTGGCAAGCCTCAGTGCCGGCGAGCCCGCGAGCGCCCGGGACCATGCCGATCTTGCGGCGCGGCTGGATGCAACACTGGAGGACTTCCGCGCACGCTACAGCTTTCCCGGCGCGACGGCCGCACTTGCCCTGGCGGACGGCACTATCGTCACCGCGGCCACCGGCCTCGCCGATATCGAAAACGGCCGTGTGATGACGCCCGAGACACCCATGCTGGCTGCGAGTATCGGCAAGACCTTTGTCGCCGCCACGCTCCTGACGCTGGAAAACGAGGGACGCCTGTCCCGGACCGACCTGCTGGCCGATCACCTGGGCGACCGGCCGTGGTTCAGTGCTCTGCCCAACGTCCGGACCATGACCCTCGGGCAGCTCCTGCAACACAGCTCCGGGTTACCCGACCACATCTATCTGCCTGCGTTCCGCGCCGCCTGGACAGAGATTACGCAGGCCGAAGGTACGGTGCTCCCCGAAGATCTCCTGGGCTTTGTGACGAGTATGGCACCGCTGTTCGCTGCGGGCTCCGCCTGGGCCTACAGCGATACCGGGTATATCCTGCTCGGGCTGGTGATTGAGGCAGTGACGGGGCAGGCCTACCGAGACATCGTGCGCACACGGTTTATTGGTCCGCTGGCACTCACCGGCACCTTCCCCTCTGACAGCCGAGACCTTCCCGGTATTGCGGTAGGCTACGTCGCGCACGACAACCTTTTCGGCCTGCCGGAACGAACGGCAGATACCGAAGGCCGGCTGCTCTGGAATCCGGCCGTGGAATGGACCGGTGGCGGACTGGCCTCGACTTCGCAGGACCTTGCGCGCTGGGGCCAGCTACTGTTCGGCGGCGAAGCGATGGCAGAACACTACCTTGACCGGCTGCTCGACGGGGTGCCGGTTGCCCTCGGTGTATTCTACGGCCTGGGTGTCGCTATCTACGCGGACACACCGCGAGGGCCGGTGTACGGACACGGCGGCTGGATCCCGGGCTATGTCTCGAGCCTGCGCCACTACGCCGACCATGGCATAACCGCCGCCTTCCAGATCAACACCGACGCGGGATTCATCGACGACTCGAGCGATCTGGCTCACTCGCTGGAGCAGGCGATCGCGGACCTGGCTTTTGAGGCTGCAAAGTGATCAGACGACGCGCCTTGTTGACCGGTCTTGGTGGCATGGCGCTCGTGGCGGGTGCCTGGTCGAAGGGTACCTACCGCGCCACCATGGCAGCTGCGGAGGCCAGAATCATGCGGCGCAGTAGTGTCATTGAGACCCGGGCCGGGCCACTCGAGTACGCGATTGCGGGACGCGGGACACCGCTGATGATGATCCATGGCACCGGCGGCGGCTTCGACCAGGGACTCCTGTTCGCCCATGGCCTGCGCGAGTCCGGGTTCCAGATCGTTGCACCATCGCGCTTCGGCTATCTGCGCAGCGCCTTTCCCGACGATGCCTCACCCGGCCATCAGGCAGACGTCTTGGTGGAGTTGCTCGACCATCTCGGATGGGACCATATCGCAGTCGCAGGCGGTTCAGCGGGGGCGCTCAGCGCAGCCGAATTCGCCCTGCGCCACCCGGATCGTTGTTCCCATCTCGCCTTGATCGTGCCGGCGGCAAACCTTTCCAACCGGGATCCGGTGCACTTCACCGCGCTGCAACGCATCGCGGTCGAGCAGGTGCTGACATCCGACGCGTGGTTCTGGGCCTTCGCAACACTCGCACCGGGCACGCTCATGCGCACGCTGCTGGCCACCGACCCGTCCCTGCTGGGAAAAGTATCCCTTCAGGAACGTCACCGGGCCGGGCTGATCATGGATGGGCTGATGCCGATCAGCCGCAAAATCCACGGCATGCGGAATGACGGGTTCTGGGCGGGAACACCTGCGTCGACGGCGTTCGAGCGAATCGTGGTGCCGACGCTGATTCTGTCGTGCGAGGACGACCTTTTTGGCACCGCCGACACTGCGCGACTGCTGACCGTGCGCATCCCCGGTGCGCAGCGAATCATCTATCCCGAAGGCGGCCACATCTGGCTCGGCCATGACGCCGATCTGGCCAGAGACATCCGCCACTTCATCAGGGGCGCCGCACGTCCGTGACCCTTGCCCGTTTTGCCTTGGTGCTCATCGCTGCCATTGCGGGCGGCGTTCTGTGGAAGAGCCTGCCGGCCCGAACCGCACCGATCCACGCGCCCAATGCCATTGCCGAACTGATCCCGGCGGAAATCGGCGGCATGACGCAATGGCTGCTGATCCGGGGCGCGGACCGGGGAAATCCGATCCTCTTCTGGCTGCATGGAGGACCGGGCGCGGCACAAATGCCGATTCATGCAGCCACGGCGGCGCTCGAGAGCGACTTCGTGGTAGTCCACTGGGACCAACGCGGCGCGGGCAAATCTAACCCGCCCGGTTTCGACCCCAAAACCATGAGTCTCGACCGCTTTCTCTCCGATGCACGAGAGGTCACCACGCTCCTGCGGGAACGGGTGGGTGAGCAGCCAATGATCGTGCTCGGCCACTCCTGGGGAACGATGCTGGGCGCCCGGCTAGTGGCTCGCTGGCCCAAAGACTACGCGGGCTATGTAGGCGTCGGGCAGCAAGTCGCGACTCTTGAAGGCGTGGCGCTGACACTGGACTGGTTGCGCGAGATCACGCCTGGCTCCGAACTTGCGGCCATGGACCCCGGGGAATTCCACGACCACAATCTCTACGTTCGCCTCATGCAAGAAGTCGAGGCACAGCATGGCGGCATGAACGTTTCGCTACTGTCCCTTCTGCTGGGCGCGCTGACCGCACCGGAGTACCGTCTGACGGATTACCCGCGCTGGATGCGTGGTGCGAACCGCGGCAGTGGGCCTATGTGGCAAGACTATCTGCTGCGCGACCTGGTTGCGGAGGTGTCCCGGATGCCGGTACCCCTGCTGCTGATCTCGGGTGCACAGGATATGAACACGCCGGTTGCGCTGGTGCGGGCGTGGTTCAAAGAGGTCGAGGTGCCGTGCGGCAAGCGAATGGTGGTGTTCGACGACTCGGGCCACGCACCATTCCTGACCGAGACTGTGCGTTTCGTCGAGATACTGCGCGGCTTTGCTGCCGATATCGCCGCCTGCCGCACCAGCAGCGCCAGTGGCAGCGCGACCTGAACGGCAGGAACCATGGCCATCATCGCGCTACTTCGGGAAACCGGATGGCCGTGACTTCGGCGAGGAAGAAAGGAAAATAGTCGTCGGTCCCGAACAGGTTGCCGGCCTCGACCCGGAACGGCAGGCGATAGCCTCCGACCTCGCGGAAATCGGACAGGGTGGCGCCAAAGGGCTGCAAGCGGTGCACCTTGTCGGGGTTGGCGTTGCTCCAGCGCTGAAACGATGCAACGACGGGCCTGCCATCACTGGCGACGGTCACATCCACTGCCTGGCTTAGATTACCGTGGCGGACCGTTACCCGCGCGGTGTCTTCGTCGACGGCCGACCAGCTAACGCCGGGGCCGGGCAAAAGGGCCGCAGGTGTCCAGACAACGGCCTCGGCAACGTAGCGGCCGAAGGCCGAGCGGGTATGATCCGGCGTCCCGCCGAGCCGTGCGACGGGGATCAGCCAGAGAACGCGAAACCGTGTCCAGGATCCGGAGTCCGATCCCGACACCGGCATCCCGCCGCTGGTACGCATGGACCAAAGGAATCCGTCGGGGGCAGCGAGGATCTGGCGCGCCTCCATCGGCTGATAGGCCGGTTTGTCCTTGTTCCCGAGGCTGAACTGACCGCTCATCTCAATCTCGGCCACGGGCAGCAGCGGCGTTCCCGGTTCGATCATGAAACTGAAGTAGCGCCGTGCGGGCTCGGGCAGGTCTTCGATCATGCTGGTGGAGAATTGTTGCGGAGCCTCCGGCTGGAGCGCCGCGAGACGCTGCCATTCCGCTCTGTCGGCACGCAGGTCCCAGGCGAGAAGAGCACTCAGGGCGAGGACGAAAAAAAGTAACAGGAAGACCAGGGCGATGATGAACTTCATGATTCCGGCACCAGATCGTCAAACCAGTGTTTCATCAGGCTGTCGCTACAGGTTCACCCAACTGTTGAGCGCCCGCAGGCGAAACTGCTGACCAGCATGGCTCAGTACCACCGAGTCGGGCAAGACTTCCTCCACCGTCACCCCGCGGCCGACCGTTTGCCCCGCGCGCGCCTGCTGACCATTGATGGTCACGGTCGAGCCGCCGTCGGAGCGGTAGTCGTGCTGCAGGTACATGAGGGTGGGCACCGCGTCCTTGCGCTGTTGGGACAGGTCGCCGAGAAAGGGCGCCGGGTGTTCTGCCAGGCGCACGTCCTCCAGCGCCTGCTCCGCCGCCGTCACCAGGCTGGCGATATCCACGGGCTCCTCGCTGGCGGGTACCGTTGCAGAGGCTTCGGCCACTTCCGGGGCCACTTCCGGGGCCTCTTCCGGGGCCGTGGTCTGCTGGTACAGGGCCGCCACCTCCGCGCTGGTTCCGGTGCCCGCGGTCGCAGCTGCTTCGGGTTGTGGCAGGGATGTGTCTACCGCGGACGCAGAAACCTCGGGGACCGCCTCAGGGACTGGCTCCGGGACTGGCTCGAGAGTCACGGGCGCCTCCGGTGCCGCTTGTGACGCCGGGGTGCCCCCGGTCTCGGGAGCCGTTGTTGTGGCGACCGGAGGCGCCGCAGATGGTGCAACCGGAGCCTCCTCCATCACAGCGGGCTGCACCGTTGCCGCGGGCGACGGTTCGATCCCGTCGCGGCTGAACTCACGGCCCAGCAACACTCCGATCACCAGCAGGGCCACCGCGAGAGCGCCCAGCAAACCGCGCTGCCGCCAGGGACTCTCTTCGACCGCGGGATAGTAGTGGTCGCTGTCCACACCCGGTACCGGCGCCGCATCGTGCTGCTCCCGCCGGGCACGATTCAGCGCTTCAAGAATCAGCGACATGACCCCACCCCATTGTCCGTGACTCCGGGCCTGCTGTTGCCGTCATGGCGCGGCCTCCTCCGTTGCTGTCGTATTCGCGGTCAGTAGCTCCAGAGCGGCCCGGGCGGACAGATCGCGGCCCGCCAGCAAATTCAGGCGCAACAGTGTCTGCTCGCCCACCACACCATCCGCCAGCAACTGCTGCTCGCGCTGGAACAGCCGCACCCTGTCCGCAAGGGCCGCAGTATAGCGGTTGTCCGCGAGCGGCTGCGGCTGGCCGTCGAGGCGCGCGAACAGTGCCGCCACATCGGCGACCGCGGGACTGACCTCGGTGCGGCCGATGGGACCGCTGAAGCCTGCCGGCGGCCGCCACAACAGACGGTAACCGCCGCGCCAGAGTGGCGCCAGTTCAGTAAAGGGAACCCGCTGCAGCGCATTCCCCGACCACAACAGGGCGCGGCCATCGTCCTCACCCAGGAACAGCGCCGCCGCGGCAAACCGCGCCGGTGTCACCAGGTCCAGCAGCAACGGGCGCTGCAGTGCCAGCAGTTCCTGCCAGGTTTCGGCGCGGCCGCGCAGACAGCTCAGGGGAAAGCGGATGACATCGTCGCAAAGCTGTTCCAGGGCAGGTGCCGGACCTTCAGCCTGCAGTTGCCAGAGCTGCTCCAGGGCCGCCTGTGGCGCCAGCTGCCAGGCATCGGCCGTTGCCGCGGGCGGAGTTCCGGGCGGCGGAGATCCCACCGGAGTCGGTGCCGGTAGGGCTGGCGCCGGGGTGACAGCAGCAGGCGCGGCAACCGGTCCAGCCGCCCTCTCCTCGACCATTGCCGGCGCGGACGAGGACTGCAGCGGCTGCGCAGGCACGGTGTCCGGAGGCCAATACCACCACAACAACAGCAGCGCCAGCGCCAGCAGCAGCCCCGCGCCGGCAGCCAGCCACAGGGTGCGGCGCGAGCGATTGCGCCGCAGGCCCTCTTCCCCCATCACCTCGGCGGCGGCAATCCCCAGCATGTGCCGGTCGGCGCGGAGGCGGTTGCGACCGTAGGTGCCCAGCAGAATACGATCACAGAGCACGTTGATCAGGCGTGGAATCCCCCGCGTGGTGCGATGTATGCCGCGCACCACTTCCGGCGGAAACAGTTCCCGCCCGGGCGCCAGCCCGGCCACCTGCAGCCGGTGGCGGATATAGGCGCCGGTCTCTTCCGAGCTCAATGGCGCCAGGTTGTAGCGGGCAGTAATGCGCTGGTTGAGCTGGCGCAGTTCCGGGCGCTGCAGCAGCTGGGCCAGCTCCGGCTGGCCGATGAGGATGATCTGCAGCAACTTTTCGCTGTTGGTCTCCAGGTTGGTGAGCAGACGGATCTGCTCCAGCACATCGAAGTCCAGGTGCTGGGCCTCATCGATCATCAATACCGTCTTGCGGCCATCGGCGTGGTTCTGCAGCAGGTAGCGGTGCAGGCTGTCGGTCAGGGTTTTCAGCGTCGGCTGCTGGCCGTCGTAGCCTATACCCAGCTCATCGCAGACAGTCGCCAGCAATTCCAGGGCATTCAGGGCGGGGTTGAGAATGATGGCGACATCCGTCGCCGGCGGCAATTGTTCCAGCAGGCAGCGATTGATGGTGGTCTTGCCGGTACCAACCTCACCGGTGAGCAGGATAAAGCCACCGCCGGCGCCGACCCCATACAGCAAGTGGGCCAGCGCATCCCGGTGCCGGGGACTCATGAACAGATAGCGCGGATTTACCGCGATGGAGAAAGGTGCTTCGTTGAGGCCAAAATACTGGTGGTACATCTGCTGACGCGCTGCCCGTGCCCCGAAATCAGGCAGCCATTATGCCCAAGGGAGCCCCGGGGCGCCATCGCACCGGAAACCGCCAAAGCCCGCCGTTGACCACGGCCTGTCCGCAGCGTTCAATACACAACCAGACTACTACAACTCCCCGGGGAGAACTGCCATTCACTGCCTGCATTCAGTCAAGCCAGCCCTCCGCCGCCATCTGGCCGCGCTCTGCAGCAGCCTGCTGCTACTCGGCGCCTGCCACGGCTGGGCCGCTTCCGGCGGCGCCATCGCCATGCCCGACCGCTACTCGGCGGCAGCCGCCGCGCAGGTGCTGGAGGAAGGTGGCAACGCGGTCGATGCCGCGGTCGCCGCGGCCTTCGTGCTCGCGGTGACCTACCCGGAAGCGGGCAATATCGGCGGCGGCGGCTTTATGCTCGGCGTTATCGACGGCGAGGCGCAGTTTCTCGACTTTCGCGAACAGGCACCGCAGGCCGCGAGCCGCGACATGTACCTGGACGAGGACGGCGAATTCGTGCAACGGGCATCGCTTGTCGGCGGCCTCGCTTCCGGCGTGCCCGGCACCGTCCGTGGCCTGCAGCGGGCCCATGCGCGCCATGGCAGCCTGCCCTGGAGCCGCCTGCTGCAGCCGGCCATCAGTTTGGCGCGCGAGGGCTTCGAGGTCCCGGCGGATCTTGCGGCACTGGCCCGTGACAAGGTCGGCGAGATCGCGGGAGAGACCAATTTCGGCGACCACTTTGGCGACATGAACGCTGGAGAAATGTTCCAACAAGCTGCGCTGGCGGCCACCCTGGAGCGCATCGCCGCCGACCCCGAGGACTTCTACCGGGGCGCAACCGCCCGCCTGCTGGTCGCGCAGATGCAGCGCAGCGGCGGCCTGATCACGCTGCAGGACCTCGCGGACTACGAGGCACAGTGGCGCGAGCCCCTGCAGTTGCAGTGGCGGCACTTCACCGTGCTGTCGGCTCCGCCCCCCAGTTCCGGCGGGATTGCCCTGCTGCAGCTGCTGGCGCTGCGCGACGCTACCACCCCCCTCTTTGCCGGCCTGGCGCACAATTCAGCGCCCTACCTGCATCTGCTCGCGGAACTGAAGAAGCGCGCATTCGCGGACCGCGCCGCGTACCTCGGCGACCCCGATCATGTGGATGTGCCCGTGGCCGACCTGCTGGACCCGGACTACCTGAATGCACGAGCCAGTGGCATCGACCCCACCCGCATCTCGAGTCCCGCAGCGGTGCCGCCGGGCCTGGAGTCACCGGACACTACCCACTTCTCAATTCTCGATGGCGACGGCAACGCCGTCGCACTGACCTACACCCTGAACTGGGACTTCGGTTCCGGCGTGGTGGTGGAAGGTGCCGGCTTCCTGCTCAACAATGAAATGGACGACTTCTCGGCCAAGCCCGGCGTGCCCAACGCCTTCGGGGTGATCGGCAACGAGCGCAATGCGATCGCGCCCGGCCGGCGGATGCTGTCCTCCATGACCCCGACCATTCTGCTGGCGGATGGCAGACCCGCGCTGGTGATTGGCACGCCGGGCGGCAGCACCATCTTCACCTCCGTGTTCCAGGTAATCCTCAACCTGTACGATTTCGGCATGCCGCTGCAGGCCGCGGTCGACGCCACCCGTTTTCACCACCAGTTGCCGCAGGCGTACTTGCTCCGCCATGACCGGCGCCAGATCAGCGCCAGCACCCGGCTGGCCCTGGAAAAAATGGGTTATGCCGTGGAACCCAATGACTGGGGCGACCTTGGCGACATCCAGGCTGTACAGGTGACAGAAGACGGTATTGAGGCGGCCGCCGACAGCCGCGGCAGGGGCGTGGCGCAGCCGGTAACCCGCAATCCCTGAGCAGCAAACTCAGGGACACTTGTAGGCGATGTACTCGCCGGTGCCCTCGTTGATGGATTCCCGCACCATGGTATTGCCGCCCATGCCGAACGTGCGCTCGCGGGCGAGGTTGTCCAGCTCGACCCGGACCTTGTTTTCCCCGCGCTTGATGCCCGCCACTTTCCAGGCGACATTGGTCGACACATTGCCCAGACGCTGGCAATTGCCGACCGCACTGGCTTCGACAATCGCAACCGCGCGCGCATCGTCGGGGATTTTTACCCAGGTGCAGGCCGGCAATGCCAGTGCAAATGCGGCCACAGTGGCCGCCTTGAGGACAGTCGTGCGAATCATGATTTCCCCCTGAAGCTGCTGGTGGGAGCTTACCACAGGCGAGAAGCTGGCGGGTACTACCCCCGGGCTTGCCGGGCGTTACCGCGCCGCTCCCCCATCTGCACCCTGATACCCCGGACCGCGAACAACGCGTCCCGGCAGGGCGCCGGTATGCACACCGTCGGCCAGCACCTGCTCACCGTTGACGAATACGTGGCGCACACCCGTGGCCAATTGGTGTGGCTGCAGATACGTGGCATTGTCCTGGATGGTGTCGGGATCAAAGATCACGATATCAGCATAATGACCCGCTGCCAGCAGCCCCCGATCGGCGAGCCCGAGATTGCTGGCAGGCAGCGACGTCAGCCGGCGCACTGCCTCCTGCAGCGGAATCACGCCCTCCTCACGCACATACTTCCCCAGCAGGCGGGCGAAATTGCCGTAGGCGCGGGGATGGGTACTGCTGTTCAGGAACACACCCTCCGGGGCGAGTGCCGCGGCGTCGGACTGGAAACTCATCCAGGGCTGGGCGATCTGCTTGACCAGGTTCTCTTCCGACATCATGAAATAGACCGCATCGACCCGGCTGTTGTCCTCGATCACCAGGTCGATCATGGTCTCGGCCGGCGTACTGCCGCGCATGGCGGCAACTTCCGCCAGGGTCTTGCCGGCAAGTGGTTTCAATGCGTCGCTGCGAAACCCCACCAGCAGAACATTGTCGGCGCCACCGGAGGCCAGGTAGATATTTTCCCAGGCATCCGTCGGTGTCTCGATGTCTTCCAGCAGGCGGGCGCGAATTTCCGGATCCCGCAGCCGGGCCACCCAGGCATCGAAACCGCCTTCCTGCACCCAGGGTGGCATGGCGGCATTGAGGCCGGTCGAGCCCGCCGTATAGGTATACATGTTGGCGCGGATATCCACGCCCTCGGCGCGGGCCGCATTGATCCGGTCGATGACCTGGTCCATTTTCTGCCAATTGTCCTTGCCCGCCGCTTTCAGATGATAGATTTCCACTGCCGCTCCCGTGGCCTCGGCAATGGCCAGCACTTCATCCACCGCTTCCAGTAGCCGGTTGCCCTCCGAGCGCATGTGGGTGACGTAGGAACCACCGTACTCGGCAGCCACATCCACCAGGGCAATCAATTCGTCGGTATCCGCGTAGAAGGCCGGCATGTAGATCAGCGAGGAGCCGACGCCCATGGCGCCCTCCTCCATGGCCAGCGCCACATCGTCGCGCATTCCCTGCAACTCGGCAGGGGTGGGCGCGCGGTCCTCGTAACCAATGTGCTTGATGCGCAGGGTCGTGGCACCGACGAACGACGCGACATTGGGGGACACGCCGCGGCGCTCGAGGAATTCCAGATATTCGCCCAGCGTGGTCCACTCAATGTCATAACGGATATCGGTCTGGCGCTGGCGATCCTCTTCTTTCATCGCCTCGGTGAGCGGCCCCATGGACCAGCCCTCGCCGAACACTTCCAGGGTCACGCCCTGGGCGATGTCGGAGAGGCCGCGCCCGTCCTCGATCAGGGTCTCGGTGGCCCAGCTCAGCATGTTGATAAACCCCGGAGCGACCGCCAGCCCCCCGGCGTCCAGCCTGCGCTCGGCAACGGCACCCTGAAGATCGCCCATGGCGACGATGCGGTCCCCGGTAATGGCGATGCCGGCGTGAACGGGCGCCGCGCCCGAGCCGTCGTAGACCACACCATTGTCAATAATGAGATCGTAGCGGGAAGCGGGGACATCCGGTGTCTGCTCCTGCTGGCGCTCGCTGCAGCCTGTGACGAGCAGCAGTACCAGCAGGGTGGTGAGTACGCGAATGGAGAGCAGCATGGGCGAGGGCTCCTTGTGACCGAAGCGGGAATACATGGCCCTGCGCGGGGGGCGTGTCACGGCGACAAACGGCGCGACCGCCCCACAGGCCCGGGTTCGGCGGGGAATCGACTACTCGGTAACATCCGGCGCAAACGGCACAAACCGTCCGTGCCTGCTTTCACTCACCGCACCGTGCAGCAACGCTGCGTCACCGTTGATAAACACGTGCTCCACACCCTCGGCATACAACGTGGGCTCCGCCCAGGTAGCGCGGTCAATCACTGTCTCCGGATCAAATACCACGATGTCGGCGACGGCACCTTCGCGCAGGACCCCGCGATCGGTCAGCTTGAGATACTGCGCCGGCAATCCGGACATCTTGTGCACGGCCTCTTCGAGGCTCAACACACCCCACTCCCTCACATACCGGCCCAGTACTCTCGGAAACGTTCCCCTGCCGCGCGGATGTTCCGGATCGACTTCGGCACCATCGGAGGAAATCATCGCCCAGGGCTGGCGCATGACCACACGGATGTCATCCTCCTGAATTGCGCCCAGTGTAACCATGGCATTGTCACCTTCCGCGACGATCAATTGCCGGTACAGTTCGAACGGGGTGATGTCCAGATCCTCCGCCAGATCCACGACCATCCGTCCTTCATACTCCTTGTTTTCGCTGACGACGACCCGCATCGACTGGTAGCCCACTACTTCGACCCAGCTGTACAGGCCCTCGGGGGGCTCCTCGGTGATTGCCCTGGCCTGTGCCAGAATCTCTGGTTGTCCGGCACTGTCCCGCCAGTACTGACGCAGATCCTGCGTCAGTTGCTCCATGGTATCCCCTGCGGCTGGTTCGTCGCTCATGATGCCCGCCATACGTTGCCTGAGAGTCTTGCCACGCTCGTCGTTACCGGGATAAAGCAGCGCGATCACCGGGGCGGTGGCGGCGCCATCATAGGGGTACAGATCAACGGTGACATTCTGCCCGCGCGCAATACCAGCCTCGACCAGGTTGACAATGTCGGGGCCCTTGCCGAAGTTTGCCGCGCCCACTGCCTTGATGTGGCCCGGGTGCGGGTCCACACCGGCCGCGAGGCCAATGTCCAGACACTCCTGGTGCGATGCCAGCAGGTTCTTGGCGGGATCACGCACGTGCGAGTCATAGACCCCGCCATAGGGCGCGGTGACCTTTGCCAGGGCCACTACCTCCTCGGTGCTCGCGTAGCTGCCCGGCAGATACATCAGGCCCGTGGACAGGCCCGCCGCGCCGAACTCCATGGCATCCCTGACGATGTCCTGCATCTGTTGCAGTTCGGTCGGGTCCGGTTCCCGATTGTCCATCCCCATCACTTCCCGACGCACCGCGTTGTGGCCGATGTAGGCCATGAAATTTATCCCCATCCCGCCCTGCTCACCGAGCTCGGCATAGCGTTGCATGCGCTCGAGGTCGAGAAAGCCGTCCACACCATAGACAGCGGTCGTCACGCCCTGGCGCAGGAAGCCCTCAATTGCTGCGGTGGATGGATCATCCAGGGCACGGTCCGCATGCGAATGCACATCGATAAAGCCCGGTGCAACGATCTTGCCGCTGACATCGATCACCTCTCCTGCAGCGGCGGCATCCAGCTCGCCAATGGCGACGATGCGACCACCCACGATCGCGAGGTCCGCCGCGTAAGCGTCCTTGCCAGTGCCATCAACGACCGTGCCATTGCGCAGAACCAGGTCATACTGTGTTGCCCCGGCAGGTGTTGATGCCACTGCCTGGGCCTGGCCGGACTGCTCCGAGCAGGCGGCGGCAAGCATCAGCATTGGGGCCATGACCAGCCCCCGGAAAATGTGTCTTGGATTCATGTTGAAGACTCCCTGTAATTAGTGGTGCGGCAGCGCGGTGCTAGAAAGTGAGTCTCACACCGCCAAAGAAATAGCGGCCGACGACATCGTACAGTTGATTGTTGGTCCCCAGATTATTGATGAAATCGACCGGCGCAACGGGCGGATCCTGGTCGAACGCGTTGTTGACCCCGCCATAGAGCTGCAGATTGCTGCTGTCGCCCCAGGGAATATCGTAGCGAGCGCCCAGATTGACGTAGTAGACATCGTCCACATCATTGTCATTGATATCTTCGATTGTCTGGTCCGCCAGATAATCGCCACCGCCGACGTAGCGCAATTGTGCGGTCACGCCAAGCTGCCCGATCCGGTAGTCACCGGAAAGGTTCCAGCGCCATTCAGGCGTCGGATTATCGCCCGCGGCGTCCGGACCCACCACGCCGGCATCATCCAATACAGTGATGCCATCAGGAGAGAACGATTGCTCTTCAACATAGCTCGCCAGCCAGCGCAGTGTCAGGGTACCGCCCATCAGTTCCGGTACTTCGTAGACCGCCTCCAGATCTACTCCCTCGACGTTGCGCTGTGCCACGTTGACCAGATTCTCCTGCACCCGGAACAATTCGCCGTTCTGCAGAGTCACCAACTCACAGAGAGCGCCAGTTGCAAAGCAGGTGTCGACAACGGTCTGTGCCGGCAGGCTGCCGATGGCGTCATCGATCTCGATCTGGTACCAGTCCGCCGACAGACTCAACCCGTCCAGCCACCCGGGCTGGTACACGGCACCAAAGGTCACGGTATCCGATTCCTCGGGCGCCAGCTCGGTGTTGCCACCCACCGGCACCTGGATCAGGCGGGACACTCCCCCGCTAAAGGGGTCGACCAGGTTCTGGAAAAACAGGCGCGAGGTCTGGAACAGCTCGCCGATATTCGGCGCGCGAATGTCGCGCGAGACCGTACCGCGGAAAGTGAGATCCTGATAGGGGCTGAAGGTTGCCCCCAGTTGCCAGGTATTCTCGCCACCGCTGGTGCTGTAATCGGTGTAACGAATCGCGGCATTGACATCCAGGTTCATGCCGTTGACGCCCGCCAGCACCGGAAGCCCCGCCTCCATGAACACCTCGGACACGTCGTACTCGCCTTCCAGCGGCACCACGTTGGTAATGAAATATCCCCCTTCCACCGCGGTCTTGTCGGGTGTAGTGGACGAGCTCTCCTCCCGGTACTCTGCCCCGAACGCCAGCGCAACCGGCCCCGCGGGCAAGTCCAGCAGTTCACCGCTCATGGATGCCGCAAACACTTTCTGCCGGACTTCCCACTGCAGGCTGGCGGTGCCGTGGATATAGTCAAGAGCGGCCTGGCTGGGAGCACCATTGCCAAACAGGTTCAGCGGTACGCATCCTGGGGCGCCATTGGCGCCACCAAGGTTTGCCCGACACACGATATCTCCACTGGCGGGATCGCGTACTGCGTCAATGGCAAAGTTGCGGTTGGCCTTGATGACATTGTCGAACTGCAGAGCCTGGGAGTCGGTGGTGCCAGTCGCCGCCGTCACCTCCCAGCGCCAGGCGTCCGCAAAGTCACCCTTCAGCCCCGCCAGAAAGCGCGTGGTCTCGTTGGTGGTATCCGAGGTGATCGCCCCATGATCAAGATTGGTGCGGGCCATTACCAGCACAGGGATGGCGTTCTCCGCCATGACCTGCTGCAGCGGGTCCGGTATGAACGGGTTATCCGCAGCAATGATATCCGGACCGCCGCCGATGAAGCTCCACGGGTGCACGGTCTCGTTTCTGGAACTGGTCTTGCCCCAGGATGCTTCCGCAAACAGGGTGACACTGGCCGTGAGATCGTGGCTGGCAATGGCCATGAAAGACTTGCGGTCATAGGGCGCCGAGAGACTGGCGGGATCGCCGAACGGGGTGCCGTCACCCCCCACTTGGAAGGGCAGCGCGGCAAATGCACTGGGAATCGGAAATGCACCGATGTCATAGGGCAGCCACTCGCCAGCGGGACCAAAGCGGGTCTGGGCCACGGCGGGATGATTGCCGAGTGCCAGCGGCAGGTAACCACCGGGGGTACCCAGGCCCAGCACCACATCGCGAGTAATAAGACGTGCCGGAATGCCATCATCGGGACCGGTATCCAGCGGATTGCCGACAATCCCCCAACGCTCCCGACCCCAGTCGCGATCACTCTGGTTGACGACACCATCATGATTTTCCATGTCGCCACCGATGACCAGGTGGCTGCGGCCATCATCGCTCGCAACCCCGAAGGCAAAGGAGACAAACTCTGTCTCCGCATCACCCTCACCGGCCTCGCCATAGCGGGCATCGACCCGGGCACCCTCGAATTCGCGATCGAGCTGGAGGTTTACGACTCCGGCCACCGCGTCGGAACCCCACTGTGCGGAGGCCCCCCCGGTAACCACCTCCACATTCCGGATCAGGGACTGCGGAATCACGTTGATGTTCACCACCCCGGTATCATTGGTCGGGGTGAAGCGGCGCCGGTCCACGAGCACCAGGGTCCGGTTCGGGCCCAGGCCGCGCAGATCGAGCAGGTTGGCACCATTGAGGCTGGACGAGAGCGTGGTCGTGGCCGGCGTGTTGGTGCCGATGAAGGACGGGATCTCATTGAGGAAGTCGGCCACATTGACCAGCCCCCTCGCGTCAAGCTGTTCCCGGCTGACCGTGGTCACCGGCTTCGGCGACTCGAACCCGGACTGCAGCCGGGTCGCCGCGGAGGTGACAATTACCTCTTCCAGAACACCTTCGCCAGCACCCTGGGCCAGGACGGCGCCAGCTGGCAGCGTTGACACGGCAACTGCCAGCGAAACCCCTGCCAGGCGCGAGGCATGCTCGCGCACAGCGTGCGCGAGGCGTGTTTTCCCCAAATTTTTCCCGGTCATATCTGCTCTCCATTGTGATTATGGTGTGTTCCCGGGGCCACCGGATACTCCGAGCCGACCGCCGGGATGGATGCGAATGGGAAAAAGGTAGCACATGAATGTTGTTATAGCAACATACTGGATTGGGCTAATTGCAGGGACCGCAGACGGGCCCGACGGCATTCCGGGCTAGATGCCCTGTTCGATCCGCACCCGCTCGACGTGATCCTTCAGCTTGTCCAGCAGGCGGCACAACTCCCGTTGCTCGCTGTCACTGAGGACATCGGTGAACAGTTCGGCCTGCTGGATAAATACCGGATAAATACGATCCACCAGTTTCCGGCCCTTTTCCGTCAACCAGATATAGGGGCTGTTCTTGTGGGCATGATTGGGTATCTTCCCGACCAGCCCCTCGCGCTCCAGGCCCGTGATAGCCCTGCTGATACTGCCCTTGTCCTGGTGCACCAGGCGCACGATGTCGCTGGCAGTGGCCGGACCCACCTGCGTGATGCAGCCGAGCACCCGCCACTCCCGGGTCTTGATGCCAAACCGCTTTACGTTACTGGCACTGCTGCCGAAGGCCATCAGGTTGGCGGCAATGGTGATCTGGTAGCTGATATGGGAGGGCGGTTCCATACCCTCCGTCAGCTGTTCCTTCTTCAACCTGGGCAGGGGCGCTAGAGGCATTGTCTCTCCTTGGTGCGGATCGGGCCGCGACAGTATCGCGCATTTTTCAGGCAGGCGTCCGCCATTTCGTTGTTATGACAACATACTTGTGCTAAGGTCTCTCCCGCCTGGCGGCGCGAACCATAGGCAGCCATCAGATTAGCATTTAATCAAGGCACCGGCATGTGCGCGGGGCGTACCCCGAACTTCGCGCACCGCCCCGACCTCACTGGCAGGAGGACAAGGTGATTCTCAACACAACAATAACAACGGGCATCCGGCGCTGTTGCCTTGCGGCCCTGGCAGCTTGTGCCAGCCTGGCCTGGTCGGGTGAGGCGTGGGAACCTGCCGCGGAGGAGATTGGCAATGTCGATGCCCTGCTGTCCAGGGAGATACCCTGGCAGGGGCTCACCCCCGCCTACACCGTCCTGGTGGATGTCGGGGGGAAAACGGTTTACGCCAAGAGCATGGGCTTCGCTGATCTCGAACACCAGGTGGCCGCCGGTCCCGATACGGTGTACCAGCTCGGCTCCATCACCAAGTCCTATACTGCACACCTGATCCTGCAACTCGTTGCAGAGGGCACGCTGCAATTGCAGGGAATGGTTGTCGATTACCTTCCCGACTACACAGGCCCCGGCCGCCACGCCAGCCTGCAGCAACTGCTGACGCACACCTCGGGCATCGCCAACTACACGGCTCTCCCGGCAGGGCAGGCGATCCTCAGTTGGGTACCGAACCAGCGGGAGGACATCCTGCAATTGTTCGCCGATACGCCGCTCGACTTCGAGCCCGGCAGTCATTTTCTGTACTCGAACTCGGGCTATTATCTGCTGGGGCTGGTCCTGGAAGCGGTCACCGGGGAAGACTACTACGCTCTGTTGCAGGACCGGATCCTGGATCCGCTGGGACTGGCGCGTACCTACAGCGGGCGCCATGAAGAGATTGTCGACAACCGCGCCCGCGGTTACCTGGCGACCGCCGACGGCTTCCAGAATGCGCCGCCCACGCCCTACCTCACGCCCTTCGCCGCGGGTTCCATCCAGGCGACGGCAGCAGACCTCGCCCGCTACCGGCGCCAGTTTTTCACCTCCCCCGGAGTAGCGGACAGCGTGCGGGAACTGGCCACCAGAACACTCATGTTTGCCGATGGCACCCCGCAAACCTATGCGCTCGGCGCCCTGACCCGCAATGAACACCACGGGCACACCGTGTGGTCCCACGGTGGCGGCATTTCCGGCTTCAGGTCCCATCACGCCTACTACCCGGAGCTGGACATGACCATTGTCGTCCTCACCAATGCCGACAACCCGCCCGTGGCCCCGGCCGTGCTCTCCCGCAAGATCAGCAGTGTGTTGCTGGGCGAAGAGCCGGTCATGCAGGAGGCACTGGCCACCCAACCCGCCCCGGGGCGTCTGCGCCAGTTTGCCGGCAACTACCTGATGACACCTTTCCGGATCACCGCCGATGGACTGTTCTCGCTGGTGTACCGCGATGGCGCCCTGCTGGCCCGACTGGGCGCCGCGGATGACGAACAGGCCCCGACACTCCCGCTCACTGCGGTGGGGCCGCGGGAGTTTGTGGCGGAGGGGGGCATGGGCCTGCAGGTAGGCGTGCGGGAGGCGGATGGTGTGGTGACAGGCGTCGAGATCACTATCCCGGCCATGGACCGGCCGCCCTTCCCCGCCATCCCGGCCGGTGGCCGCTGACATGGCCGCGTGGCGCGCCTACCTGCTCCCGGGCCTGATTTTCCAGTCGGTGATCATCGGCGGGGGCTATGCCACCGGTCGCGAGCTGGTGGAGTTCTTTATTCCCTCGGGACCCGTGGGGGGGCTACTCGGTATCGTGGTCGCCGGCCTGGTCTTCAGTGTCGTCATGGCTGCGGCCTACGAGTTCGCTCGGGTGACGCGCTCCTACGACTACCGGACCTTCTGCCGACATTTGCTGGGCCCGGCCTGGATCCTCTACGAGATCGCCTACATTGCCCTGGTCATCCTGATTCTCGCGGTGGTGGGCTCGGCGGCGGGGGAACTGGTTCTCACCTTGCTGGGTGTACCGGCGACAGCCGGCACAGTTGCCATGATGGTGCTGGTGGGTCTGCTGACGTTTCTCGGCTCGGCGGTCATCCAGAAAGCGCTGGCGTTCTGGTCGGTACTGCTCTACCTGGTGTACATCGCCCTGTTCATCATCACCTTCGTCACCTTCGGCGATGCCATCCAGCACACGCTGGATGCAGACCAGGGCGGAGACAGCTGGCTGGTCAACGGTGTCCGCTATGCGGGCTACAACATCAATCTGCCCGCGGTACTCTTCTGCATGGTGCTGCTAACGACTCGGCGCCAGGCCATCGGTGCCGGCCTGATTACCGGCGCCATCGCCGTGGTCCCGGCGTTCATGTTCTATCTGGCGATGATGTCGCAGTACCCGCAAATTGCCGAGCAACCGGTACCGGCGCTATACCTCATGGCACAGTTGCAGACACCCTGGTTGCAACTGCTGTTCCAGCTGGTGGTGTTCGGTACCTTCGTCGAGACCGGCACCGGGCTGCTGCATTCGATCAATGAGCGCATCGATGTGCACGCTCACGAAACCGGTCACCAGCTACCGCGCTTTGCACGACCGCTGATCGCGGGAGGACTCTTGCTGGTTTCGGTGTACGGCGCCACGGCGATCGGGATTGTGGACCTGATCGCCAAGGGCTACGGCTTTCTGACCTGGGTATTCATTGCCATCCTCATTCTGCCCTTACTGACTCTGGGTATCTGGAAAATCCATCGGCTATCCCTGCAAGGACACTGACATGCACGCAATTTCACTCAAGGCACCCTATCTGATTTTCGTGGGCGATGAAGCACGCGCGGCCTACGTCAAGACCGGGGCCGGCCTCGTCCAGTGGCGGCGCGAACTTTGCGCCGGGCAGCTCAGGCTCACCGCGGATACCGCGGACCTGGGACTGCCGGACATGACAATCGAGGCAGCCGTCGCTGCGGGAGTAAAATCCGTCATCATCGGCACTGCCACGATCGGTGGCGCACTGCCGGCAAGTTGGCAGGCAACACTCGCGGCAGCCGCCACAGCAGGCCTGGACATTGTCGCCGGTCTGCATACCCGCCTCGCGGACAATCCCGCCCTGGCCGCTGCCGCCGCGGACAGTGGTGCCCGTCTGGTCGATATCCGGGTACCACCGGCGGAGCTGCCGGTAGCCACCGGCAAGAAACGCACCGGCATGCGCTTGCTGACGGTCGGAACCGACTGTGCCCTGGGCAAGAAGTACACGGCCCTGCAGCTGGAAAAGGATATGCGCAGCGCTGGTATCGACGTTGATTTCCGGGCCTCGGGGCAGACCGGCATCATGATCGCCGGACGCGGCATTCCGCTGGATGCTGTCGTATCCGACTTCCTCAGCGGAGCCGCGGAGCTGCTGTCGCCGGACAACAGCCCCGGGCACTGGGATGTGATTGAAGGCCAGGGTGGAATCTTTCATCCGGCCTATGCCCCGGTCAGTCATGGTCTGCTGCTTGGCTCTCAGCCGGACGCGTTCGTGGTCTGTCACGAAGCGAGACGGGAACAGATATCCGGCTGGGAGCACTACCCGGTGCCCGCAATCGAGGACGTTATCGCGCGTACGGTGGCCATCGGTTCACTCACCAACCCGAACATCCGCTGTGTCGGTATCAGCATCAACACCTCGACAATACCTGCCACCGAGCGCGGGGACTATCTCGCCGGGCTCGCAGGACACTACGGCCTGCCCTGCGTCGACCCCCTGGTCGAGGGAACTGCCGCCATTGTCGACCATCTTTTACCGCAATTTCGAGCCTGAGGAGCACACAAGCCCATGCAGATAACCATTGAGAAAGTTGCCTTCCCCATGGCTGCCCCGTTCGCTATCACCGGCCACGTCTTCGAATCCAGCGAGACACTGCGTGTCACGGTGAGCAAGGATGGCGTCAGCGGCAGGGGCGAGGCACTGGGGGCCTATTACCTGGGTGAAAGCGCCGACTCCATGGCGGCACAACTCGAGGCCGTGACCGGCGGTCTCAGCGGGGATCTCTCCACCGAGAGCATCCAGCACCTGCTGCCCGCCGGCGGCGCGCGCAATGCCCTCGACTGTGCATTCTGGGACTATCGGGCGAAGGCAGCGGGCAAGCGTATCTGGGAACTGTTGTCGATCACCCCGCGCCAGCTGACCACCGTCTATACCCTCGGAGTCGCGCCGGCGGAGGTCATGGGCGAACGGGCCCGGGAAGCGCGCCAGTTTGCCAATCTCAAGATCAAGCTGGATGCCAGCGACCCCATCGCGCGACTCGAGGCAATCCGTGCCGCCCGGCCAGACGCGAGGCTGATTGTCGACGTCAATCAGGGCTGGGACTTCGCTGCCCTGGGGGAATACCTGCCCCACGCAGCACGACTTGGAATCGCCATGATCGAACAGCCCCTGCCCCGCGGGGAAGACGAGGCGCTGGAAGGATTCAAGTCCCCGGTTCCCCTGGGCGCCGACGAGTCCTGCCTGCACCTCGGAGAGTTTGCTGCAGCCGCCCGCCGCTACGACGTGCTCAATATCAAGCTGGACAAGTGCGGTGGCCTCACCGAGGGCCTGGCACTGGTGGAAGCTGCCCGCAAGGCCGGGATGGACCTGATGGTGGGAAACATGTGTGGCAGCTCGCTGTCGATGGCGCCGAGCTACGTGATCGGCCAGTTCTGCCAATACGTGGATATCGATGGCCCGCTGTTGCTCAAGTCGGACATCGAACACGGCCTGGTCTATGGCGAAGGCGGTGTCGTGGGGCTCCCCGAGCCCGCACTGTGGGGTTGATGCAGGTGCTTGCGCGCGGCGCTCAATCCGGGGCGATGCAAACGCGATCGCGACCCGCGGACTTGGCCGCGTACAGCGCGCGGTCCGCACGCGACAACCAGTTCCTCGATTCCTCGTCGGCCCTGAGTGCTGCGGCGCCAATGGATACCGTCACCGGCCCGTCGGGCACGCGCAGCCGTTCACGAATGGCTTCCTGCAATTTGTCGAGAGCGGGCGCGATCCCTTCCGGGGTCGTGCCCGGCATCACCAGGACAAACTCCTCGCCGCCGTAGCGGTAGAAGCTGTCGCAGGCACGCATCGTGCCCTTGGCGATCGCCGCCAGGTCGACGAGCACGGCGTCGCCCGCATCATGGCCGTGGCGGTCGTTGACCTCCTTGAAGTAGTCCAGATCGATCAGGGCCAGGGCAGCCCTTTCGCCGTCGATCCTGGCGGCTTCAGTGCGCCTGGCCATCTCGCGAAGCAGGGAGCGGCGATTGCCGATTCCGGTAAGGGGGTCGCGGTTGGCCATGACGTGGAGCTGACGATGCTGGCGTGAGGTCCGCCAGGCGAACACGAACGAGAACACCGCGACCTGCACGGCGACCGTGAGGAACGTGAGCCGTTCGATATGGTCGGCGAACACCTCCGGTACACTGCCGATGACCGCGACAAGCAACAACGACAGTGCGATGCTGACAACCCTGCTGGCCAGCAGGAAAATGGCGATCATCAGCGAGAACACCCACAGGTAGGACAATCCGAGAACAAGCACCAGAAACAGGGTGCCGGCGGCCAGCAGCGTGGCGATCAGGGTGCCCGCCAGCTGGCTGCGCCCGGTGATCCAGGCATAGGCAAGGTTGCCCAGCATCGCCGCGACGACCAGGCCCTCGAACAGCGCCACGGCGAACTCGCCCCGGATCAGGCGATAGATTCCGAAGGACCCGATGGCCAGGCAGGCTATTGCCACGAATACACTCAGGAGAGCCAGGTGGGTGTCGGACCTCAGTCGCTCCAGCGCTTTGAAACCCGGAGGAGTGTCGCTCCCGAACTCCGGTTCGTTTCCCTTGATCATGCGGTCACGACCGCGCGACCGGTCGCGCGCCTGATACGTAAGCGGCGTTAAATCTACCTACTTGTTCCTGGGATAAGCTGACACATTTTT